>JALEOH010000041.1 GCA_022766605.1 Ezakiella sp.
TCCATAACAGAGAAATAATAGGCTATTGTGCAGGAAAGAATAAAAATGCATCACTAGTAGAACAGGCACTATTAAACTGTAGATACTCATTAAAAGAAATACAAATATTTCACTCAGACAGATGAAAAGAATTTGACAATAGCAAATTAGATAAAATATTTAGAATATTTGGATTAAAAAGATCATTAAGCAGAAAAGGAAATCCATATGACAATGCAGTCATAGAATCAACCAATCACATCTTAAAGACAGAATTTATTAAAAGAAATAAATTTAAAAATCTAGATGAATTAAAAGCCACCAATAGAGTAAAAGGCACTTAAAGTAACTGGTAACTAATCCACCATGTTTATTGCCATAAGAGGCAAATGAACATGGTATGGATATGACTTTGTGTGGAATAAATTCGTCCAAAAAAGTGTTGACAGATCAAGTGTAACCTATCTATATATAAATAAACTGCCACAACTATCCATTTTTGTTATGATAAATACTCGCTGATGGATCAATTATGACAGTATACACTCATCTATTAATTTTTATTATATCAAATTCATTAGATGATAATCCCAAAAATTCCTTTGCAAAATCAGAAATTCTAAGCTTTGCATTATTTTTATCGATTACACTAAATTCATAAGTCTCTAATCTTAAATACTTATCAACAATTTTGTTTTCAAGCTTTAGCCCATCATATTGCAGATCAAATTGTTTTCTACCCGGGAAGTCAATATTGAGTGAATATGCAATCTGCTGCAAATATTTAAAAAGTTCCTCATTGAATTTAATATTTACGATCAATCTATCGCTTACCTCTATTGGAGTGTCTACCCTAAATAGTTCGTCCTCACCAATTGCAATTGTAAAATCAATAAATTTAATCAGTTTCTCCCGAGCGTGCTCATCATCTTCTAAAATCGACATAATAATGCCTTCGCCTATATCAGGAGTTTTTTCCCCGTCATTCTTCTCTCTTTCAATTGCTTCCAAGCTCGCCTCTGCTACATATAATCTTCTATTTAATTCACTGAGTTCATCGTTCATGTTTTTCAATTTAAACGATAAAAATATCGACATAAATAAGAAGACTACTATAGCTAATATCAATATTCCTCGCTTATGTTGTCCCATAAATTACCTCAGCAGTGGGACCAATGCTTCCATTTTTTATAATTACTTTTTCTCCTTCTACGGCTAATCTTACCTTATGATTTTCTTTATAATCATCCACTCCTGATAGTTTTATATCATAGTCGACATTATATGAATTTGTTTCTTGGTCTTTTTCAATTTTATTTACTTTAATTTCTGCTTTTTTGTAGCCTTTGTCATTATATACTGGACTCATAAATTGACGATCAAGCATTAATTTTTTTAGTTCGGTCATATCCGTTATTTTGGATAAATCTCCATAATATGCATTTAACTTGTCATTCTCGCTCTTTCCCTTGTCAATCAAGTCAATCATCTCATCAAAGTTTGCCTTTTCACTTCCTACTATGTTGATATTTTCATAGTATATGTCAAGAAATGCTTTGATTTTCTTTTCGTCATTATTTTTGCTACATGCTAATAATGACATTGCTAGTGTTAGCACAATTGCTAATAACACCATTTTTGATAAATTACTTTTCATTTTTGCCTCCTTCGAGCCGTACCTTACTACTTTAATACCCTTTATTATCTAATACTTAAACATATATGTATTCGCTCCAATTGCTTGGAGCTTTTATTTTAAGATAATCTCGGTTGATTTGATTATCTCATAGTCCCTTATTATATTTTTTGGTTTAATATTGCCTTCCTTATCTTTTACTAGTATGTCTTTTGCCTGAATGATTTTTGCATTATTAAATTCACCATCTATGCTTATAGAATAGTACATTGGCTCAAGTTCAAATATTATTTCTTCATTGTCTTTGTCATCTTTGTCTTTATGTGGTATATAATAGCCGTCGAATAATCTATTTTCTTCATCTATGGATATTAGATATGTTCCTTCAGGGCTCATGCTATCTTCGCTTAGATATATATCGTATTTGTCAGCTTTGTCTATCTCTATTGTCCCATTGTTTTCAAATGGATATACTTTTCCATTTATCATTATTTGATCGGGGCATGGTACTCCATCACTTGTCACTTTAAATCCATCTACTGGCATTTGATATTGGACTTGTTTTGTGTTGTTATTTGTTTTACAAGATAATAATAAAATAATCAATATAATAATTAATTTTTTCATATTAATTCCTCTATAAAAAAAGACACTCTAAAATAGAGCGTCATAAATTAAAATTTCTTTTCAAGATATGGTTTTAGAACTTCTGGAATTTCTATTGAACCATCTTCATTTTGGTAATTTTCAAGAACTGCTGCAAAGCATCTTCCAACGGCAAGTCCACTTCCATTTAGTGTGTGGATGAGTTCGGGCTTTGAAGAGGCGTCTCTTCTAAAGCGAATATTAAGGCGACGAGCTTGGAAATCTTCGAAATTGGAACAGCTTGAAATTTCAACATATCTTCCATAGGAAGGCATCCATACTTCAATATCATAAGTCTTGGCTGATGAAAATCCAAGATCTCCTCCACATAGTGCAACTACTCTATATGGTAGTTTCAAAAGATCGAGTACTTCGCGAGCATCCATTGTAAGTTTTTCCAATTCGTCATAAGAATCTTCAGGCTTACTAAATTTTACCAACTCTACTTTCTCAAATTGATGATTGCGAATTAGTCCTCTTGTATCTCTTCCTGCGCTACCTGCTTCACGTCTAAAGCATGGAGTGTATTCAGTAATATAGATTGGCAAGTCGCTTGCATCTAAGATTTCATCTCTTAACATATTGGTAAGAGGAACTTCGGCGGTTGGCACCAAAAATAGATCGTCTACTTCGCAATGATACATATCTTCAGCAAATTTAGGCAACTGTCCTGTGCCTACCATAGAATCTCGATTTACAATAAAAGGAGTGCTCATCTCTGTGTAGCCATGCTTATGCACATGCAGGTCGAGCATGAATTGAGTTAATGCTCGCGATAGACTTGCTCCTTTTCCCTTAAAAATCGAAAAGCGAGAGCCGGTAATTTTTATTGCGCGCTCAAAATCAAGCATATCTGCCTCAACTCCTAAATCCCAGTGCGGCTTTGGTTCAAAATTAAACTCTCTTGGCTCTCCTACCCTTATAATTTCTACATTATCTCTGTCATCAGTTCCAAATGGCACTGATTCGTGTGGAGTATTTGGGATTTCAAGCATCACTTCATGTAGTCTTTCGTCAACCCCCCTTAACTCATCGTCAAGCTCTTTAATTTCATTGCTTAACTTTTTCATATCGGCAAATATCTCATCAGTATTTTGCCCTTCCTTCTTTAGACGTGGTATTTGCTTAGATATATCGTTTTGACGGCTTTTCATTTCCTCAACTTTTGCGATTATTTCACGTCTTTTATTATCGAGATCTCTCGCATCATCAAGAGGATATGTCTTTCCTCTTTTTTCTAGTTTGGTCTTTATTTCATCGAAATTAAACCTTATATCCTTTATATTTAACATATTACCTCCTCATATTGCCTTAATATCATTTTTTAGCTGCTAGTCTTATATTACCACCAATAAACTCCACATTGGTCGATACGCCAACTATTCTTGAAAATATTCTATCGGCATATCTTTTGGAAAGTTCGCTCATCCCAAGATTAGAATTTATTATAAATGGCTTATTAAAACTTACCCTATAATTAATTACATCATATAAATAGCCACTGTTTAAATTGTTTGATTGCTCAACTCCTAAGTCATCTATCACAAGTAGATCACAATTTTTTATCAGATCAGCCTTCTCATCCATATAATCCTTTTTATCTTCCGAATAAAATTGCCTGTCTCTATAAAATTCCACTAACTCTATTGCCGTAAGATATAGTACCGAATAGCCTTTGTCCTTAATTGCATTTGCAATTGCTCCAGACATAAAGGTCTTTCCCGTACCACTTTTTCCATAAAAGAAGAGTGACTCTCCTTTATTATTCTCAAAGTCTTGAACAAATTTATTTGCAAGCGACTTGATCTTAATAATAGCATCTCTTGGACTATTGGCACCATTGTTAGAAAATAAATTTTCATTGAAATTTTCAAATCTATTATCTACTATTATACCACTATTATCCCCTAATTTAAAGTATGCATCTATTAGTTCCCTTTTTAGGCAACGACACAACTTTCCATCCACATATCCGCTATCATTGCAGAGTTTACAATCATATTCTTCTCTTAATTGCTCTTCGATTTTATATTTTTTCTTTATGGCCTCAAGCTCTTCCACCAATTCATTCATTATATTAGTGTCATAGCTTCCATTAAATGCTGAGTTTTCAAAGTATTTTTTTATATCATCTTCCGCTTGTTTATAGTCGGGATATTTGTTTTTTAACTCAATTCGCTTTAGTTCAATTTGATCTTTCTTTTGCTCTCGTCTAGCATTAAAAAGATATTCAACCTGCGTTCTAATATTCAATTATAAATCCCCCTTCCATCCAAGCAGTTCTTTTAGTTCAGCTTCACTCAAACCATCGGTCTGTCTTTCATCAGTATAGTCAAAACTACCGACTTTACTTGATTTGGCTTTATCATGAGATGCCGATCTATCGTCTATAATCTTCCTAGCATCATCTATCGAATTAACACCTAATTCGAACCAATTTTTTAAAACGGCATCTACATATTTAACATTCGGCTCCCTGATATTGACGGTCTGTGCGCAGGCAAGGCTGATAACTTCGTCTGAAAAGCCCATCTCAAGAGTCCAAGTTTCTATCATGGCACGAACAGGCTCAGTTATATCCTTTCTACTTAAATTTAATAATCTCATGACTAAATCAACTGTAGATAGACCCGCCTCATTGTCACTTTCTTCAATTACTTGATCAAGTGTGGTTAGCCCTGCATCATACCAACGTCTTATGATTCCTTCGACATAATCGAGATTTCTTATCTGCCTGATATCATATGCTAGACTCATAGCATGAAGTATCATATCATAGTCCATATAATATTCACGAAGCCAACTTAATATTCTCTTTTTCTCCTCTGGTGTGGTCTGCCTTCTTATAATAAAATCACAACTAGAGAAAAATTCTCTTACTTCAGGATTCTTATTTTGATCGATTAAATCCTCCTCAGGATTTTTTTCAATCGATTTATTTTCATTATTGTAATTAGAAATTAAAAGAGAATTTAAATCAAATATTATCAGATCATCATCATCTTTTTTTATCAATCCCTGATGCATCCAATAATCAATAGCATTAAATATAGTGTCTATATTAATATGCAGTATATTTGCAATTTCTTCTGCGGTATATGATAATTTTCTCTTAGATAAATAATATAAGTATATATATATTTTAACAAAATCCGAATTGGCTTCTGGTAAAAAGACATCAAAAAACAAATCGCTAATTTCAATCGACCTTGGTATTAAATTTTCTCCTTCAATAAATCTCAAAGTCTAACCTCCATAATTAAACATTTTGATAAAATAATCCCTGGTGCAATAAAAAAATACTTTCTCATATTAGGCGAGATATCCTCTCTTTTACCATCAAATATAGAGATGGTTTTAGCCCTTGTAACAAATCCCAGTTTTTTATAAAGATGAATCGCCCTCTTATTAAATAAATCAACTTTAAGTTCCATCTTTTTAAAGCCCATTTTTTTATATTTTTTTATAAAATCCTTTAATATAAAACTACCTACGCCACGATCCTGATATCTTGGATCCATCACTATTCCAAGAGTTGAGTTGTAGTTTTTTTTTATATTTTTTATAGAGATATAGCATATGACATCTTTCTCATACATGTAAACGAAGTATTTATTTCTAAAATCCTTGGTCTTCTCATGATGCCAATACTTGCACTCCTCCTCTGTCCTTGGCCAAAAATCATAACTCTTTAATAGCGGATTTGAATTAACTCCCCACGACCTCATGAGCAATACTTCATCGATATTCATATCTCGAAATTCTAAATTCTGCATAGCCTAATTATAAACTATTTTATAAAAAAATTCAATATAAAACCTCGAGACCAGCTCGAGGTTTTAACATTAATCATATAAGTGACAAGCAACAAAGTGCTCTGGCTTAACTTCTTTCATCTCAGGACTTGTCTGATGACAAACTGGCATTGCCTTAGGGCAACGACCTGCAAACTTACATCCCGGTGGTACATTTATTGGAGAAGGAACTTCTCCTTCTAATTTAATTCTAGATCTTGTCTTTCCAACATTTGGATCGGGAACTGGAATTGCAGATATAAGTGCTTGAGTATATGGATGCAATGAATTTTCATAAATCTCTGAGGACTTAGCAAGCTCTGCAACCGAACCCAAATACATTACGCAAATTCTATCGGAAATATGCTTAACCATTGAAAGATCGTGTGAAATGAACATATAAGTGAATCCATGCTTATCTTGCAATTCATTTAATAGATTGACAACCTGAGCTTGAATACTTACATCTAGCGCTGAAATTGGCTCGTCACATACGATAAATTCTGGTTCAATTGCAAGACATCTTGCAATACCAACACGTTGTCTTTGTCCTCCTGACAACTCGTGAGGGAATCTTGCTCCATGCTCTTTGTTTAGTCCAACTGTGCCTAATAATTCATTGATTCTATCAGTTCTCTCTTTCTTAGAAAGATCAAAGTGTGTATCCATCCCCTCTGCAATAATATCTCCAATAGTCATTCTTGGATCAAGTGATGCATATGGGTCTTGGAATATATATTGAGCCTTTTTCTTAAAATGAAATGCCTCTTGTTTGCTCATACTGTGGACATCTTTGCCATCGAACATAACCTTACCATGAGTTGCAGGATACATGCCAAGAACAGTTCTACCGCATGTGGTCTTACCACAACCTGATTCTCCTACAACACCAAAGGTCTCACCTTTATATATATTGAAATTAACATCATCTACAGCTTTTAAGACGGCCTTTCTGCCAACTTTAAAATGTTTTGTGAGATGTTCAACTCTTACTAATATTTCTTTTTCAGCCATTAATATCCACCTTCTCTCATGAATTTCCAATCGATATCGCCTGCATATTCATGCTCTAGCCAGCACCAACTTCTATGAGTTTCGCTATGATTAGTTGCTTGTGGTGCCATGGTCTTACAAATTTCCATAGCTCTTGAGCATCTTGCTGCAAATGGACAACCGGGAAGTGGTAATAATAAATCTGGAGGAGTTCCACCTAGTGCTCTTAATTCTTCATCTTTTGTTGCATGAATTTTTGGAATTGAATTTAATAACGCCCAAGTATATGGATGTCTCGAATTATAGAAAATTTCCTCAGTCTTACCTTCTTCAACTATATCTCCAGCATACATTACTTGAATTCTGTCTGCAAAGTTAGCAACAACTCCAAGGTCATGCGTAACTAATATTACTGCCGTATGAAGCTGTTCTTTTAGATCGCGAATAAGATCCAAGATTTGAGCTTGAATCGTAACGTCAAGCGCTGTAGTTGGCTCGTCAGCTATTAATAGCTTCGGCGAGCATGATAGCGCAATTGAAATCATTACTCTTTGTCTCATACCGCCAGATAGCTCATGAGGATAGCTCTTTAATCTCTTCTCAGCTTCAGGAATTTGAACAAGATCCAATAATCTTACTGCTTCACGTTTTGCATCAGCACCTTTTAGACCTCTATGGATCTTAAGAGCTTCTGTTATCTGATATCCAACAGTTAAAGTCGGATTTAAAGATGTCATTGGGTCCTGGAATATCATGGCGATATCGCCACCACGAAGGTCTGTTAGTCTTTTGCCCTTCATGCTTAATACATCCTCACCTTCAAATATTATCTTAGATTCTGGTTTGATCTCAGCGGATTCCTCTGGTAATAGTCTCATAAGAGCCTTAGCAGTTACCGACTTACCACATCCACTCTCACCAACAAAAGCAAGAGTTTCTCCCCTTTCCAAATAGAAGTCAAGTCCTCTTACAGCTTTAACTTCACCAGCGTAGGTGTGGAATGATACGCTTAAATTATTTACATCAATTAATCTATTCTCTGCCATTTTTTACCTACTTTCTTAGCTTTGGATCGAGAGCATCGCGAAGACCATCACCTAATAGTGTAAATGATAACATCGTTAGTGCAATCATGAGTGTCGGGAAGAACAATTGATATGGGTAGAACATCAATTGTTGTTGAGCTTGACTCGACATAATACCCCAGCTAACATCAGGTGGCATTAATCCGAGACCCATATATGATAAAAATGCTTCCGAGAAAATAAATCCTGGAATATCAAAGGTTACCCCAACTATAACTATACTCATAGCATTAGGAATTAAGTGTCTTGTAATTATCTTCCAAGCCTTAACACCAAGAACTCTTGCTGCAAGTACATATTCTTCACTCTTTATTCTTAAAACTTCTGCTCTAACCATACGGCTGGTACCAGTCCAGCTGGTAACTATAAGAGCAAGTAGCATAGTTCCAAAAGTCTGCTTATCCAGCCATAACTGAACCAAGACTATTAATAGCAGATACGGAAGAGACGATAATATCTCAACAAATCTCATCATTACAGTGTCAACCCAACCGCCTGCAAGTCCTGCAATACTACCATAAATAACACCAACTATCATAGCTACGAATGCACAAACTAGACCAATGGTAAGGGATACTCTTCCTCCCCTCCAAGTACGAGTCCATATATCGCGACCAGCTGAGTCAGTACCAAACCAGTGCGTGCTATTTGGTGATAGATTTTTAGACTTAGAGTCTTGTGTCTTAAAATCAAATTCATTCATAAATGGTCCTACTGCACATAAAATAACCAGAAGTGCAATTAGAACGAGCGAGAACATCGATGCCCTATTTTGTTTTAATCTTCTCCAAACATCTTGCCAAAAGGTGATTATAGGACGGGCAATCTTTTCTGCCTCCTGATCATCCTTTGGAATTCTTTTAAACATTTCAGGAGTAATATTTGTCTTTTTAATTTCTTTTTCCATACTTCCTCCTAATCAGCAACCTTAATTCTTGGGTCGATCAAACCATAAACTATATCAACAACCAACTGGCTAACTACGAATAAAAATGCAAACAATACTGTGGTTGCTATGATCATCGGATAGTCACGGTCTGGAATACTCTTTACTAGGAAAAAACCAAGTCCTGGTATATTAAAGATCTTTTCAATTACGAATGATCCACCAAAAACTCCTGTGATTTGAGGTCCTAGTATAGTAATTGCGGGGATCATGGCATTTTTTAATATATGCTTTAAGATAACTCCCATCTTACCAACACCCTTTGCCTTGGCAGTTAAAATATAATCTGAATTTACAACTTCAAGTACCGAACTTCTCATATAACGAGCGTAGGTAGCAATTGTACCAAAGCTTAGTGCCATTATAGGCATTACCATGGATTTCCAATTCGTCGCTTTATACGTAATTGGGAACAACTTAAACTTATTTCCGAGAAAATATTGCAACAATGCCGCCATAACGAACGAGGGAATTGTAACCCCAAGCATCGAGATAGCTATAACAAGGTAATCCGGCCACTTGCCTCTATTTAGTGCAGCGATAAAACCAAATGTAACCCCTAGTGTAAATCCGATCAAAAGTGCTATAAAACCAAGCTTACCACTTACTGGTGCTGTCTTTTTAATAGTATCTACAACTTTTTGACCTGGATAGATAATCGATTCTCCAAAATCTCCTTTAACAGCATTTTGTAAAAATGCTAAATATTGCTCGCGAATAGGTCTATCTAGCTTATACTTTTTCATAAATGCATCTAAAACTTGTGGTGGTAAATTCTTTTGAGCTTTTGTCAAAAGCGGATTGCCAGGAACTGTATGCATCATCCAAAAAGTACCAGCCGAAATAACTAATAGCGTAACAATCATAAATGCAATACGTTTTAGTATATATCTGGTCATTTTTCCTCCTTATATCTTAACAAAATCTTAACAACCATCTATGTAGGAAGAAAAGAGAATAGGCAAACTATTCTCTTTTCTATTGCTACCTACTATTGATTTTATCTGCCAATGGTGTATAGTGATTGGAAGCCCATATTTGAGAAATATGTGTCCTTTGTACCATGGATATATTTCTTTCTAAATATATTTGCTACTGAGTGGTTAATTGGAATAAGTGCAGCATCTTCGTAAATTAGAATTTCTTCTGCTCTATGGAGTAATTCAGCTCTCTTAGCAGCATCAGTTTCAGCTTGTGCCTTTTCAATGCATTCATCGAATTCTTTGTTAACCCATCCTGTAGGGTAAGCAGCGGTCTTTGAATAGCATGTTTCTAGGAAGTTAGATGGATCGTTGAAGTCAGCGCCCCAAGCTAGCCATGCAAGATCAAAATCTCCACCGTTGATGATGTTGATAAATGCGTTCCAGTCCTGGTTAGAAGCTTCAACCTTAACTCCAAGACCTTCTTCGATTTGTTGTTGGAAAGCTTCGATTGAAATACGTCCATTGTCTGAAGTATCTGATCCCATTAATCTAATTGTATAGTTTTCTGGATCTCCGCCTAATTCTTTAACTCCTTCAGCAAATAATGCCTTTGGATCTTCGATATCTTCGATTAATCTCTTTGCAGGACCTGTTTCTTTTTCATTAAATGCAACTGGTCCGCCAACACCTTGGCAGCTAACTGCTGGTGGTACAAAGCTCCATGCTGGTAGTGGAATACCATTCATTGCTGAGTCGATAACTTCTTGTCTATCTAATACTGCAGCGATTGCTCTTGTGATCTTGGTATTAGCAACTCTTGAATTTTCATTGAAGTTTACCATGAAGTATCCTGTCCAAGCGTTATCTCTTTGAAGTAGATTGTATTCGCCACTTTCCTTTAATTGTTGTTGAACGTTAGGATCGCCAACTCCTGAATAGTCGATTTCACCTGTCATTAGTGAGTTGTTGATTGTGTTAGTGTCGTTCATGATAGCTACGTGAACTCTTTCTGGATTAACATTTTCAGCATTCCAGAAATCAGGATTCTTAACATAGTTGATTTCACTATTGATTGTCATATCTGTTAATAGGAATGGTCCGCACATTGGGATATTTCCAATATCAGTTGAATATTGATCACCATATTTTTCTACATAGTCTGCTCTTTGTGGGAAGAATACTCTTTGAATAACTAGATCCATGAAATATGGAACTGGATGTTCTAGAGTTAATACTAATGTATAATCATCTGGAGCTTCAACGCCTAGTTCTTCAACAGGCTTTTCACCTGTGAAAACTGCTTCACCGTTCTTTAGTGCAAATAGGATATTTGCAAATGGAGAAGCTGTTTCAGGTAAAGCTGAACGTCTTACACCAAATTCATAATCCTTTGCTGTAACTTCTTGTCCGTCATCCCATTTATTTCCTTTTCTGATTTTGAAAGTATAAACGGTTCCATCTTCAGATACTTCCCAGCTTTCTGCTCCTGCTGGTGAGAAGAAGTTGACTAATTGTCCGTTTTCTTCCTTTTCGTCTACTCTTACTAGTGGTTCTAGTACATTTAGAAGAACGTTGTTACCATACATGTCCGAACCTGTTGATGGGTCAAATGTGTTTGGCCATGCTGATTCAAATGAGTTGATGTACTGATCAGCATCTCTTTCTTCTGTTGCGGCAGCTTCTTCATCCTTCTTTTCTTCAGGTGCATCTGCCTTTTCGTCTGTCTTTTCTTCTGGCTTTGTTTCTGTGCCAGTAGTTTCTGTTGTTTCTGGCGCCTTTTCGTCATTCTTTGAGCAGCCAACCATAAATGTAACTGTCATCAAAGCAGCAACTAAAAGTGCCAATAACTTTTTGTTCATAATGTCTTCCTCCTTATGTTCTGGGTAATTGAATTTTTAATGTAATCCCCATCACATTAAATTATACATGTTAGAAATATTAGTGTCAAGCATTATGGTGAAAGTGTTATCATGATAAAGCTTTTTTAAAATACAATGAATAAATCGCATGGTATCAACGCTTATACCTTTTTTGCAATTATATTTCAATTTCATTTCAAAAGATGAAAAATATTTTTTTAAATAATTTACATTTTTTGCTTTCATCTATCAGCGATATAAAAAATACCGGCTAATAAAACCGGCATTTTGCTATTCTCCAATAACTTTGGATATTCTCTTTAATAGTTCCTCTATTTTAGACTTAGGAGCAGCGAGATTAATTCTTTCAAATCCATGTCCTCCCGTCCCAAATATATAGCCCTCATCAAGAAAAACGTCATTTTCTATATTTCTCTTTTCCAGCTCTTCGATAGATAATCCCAAAGAATTAAAATCAATCCATTGAAGGTAAGTTCCCTCGAGTTTATAGGCTTTAAATCCTGGATGATTTTTGCTAAAATAATCTAGCACAAATTTATGATTTTCATATATATGCTCTAAACATTCATCAAGCCACGCTTCGCATTCATTATATGCTATTTCTGCCGCTTTATATCCAAGGGATGTGCATGTAGTGCGAGCGGTTTCCATAGTTCTATTTGCAAACTTTTCATACAAATCATCGTCCTCAATCATGGCTGAGCATAATGTCATTCCTGCCATATTAAAAGTCTTACTTGCAGATGTAAATGTAATGAATTTACTCTTGTCCTCGAGCACATTTGCCATCATTGTATGCTTATATCCTGGCATGATTAAGTCATTGTGAATTTCATCATCTAATATAAATAGATTATATTTATTGGCAATTTCTCCAATCCTCTTTAACTCATCTTTAGTCCATACCCTGCCAACTGGATTGTGAGGATTGCATACTATTGTCATTGTATTTTCTTTCTTGCTAGCTAACTGCTCAAACTTTTCAAAGTCAATTTCATAATGACCATCATTATCTATAAGCGGACATTCCACTATATTTCTTCCTTGAGCACTAATTACACCAAAGAATGGATAATATACTGGCGGCATTACGATTACACCCTCGCCTGGCTCTGTAAACATCTCAATGCCAAGATATAGTCCCGACACTACTCCTGGGAAATTTACTATTTTATCAGTGTCGATATCATAGTCATGGCGTCTTTGATACCAGGACTTTATGGCTTTGTTAAAGCCTTCATTTCTAATAGTATATCCCAAAATGGTCTTATCTAGATATTCTTTAAGTCCATTTATAATTTCAGGCGCATTTTTAAATTCCATATCCGCAACTGAAAAAGGCATAACGTCAGGAGCTACATTTGGCTTTAGTTCTTTCATTGCCATCCACTTGGTCTGACCTTGTCCTCTTCTATCTACGACATTTTTAAAATCATACATAAGTATTACCTCCAATTCTTTTGCTTCATTTTTATTATTTACTTAAATCAATTTTATTATAGCACATATTGCCATCTATTTCCACCAATTAAGAAAATTTTACATTTATCTTGTAAAAGTCCATTATTTGTGCTACAATATAACTTGTCTAGCTAATCGATCGGGGTTTAGCGCAGTTTGGTAGCGCGCATCGTTCGGGACGATGAGGTCGCAAGTTCAAATCTTGTAACCCCGACCATTACATAAAATTGATGTTACTATTATTCTTTTTTCTTTGCAAAAATAAATGGATGAGTTGCGAGAAATGAGTGTATAAAAACCCGCAGGCGTACTTTACTCAGTACGTCGAGGATTTTTTTACTCGAAATGACGAAGCAAATCGCCATTTAGATTGCAAAGCGTCGGGACGATGAGGTCGCAAGTTAAGTCTTGTAACCCCGACCATTACATAAAATTGATGTTACTATTATTCTTTTTTCTTTGCAAAAATAAATGGATGAGTTGCGAGAAATGAGTGTTTAAAAAACGCCATTTTAACTGCAAACACTACATCCTGTTCCATGCGAGATGTTAGATGAATAAACTGCAGAAGCTATTGAAAATCCTTTGCTTTTAATTCTTTTAAATAGGCAATTACTGAAAAATCATCGATGCTGTTGCCCTTTAAATACAATAACTTTAATTTATTGAGGGATATTAATGGTGAAATATCCTTTATTTTGTTATTCGCAAGTTCCAGTATTTTTAATTCTACCATGTCTTTAAGTGCAGATATATCTTTAATATTATTTTGAGACAATTTTAACCACTCCAATTTATCCAAATGAGAGAGAGCATCTATTTCTTGTATTTCATTATTTATAAGACTTAGCCTCTTTATCTCGTGTAAATGAGTTAACGGACTTATATCTTTTATTCTATTTGTATTTAGCTCAAGCCAATATATTTTCTTGCAATCAGCTATCGGATTTAGATCTTCTATTAAATTGCATTCTGCCTTTAACCACTCTAATTTTTTAAGCTTGGCCAGTGGCGATAAGTCACTGATTAAATTATTTGAAATATGCAAATTTACTATATTTTTAACATGCTCCACACAATTTATCGATTTTATTATGTTTCCGTCTAATAGTAGATTGCGAAGTCTATCCATTCCAATAAATGCTTCGTCAGCAATATATTTTATTTTATTATCCTCAAGCACTAATTCCTCTAATTCTTTTAATTCATTAAATACGCCTGCTTCAATGCTTGTTATATTGTTATTACCAAGATCAATTGATTTTAAATTCTTTAGATAGCTTAATTTTTTTAGTTCGCTATCTCCAATTTTATTGGTCCACAGTACTATTCTTTGTAGATTATATAGATTTTCAATCCCCGAGAGATTGCTTATTCCAAGACCTTCGGCCTGTAAATTTTTGACATTGATAACTTCACTTAGCCTTATAGGTCTATTATGGTTGCCTACGGCTTTTCTTATAGCTTTTTCCAAGCCATTATCGGGAAAATTTAAATATCTATCGCCATCTTCGAGTTTATTACAAAGCCCTGCTTGATTAATCGATGTCTTTATATGTCTTCTATTGGTGCTTATCTTTGATTTTACATTTACTAGATTCTTTTCTAAATTTAAATGGTAAACTCTACCATTGATATTAAGCCTATAATTCATAACTCCTCCTTATATAAAAAGCCCCCTATTAATCATAAGAGGGCTTAAAAACTATATTAGCGCATCGCGAATCAGTGCATATATAATTTGATGCACTGGATAGAATAAATAAAACCATTTTGGATTGTATCCTTTATCGCCATTATAATAATAAAGGGCAATGCTTGAAAAATTAGTGCCAAAATTTCCTTGATATATATTTATTGCTGAGTTTGCAAGTGCCCTACCGGTGCGATCAAGTCTAATATATTTAAATAACAATATATTGGCCACTCCCCATGGTCCATAATCTGTGTACATATATTGAGCAAGTGCCATAGCTCCGTATACTATTAAGAGATTAATCAATACTCCTTTTTTGGGTAGATCGATTAATATCATTGCAATAAGACCTATTGAAAGAGTGAATAATACATTTTGATATTCCCAATTAAAGAATTTACCAGAGTTCGCATAATCAAAGGGTATCTCTGAAATTATTGCGAAAATCAAAAGTCTTATTAAGTATTTATATTTATTTCTCGTATGATTATAGCCCTCCGCAAGAGCAAAACAAAATATTGGAAAAGCAGTTCTTCCAATTACCCTAGTTATGGTATAGATCTCTCGAATGGCACTTCCTCTTGGAGTTTTCGACAAAAGGGGCATTAAAATTATTGCCCCTATATGATCGATTAGCATGGTTGCCATTGCAATCCACTTTAGTTGCCCAAGGTTCAAGCCACCTTTTTTTATTTCACGATTTTCTTCAATACTATTTTGTATAGTTCCTTCCATTACAAATACACCTTAAATCCTCTATTTAAGCCAGTTTCCCTATAGTCTATTGTGATAACTTCTGGCATAGATCTTAATAGACCTTTATTTATCACAAACATATATCCCTCACAAAAGATATAATCATCGTCTTCCTTCTTTTTATCTGAGATCACGCCCAAAATCAAGCCACTTCAACTGGCTGCCTTGATATAAATTCTTATGGCATCAAAATTTAGTTCTGAAAATTTTTTGCGTGCTCCTTCGGTCAGTTTTATTTCCATCAATATATCATAAATCCTTTCGAAAATTCTTCATCTTCATAATCAATATAGATTTCATCAGCAAGTCCAAGAGAAAGATCCTTGTCAATCAAAAAATCAAATCCATCTACATGAATTATAATATCATCTTTATTTATTTTATTATCCTCAACTAGGCCCAATATAAGACCACTTCAACAGCCGATCTTCAAATAAAGTCTATTATATTTATAATTTAATCTTCTTAACTCGTCTATTGCTTGCTTATCTAGAATTATTTTCATTTATAATCTGCTCTAAAGCCACGTCTTAGTCCAGAGTCTTTATAGTCAATCTCAACTTCGATTTCCTCAGGCATCTCTTTTAAAAAGTCTCCAGCTAAAAGTATTTCAACTCCATCTATATTATAGATAGTATCGTTATCACTCTTCTCATCTTTGGATGCTTTAAGTGCAGAACCATGGCAACATGTATCCAAAAAATATAATCTAAATGGCGAGGCTATATCTAACACTTTATCTCTTGCAGTATCAGTTAGACTTATTTTCATTATAGTGCCTCCTCTATTTTCTTTCTAATACTCTGCTCACCTGTGCGAGCAGTCATTTTCTTTATTATCTCTCCATCTCTACCAATTAGGAATTTAGTAAAGTTCCAACCAATCTCTTTGCCATCGATCGATTTTAGCCATTTGTAAAGTGGAGAAGCATTATCTCCATTTACCTCGATTTTTTTAAATCTCGGAAAGCTTGTATCATAGACTTCACAGACGAATTTATTGATCTCCTCGTCACTTCCTGGTGCCTGTCCACCAAATTGATTGCATGGAAAATCCAAAATTTCAAATCCTTTATCTTTATAATCTTGATATATCTCTTCAAGATACTTATATTGTTTAGTATATCCACACTTTGTTGCGGTATTTACTACGAGCAATACTTTATTTTCATAGTCTGAAAGATCAATAAGCTTTCCCTCATTGTTCTCAACTTTAAAATCATAGATATTCATAACTACCTCCAATATAAGATTACCCAAAAATATAATCTAAATCACTTTGAAACAGTCCATGCACCTCTTACAACTTGTTCTAACTCCTCAAAGCTAAGCGGCTCTAGACTATATCTTAATGAATTAGAATCATTTAAAATAAAATTTTCCCCATCATATCCTGCTATAAGCATAAAATGTCCTACACCAGTAAACTTACTTGGCCTTACATTTATCAATATTGGATTACCCGTTTCAAGATGCTTGATATACTTAGTCTTGACAGTTGGAATATTCTCTGTTTTAATACCATGGTTTTTTAAAAGCGCACGAATGCCCTCCCAACTAGTGCCTGTATTTTCAATATAAAATCTATTTTCTATCTCCTCATCCATTAGCTCTATCGGTGTAAGCTCTCCTCCATAGCCATTTATTATCATAGCAGCTGTAGTTGGTCCACAACCTATTGTTACAAATAGATCATCATATTGCTTATAACCCCACCTTTCATCCCACAAAATATATAATGGAAATTTTCTTCCCGTAATATAACTCTCCTCAGTGGTTTGTTTAACTTCTTTTTGATCTAGATATCTCCTAATAAATGGGAGCGCATCGACTCTATTAGATGCTAATTTTATAAGATTGTCAGGATATTTATCGATGTTTTTTAAAATAAATTCTGCATCCTCATCAACGGTGGCATATTTTTTCAATCTTGACTTTGCCTCTTTTATATCGGTAGTATATCCTGCCTCTCCTTTAAATCGATCGTTAAATTTAACATAGCTATCATTAATTTCATCTTGTACAATAATATTAGATATATCAGTGACATTCTTTTTATTTTCTGGAATCACCATTTCGTTAACATTATTAAAAATCCCATAGCTAGCAAAAATATATATGCATATAACTACTACTACGACCGCCGTCAAATATAGTAAAAATCTCTTCATATTTATCTCTTTCTAATTTATTTTCTTCTAGTTAGTTTCGATTTTAAAATTGCAATTACCGTGTCGGTATCCTCCACTTTTAATATCACTGCAGATACCACATAAATTATAATTGCGATGAAAATCGTTACAAAAAGCACCATTGCCATAGCCATTCTTCCTGTTACAAGTCTAATTAAAGCCGAATAAATCAATTTCGTAAATATCCCCATAATAGAACTAGCAACAGCGATTTTTAAAAGATTTATCAGAACTTTCAGCTCATTAAATGGTAATTTTTTTCTAATTACAATATACAATATAATACTAGATGCAATTGATGAAATTGAAGTAGCTAGAGCAAGACCTCTATGAGCCATGAGTTTTATCAATATAAAATTAAAGATAATATTGATTACTACGGCAACAATCCCTGTAATCATCGGAGTCTTGGTGTCTTTAATCGAATAATACATATTTTCAAGCGGCATCCTAAAGCTTTGCCCAACAAGACCTGGCGCATAATATAATAAAGCTCCCGAAGTAAGTGTGGTAGCTAATTCATCAAAACGGCCGCGCTGAAATAATATCTCTACAATTGGCTTTGCAAGTATCATCATTCCCACACAAGATGGTATAACCACAAGTGCAACAAGATTAAGAGAACTACTAAAAAGCCTTCCCGTCTCCAATTCATCTCTATTACTAACTGCATTTGCCAGTTTTGGAAAAACAACCGAAGTTATCGCTACTACAAAGACAGATATAACCATAGTATTTACCTTGCTTGCATATGTTAGCGCCGACATAGATCCCTCGCTTAAAGTAGATGCTAGAGATTTATCGATCAACATATTTAGCTGATATACTGCACTTGATAAAATAACAGGTAAAACCAGTCTAAATGTCTTTAAAACATTTTCATCCTTAAAGCTCGGCGAAAAATAAAACTTTGCACGCCTCTCTCTCAAAGCAGGAATTTGAATCAAAAACTGTGATGAGCTTGCAATTAGTGTAATTATCATAAGACCTGTTATTGTAGGCCTTTTAACAACCAGCAAATATATAATAAATATAAAATTATATGGAATACCCATAAGTGCATGCGGACCATATACCTCATCTGATTGCAAATATGCATTTGAGATATAAGTGAAGCATAAAAATAAAACCATCGGAAGCCCCAGTCTTACTAGATATACCACAATATCATGAAGCTCTCCCTCATAACCAGCTGCAAGTATTCTAACATATGGACGAGCAAAAATAAAAACTAGTGCTATGAGCAAAGTTGCAATTAATAGAGTAACTGAAGTTATGCTTGCGAAAAATTTATTTTTCCCCTCTCTGCCTCTTTCTCTTTTAATATCAGTAAAAATAGGGACAAGAGTTGTTTGCAATCCAGAACCCAATATCCCCATAACAATAATTATTCCATTAGTTGCAGCATAATATAGATCTGATTCCTGACTGGCACCAAATCTATTTGCAATTAATACTTCACGAATAAAGCCGAACACCTTTGAGAGCATTAACAAGATCGAGACGACCACAGCCCATTTACGAGTGTTATCTAATTTAGCCATCCTTTAATTAGTTTTCCTCGCCATGTTTAAGACTTTCTTCTTGCATCTTATGGCGAAGCTTAAGCTCCTCATTTTTTGAAAGTGGAGTAGCAACAGTCTCATCAGTTGCCTCAACCGTCCTTAACTCTCTTTTAGGTCTTTTACTTGGAGTATAGACAGTATCGAGTTTATGTCTAAGCTCCTCAATCTTTTCATCTATTTGTTTTTGTATAAAATCAAATTTCTCTTCCATAATATATTCCTCCAAAATTTAAAATGCATAAATAAAACCTATAGACATATTATAACAGAAATACAAATAATTGTCACTACCCCACCTCTTATATCTTCTTATAATTTATATGTAAATGAAAAACTCCCAAAGTGGGAGTTACAGTGGTGGGCCTTCGGGGATTTGA
>JALEOH010000032.1 GCA_022766605.1 Ezakiella sp.
ATAGATCGTTCATTAGGCGATCGAGGTTGATGCCATGAACCATGCTAGCTTCTTCAATTGTTTCCATAAGGCTTGCTGGGCAGCCAATGCACGCCATGCCATAGCTCATTAATATATAAGCGGCCTCGGGCTTAGCTTCAAGTAGTTCACTTAGATAAGTGTCCTTAGTGATGTTGATGTCTGCCATTTAGAGTCCTAGTGCCTTCTCCAATTTTTCTTGATCGAAGCCTAAGATTTCGGTGTCATCTACCATGATTACTGGTACGCCTGTATAGCCTTTCTTTCTTAGCTCTAGCATTGCTTCTTTGTCTTCGCTGATATTTTTTTCAGTAAATTCAAAACCCTTTTCAGTTAAAAAATCCTTTGCCAAATGACAAAATTGGCATCCTGCACTTGTATAAATTACTATATTCTTCATATTATCCTCCTTTAATTATCTTATATTTCGATTATACCCAATTTTATAAAAAATCTAATCAATAATAAAAATATTTTATTCTAAATGCAATATATGGTCGCGGCCTTGCAAGTAGAGATTTCTTACATGCTCGTCTTCTAGTTCATAGTAGACATTTTTACCTCTTCTTTTTTGCAAGACGACCCTCGCATTTTTAAGGATATTCATGTGGTGGCTTACAAGCGATTGAGATAGTCCTGTTAGCTCAGATATCTCTTTTACGCAAGAGTCGCCATCGATTAGTACTTCTAAGATCTTTATGCGGCTTTTTTCTCCCATTGCCTTAAATAGATCTGCTAGATTCTCTCGCTCTTTTTCTGTTATTCTTGGTAAATTGTTGTTCATAATACGCTCCTCTCTTTAATTCAATTATGAATACATCTAAATTATAACATATTTGTTAAGAATAAAGCAACCTTTTTTTATTGTATTTTGTCCTCTGCAGTAAAATATATAGCCGTTCGATTTTCTTTGATTTTTATTTTATATAAGATACATATCTTGCAAATTTTGTCTGGATTTTTTTAGCTTATAAATGGTGAATTATACCAAAATTCTACTCGAGCATATTTATATATTCGTCCAGTCTTTGATTTATATAATATGCAAATAGATCCTCCATTGCCGATAGATCATTCTTTAAATGATATTCTTCGAAAGCATCATAATATCTCTTTCTATCCGTGAATTCGATATCTATGGGTGGTATACCATATTTCATTAGCTCGAGATTTACAAGAAGTCTGCCCGTCCTTCCGTTACCATCGATAAATGGATGGATAGATTCAAATTCTATATGAAATTTTGCAAGCTTATTTATAATATGATTAGATGAGGATTTATATTCTAATAATAGCTCCTGGATTTTTTGCTCGATTAAATAGGGCTGCACTGGTTCGTGGCTAGAGCCTAGTATGTGGACTGGCACTTTTCTATAAACTCCTCTATCGTCTATTTTGTCGCCTAGTACTAGAAAATGAATCTGTTTTATTATGCTTTCCGTTAATTCTCTCTTTTCTTTTACCAAATCAAGCACAAAATAGAAAGCCTCTTTATGAGAAACTGCCTCAATATGATATTTTAAAGGCTTTTTATCGATCGTAAGCCCTTGTAAAACCAGGTCGGTCTCTCTTAATGTAAGAGTGTTGCCTTCGAGGGCATTGCTATTATAAGTGTATTCTATCATAAATTCCTCTGAAAGCCGTGCCAGCTCTCCTTCCGTAAGTGGTCTTAGAGAATTTAATTTATTTAGTTTTTCATCGATTAATGGAAGAAGCGATCTTGAACTCGCTCGCCTTTCATCTATCGGTCTTTTTGCATTATCAGGAATCCTCCACGCTCCTTTTTCTTTATAAGCTCCAAAAATTCTACCTTCTGCGCATAATATTCTTACTCTTCTTTCGGATATGCCCCATCTATTTGCAATTTCTTTCACACTAATATACATTTCTCCGCTCCTCATTTCAATTATATAGCTTTTTAGGAATGATATCAAGAGTATCGGAATAAAATATATACATTTGCGGAATAATGTATTTATGTGCTCAGGTTTTTTATTATGTAAGCATTCTGGCTATAAATCAGCACTTAATAAAATATTTGAGGATACTGAATTAGAGGAAGAAGCAACTATTAGGAATTTCTTAATAGTTCAAAAAGAAGGTAATAGAAATGTTTCAAAAGAAACAAAGCACTATAACCTTCAAGCGATTATTGCAGTAGGATTTAAAGTAAATAACGAACGTGCAGTCCAATTTAGAAAATAGGCAAATCTCTTACTGAATCTAGTTCATTTTGACTTAGTTTTACTTGCAATGCATTTCCAACCAAGGTTACTTATCTATCCCTGCAAGTTTTCTTTCTTTTCTAAATATGTTCTCAACATAGTCCAAGTTTTCATTTGCAATCTCCATTGCCTCTTCATAGTCCTCATTTTCCATATAGTTATAGTATGTGCTAACATTGGAAAAATAGTCCATGTCCACAAAAACAAGATATTCTTTTTTATCCAGCTCTTGTGCGAGAGTAGCAAATGGTACTAGTGATAATACCATAAGTGTCGCTAGTAATAGCGCGATATGTCTTTTCATAAATCTTCCTCCATACATTGAATTTCACATTTATTTCATCTATGTCGACAGTTTATTTACTTGTTCCCCAAGTCTGAAAAGATTATAACAAAAATATATTATTGCTGTTACCATTTTTAAATATCTCTTCTGATTCCATTATATATAAGTCAACAGTCTATATTAAAGCGTTATGAATTGATTACAGTATGATTAGCTCTTAAAATCGTCTATTTTTAAGCTTTTATAAGATATAATACATTATTAATTTTAATAATAAAAATTTTTATTTTAAATAACACTTTCGGCTTGTTATTATATTTTATATATGTAATATCGTTTAAATATTATATGGCGTTTATTATGTGTGTAATTAGTGAATTTTAAAAATATATGAATGCTTTACTTTCTGAATAATCTAATTTATACCAAAAAAAGAGAGGGGCGTGCCCTCTCTAGTTTGCTATATTTAGTTTAGTGGAGCGACATTGGTGCCTGCTGTATAGTCTTTGTTTGACCAAATGCCGGTTGGATGCTTATGGTTTTTCCAAAGTCTTCCCGTATTGGTTTCGATATAGCTTATGGTGTTGGTTGCGGTCATGATATCGAAATAATATGGGGTGGTTCTTGTTACGTCATTAAATCTTACCATAGTATTTCCAAGTTTTATAATATAATCTTTATCAGGACCATATTTTAATGCACCATTTAGGATATGAACGGTTTCAGCTCTGGTTATTGGAGCAGCTGGTACAAATCCATTTGATGGTTCAATCCATCCTTCTACATAAGCTCTTTGAATATATCCATGAGCCCAATAATGTGTCTTTAATCCAAATATATTACCAGGTGCCTTTTCGTAGCCTTTTAGACGAGCTGCGATGGTGACTAATTCGGCCTTGGTGATTATGCCTTGTGGGTCGAACTTGTTGCCAGGCTTTCCTGTCATGATTCCGTAGCTCGATGCGAGGTCAACTGCTTCCTTGTACCAAGCGCCTGGTGCTACGTCGTCATATGCCTTTGGCATATAGACAGTGGTCTTGCCACTTTGCTTTAATAGATTTGCGATGATTTGGCTGACCTCAGCTCTTGTGAGGGTTGCTTCTGGCATGAAATTGCCTTGAGTGTTGCCCTTCATATATGCATTTCTAATAAAGACCTCTGCCTTTTCATATGGTCTTGCTGCTTTTATTGCAGCTTCTAGTCTATCATAAGCTCTTGGATAGCTAGTTCTGCCACGACGTGCGGAACTTGCATTGTCGATTGCATCTCTTAATTCTTTTACGATTTTCTTGTCGGCTCTATTTTTGATTTTATTGTAGAGATCTTCGCCTTCGTTAATTAAGTTTAGAAGAGCAGAGTCGCTATAATATCCATCATAATATCCATAATAATAGTCATCTCTATAATCAGGATAGCTTAGATTTGCATATTTATCATAGATGCTCTTGTGTGGATAATATCTTGCAATTTCTCTAATTGCATCGATTAGATCTTCAAGATTAGCTCTATAGCTTGAATCGTAATATTCATTGTAATAATATCCATCATAATAACGATCATAGTATGGGTCGTAGTATCTGCCATAGCGATCATCTGGATAATATCCTGCCACTCTTTTAAATTCGTTGTAACTGTACCAGTTGCCATTGTAGTAGTAGTCGCTACCGTCGTAGTAGCCATTGTAATAACGACCATCGTAGTATCTGCCGCGGCGATACCAGTTGGAGCTATTATACATCTTCTTTACTACATCGTAGGCATTTTCAAAATTGCGTCTTAGCTCATATGGTGCATTATTTATTTCCCAAGCATAGTCACGCTTAAATTCATTGGCTCTATTGTAGGTCCATTCAAGTGAAGTTGGACGATAGTAGTCATAGTAGTCGCCGATATATTGCCATTGTGCATATAGATTTTCATTAGTTAAAGCATCAACGGTGGTTTCGCCACTAATTAGGCTACCACCTCTCGTATAAGACCAACCAAGGAATCTATAATTCGTTCTGGAATACTCGTAAATGTCTTTTAGCTTCACATCTTCATTATAGACTTCTGGAGTACTGTAGTCATCACTGCTATTATGGTTTCTAAATAATTTTAGAGCTATTTTGGTTGGAACTGGTTTAGTTCCTTTTTTTATAACAGCTGTTAAAGCATTAGTTTTCTCAACCAACTTACCAGCTTCATCATCTACCTGCTCTTGAGTGGCTTCACTATTGCTATTAATTGCATCTGCTAGCTTAATCTCTTCATTTAATTTAGTCTTCTTATCTTCGTCTTTCTTTTCAATATAATTCTTA
This sequence comes from Ezakiella sp., assembly GCA_022766605.1. GTDB lineage: Bacteria > Bacillota > Clostridia > Tissierellales > Peptoniphilaceae > Ezakiella. The sequence goes on from JALEOH010000032.1 coordinate 4,830, forward strand.
CCATTTTCAATTGTTGCAGGGTCAGTGCCATCTGCTAAGACTAGAATATCCTTGTACTTTTTAGCCTTTTCTATGGCTTCCGCTAATTTGCTTTTATCAACTGTAACTGTAGTTTCTTTTTTTCCAAGTACAAAATTGAAATTAGTTGTCGCTTCTATTAATTTTGAAGTAGCTGTATCCACATCGGTTTGCGTTGCATTTTCATTACTGTTTACCTTTTCTGCTTCTTCTATTGCAGTATTGAATGCATCAATATCGGCTTTCTTTGCTACTTTCTTTCCTTTTTCAATATTATCAGGATTTGTTTCGTCGCTTTCTTTTACATCTTTAATTTTCTCTTTTGCATTGTCGATTGCTGTTTTAAGTTTAGTTTTATCGATTTCTTTAGTTCCTTGTTTCGGTGTGATATTTTTTGCTGCTTCATATGCTGTATTTAGAGCATTAATTTTAGAATTAATGGCAGCTAAATTATCCAGAGTAATGCTACTTTGATCAACAGCTTTTGCTGCTTCATATGCACTAATAAAAGTATGTTTTGCCTCTTCTTCGCTTGTAGCAATATAATATTCTGATTTTGGTACATCTGCCGCATTGTCAGCAACAATTACTTGGCTCAACTCCTTATATTTGTCCTTTGCTTGAGAAAGCGCATCTGCTAAATTGGTCTTAGCTTCATCTACTGTAGTAGCATCTGCCGCCCAAATATCTGCTGGTATTAGAGTCAGCACCATAAGTACTGAGAGTAATATACTAATAGTCCTTTTCATAATTTTCCCTCCTTTTAAATTATAGAAAATTGTTTGACTCCGTGGCTTATCCACGGTTTGTACTAATATTATACCCCTTATAAGAATTATTTTCCATGGATAATGGCTTTAAAATGTCTTTTGTAACATAAACTTAATATTGCTTTATCCAAATAGGGCATATTTCTCTTTTATTTACTGCTATATATTTAAATATAAAAAAAAAAAAAGAGTGGGATATCCCCACTCGATTAAAGTCCTAAGATATCCCTCAATTTTTCGATGGCGGATAATAGTCCACCTAGGGTGTCTCTTTTCTTTTCTAATATATTGGCTTTGGCGTTTTTCCCCCATGCATTGGCTACATTTGCGACCGTATCGGCGGCGTCCCTGGTCTTTTTGCCAAAATTTTTAAAGCCTTGTGCCACGCTTTCTACTCCACCTTTAACTGCATTGGTAGCTTCTTCGGCGGTATTTGCCATGCTTGCTGCATTGTCCGATATATTTGATATATTGGTTACGATATTTGAAATGTCGGGCTCGATATTGCGACTAATATTCGAGATGCTACCAGTTACATCGGCGACATTTGCCATGGTTTTATTTACCTCCGGGCTTAACTCGTCTACTAAATCGGCGAGCGATGCAGTTATATCGTCTACATTGTCTATTACATTTGGCAAGCGATATAGAGTTTCTCCCAAAGCTCTTTTATTTTCATCTAATACTTCATTGATCTTTGATAATGATTTAAATGCTCCAATAAATACCAGTCCTAGTGCGATTAATGCAAATGCACCAGCTAGTATTAATATCCAGAGCAATACATCTGTTACAACTACTGCTAAATACATAGTTCTACTTCGTTTCTTTTGTAGTTTCTTTTTCAGAAGCTTTTTCTTCCTTTGCCTCTTCTACCTTTTCCTTAGCCTTGGCAGTTGCATTTTTTGCTGCAGTCTTAGCCTTTTCCGTTGCTCTGTCAGCTCCCTCCTTGGCTTCGTCGATTTTTTCTTCGACTGTGTCTAGGGCTTCATCTGCCGATTCTAGTAGATTGGTCGTTAGTGCATCTACCGAGTCTTTGGCATTTGCAATTAGCTCTCTTGTCTTTTCGCTAACTGCCTTTTTGGTCTTGTTATAGCCTACTTGAACTTCCTTTTTCTTGGTGTCGTAGAAGTCTTTGATATCTTCTCTTGTTTCTTCTCCGCTTTGTGGTGCAAAGAGTAAGCCAATTGCTCCGCCTAGTGCAAGGCCTGTAGCTAGTCCTGTTAAGACATTGCCCGCATCTCTTAGAGCTTCTTTTCTTCTTACTTCCCTACGTCTTGCTTCAAATAAATCAAATAGTCCCATAATTACCTCCTTAAATTTTAAAGATTTATAAAGAGATCTTAAGTCCTCCCTTAATCTTATTAGTTTTATACCCACACTAAATCAATTTCTAACTTATGATAAAAATTTATCAAATAGTTTTAGAAAAATTGTCTCTCTCATTACATCTACTCTTAAAGGAGGAGATGATGAATAAAAAATATAAATATATTATAGATGATTACTTATGTAAAAATTCATGCGATGAGCTTATTGACGACGCTTTGCTCGTGCTTGAGCTTATGAATATGCTAGAAGAAGATGAGGCAGATAAACTTTTTAAAATTTATTTTATCGATGGATATAATAATTTTAAAGAGGCGACTAATAGACTTGACGGAGCGATTTAATCACCAGTATATTTGGTGATTTTTTATTATAATAAAAAAGCCCACATCAATTTGGGCTATGTACGGCGTGATCTAAAGGCCAAACTAGCACGCCACCCAGGAGGGGGAGTTTTTAGGTGATTGAGGAGGCACCTCCAGAGCATCGGGACAAAAAAGAGTTCAAATCGTTTAAATGACGTGATCGTAAAAAAGGTAAATCTAACACGCAACCGTTCGAGAGCTGCGTAGAAAAAATCCCAATGCTCAGCCAATGATATTTAATTTATGTTAGAGAGATGAAAGTAGATGAATTTAATTCATCTATCTTAGTCGACAATTGCATGACCTCACGACTTAACTCGTCTCTTTTTTTGCGATAGAGTTCTTCGTGGAATGGTCCATATTGTACTATGCCTACTCCTGTTTCAACCGATGTCCTCTTGCTTTGGAGAGCTGCGTCAATTTGTTGGAGCAAAAATCTCTTTTCCTTTACCTCATCGATTAATGAGATTATAGTCCTGCCATTTATTTCTTGATTATTTGCACGATTGAGTGCATTTTTGAGCATCAACAGCTCTTTTATTATCGCTTCTATTTTATCCAACACTTCTTTGGCTTCATTTTTCATATCGTCGGTTACTGCATTCTTACCATTTTGACTAATTGGCCCCGTAAATTCACTTGCTAGACGATATTCTTCGCGATGAAGCTCATCTGTTAAATTGGATATTTGAAATATTGCCTGTTGAAGGCTTATTTTATTATCTGTCATTTTGGTACCTCGGATAGTATTTGATAGTCGACAAAATTCTCCTATAGTGGTGAGCTAATCTTTTTAAATTGACATCCTTGTCATATTTACAAGTATAGCTTGCGTCTTTGATATAATCTTTTATTAGATTTAAATCATCCTTATCGGCATATTTTTTTAAAACTGATTTTGCACAAAATAGCCATAGTGCATGGCTTGTGTTTTTTACTTGGTCGAGTTTTTTTCCATAGACCAAATCCTCTATTAAAAACTTGGCTAAATTCACTCCCGACGCTGTTACATAATAGCTTGAGCGACCTTGACGCAAATTTATCTCAAATAGCTTGTATTTACCATCGCGACAGTCGTATTTTAAATCAAAATTTGCATAACCGCGATAATCCAACTCTTGTAAAACTGTTCCTATTATATCATAAATTTCAAAATTTGCAAGTGCGAAGAGCGCATTGTAATTTCCAATCTGCGATGGAATGCATTCATCCAATATGCACTTGGCATATGAGAGAAGAGTTACTCTGCCATTTGTGTCGACATAGCAGTTTAAAACGCCCATGTCCTTGGAAGCACCAGGAATAAAATCTTGAATGATTATCTCGCCCTCGTAACCATGGTCGTAGATGGTATTGATTATATCAATAGCTTCGTCCAGATTTTCCGCACGATAGGCTTTTTTCTTACCTGCAAAATCGATATGAGCATAGCTTATTGAGTCGTTGGTCTTAATTGCAAGTGGTGGTGTGATGTTGATCTTATCCACTTCGGATTTATTATTTATTACAATGGTCTTTGGATATGGAAGATTTTTTTCTTCGCATATCTTATAAAAATCTACTTTATTCTCGAGTTTTCTATGCAATTCTTGGCTAGGTAAATTCATTAGAAAGAATTTTTCTAAAAAATCCCTATGATCAATCGCAAGCTTTACATATCCATCAGAGCATGGAATTAGGACTAGTTTGGTCTTATCTATTATATCCTCATGCTCCTCTAAAAATGATTTTATGCCTTTTATAAATCCGCTTCCATCAAAGTCCTCATATATTTTTACATCTACTATTTTAGAAGCATCGGTGTATTTTAGATGATTTACTCCAAGGGCAATTGATTTTATGCCATATTCCATGTGGATTGAGCGCGCCATCGAGTAGGCGTTGATATCAGTGCCCAAAATAATGGGCAAAAAATCTTGCATTATAGATTTTCTTCCAAGAATGCTATTATTTTATTTAAATCATCCTCGCTACCGTCTTTAATGCGAACGATGATTTCATCGCCCGTCTTAGCGCCAAGGCCCATTATCGACAAGAGCGAGTTTGCCTTTGCGACTTTGCCATCCTTTTCTATTTCGACCTCGCCACTTATGCTTTTGATTAGATTGACTAGCAGTGCTGCAGGGCGAGCGTGAATACCTATTGGATCTTTTATTGTAAAAACTTTTTCAAACATGATTTACTCCTTTTCTTATCTTTTGTGATTTTTTTACTTAATTATCTTCTGTAGTAAATTTATACCCATTTTTGATCAACGTTTTAGCAAGTGTTAGTGGTATCTCAATTCTTTCCTCTTCATCAAGCCTTCTTACAAAGCTCGATATGCTGTATTTGCCATCGTCTATATCCGCTTCAAGCCTTCTTATAAGATATTTATCGTCGATTTTTTCTAGCTCAAAGACGACCTTAGCCTTTAGCTCGCCTGGCAAATCTTTAAGAAAATTACTGAAATACTCGGCCCCTTTTTTTAATTCTTCGACACTACTATTTATTTCAAAAAATATGGTATCCTCTCCACTATTTTCATTGCTTGCATGCTTATTGCTCGACTTTTTATCACTTGCAAGCTTAAAGGCGTCAAGCATCATATCGTAGATGCTTTTCTTTTCCTCCTTAAGCTCTTCCCACTCCCAATTGGGCTTTGGTGTATAAAAAGCGGTCTTTCCTACTATATTATAATAGCCATAGCGCTCGGTTGGAATATCCGAGGCTTTGTCCTCAAATATCATATGCTCACAATAAATTTCTGATAATCTATCCTTTTTGTAGAGTATCTTTTCATGCTCATATACTTCATGCTCTTTATGATCGCTGGTGTTAATTGTGGTATAGACCTCCGCATAGTCAAATTGCATTAGATTTTCGCTTATTTTTTTATGGTCTTCACCACTTGTGCAAGCAAGCAGCAGACTTAATATTAAAAAAATTACCCATAATCTTTTCATATCGCTGATATTACTCCTAATTGTCTAATTGATTTTATTGATCGAATAGATGACATTTTCTCCGATGCGATTGATATTTAAATACTCGCTTGAGCTGTCATCTGGATTTAAATTGATATAGCGAACTCCTTCGTCATATCTGGTTCCGCTTGGCTCTTTGAGATTGGTTATTACAAATACTCTCTTGCCTGATTTCATCATATCCTCAACTGTTTCACGGAAGAGCTCTCTTTCGACTGGATTTATTATTCCAAGCTCGTCTTTACTTCCTCCATCAAGGGTGATAAATACATTGCCTGCTTTTGAATTTTTGACTGTGGTTAGTAACTCATTCCATTGTTTGGTATCGCTTGCACGAAGGCCGCCCTTGTCGTTTTTAAATTGAGCAAATATGCTTGAGCCGTCGGTCTTAATCATGTCCTTGTTATTGCTTTGGGCTTTGCCATCAATTGAAATTACTATATTGTGGTTTTTAAGCACGTCATTTGCTAAGTCTGCCTTTGCCTTATCGCCCACCGCTACAATTGCAATATCAGTCGAGCGAAGATTGTTGGTTAAGAGTTCGTCATTATAATTAGTCCTCAAATTAGCATACATAGTAGACGTGTCAGGGCTTATTACAGCAGAGAGATCCTTGATATCTATATGCCCTTTTGACGCTGTGCCTTCGGGAGCTGCAAAGAATATATTCTTAAGTGCGATATTATTTTCTCCGGGCAGCTTTGCTCTCCATTCAGTATAGCCAAGTAGCTCTAAATTTTCGCTAAAGCTCACCACCATGTCCTTACCGGCGACGGTTATAGTAGCCTGTGGGACGAAGTCCTCATGATTTTTAGTAAATATCGAAAGCTCTGAGCTGTCCTTTGGTAGGACTACCCCCGTGAAATTAATTCCAAAGCTCTTTGCAGCCTTGGTCGCGCTAAAATTATACCAAAGCCTTGTAACTGGTCTTTTATCCTGAACTACTTGAAGGCTTGCTCTACCAGGAGCTGGTAGAGCATATGCCTTTAGCCCAGTAATCTCTCCCATTGGATTTATTCCTTCTTTATAAGCGGATTTAGATACTATTATCCTTGCCTTAGCCGATCCAAAAGAAAGTGCTATTGCGCCATTTTCCTTGACCTCATTTCTCTTAAAGACTCCATCTTTAATAACTCCGACATTGCCCACGACTTCTGCTTTTAATTCATGAGCTCTTATAGTTGCGCGATTGCCTACTATATCTATTCCAATTGCATCTTTAAGCTTGTAGCTACCGCCACTTTGAAGACCTATCGTGTCGTCCTCAAGTAATAGCACTTGCGGAGTGTCCAATACTTCAAAGCTAATAGCTTGACTTAAATCCCCATAGCTAACCGTAAGCTCGAGCTTGCCTGAACTAGTTGGTTTAAAGCTATTTTTATTTATTTCAGCTGGAAGGCTAGATTGTAAAACTATCTTTGAATTATCGACCGCAATTGGATTGCCAACTGCATCGAATAATTTAATGCTGACCCATTTGGTAGTATTTTTAAATAATTTATCGCCTTCGGTCTTGATCTCCATCTTGGCAGGAGCTCCAACGCTTGACTTCGACTTAACTCCGACACCATTCATAACAGCACGCTCAGATGAGATATGATTTTCCACTTTTGCCTTGCCAGTATTGACATCTCTAATTGCCAGCGTGGTCGATCCACCACCGTCTAAATTTACTGCCTCGGTTGCACCAAGCCTCTTTAAAAGCTCTGCTAGCTCGGTTGTGTCCATGCCATGATAGATACTTCTACCATCTACTGTTACTAGATAGATCTCTCCAGTATTTTTATTAAAGCCCATAGCTGTACGTGGATGATTGCCTGCAATATTGATGCCGGCATTTTGGACGACACCATCCTTTAAAATGACAGATCCCGCTCCAATTGCAAAGGATATATCATTGATATTGACTCCAGTTATTTGAAGCTCGACTTTATCGCCAACACTTGGTAGATATAATCCATCTTTTATATTTACTACATAGCCTCCTTCGGGAATCGCCATTGGTGTATCTTGATCTTTGCGATCGATTACAACTCCGCCCGAGACTGCGACCTCTGTTTGACTATTGGTCTTTCCTCCGCGACTGCTATTTCCCCACGCTCTTGTATACATGCCAGTCGAGCCATAGCCATTGGGTTTATTTATTAAGCCAAGTGGAATTTCCTTGACTCCTTGCGCTCCAGTAAAGACTAGCTTCATGTTGATATCGAAGCGACCAACATCCATTGAGTTAGTGCTCTTGTTCATTATAATCGAGGGCGTTGGATCGCTCGAGTCCGAGTTGGAGTAGATCATTTCTCCATTTGATATGGCCATGCCAAGAGGCGCGCGTGGATTGTAGTTAAAAAAGTCGCCGTTTATTCCAGCAACTGCACCAAATCCATCCACCATTTTAGTAACTGCCATTCCTTGCGAGGCGGTGTTGTTGTTATAGATTGGAATTAACTCGACTTTGTCATTTGAGATATTAAAGCGAACGACATTGATATTTCTAACTCCATTGGAAGAAAAATCCATTATCTTATCGAGGCTAACTCCCTCTGAAATGGTAGTCGTCTCTTTCTTTTCTATATATCTATATTCCGGCTCAGCAAAAATGGGCAATGATGCCATTATTAACGCCGACGAAATAGTAATTATCTTTTTTATTATTTTTCTCATAAAAAAACCTCCGTCTATTTATTATACATTTACGGAGGTCATTAGTCAAATTAAGGCTAATTAAAATTCATATTTTATAATAGAATATACTGGAGCATCGATTGCATCTTCCCCTTTTAGTCCTGTTAACTCGATTAAAAATCCAATTGATACAACATCGGCACCTTGCGCTTTTAATAATTGATTTACTGCGGATATGGTGCCACCGGTTGCCAATAGATCGTCTATTATTGCAACCTTGTCGCCCTTATTTATCGCATCTTTGTGCATGAAAAGCTCATCTTCTCCATATTCCTTTTCATATTTATAGCTAACTGTCTCGCGTGGAAGCTTTCCGGCCTTTCTAATTGGAATAAATCCAATGCCAAGTTCATATGCAACTGCCGAGCCAAACATAAATCCCCTTGCCTCAGGCGCAACTATATATTTAATGCCCTTATCCCTTAGTGGATCTGCAAGCACTTTTATCGCTTCTTTAAGTGCGGCGCCATCGCTTAATAGTGATGTTATATCTTTAAATGAAATGCCTTCTTTTGGAAAATCCTCTATTACTGTTATATATTTTTCTAAATCCATATATCCTCCTAACTAATCACATCTCCGCGAATGGCCTTCTCAATTGCCATCACTTCTTCGTCGGAAAGTGGAATATTGCTTTCTTTATTTTTAATAGGCTTAGCATAGCTAATGGACTGGCTACTTGCATAGATGCTAGATAGTACAAAGCCATTGTTATATCCATCCAAAAATGCAATTGAAAATGATAAATCGCCTCCTCTACCCTTTTGTTCATTTTGAAAGGCATTGTAGCGAATAAAGCCCACTTTTCTTATGGTGAAGCTAAGATCGGTTTGAAGGTCGCTGATCTTTTGCTCACGCAAAATATTGCCCGTTTGGATGTCATTTATATCCTTTTGTATCATCCTTAATATCTTCTCTAAGTCAAGTTCTTCGCTAGTGGTGGTGAGCGCGTCCATGCGCTTTTTTTCTTTATTTAATTTTATCATCAAAACAATTACTATGATGAATAATACTGCAACTGCAGCTATTAGACCATAGATGATTTCGTTTAAATATTGCATTTTATCTCCAATTATTTTTATTTTATATTAGTCCCTCACGAGCTTCGTGGGATATTCTCTTTAAGACTTCGATTGCTTGATCGATCTCCGCTTGAGTGTTGAAATATCCAAAGCTAAATCGCACCATGCCCTTATCGATGGTGCCAAAGTGCATATGATTAAGTGGAGCGCAGTGAAGTTGACTTCTTACCGCTATCTCTCCATATTCATCAAGTTTTTGTGCAACTAGTCCACAATCTATTCCTTCGATATTTATACTTACGACACTTGTTATATCGTCGGGATTATCTATTCCATAGATTATTATATCCTCTACCTCGCGAACTCTATTATAAAAATATCTTGCAAGAGTTTTGACTTTCCCTTCGATTTTATCAAGCCCTGTCTTGTTGATCCAGTCGATGCCCGCCTTTAAACTATATATCCCCGGCATATTAAGAGTGCCTGCCTCGAATTTATCGGGGGCAAAGCTAGGTTGCATAAGCGATTGGCTCTCGCTACCAGTGCCTCCTACCAAAAATGGAGTTAGCATATTCTCGTCTCTAATATATAGGAAACCAGTTCCCATAGGACCCATAAGTGCTTTATGACCAGGAGCTGCAAGCAGATCAATCCTCGCCTCTTCTACGTCGACCTTGGTATGCCCCAATGACTGCGCGGCATCTACTAAAAATAGTATATCCTCGCTAAGTGAATTTCCAATGCTAACTATATCCTTCTCGTGTCCAACTAAATTATCCACATGGCTTATTGCAACCATGCGGGTGTTAGGCTTAATTGCCCTAATTATATCGCGTTCAAGTTCATCAAAATCGCTATCTATTATACTTAGTTCAACGCCTTGATTTTTAAGATGATGAAGCGGGCGAAGAACGGAATTGTGTTCAAAAGACGTAGTTATTACATGATCTCCTGCTGATAGCGCACCAAAAATAGCTATATCGAGAGCCTCGGTACAGTTTTTTGTAAAGATTATATTCTTAGTGCTATCTGCATTTATAAAATCCTTTATGGCAAGTCGCGTTTCAAATATCGCCCTAGCACTATCAATTGCCATTTTATGAGAGCTTCTGCCAGGGTTGGCCGCATGGCCTGATGCCTTTATATAGGCATCTAGGACTTCGGGCGGCTTTGGAAAACTAGTAGCTCCATTGTCAAAATAAATCATTATTTAAGCTTAGAATAGACGATCTTTAGAGTTTCTTCTTTCTTAGCTGCGCCTTTCTTAAGAAGTTCGTCGGCTCTTACTCTAATATTATCAGCATATTCAGTATCTTTAATTGAATTTACATTGATTAGTACATTAAATAATGCACCTTCAAGTCCTGATTGAAGTAAAAGCGTACCAACTCCAACGTCTGTTATGGCATTTTTATTTCCGCAATTAGCATAGATCTCTTGCATATCAAGAGCTTCTAGGCAAAGTTCTGCTGCTCTTAATGGAATTTCAAGAGCTTTCTTGTAGCCTGATTGGATTGCATCGGTTCTTGCCTTCTTTTCCTCATCGGTCGACTTTGGAAGCTTAAAAGCTGCCATTACTTCGTCAAAGCTAGTTGCATCAGTGTCGACGATTTCCTCTAGTTCAACTCTTATTGAATGGTATTTTTCTTGCATATCCTTCATCTTTGCTTTTTCATCATCATTCAACTCTTCAAATACTTTTTTATCGATGGTTAGACTTCCAACCATTTGAGTTAGTGCAACTCCCAATGCTCCTGCATATGCCGAGACCGATCCACCGCCTGGTGCTGGGCTTTCTCCATAAACTTCCTTTAAATAATCCTTAAGTGTTAAATCAATTAATTTCATTTCATCCTCCTTATAAATACATTACTGCGTCCATTACAACACGCGAGATGCCACTTAGTATAATGCGGTCATCCTCTCTTTCTATATCTATTACGCTAGGTCTTTTCATTATTTGACCTTGGTAAATAGTAACTTTATCCCTCTTAAAATCATCTAAGAGTATCTCCCCGACTGCCGCTGCCGCTGAACCAGTCGCTGCCTCTTCATATATGCCGTATTTAGGTGAAAAATATCTTCCATAGGCATAGAGCTTTTCCTTGGAATCATCAGCCCATAGCACATATAATCCGTTGGTGTCGGTATCCTCATTGATATCTGTTAGCGACCAAAAATCGACCTCAAGCTCGTCGAGCAATTTTTTGCTATCTAAAAATACAAATAGATCTTTTGAAAAATATCCACCCGAATCGATTTTTAAAATATGCTCCTCATCAACTTTTAAAATATTGGCGATGGAGTTTTTATTAAATCTATCTTCATTCTTGTCAAGCCCACGTTCGAGCATAGGCATCTCTATGCTTATTCTTTCGACCTCGTAGTCTTCGCTATATTTTATCCTCAATGGAAGCACGCTCCCTCCAGTAAGCTCACACTCTACATGCTTGATATCGCTCTCTTGGTCGGGTCTAATATATCCCATGTCGGCAAGCACAAAAAATGCCGCAATGGTAGCGTGACCCGAGAAGAGTATATCACTCTTTGGCGTAAAAAATTCTATTAAATATCTATCTTCGCTCTTTTGATGGACAAATGCCGTCTGCGCAAGATTGATCTCATTTGCAATCTGCTGGAAATAGCTCTCTGGTACCTCCTCACACTCTGGTACAACTGCTGCCGGATTTCCGCCAAATCTGCAATGAGTGAAACTGTCAACAGTTATAACTCTCAAATCCATTAGATTCAATTTTCATCCCCTTTCTATAAATAATGCAAATCGTCTCGACCAATGTAGTTGATCAAACGATTGAGCTCCTCGTCCGATGAGAAATCTATTATAATTTTACCCTTGCCATCTTTATATCTAACACTTACACGAGCAAGTAATTGCTCGATCAATTGATTTTCAATTTCTTCGATAAACATATTTTTATTTGTATTTTTATTATTTTTCTTTTTGCTGCTACTCTTTTTATCCTCTTTAAAGAGTTTTTCAAAATCCCTTACCGACAGTTTTTGACTGAGTATACTATTGGCGTATTTTATTTGATCGGCGTGAGTTGCCGAGCTTAATATTTTAGCATGACCAAAGGAAATATCTCCTCGCCTTACCATTTCGCATACGCTCTTGTCCAGTTTCAAAAGCCTCAAACTATTTGCAATATGGCTTCTACTCTTGCCTATTTCATGAGCGAGCTCCTCCTGAGTAAGCTCTAATTCATCCATAAGCTCTTTATAGCTCATGGCCTCCTCGATTGGATTTAAATCCTTTCTCTGAATATTTTCTATTAAAGAAAGCTTTTTAATATCTTCTGCTAGAAATTCTTTAACTAATGCTGGTATGCTCTTCTTTTTTAGCTTTTGATAAGCGCGAAAGCGTCTCTCGCCAGCAACTATTAGAAATTTATCGCCTCTTGGAGTTACTAGTATTGGCTCTAGTAGCCCATGATTTTCAATGCTTTTTGCAAGTTCATCTATCGCTTCCTCGTCGAAGTCTTTTCTAACTTGCTCGGGGTTTGGAATGATTTTATTTAATTCTAGTTCATGGACTTCGGTTCTCTTTACCTCTTCTACCTGTTCAAATAGAGCACCTAAGCCCTTACCCAATGTCGATTTTCTCTTCTGCATCATATCTCCTTAAATCTCTTTAGAAATTCCTTGGCAAGCTGTTTATAGCTTTCTGCGCCAGTGGATTTCTTATCATAATCAAATATACTTAGACCGTGGCTTGGCGCCTCGGCTAGCTTTACATTTCGTGGAATCATGGTCTTAAAGACTATATCTTTAAAAAACTCTCTTACCTCGCTTTCAACATCGAGCGAAAGGTTATTCCTCGCATCATACATGGTTAAGAGAACGCCCTTTAGCTCAAGCCCCGAATTGTAATTTTCCTTTACTAAATTTAGAGTATTTATCAGCTGGCTTACTCCCTCAAGCGCATAATATTCAGCCTGAATAACTGATATCAATCCATCACTTGCATTTAAGCACATGATGGAAAGCACTCCCAGGCTTGGTGGGCAGTCTAAGAAAATGAAGTCATAAGCATCTCCCAACTCTTGCAATTTATTGCGAAGTAAATAATGCCAGTCGCCATTTACTGCAAGTTCTATCTCCATGCCAGCCGAGTCTTGACTTCCAGGGATTATATCGAGGCCTTTATGTGTGGTGGGGCCAATCGCCTCTTTTATTTCAACATCTCTTAATAGAATATCATAGAGGCTCGCATGTCCACTTATATTGTCATCGGTAATGCCCGAAGTCAAATTGCCCTGAGGGTCGGCATCTACTACTAACACTCTCTTGCCTTTGTCTACAAGAGCGCTCGCTAAGTTAAGCACGCTCGTAGTCTTGCCAACACCACCTTTTTGATTGAAAAAGGATAATATATTTGTCATCACTTACCTCCATTCCTAAGTAATAAGTATATAATATCATATTTATCAAAAAAATAAAAGGGAAATAAATAAAAATGTTCCACGTGGAACAAATCCATATGAAACATTTTAAAATACTATCCTTTGATATATTTAATTAATTCTTCCTCATCGCTAAATAATGGGCAACCAAGTTTCTTTGCAATTCTAACCAAGCTAGGAAGCTCTAATCCCGCATTGTAAATGAGATTTTCATCTTGAAAGACCTCCTCTTTAGTGCCGGAGGATATTATTTTGCCATTTGAGATCACGCTTATATAGTCGGCAATACTATATATAAAATCCATATCATGTGAGCTTATGATTATGCCTTTAGCTTTGTCTTTTAACTCTTTTAATATCGCGATCATCTCGCGAGTAAGCTTGGGGTCAAGCCCCGCAGTGGGCTCGTCGAATAATATATAATCGCAATCCATGGCGATTACGCCCGCAATTGCAACCCTCTTTTTTTGCCCATAGCTTAGAGTATGAGGAGCTCTATCTTTAAGCTCATATATGTCCATATCGCACAGAGCCTTTTCCACTTTTGCATCTATCTCATCTTCATTCATGCCTATATTTTTAAGTGGGAATGCAATATCGTCGATTACTCTTGAATAAAATATCTGCTGGTCTGGATTTTGCATGACTAGATTGACTTTTTTGCGATAATCGCGCAACGACTTTTTCTTATATATAAGCTTATTACCATCTAAGCATACACTACCTTCACTTGGCTTAATTAAGCCCAATATAGACATGAAAAGCGTCGATTTGCCAGCGCCATTTGCGCCAATTATAGCATGTATCTTAGACTTTTTTGCAGCTAAATTTATATTATCCAAGGCGAAAGAGCCACCCTCGTATTTAAAACTTAAATTTTCAATCTTTAACATAATATCCTCAATAAAGTTTTTCATCGAATAATTTCAATTCTAAAGAATTTTTCCAATCTCCATAGCGACCCATAGTCTTAAAAAATAAGCCGATGGCGATTTGCGAAGTGGTTTTAATCATGGTCTTGGCATTTACATATCCATTTTTAAGCTCTGCTGCACGATTCATCTCATAAAATTCATCCATAAAGAGATTGATAAATCTATATATCAGCATGAACTGCTCTATAAAAATATTTGGCAACCTTATCTTTTTCATAAGCTCAATCATCTGATTTATAGGCGTAGATAATGCAATAAAATAAGTTGCACTTACGCAAGCAAGACTTCTTATTAGAACTCTTACAAGCTCATGGATCTGCCCTTTATTGGTGCCTATATATATCGAATCTAAATTAAAATAATATTCCATTTTGCTATAGTCTTTTGAAATATTTACTAATATTGCAACTGAGCTTAGGATTAAAAATCCGAGTGGAAGTTTATATAGTCTTAAGATTTGTCGCCAATTTATTCCACCAAGAAAAGACAATAGCAAAAATGATAGAAGTATTATCGATGCTTGAATCCATTTACTATCTACAATTAAGGCGACAAGGAGGGTAATTAGCCCTCCTGTCACTTTTATATATTGATTTTTATAGCTTAAATTATTACTATTGGCTATTTTGTCGATTGACATTATTTCCTCTTTTTTTACCTCTTTGATATCCGAAATAATATCCAATTATAATTGCACCGATTGCAGCTTGGAATGCAAATAAAAAGGATTCTATCTCTCCACTTGCTGGTTCAAAGATTGGCTCAAACCATGGTTCATAGTCTGGATTATCCTCGGTTATCTTTTCTTCTGCTGCACCATCAGCTCCACCAAACTCCGCGCCTTTTTTTATAAATAGCGGCACGACGAATAGTGCAATTAAGAGTAATACTAAAATGATCTTAGTTGAATTCTTCACTTAAAAGCCCTCCTTCGTATTGCTTGATGCCACTATATACAAGCACTGTTACTATGCCTTCCATTATGGCGATTGGGATTTGAGTTATAGCAAATATCTCCATATATCCAAGCATACTTGCAAAGAAATTCCCCTTTGGGAAGGCTGCTGCCAGTTGAATAGATGTGATGCAGTATGTGAATAGATCGCCTAATGCAGCTGCTAAAAATACGCTTACCATCTCATTTACTTTAGCCTTTTTGCAAAGCTTATAGATTGCAACTGCAAGTATTGGACCACATATTGCCATTGAAAAGGCATTGGCTCCAAGTGTGGTCAGTCCGCCATGGGCAAGTAATATTGCTTGGAAAATGAGAACTATAGTGCCAAGCACAAACATGGGCCCTGCTCCAAATAAAACCGCACCAAGGCCAACTCCAGTCGGGTGTGAGCATGAGCCAGTCATGGCAGGCAACTTCAGAGATGATAGTAAAAATACATATGCACCAGCTAAAGCGAGTAATAGTTTCTTCTCGGGGTGGTCCTTTACGATTTTGGAAATCGATTTAAGGCCCACCAAGAAGAACGGAATTGCAATTGCAAACCATATTGCGGCATGGACTTTTGGCAAAAAGCCTTCCATAATATGCATTGCATCGATCATGGTCGTAGACAGTAGCCCCATCAATACGACCAGCGAGAAAGCTAGCTTTCTCTTGTTCTTATTATACATAAAAATCCTCCTTCTTGGCAGGAGGACAGTAAAACAAAATAATTGTAACCATTCTCCCACCGAAAATATTACGGTATATTGACAGATATCCTGACTCGACTTCAACGCAATTATCGCCTTCCCCTTGCGAGTGACATAAGATAATTGCTCCATCTCTACAGTAGCGGGGGCTGTTGGGATTTTCCCATTCCCTGTTGCTCAATATACTCTAAGAGCAATATAGCACATATTTAAAATTATTGCAAGCTGAATGTTCCACGTGGAACAAAAACCCCCAGTTGCCCGAGGATTTTTTGTTATCATGCCTTCTTAGAGGCAAAAATAAATATTATATATCTAATAGCTACATATATGGTTAGTGCTGTAGCTATTACTATTTGTGCAATTGAGACGGGCTTTAACCAGGCTACATTTAGTCCAGCTTTTGTCAAAAATCCTATTGACGATTTCATTGCAATTGCCGAAATTACAAACGGGAAAGTAAACGCTGCATAACTTGGAAAAAATGGCAATCTTAAATAGCCTATTGCCTTTATCAGCGAATAAATATATAGTACACTTGCAATTGCTAACATTATAATCACAAATGTCGTGCTCTTGGTTTCAAAGGACGCATTATATCCTGCAAGGCAGAGACTCATCGGAGCGGCGGTTATACATATAATTGGCTTAGCAGGATCGGGAATCTCTCTATAAGTCATATATCTCTTTGTCGATATCAAAAATAGTATAGCAAAGGTTACAATGCCAAACCAAAACGCAATCTTACCAATGTTTAAGCTGTCAAATGCTGGAGCCGTTATACTTGCAACTGCAATTCCAACATAAACTATATAATAACTAGAAAAGACTTTTTTAAGATCAAAATTAAAAATAAATCTGACTGTGAAAAAAATCATTAAAGCTATATGAGATGCAATTGCAATATACCATATTATCTTCGACGCTCCTCCAATATATGGCTTGAGATAACCGGCAATTAACATAAGTGCCATTGTAGTCGTTAAAAACACACTAGCCGTTATTGGATTTTTCATATCTTCTTTAAAATCCTCTGGTAAAAATATTATCTTTAATATTGCTAGAATAACAAATATTCCACCAATAGCTCCAAGCACGAGTCTTACAGTCTCATTATAACTTTGGAGTAGATTGCCAAGCGCAAGCAAACCTAGTGCAACTCCAGTTATAGGAAGCGGAATCCTTTTTAAAAAATTCTTCATCTTTCACCTATTTATACTCTGAAATATCAATCTTACCACCAGTGTAAGTCTTATCATCGTAGTTTTGATTCATAATAATATCATCAGCACTCTTACCTCGCTCTTCGAGCTTTTTAGCAATGGTTTTCTTGCCAGCATTTCTTACAAATGGATTGGTAGTTGCTTTAATACCCTCGCATGTATCATACCACTTGCTCCATGGAATACCCATGCCCATCTCGCTTTCATCCCATGAGCAACAAAGCCTTGTTCCTGGACAAAGCATGGTGATGTTAATATCATCGGTGTTATAAGGATAGGTTGTCATATCGTGGCATACTGCTTGAAGTCCACAACTCTTAAAATTATTTGTATATCCATGCTTGTAAGCATAGCCTTCAATAAATCTCATAACTATATATGGAATGCCTACTATTAATACAACATCTGGTTCAATAGTAAATTCCTTTAGAGGAAAAACTGCAATACCATATGGTCTTTGCTTCATGAAACCTTCGTCCATTTCATCTGAAATGCCTTTTGATACCTCAAGGCTATCGTAGATACCTTTAGAAAATCTTCCCTTTCCGCTGGCGATTGGATCAGGAGTATCCTGGAAATTAAGCGCATTGCATCCATTAGGACATCCTTGATGTGCCGCAACCAATTTAGTGCCTTCACCAATGCTAGCTTTCTTTACAGCGTTGCAATATGGAATCTTGCTGTCTCTCATAGGCATATCGCATGCCTTAAATGATTCTTCATCGAAAAAGAATTTCACGCCAACTGGCTCACGCTCCATCTCGACATATGTCTTAATAATATCTACACTTTCTTTAATATTCATATAATACACCTCTTTATTTATTTTTGATAGTAAATTTTAGTCTATCATATATGTTCTTTCCATAGCCTGTAGATAATAAACTATTTTATTGAAAAAACTTTTATATATTAAAATAGTTTATAGCAAATAAAAAGCTATAGATATAATTTATAACTACAGCTTTAATGCGATACAAATATACTAATTCTATTGCAACCTAACTAAATTAGATGCGGCATCTCTTTTGGTAAGTTCATAGATATTTCCTCTAAAGTTATCTACGAGTTCACCATCGTGAGATATTACTAGCAAGCCCCCACCATAGGCGTTGATTAACTCTATTAGAGATTTTTTAACATCGACATCTAAAAAGGTCGTTGGCTCATCTAATATCAAATATTCGTCTTTATTTTCAAGCAGACTTGACGCAATGGAAAGACGCCTTAGCTCACCACCCGATAGCGTCTTGATAGAATTATCCCAAATGTCGTCAAAATAAAAATTTTTACGAAGTATTTTTGCATTGGCTTCCCCAAGCTTTATAATATCCCTTACATAATCCTTCAAGGATATATCTTTATCAATTGGCATAATGACCTGGTCTAGCGACTTGATCTTGATATTGTCGAGATGGACTTGTCCTCTTTGTGGACTTAGCTCGCCTACAATTAGTCTTGTTAACGTCGTCTTTCCCGTGCCATTGTCACCGATGATAAGACTATGCGAATGCTCAGTTAGGCTGAGATTTAAATTACTAAATATCTTCTCTCCTCCATAATTAAAATCGATATTTTGAAGCTTTATAGTCCTTACTCCAAGAGGACTTACCGCTATCTCTTTTGGCTTAAAATCATAGACTCTCTCCTCTTCAAACTTGTTTAGCTTAGCGATAAGCTCACGTCTTTCTCTCCTTAATCTCTCCAACAAAACCACATGGACATGTGGCTCGGGCGCACGATCTCTCTTTCTTATGGTCTCTCTTATTGCGTCGTCGAGCCTTTTTATTTCGTTATTTATAAATCGATTCTCGGCCTCCTCCTTGTCATAAAGACTATCAAGGCTGTCTTTGAAATTATCATAGCTACCCATAAATTCCTTAATTCTAGCATCTTTTATTATAAGATAGCCATCCACTATATTCTTTAGAAAATCCTCATCATGACTTATTATTATATAGCTTTTATTGGACTCTTTTATATATCTTCTAAGCCAATCAACCTTATCCTTGTCTAAAAAATTAAGTGGCTCATCGAGTAGCACGAGATTGGAGGATGAAAAAAGAGCTGTAAGTAATCTTATATATTGCATCTGCCCACCCGATAGCTCCAGGAATTTTCTATCTAAATACTTATCCAATCCAAAAGTATTGATGAAAATATCCCTCTCCTTAAAATAATCATAGCCACCGAGATTGTTAAAGAGTTCCAAGCTGTCGAGATAATCCAAATAGATCTTCTCATCGTATTCCTCCTCGATTTTCTTTTGCAACTCTTCAGATTTTTTAAGCAAAGCCGTCATGTCTTTTGAAATATAGGATATTATATCTCGAACGCTCATGTCAAACATATTAAAGCCCATCTGATTAAGGCTAGAAATCTTCGCAATTGGGTTGATAAAAAGCTCACCCTCATCAGCTTGAAGACTGCCCTCTATCATTTTAAAAAGCGTGGATTTTCCTGCGCCATTTCTACCAATAAGAGCATATTTTGTCGCCTCTTTAATCGTAAAAGAGGAATTTTTAAATATGATCTTACCAAAAAAGCTCTTGCTTATATCCGTCGCTCTAACTAAATTCGCCATAATC
>JALEOH010000005.1 GCA_022766605.1 Ezakiella sp.
ATCAGCTATCTTTTGACCTTCTAAAATTGCGTTGTCATATGCGGCTTTTTTAGCTTCATCAGCATAGATATATCCATCTGTCAGTCTGACGTCACCTGCTTCTTGCAATAGTGAATTGAGCTCATCTTTATTTACAAAAGGTTCATCGTCAAGAATATTAATAAATATCATCTTTGTAGTCTTGCTACCGTCGATTTCAATCTTATATTCATCCTTATCAAATTTATATCCAGGAAGTATATTAGAAATTGTAATCTTATAAGTGCCAGCAGGAAGAGCTGTAGCCTTGTAATTTAAACTATATTGACTTGTTCTAGTTAAAGCAAACTCCTCGTCATTTTCATTGGTCATCTTAATATCTGGAGTCCAATTATAAGGATAATCGGTCGCCTTGTATGTCGATACATATATGCTTAGGTCTGTCTCTCCAGTTAATCCAGGATTTGGAGTGGGATTTTCTCCAGACTTTTTTAAGTCGAATTTATAGATCTTTTCTCCACCCATTGATACATAGCTTTCTTGCTTTGATTTATTCTTGTCGATCAATTCATAGCCATCAGGGATGGAATTGATATCCAATTCTACTATAATTGTTCCAGAAGGAACTACTCTATAGTCCGGCATAAAGAAAATATTTTTATTAAAGTCTACCGAGCTAACAGTGAATTTTAAATTGCTTTCATCTTCTAGCCCAGTTGTTTCAATCTTTATCTTAGCAGCGTAATTATCTCTTGGTCCATTGATATTAATTGTCTTTTCCTCAGTCGAATCAATTGTGAATTTAAGAGTTTCTACTCCAATTGGTTGAGTTCCCTTAGTATCTACTACAAATTCATATTCGCCAAATTCCAAATCCTTTAGATAATAATATAAGCTATAGGACGAAGGCTTAGCTGGCTTAATTAATTCACTTTCGCCTATTTTCCTAACGGATATATATTCTTCTAGTTTTAAGGCTGAATTATATCCCTTGTTAACTAGCTTAACACTACCTACTTCGCCCGGAGCAGGTGGATTGTAATTTGGATCTTTTTTAATATAGATGCCTACGGTTGCTCCTGGATCTTCATCTACATTGTTAGCACTACCATCTACAAATGCAAATGCTGGCTTGTATTCTACTAGCATTCCTTTCGGTAAATTCTTTAATGTTGGAGTATATTTACCCTTGGGTAGATTATTTAAATAATAATCGGGTGAGAACATTCCGCGTCTAATTGGTGTATAGTGGTTACCTGCTTCATCAACTACATCGAGCTTAGCTTCCCATTCCATATCAAGACCAGAGTCTCCTAGTAATACGGCAAATTTAACCGTGCTTTCGCCCTTTGGTAGCTCAGGACCCGCATTTGGATCCTTTGAAAGAGTAAAGACTATTTCTCTTTCCTTAGAATAGCTGTCTAAGATAACAACTTTTCTTTGATTGCGCGAGCTTGGCATTAGATATCCACTTGGTGCTTTAGTAATTGTAATATTATAAGTTGCATATGGTAGAGATTTTAATTCGTCGTTACTTCTTGCTCTAAAATTAGTATCTCCTTCTTTAGTTACATAAAACTCTGCACCAGTTAATTCATCTTGGGTTTCTAAATCTCTAAATTTAACAGTAATACTGCCTTTTCCAATTTCTGGCCCTGTGGTCTTTTTCAAAAGGACGTCTAAGAAAATAAACTGGGACAATATTAGACCAGTGGTTTCAACTCCATCAACTTCAAAGACTGCATCCCATCCATCTGCAATTTTCTTAACACTGATATCATAATAATCCACGGGGATATTTAGTTTTTCCATATTAAATCCACTTGTTACTATTTTATCGAAGCTCTTTCCTTCGATATTGGTAAATGTTATTACAACATCTTCCATAGTTGGATATCGTTGACCAGGGATGGCTTCCTTTCTCGAGAAATAAATACTAGCTTCTTTTTTAATTCTAGTTAAGCGATCAAAGGTTAAATTTAGTACTCGATTTGGATTCTTTTCTTCTATTCTTAGCCTTGAGCTCATAGAATTTACATCATTAAATAACGCATAGCCTTTGTATTTAGTATTTAATAATTTTTCATCAACTCTAATGAAATAATCACCATAAACCAGATTAGCTGGATCAACAATATTACCATTAAAATCTTCCACGATTAAATCATTTCTATCGAATTCTACAGCTGTATCGTTATTGATAATAATTTCAATTGAGCCCTTAGTACCAACTACACTTATGAAATTAATCGTTATATTAGCTATCTTTTCTTCTTCGGTAAGAGTTACTTCAAAATAAGTTTTATCTGCCATATATCCTTCAGGCATGCTATTAAGCTCAACGTAATAGTTGCCTGGTGCAAGCGCTGTTGGATCATCTATTTCACTTCCCGATGAATTATAATATTTAATATCTGCCTTAACTCCTTCAGGTAAACCCGTTATAGTGACATTAATTGCATATTCGCTGGTGCTTTCAACGAGGTTGACCGATCTAGTAGTATAGCTTGTCTTGTCGAAGTTGTCAATTCTAAAGCTGCTTGGAGTTGTCTTATAGCCTTCGTTATTGATCTTGATATAAATATCATAGCTCTCGCCATATGCCAAGAATCCATCGAAGTATTGACTACCAGCATAGACTTCTTCTTTGGTAAAGTCATATCTCTTACCATTTTCATCAACTGCCCATACCTCTCCATCGATTTCAATTTCTACTCCTGATGGAATCTTAATTACAACGGAATACTTTGCTCCCTCAATTTTTTCAAAAGTAAATTCGACTTTGGCCTCGAGTTTATCTTCAGATAAAGTAAATTCCTTAGTATCTTCTCCAACTAATTTAAATCCATTTGGCACTTGTGCCACTTTGACAGTGTATTTTTCTGAGCCAATTTTAATTCTATTGAGATTGGCTTGGACTTCACCTTCGGCATTTTTAATTTCGTATTTAGGAAGTGGCATAGCCTCTTCGGTATTGGTTACTTTGGTCTCTATTATTAGCTTGCCATAACTTACATGGTCTTTAAATGCTTGCAAGCTGTCTTCATTTAGATTTCCTGCCCAGTCGACTATGGCAAGATTGGTACTTTCAAGTGTAGCACCTTCTTTTAAATTAAAGCTTAGAGTAATTGTATCATCTGTTACTTTAATCTCATTGATATTCTTCTTACCATTTTCTACTTCATCATCATAATAGTAGTAGGCTTTATATACACCCGAACCCTCAAAATTAGGAGTAGCATCTGTAATATGAGCAGTTACAAGTCTTGTTGCTTCATCATAATCAACTTTACTTACCTTTGGCATTTCTCTGTCGATTATAATTGGATAATCATAGTCTTGTCTATTATTTTCATCCTTTACATCATATCCAAATGGATAAGCACTTACTCTTGCGATATATTTTCCATCAGTAACATTATTGCTTGGTCTAATAACCGTTGCAGTTGGCTTTGAAGATTTATAATAGCCCTTCTCTCTGTCCATATAAGCATGTTTTTCTACATATCTAAGAGCCATTCCTGAACCAGAGTCGACCTTTGGAATTAATGTCGTTGCATTTCCGTCTTGATCCACATTATATAGCTCAAAAGTCAGATTCAATAGATTTCTATTAGCTACAAAACTCAGACCAACATTGTCTTTTACTCCATCGCCATTTGGAGAAATTGCAATCTTATCTTTTCTATTTAGAAGATTTTCATAATTGCCATCGCGATCAAAGCCAAGAACTGAATAGCTATTGCCATTAGTACTAATGAGAGCTGTATAATCGCTTGTTTCCCCAGTCTTATCATAATAAGTTGGTAGATCTCCACCTGCTATATCCATATCATAAATGGATTTTTCAAGTACTGGAATCTTTGAGTGATCTCCACTAAATCCAATTACGGGAATTGAAAGAGTTGGAACTCCTTCTGCTTCGAAGAAAACAAATGCATCTACCCAAAAACCATTTGGCATAAGTTTATTTAACTCTGCTATCTTAGCATCGTCAAGATTAATCACTATATTTTTAACGGCATTGCCATTGGCAGGAACGGTGATATTGCCAAGCTCCTCTTCATATATGGTAGATGATCTCATGTCAAAATGACCATCAACTACATTATTGGTCATAACTACAATTCTTGTATTATAACTTTGCTCATTATTTCCAAGATTGACTAATTTAATATCAAATGGTTTTCCGATAGCATTTGACTTTAAATTGACCTTAGCAAGACCAGTAATTTCATTTATACCATAGACATTTGACTTGCTTGCGGCTTCGATATTTACCATACCAGCGCCTTGTTTTCTAGTGCTGATTATAGAGTTGGTCTTCTTATCAGTAATTGGCGAAGCTGTTGACATCATCATATTTTTAATCAATATGGATAGGTCGCGTCCAGCAAATTGTGGGAAATCCTTCATCAATCTTTGTTTTACAAGTATTGCCGACCCCGTTAGATGAGGGGCAGCCATACTAGTACCATTCATGCTGGTGTATCTTCCATCATTTGCAAGTGAATAAATATCAACTCCTGGTGCTGCAATCTCAGGCTTAAATTCATAGTCTAGATTAGGCCCCCAGCTTGAGAAGTCACCCATATCTCCTGATGCTTCTGCAGGGAATATTCCAATGTCTTCTGAGTTATTAACTGTTACAGTTGTTGGATTCTCAATTAAACTCAGTGCATCATTTCTTAGTATCGACATTGATGGAAGATTGGTGCCAGCAATAACCATACCGATAAATGTATTGCCTCCTATTTCGTGATTATAGATAATTGCAAGCTCAGCTCCATGTTTTTCAGCGGTGTTGATCTTTTCTGTAAATGTGCTGCCACCTCTTTCAATCAGAGCTGCCTTGCCTGTTACATCTTTTCCTGCATAATCCTCTTCTTTTCCCTTACCAACGCTTACGATCTCCAATGTCTTTCCAAAAGCACCCTTAGTTGTAGCCGTTGGACTATATGGAATGAATTTACCATCAGCTAAGCTTAGTTTTGGAAGTTTGGCGTGAGTATTGCCTGCGGCTGCAACTGATATTGAGTGAATGGAAGCACTTGGACTTCCAGTTACACCATAGTCGGGATTGTCTGCTCTAGTAGCTATATTTAGTCCACCAAATTTGCCATCATTACCAGCTGAAATGGAGAGAATAGCTCCAGCCTCAATTGCTCTACTAAATGCAGCGTCAGCAGCAGTAGATACCATCTTAGTTGCACCAAGAGGTGAACCAAGACTCATATTGATCGAGTCAGCTCCCAATTTTATTGCATCGTCAATTGCAGGAATATAATACATTTCTCCAGTGCCTGATCCTTCTTTAAAAACTCTTAATGCGAGTAATTGAGCATTTTTTGCAACGCCCTTAATTTCACCATTGGCAACTACTGTACCAGCTACGTGTTGACCATGCGATTCATCGTCATTTAAATTCTGTTTAATTCTAGTATTCTTTTCAACATAGTTATAGGCAAATGGGATTTTCTCCGACAGCCATATTCCATCTGCAGTTTTCTTTTCGCTTATAATTGCATTAACATCAGCCTCATTCTTAAGCTTTAATTGATTCATATCAAAGCCATCGTCAAATGCATAATCGGGATGCTCGTAGTCAAAGCCTGTATCAAGCACTGCTGCAATCATGCCAGTTCCATCATATCCAATATCCCATGCATAACTATCGTTAATAAGGTCGTGGGATGTCTGCATATTTGGCTCTTCTGGAAGAGCATATTCTTTATTGACATATACTCTTTCTACAAA
>JALEOH010000006.1 GCA_022766605.1 Ezakiella sp.
ATATATATATTATGCACCCGCAAAAATTCTATCAGGGGTTCAAACCGATAATTCTAAAATATTATTATTACAAATATTCTGGATTGCTATTTTGACGATTATTTGCAAAGTTATATTAAAACTTGGTATGCATAAGGTAAGTCAAGGAGGATAGTTATAATATTAAAGGTATTGCAGGAAAGCCTCCAAATAAAATTGGGGCTTTTTGCTTGCATTATTAAAAAATTTATGTTAGAATATAGCTAATTAAATATGCGGAGGAGCTAGGGCTGCTTTAGAAGAATTTTTGAGACTTTTTTAAAAATATTTTAAAAAAGCCTTGATTTTTATTTTAAAATATGGTATCATTAGAAGATGATACACTAAAAGTGGGTACATATCGCCATTTTTAGTTTTTCCGCTAGATTTAATCCAAATATCTTATAGATTTTGGATATATTTTTGTGAGAGGTGAGGTGCATTAATGGTACATCCTGTTAAGTATGGTAAGAGAACAAGGATGAGTTATTCTAGGATTAAGGAGGCTCTAGATCTTCCCAATTTACTAGAAGTTCAAACATCATCGTATGAGTGGTTCCTCAAAGAGGGAATTAAAGAGGTGTTTAACGATATCAGTCCTATCGAGGACTATTCGGGCAATCTAATTCTAGAATTTGTAGACTATAAGCTTGATGAGAATAAAAAGTATAGTGAGGCTGAGGCCAGGCTTCGCGACGCAACTTATTCGGCTGGACTAAGGGCAAAGGTCAGGCTTATCAACAAAGAAACTGGAGAAGTAAAAGAACAAGAGGTCTTTATGGGCGACCTGCCAATAATGACTAAGACTGCAACTTTTATTATAAATGGAGCTGAGCGTGTTATCGTTAGCCAATTGGTACGTTCTCCAGGGGCATATTACTCAAGTAGCTACGATAAATCGGGCAACTTGATGATTTCTTCACAATTAATTCCTAACCGTGGTGCTTGGATCGAATTTGAAACCGACACGACGGGTACTTTGAGTGTCCGCGTTGATAGAACGAGAAAGGTATCGATGACTACTCTATTAAGAGCTTTTGAAATCGAGTCCAATGAGGACATTATAGAAGCTGTAGGTGACTTTGAGGTTCTAAGAAAGACACTTGAAAAGGATCCTGCACAAAATAAATCCGAAGCAGTACTTGAAATTTATAAAAGGCTGCGCCCTGGTGAGCCAGCAACTGAAGAATCAGCTGCGAGCTTATTATATAATATGTTTTTTGACTATAAGAGATATGACCTCGCCAAAGTTGGAAGATATAAATTCAATAAAAAACTTGGACTTGCCAATCGCATTCAAAATAGAACACTTGCTCGTGATGCTGTAAACCTAATGACAGGTGAAGTTGTATATGAAGCAGGAACACATTTAAATTATGATATGGCAAAGGAAATCGAAGATGCTGGCATTAACTCTGTCTATATCATTCATGAAGAGAAAGAGCTAAAAGTAGTTGGCAATGAATTTGTCGATGTAAAAGTATTTAGCGATAGAATAGATTTGGAAAAATTTGGCATAAGAGAAAAAGTATATTTTCCTCTCATGTTTGATTTAGTCAATGATGAAAAGATAAAGACCAAGAAGGATCTTGAAGAGGCGGTAGAAGCTAATATCAGAAAGCTTTATCCTAAGAATATTTTGATTTCTGACGTAGTTGCTGCAGCCAACTATGAATGCTTGCTATTTGAAGGAGTCGGCGAAATCGATGACATCGACCACTTGGCCAATCGTAGAATAAGATCGGTTGGAGAGTTACTTCAAAATCAATTTAGAATTGGACTTGCAAGAATGGAGAGGGTTGTTAGAGAGAGAATGACCATTCAAGACATGGACTATGCTACTCCTCAGGCTCTAATCAATATTAGACCGGTGGTTGCTGCAATGAAAGAATTCTTTGGTTCATCACAACTTTCACAATTTATGGATCAAACCAATCCATTAAGTGAATTAACTCATAAGAGAAAACTATCTGCTCTAGGGCCAGGTGGTTTAAGCCGTGATAGAGCTAGTTTTGAAGTGCGTGACGTCCACAATTCCCACTACGGAAGGATGTGTCCGATTGAAACTCCAGAAGGCCCAAATATCGGTCTTATGACCTCACTTACGACTTTTGCTCGCATCAACGAATATGGATTTATCGAAGCTCCGTATAGAAAGGTCAAAAAGCCCGAGGGCATTGTAACCGATGAAATAGAATATTTGATGGCAGATGTTGAAGACAAGATGGTTATAGCTCAGCCTAATGAGCAATTGGATGAAGACAATCGTTTCGTAAATGATAGAGTTGTTGCCAGGGGAATAAAAGGTGCCATCGACGTATTTAAAAGGGAGGATATCGATTATATGGACGTTTCCCCAAGACAAATCGTCGCTGTTGGTACATCACTTATTCCATTTCTTGAAAATGACGACGCCAACCGTGCACTTATGGGTGCAAACATGCAACGCCAGGCTGTGCCACTTATTACAACTGAGGCTCCAATTGTTGGAACTGGAATTGAATATAAGGCGGCAGTCGATTCAGGAGTTGTAGTCGTTGCTGAAAATGATGGTGTGGTCGATAAGGTAGACTCATCTGAAATTGTAATTAAAACAAGCAAGACTAAAAAAGATGTATATGAACTATCGAAGTTTAGACGTTCTAACTCGGGAACGACCATCAATCAAAGACCAATAGTCCACGAAGGTGAAGAGATCAAAAAAGGTCAAGTAATAGCCGATGGTCCTTCAACAGAGGCTGGAGAAATGGCAATTGGTAAGAATATATTGATTGCATTTATGACATGGGAAGGCTATAACTTCGAAGATGCTATTTTATTAAATGAAAAACTAGTTGTAGACGATGTTTTAACATCAGTCCACATTGAAGAATATGAAACAGATGCAAGAGATACTAAGCTTGGCCCTGAGGAAATTACTCGCGACATTCCAAATGTAGGCGAGGATATGCTTAAAGATTTGGATGAAGAGGGCGTAATTCGCATCGGAGCTGAGGTAACCTCTGGAGATATATTAGTTGGTAAAGTAACTCCTAAGGGTGAAACAGAGTTAGCCCCTGAGGAGAGATTGCTCCGTGCAATATTTGGAGAAAAGGCTCGTGAGGTAA
This sequence comes from Ezakiella sp., assembly GCA_022766605.1. Classification (GTDB taxonomy): domain Bacteria; phylum Bacillota; class Clostridia; order Tissierellales; family Peptoniphilaceae; genus Ezakiella. The sequence goes on from JALEOH010000006.1 coordinate 3,126, forward strand.
GAGATACTTCCCTTAAGGTTCCACACGGTGAAACAGGTATAGTAGTCGATGTAAGAAGCTATACAAGAGAGGCAGGAGATGAGCTAAAGCCAGGAGTAAATAGAACTGTTAGAGTTTATATTGCAACTAAGAGAAAGATTACCGTCGGAGATAAGATGAGTGGGCGCCACGGAAATAAGGGCGTTATATCGAGAATTTTACCAGAAGAGGATATGCCTTATCTACCAGATGGTACTCCAATTCAAATTTGCTTAAATCCACAAGGTATCCCATCTCGTATGAACTTGGGACAAGTTTTAGAAGTCCACTTGGGATTAGCTGCTAAAAAGCTCGGCTATCATATTGCAACTCCAGTATTTGATGGTGCAAATGAACAGGATATAATCGATGCCTTAAATGAAGCTGGATATCCAAGCTCAGGCATGATCAAACTTCGCGATGGACGCACCGGAGAAGAATTCGACAATCCAGTAACAGTTGGATATATGTATATGCTTAAGCTTCACCACATGGTCGATGAGAAGATCCATGCTCGCTCGACAGGACCTTATTCGTTAGTTACGCAACAACCGCTTGGTGGTAAGGCGCAATTTGGCGGACAAAGATTTGGTGAAATGGAAGTGTGGGCTCTTGAAGGATATGGTGCAAGCCATGTACTGCAGGAAATGCTAACAGTTAAGAGTGACGATATAGTTGGGCGTGTAAAGACATATGAGGCCATTGTTAAGGGAGAGAATATTCCAGAGCCTGGAGTACCTGAAAGCTTTAAGGTCTTGATTAAAGAACTTCAATCACTCGCGCTTGATGTAAGAGTGCTTGATAAGGATAAAAACGAAATAGAACTAAAAGATTACTTGGACGATGAGCCAAGTGATATAAATGAGATCACCAAAGAGATGAGCATAGTTGGTCAAGGTGTAACCGCTGAAGAGGAAGAGGAAGGACATTTAAGTCTCGATAGCTTACAAGACAGCGAAGATGATCTTGAATTTGACGATGATGTTGATTTCTTCGAGGAATAGGGGGATAATATGTTGGAAAACGAATTTGAATCGATTAAAATTGGATTAGCATCTCCTGAGATGATCAGATCATGGTCATATGGCGAAGTTAAAAAGCCGGAGACCATTAATTACCGCACGCTAAAGCCCGAAAAGGAAGGTCTATTTTGTGAAAAGATATTTGGGCCAACAAAGGACTGGGAGTGCCACTGTGGTAAATATAAAAGAATTAGATACAAGGGCGTAATCTGCGATAGATGTGGAGTTGAAGTAACTAAGGCCAAAGTTAGACGTGAAAGAATGGGGCATATTGAACTTGCTTGCCCTTGCTCGCATATTTGGTATTTTAAGGGAATTCCATCTCGTATGGGGCTGATACTCGATATGAGTCCTAAAGCACTTGAGAAAGTCTTGTATTTTGCAAACTATGTAGTGCTAGATCCGGGCAATACTCCACTTATAAAGAAGGATTTATTGACCGAACAAGAATATGCCGATATGCAAGAGGAATATCCAGGCGAATTTGTCGCCGAGATGGGAGCCGAGGCAATTAAAAAATTGCTTGAAGAAGTGGATCCCGAAAAGGAGAGCGAAGCACTAAAAGCTGAGCTTGAAGATGCCTCTGGTCAAAAGAGAGTTAGACTAATTAGAAGGCTTGAGGTTGTAGAAGCCTTTAGGCAAAGTGGCAATCGCCCTGAGTGGATGATACTAGACTGTTTGCCAGTAATTCCGCCAGATCTAAGACCAATGGTCGAACTAGATGGTGGAAGATTTGCAACAAGTGATTTAAATGATCTATATCGTAGAGTAATCAATAGAAATAATCGTCTAAAGAGATTGCTTGAGCTTGGAGCTCCAGAAATCATCGTAAGAAATGAAAAGAGAATGCTTCAAGAATCGGTCGATGCTCTAATAGACAATGGCAGACGTGGAAGAACTGTAACTGGTGCTGGCAATCGTCCGCTAAAGAGTTTAAATGATATGCTTAAGGGTAAGCAAGGTCGTTTTAGACAAAACTTACTTGGAAAGAGAGTAGACTACTCAGGCCGCTCGGTAATCGTAGTTGGACCTGATCTAAAATTCTATCAATGCGGTCTTCCAAAGAATATGGCACTTGAACTATTTAAGCCTTTTGTTATGCACGAGCTAGTTGAAAACAAAAAAGCTCACAATATTAAAAGTGCAAAGAGAATGATAGAACGCATGGAGCCTGAAGTTTGGGATGAACTTGAAAAGGTAATTAAGGATCATCCAGTACTATTAAATCGTGCGCCAACACTTCATAGACTAGGGATTCAAGCTTTTGAGCCAATACTAGTTGAAGGTAAGGCCATTAGACTTCATCCACTAGTATGTACGCCATATAATGCTGACTTTGACGGCGACCAAATGGCAGTGCATCTTCCACTTTCGGTTGAAGCTCAGGCAGAGGCGAGACTATTGATGCTTTCTACCAACAATATTCTTGCTCCAAAGGACGGTAAGCCAATTACAGTTCCATCGCAAGATATGGTGCTTGGTTGCTATTATTTAACCATGGAAGCTAACTACGAGCAAACTGACTATCATATGTTTAGAGACTTTGACGAGATGATGTCAGCCTATCAGCTTAAGAAAGTTCGCTTACAAGATAGATGCAAAGTTAGAGTAAAAGGAGTAGATGGTAGCTATAATATAATAGAATCGACGGTTGGTCGCTTTATATTTAATCGTGAAATTCCCCAAGACTTGGGATTTGTCGACAGAGAAAAGGATAAATACAGTCTTGAAATAGATAAGACAGTCGACAAAAAAATGCTTGGAAAGATAATTGAAGCTTGCTTTAGCAAATATGGCAATAATGTCACAGCTCAATTGCTCGACTATATAAAGTCGATGGGATATTTCTATTCTACCAAGAGTGCAATTTCAATTTCTATGAAGGACGTCGTGGTTCCCGATGAGAAGCAGGAGATATTAGACAGAGCTCAAAAGGAAGTTGATAAATATGAAAAGGCATTTAGACGCGGTCTTATTACTGATGATGAAAGATACGAGCATGTAATCGAAATATGGAATAATGCGACAGATGAAGTTACCGATGCACTTATGGCATCTTTAACTCATGATAATAATATCTATATAATGGCAACCTCGGGTGCTCGTGGTAGTAAGAACCAAATTCGTCAGCTAGGTGGTATGAGAGGACTTATGGCATCCTCTACTGGTCGTACAGTAGAAATTCCGATCAAGTCTAACTTTAGAGAGGGCTTAAGCGTTCTCGAGTTCTTCTTATCAAGTCACGGTTCCAGAAAAGGTTTATCGGATACTGCTCTTAAGACAGCTGACTCAGGTTATTTGACACGTCGTCTGGTAGATGTTAGCCAAGATGTTATCATTCGTGAAGACGATTGCCATACCGATGGATATCTTGAAATATCGACATTTAAGGATGGCAACGAGGTCATAGAAGAAATAAAGGATAGACTTGAAGGTCGCTTCCCATTTGAAGATATAGTTCATCCCGAAACAGGTGAGCTAATTTGCAGCAAGGATGAGATAATTGACTCTAAAAAAGCAGCGCTTATTCAATCGCTTGGCATGGAGAAGATTAAAGTTCGCTCAAGCCTTCACTGTAATGTTCGTCATGGAGTATGTAGAAAATGCTATGGACAAAATCTTGCCAATGGCAAAGAGGTAGATATCGGAGAGGCGGTTGGAATCATCGCTGCACAATCGATAGGAGAGCCTGGCACACAGCTTACCATGAGAACATTCCACACAGGTGGGGTTGCTAAGGCTGATGACATCACTCAAGGTCTTCCACGTGTTGAGGAATTATTTGAAGCAAGAAAGCCTAAGGGCGTTGCTGTTATCTCTGAAATAGATGGTAAGGTAACTATAGTTGAATCAGATAAAAAGAGAGAGATTGTCGTAGAAAATAAAGATAGAACTGAGATCTATAAGATAGTCTTTGGTGCAAGAATAAAAGTCAAAGATGGTGATATCATTAAAGCAGGAGATCCGCTAACTGAAGGTTCGATCAATCCTCATGATATATTTAATGTAAAAGGCATTCAAGGCGTTGAAGACTATATAGTTAAGGAAGTCCAAAGGGCATATCGTATGAGTGGTGTTGACATCAATGACAAGCACGTTGAAATAATCGTTCGTCAAATGCTATCTAAGATTAGAATTGAAGATTCGGGCGACTCGAATTTCATCCCTGGCACACTCGTTGGCATTTACGACTTTAGACATGAAAATGAAAGACTCGAGAGCGAGGGAAAAATTCCAGCAACAGGAACTAGAACACTTCTTGGTATCACCAAGGCTGCTCTTGCAACCGACTCATTCTTATCGGCAGCAAGCTTCCAAGAGACTACGAGAATACTTGCAGATGCTGCAATAAAGGGCAAAGAAGATCATTTAGTAGGCTTGAAGGAAAATGTTATAATCGGTATGACTATTCCTGCGGGAACTGGACTCAAAAAATATCTAAATATAGATGTTCCACTTGATGAAGAGGATCCGCTCAAAAAGAAATTAAATGAAAAGCCACAAGTTGAGGAGAAGAAAGTTGAGATACTTGGAGATCTTCCGATGAGTGAAATATTAAAGGAACTTCAAAGACAAGAGAATGAATAGATTAAAGATTAAGAGCTGCTTTAAAAGTGGCTCTTTTTTTGATAAATGAAAAAGGAGTTTTGTAAAATTATTTTGATTGACAAAGCTCTCTTCTTATGTTAATCTAAATAAAAATGGAGGTAAAAATGAGAGTTGGAATAATCGGATTAGGCGCAATGGGAAGTGCAATTGCAAGCGGTCTAATTAAAAAAGAAATGGAAGTTATTTTATTTAATAGAAATAAAGACAAGCTCGATCGATTTAGAGATAATAAAAATGTAGAATGTGCAAGCTCTATGAAAGAACTTGCTAAAAATAGCGACTGCATAATTCTTGCGGTAAAGCCCTATGTATATCAATTGGTTGCCGATGAAATATATGAAGAAATTGGCGAAAAGATAATAATATCGATTGCACCTAGCTTTACAATTGAATCTTTTAATAAAATATTTCCAGATAAAAAATTTGTATTGGCAATGCCCAACACTCCGGCGATGGTACTTGCTGGACTTACTGGCATATGTCCAAATGACAAGATTGATGATACTGAATTGAAAGACATAGTAGAAATTTTTAATGCACTTGGAGAGACCGCGATTATAGCTGAAAAAGAATTTCCAGCATTCTTAGCTGCGACATCATCCATGCCAGCATTTATAGCGATGTTTATAGAAGCTGCGAGCGATGCAGCGGTATATGAGGGCATGAAAAGGCAAGACAGTTATGATTTTATTGCTGAAGCGATGATTGGCACGGCAAAACTAATAAAAGAAAAAATGCATCCAGCAGAGCTAAAGGATATGGTCTCTTCTCCTGGTGGAACTACAATAGAGGGAGTTAGAAGCCTTGAACAAGGTGGATTTAGATCAGCGGTAATGCAAGCGATAATAAGTACAGCAGAAAAATCAAAAAATATGTAATGGAGGAATTATGAAAAGAAAATTAAGTTTAATGCTTGCAATATTTATGCTAGTTGCGAGTATATCATTTGAATTTGAATTAAAGGCGGAGTCAAGAGATGCGAAAGCCGTTAGGACATATCAAAAATTTATTTTAGATGGAGAAGAAGTTAAAATCGGTGGATATCTCATAGAAGAAAATAATTATTTTAAATTAAGAGATCTTGCAAGCATATTAAACAATACCATGAGTCAGTTTAATGTCTCATATGACAATGAAAATAAGATGGTTGCAGTTCGCCTTGGAGCTGGTTATGAAAAGGAAGCTGGAGATTTAATGCCAATGGCTCACGACGAAACAACAGCCAAGATGGTTGATGCAAAGTTTTCATTTAACGATTTTCCAGTAAATTTCAAGACAGCTCAAGTAGATGGCAACAACTATATCAAGTTGCGCGATCTATCTGAAATATTATTATATGTGGTTAGCTACGACAAGCAAAGCGGTGCAATTGTGGTAAATACTCCACCGAGCATACAATTTACTCTAAGTGATGACCCTGAAAATCCAATAATTTATGACAATCCAGATGAGCTTGAAACTGCGGCAAATAGTGGCGATTACAATCCAGTATTAAATTTACCAGGATTTAAAGAATATTATGGACTCGACGATATAAATGAAAGCGAAGTAATAGAAGAGCAAGAAGAAAGTCCTACTAAAAAGTCCAACAATCGTCCATATGAATGGTATATGGATCAAAAGGATACAGGAGAATATAGCAATGGCAATTGTGGCCCAACTGCTGTTGCAATGGTATTAAAGTGGTTAGATCCCAATTCAACCGCAACGGGGCTTAGTTGTAGAAATGATGTATTAAATAATGGAGAGTGGTGGTCGACTGATATTATCGAAGAATATTTTAAAAATCATGGCGTAAAATATGATCCAGTTTATTATAATTCATCAAAGACAATTACCGATGAAATTGACAAAGGCAATATAGTTTTAGTCTGCATAAAGATTGGATATATCTCGACCAATGACAATCCTGCTAGTTCAAGACTTGGCAAGCACTATGAAGGAGATGCAGGACATTTCCTACTAATAAAAGGCTATGAAATGGTAGATGATAAGCTTTATTATGAAGTATATGATCCAAATAGCTGGGGAGCAAAATATCCAGACACTGGCGAATATATGGGCAAGGATAGACTATATAAAGCAGAAGAGATGGAAAATGCTCTTAACAATTGGTGGATGACCGTATATAGCGTCTATCCAAAAGAAAATAATTAATTATGGAGCCTTCGGGCTCTTTTGTATTATAAAAAAAATCTATAGCTTATCGATTTGCTATAGATAAATTTTATTGGTAAAAGCCACTTCGTTGTGCTATGATAGATATAATGGCGTAGCCAGGTATATTTATATGGAGGGAATTATGAAGAAGGAACAAATTATAGCAATTGTTATATGCATACTTGGAATAGTATTATTTTTTACTCCAAGCTTTATTGCGCCGACATGTGCACCAATGGAAGATGGAAAATTCATGAAATGCCACTGGATGGGAGAGGCAATAAAGGCGATGGGGGGAATAATCGCAGTGCTCGGATTAATTAGCATATTTGCTTGTAATGCTGGAGTAAGAATGGGTCTTGCAATTGGAATAATATTAAGTGGAATAGCAAGCGTCCTAATGCCAACTAAACTCTTAATTGGAGTTTGCAAAAGTCCAACTATGAGATGCGTCTCGACCACAAGACCAGCTATATTTGTAATTGGTGCAATAATAATAATTTTGGGCATTGTTCAATTATTATTTAGCAAAAAGGAAATTAAATGCTCTTAGAGGCGAAAAATATATCACGCTCCTTTACTCGTGCTGGCAGGGATTTTTCAGCGGTAAAAGATGCTAGCATAAATATCGATAAGGGGGATTTTATTCATCTTATTGGACGAAGTGGAAGTGGCAAGTCCACTTTTCTTTTGATGCTTGCGGGGCTTTTAAATCCCGACGGTGGAGAGATTATATTTGATGGAGTTAAGCTTAGTGGGCTTAGCGATGATGAACTCTCGAGTTATCGCAATTCAAAAATCGGTTATGTACCACAGTCGATGGGAACTCTTCCAAATCTTACTGTGCTTGACAATATAAGATTGCCATATTTCTTTATGAAGCGAGAAGGAGATGGCATGGAAAGAGCAAAGAAATTACTTGAACTAATGGGCATAGCAGATCTTTCCGAGGACTTTTGCAAGAATCTGTCGGGAGGAGAGCTAAAAAGAGTGATGCTTGCTCGAGCGCTGATGAATGAGCCACAAATGCTTATTGCAGATGAGCCAACAAGCGACCTTGACAAGAAGACCAGCTTTGAAATAATGGATTTATTAAAGGAAATAAATGAGCGAGATGGCATTACTATGCTAATTGTAACTCATGAGGAAGATCTATTAAAATACGGAAAGAGCCTTTATCAAATGGAAGATGGCATCTTAAGTGAGGTCACAATTTCGAGATCATCTGGAGGCGATAGCATATGAAATTAAATAGTAAGAATATCGCAATTTTAAATATAAAAAATAAAATGGGACGATCCATTGCTCTAATATCACTAACGGCAGTGCTTGCCTTTTTCTTATTCATCTCGAGCTTTCTAGTCTATAGTCTATCAAATGGAATGAAATCGCTTTCTGATAGAATGGGAGCGGATATAATATTAGTTCCAAAGGGAAGCGACACCAAGATTACAAGCGCAATATTAACAGGAGAGCCGAGTAGTTTTTTCTTTAGCAAGGATTTTATTAAAAGAGCAAGCAAGGTAGAGGGGGTTTTAAGCGTAACTCCGCAACTTTACTTGGCAACTCTAAGCGCGGGCTGCTGCTCTTTTCCAGTCCAAATAATAGGATTTGACTATGAGAGTGATTTTATAATCAAACCATGGCTAGAAAATCAAATAAAAGATGAGCTTCAATCAGGCGAGGTCGTAGTTGGCAACAATATTATTGGCGAAGAGGATGCACATGTACAATTTTTTAATCAGAGCTTTAAAATAAAAGGTCGCTTGGGCAAGACTGGCATGGGCTTTGACAATACAGCCTTCTTGACCATTGACGAAGCGGTAAGACTTGCAAAAGAGCATGATGAAATACTAATGCTCCCAAGCATAGACTATGATGAAATGATCTCCTCAATTATGATCAAAGTAAAAGATGGCTATGATCCAAAAGATGTCCAAAACAATCTACGCCGAGAATTTACGGGAGAAGACGCAAGTCCAATGCTCGCAAAGAGCATGATAAGTGGAGTTGGTGAGTCTACAAAAAATTTAAGTAAATATATCTATATATTAATCGCCTTGATATGGATATTGGTCTTTATAGTATTATATCTAGTATATTCAATCACAATTAAAGAGCGCAAACGCGAGTTTGCAACATTAAGAATACTTGGAGCGAACAAAAAGACCTTAAGGAATATCATATTTCAAGAAATAATAATATTAAATGGAGCAGGAGCCATTCTCGGCTCTATAATCGCACTTATAATATCTATATTATTTGGAACGGCATTTAGCCAAAGCTTTAAGATGCCCTTTCTTGCGCCAAGTGCAAAATCCCTGATAATAATATTCATATTGACAACACTCGTCGCAAGTCTAATGGGACCACTCTCAGCTCTTTATTCAATAAGAAAAATGGATAAAGAAGAATTGGCACTGCTTTTAAAGGAGAATGATTGATAGCAAGTTGCCAATGATAAATACCAGCAGTAACAAAAGTCTTACAGCTGGTATTTTTTATTTCCAAAAACAATATTTTTATGATTAGTTGTACTTAATAAAAATTTCTGATAAGAAACATAATGAAACACTTATTTTTTATTATACAATACAGTTGGTGGCATCTGCCACAATGACATTTCTTAACGACTTTAAGAAAATTTTAGAAAAAAGGAGGATAAAATATAAAAAAATCTTTGAGCATAATGCTCGCGATATTCATGTTTTTAAGTGTACTAACGCTGACTATTAGGGCAGTTGAAGGAGAGCCAACACAGACCAAGGCGGTAGAAGTATAATGCATCTGTTGCAATAGTGTTATTATTCGATGTATCGGGTAGTATGGGTGATAATAACAAAACTCCGCTTAAGGCGATGAAGAAGGCTGCCAAGGCGTTTTGAAAAAAATTTTAGATGAAAATGAAAATGTGTAGATTGCATTGGTAGAACAATGTCGACATTCTAGGGTAATTGGAATTGATACTAGGTACTTTTCAAATGAATATATAAAATTAGCCAATAGTATTGATCAACTGTCAATAGAAGAAAAAGATAAAAACCAAGAAAAACCGAAAAAGGACAAGAAAGATAGAGGAGGGCGAAAGGCTCTCCTTATTTAGTACAAGGAGGAATTATGGAATACAAAGATATTAGAGAAAACTTAGAAGAAATGATGAATGATAACTATAAGGATTTTATAAAAGCACTTGTGAGCATAGAAAAAGGCGTTACTGATGAAAAGGCACTTGAAGAAGTCTATATCTTATACATGAACAATGATACAACAGGTCTATTAAATGATGACTTTGACTATATGATTGATGATATGAAAGAACAAGGTAAGATTGTTGAAAATGTAAGTGATTTTGAAGAAAAAGACGACCTCATAAATCTCGTGGGTAATATAGCTGGAAAAGTAGAAAATCTTGAAAGAGAAAATGCAAATGGAGAAAAATTTAAAGTAAGTAATTTTTCAATTGTCTTAAAAGATGATGACGGAAATAAAATTTATACCAATTGTTCAGCCTATGGAGATAAGACAAAAGATTTAGAGAATCTTAAACAAGGCGATTTTGTTAAAATCTTTGGACAAGTAAAAACAAGCATTGACAACAATGGGAAGGAACATAAAAATGTTCGTATTTTGTCTTCTAAGCTCTTAAAAGTAAAAGAACAAGTAAAGAATCAAGACAAAGATAAAAAGTCCATATTAGGGCAAATAAAAAGCTTTAAGACAGACGATAAAACTAAATCAAATAAGAAAGACCATAGCAAAGGTACAGAGAGATAAATATCGGCAGTCTTCGGACTGCCTTTATTTTTTGTAAAAATTTTTCAAATGATATTTTTCTTTTTTAATTTTCTAGTATTATCCTCGAGCTCTAGGAACTTATCAAAATCACTTTTGTAGAGTCTATCTTGTATAATTCTATATTTTTTAAATTCACTCTATGCGTGCTTTTTAACAAGAGCTGCAGATACTTTTCCTGCATCGTTTAAGATTTCTTTATCCCATAATTGTAAAAATCCATTTAATCTTTTTTCCCAATCTTCCATTGTCATCGGGATATGTCTTTCTGCTTGTAGTTATGCCATGTCTAAATAAGATGAAACAATTCTTTGCATTTGATTTAATTCTTCTTCGTTTAGATAATTTTTTGCAACGACTACATCATATTTATGAATTTTTGAATCTGGAGATCCTTCCCAAGTAGTAAGTCCCATATTTTTAGTTTTGTGATTGGCTCTATCTACAATTAATTC
>JALEOH010000013.1 GCA_022766605.1 Ezakiella sp.
TTCCTTTTTTTCAGAATAAGGAGTAACCCCATATTTTGCACTTAATGATAGAACTTCTTTTGTTTTTATAGGGTCATTCTTTTCTTTTCTAATATCAAATACACTAGCTATTCGTTGTATCTCCCAATGACTAGGCACTTCCTCAAGCCATGGAATATCCACCTTTTTGTATTCCTTATATCTCATAGTCTAACCCCTCTAGGATAGAATCCATAAGTCCTTCGGATTCTGCTTCCAGTTTTTTGATTTCTTCTACCAGTTCTTTTACGCTTGGAAGTTTTTTTGGCACATAGAAGTATTTTGTAAAGTTTATTTCATAACCTGTTTGGATAGATTCTTCATCTACCCATGCATCTTTGTGGTAAGGGATTACTTCTTTTTCCATAAAGGCCTGTATACCGCCTTCATAGTTTAGTGGTATTTGTTCTGTATCTCTTAAATCTGGGTCAGGGGTCATCTTTCCCTTCTTATCTTTTATGACTTCTGCCTTTTCATCTTTTGATACAAATATGTCTAGTAGTCCCGTTTTATTTAAATTGTTTATGGTAATGCCAGCCATTCCCTTAGCTTTTTTGCTAAATTCTTTTTCAAATTCTGTATAGGATAAGTAGTCTTCGTTTCTTTGTAAGCCTTTTAATATTTCTAGATAATTTATCATCTTATCCTTGTCTGACAATTCATTTTTTGATCCATTTGTGTTTTTCACTCCAAGGTCAGCAAATTCTTTCACTTTCTTTTTATCAAATTTACCTTCAAGAACTCCAAGTTTTTTCAGGATTTCTTCAAACCTTGAGACTGTCTCTTTATTTACACTTACTTTTTGTCTAAGTGGTCTTTCAACTGTCACTTGATAGTAACCAAATTCTTTATTATCAAATATCTTTGATTTTTCATTTTCTTCAAAATTTAGATATAAACTCAATATTTCTTCTTGGTTTTCCCTACTTAACTCACAATTTTTCTTACCCATATTTTTTCGTAAAGGAGTTTTGATTTTAGACCCGTCTATTAGTTGGATTTTGCCCTTTCTTTTTTCTTCCTTGCGGTTGGATAAAATCCAAATATATGTTGATATTCCAGTATTGTAGAAGATATTTTCAGGAAGTTGGATTATAGCTTCTATGAGGTCATTTTCTATCATATATTTACGAGCATTGTTGGCACCATTACCAACTCCACCAGTAAAAAGAGCTGACCCATTATGAACTTCTACAATGCGTGATCCCATTTCTGTATCTTTCATTTTAGATATATTATTTAAAAGAAATAGCAGCTGCCCATCAGATACATCTGGTATCATTCTAAAGTCTGTTTCTTCATTATGTCTAGTTATAAACCTTGGGTCTATAATATTCTTTTTTAAATCTTTATCTGCTCCTTGTCCCATCTTTTCAAGATCTGTTTTCCAATTTTTCCCATAAGGTGGATTTGATAGCATAAAATCAAATTCCTTGCCTTGTAACATATCGTTGGAGAGGGTTGACCCAAAAAAGATATTATCTGCATCTCTTCCTTGACCTTTTAAAAGCATATCTGCTTTTGCTATCGCATAGGTTTCAGGATTTATTTCTTGTCCATAAATATGAGTAGTTATATTTTTTCCTTTATTTTTCGCTAAATTTTCAAGTCTTTCTACTGCCACAGTGCACATACCTAGAGTACCCGCAGCGCCATCATATAAAGTATAGGGTGCATCTTTTATTTTGTCTTCTATTGGTATTATTGCAATATCTGCCATAAGCTCTATTACATCTCTTGGGGTAAAGTGCTCGCCTGCTTCTTCATTGTTTTCTTCATTAAATCTTCTTATAAGTTCTTCAAACAATATTCCCATAGTATGGTTATCAAGGGCTGGCTTTAAAACTTCTCCTTCTGAATTTAAAATAGGGTATGGACTTAGGTTTATATCATATGATACGAATTTTTCTATAACTGAACCAAGTATACCTGCTTCAGTCATAGTATCTAATTGATTTTTAAATTTAAATTTATCTAGAATTTCTCTTACATTTGGAGAAAATCCATCTAAGTATTCTTCAAAATTTTTCTTTAAATTTTGGCTATTCGTTTCATTTTTCAAGTCTTTTAAAGTAAATTCGGAAATATTATATATTGGTAAATTTACAGCCAGACCCATAGCTTCTTCAAGGTTTTCTGCATTGTTTTTTTTGAATATTTCTCTTAATTCTAAAATTTCTTTTTTCTTTGGTTCTATTACAGAATCAAACCTTCTAATTACTGTCATCGGCAAAATAACGTCTCTATATTTACCCCTTACAAATACATCTCTTAGACAATCATCAGCTATTGACCATATGAAATTAACAAGCTTTGTATATTCAACTGTATTTAATTTTTGATTATCCATTACATTCCTTCTTTCTTTTCCATTGCAATAATATCCTTAAAGTCCACATCTAAACTTTTGCAAATTCTATAAAGGACCTGCATGCTAACAAATTCACCTTTGGCCATTTTTGCTACAGTTGCAGGTGATAGTCCCACTTTCTCCATCAAGTCTTTTTTATTCATATTTTGATCTATCAAGACTTTCCACAAACCGTTATAATTAATTTTCATCATTACCATCCTTAACCAAATTTACTTTTATTATGCAAAATAAACTTACGCTTTTGCGAATTTTTTATTTATTATATTATACCATATGTCCATTATTTAATTCAAAACCTTGACTCACAAATCGATTTTTAAACAAAAACATAAAGGCAGTCCGAATACTGCCGATATTTATCTCTCTTTACCTTTCCTATGTTCCTTCTTTTTTAGATTAAATTTACCATATGTTTTGAAGCTTCTATTTCCAATTTATAGTCAGCGATATTGAGTTGAAAATATTTGAACTTAGTTATATCATACCAAAGCATTTTAGAGCTTTTTCTATTGCTTTCTCTTTCTCTTCTGGGCAATTTGGCACTCTTTGATTTTCTTTCTTGCTAATATTGTAGTTTTCTCTTTCTATTAGACCATATTTCCTTTTTACTTGTGCAATATATAGGCTTGAAACTTTTAGTCCATATTTATCTAATACAAACTTTTTAATTTCTCCATAAGTTGCATCTTTTGAAAAGTCAATTTCTGACAATTCATCTTCACCTATTTCTATATCTAAATGGTATTTTGTATTTAGTTTGGACAAAAGTGCAACCGTCTCAACCTCAATTGTGCCTTTAAACATGTCTACTATATAGATTTCATCTATCTTAAAATGCTCTTTTAATATATATAAATCACGAGCAAGCGTTGCATGGTCGCAGCTCATATATATCAATTCATCTTTTGCAATTTCAATTATGCCATTTATCGTGAGCTTAGTGAGTCCACTTCTTGGCGGGTCGACTATTACAGTATCAAATTTCCTCTTATTGTCTTTTATAAATTCATCGGTGTCTTTTGCAATAAATTTTATGGAATCATTTTTTCCATAGTTTTTAATTACATTTTTATTTGCAAAATTCACCGCCTCTTTATTTATTTCAACTCCTGTTACACTCTTTGCATTTTTAGCAACATATAGGGATATTAAGCCCACTCCCGAATATAAATCGAGCAAGTCTCCTCTTTTTTCATCCCCAATTATCTTTAGGCAGGACGCAGCACCACTAATAGAATTTTGAAAAAATCCATCGATGCCCACCTCATAGCTATTTTGAATTATATCATAGCTTGGATTATCACCTCTTATCTCATTTATATCCTTTATTCCGCGAATTTTATCATCGATTTCAATTAAGCTCTCTCCATCGGTTGCAATATACAAATATCCGTTGCTATCGCGCCTAATTGAAGCATAGCTTGCATTTTTTATCTTCATTGGCAAACTCTTTAAAAGTTTACCATCACCAAAGAGTATATCGTAGTCAGGCTCATAGATTTCATTTGATTTAAATTCCATTAGACCAATCTTATCATCTTTTATATGAAGTCTAATCTTATTTAGCCTATAACTATCATTTTTAACTGCATTTATAGCGATATTATCGAGGTCGAGCTTTGCGATTTTTTTAAGATTATTTAGCACCATCTCTTTTTTTAATTCCAGTTGATAGTCTTCTTCAAGTGGATAAAGAGGATATGCCGATCCCAGCGGATTGTCATTTCTCTGCCTTTTATTAGAATAATTTATGATATGAATGAGCGCGCATTCATTAAAGCGCTTCTTTTCATTTATTATCTCATATTCTACCTCATCTCCAGGAAGTGCGCCAAGCACGAAATTTACTTTCTCATCTCTAATTATGCCGCGTCCATCACTTGAGATTGCCTCTACTATGCCTCTTTTCATTAAAAATGGCCTAGCTTTAATATAGTATTTTCCATCAGTGACAGGTCGACCACTTTAAAATCATCTAGAACTCGCGGGAGCCAATTGGGAGTCTTTTCGATATCTTGAAATTTTTGCATAGTTGCAATTGCCCCCTCAATTAGACTCAAACTATATTCATCAAGTGCTTTGCCCTCCTCCATTATTACCGATTTATATGGAGTTTCATTCGGCTTAATCGAACCGCTAAGCGGATGAGTCAGTAGCTTATATCCAGCATGGACCAAATCCCTTATATGCAGTAAAACAGGTAGATAGGTCGTAGGCTCACCTCCACCTTCTCCTTCTACAAAATCCACTTTTAATATATCTTTAAATTTATCCCTTACATAGTCATTGTTGGTTACTATAAATTTCATATCTCCTCCACATTCTCTGCTAATTCTATCAATTTATTTAGTCGATGATTGATGCCCGACCTTGTTAGCTTGCCTCCCGAGAGTATAGTTAATTCATTTAAGCTGGCATCGGGATTGGCTAATCTCAAAAGTCCCGTCTCATATAGAGGTCGCTCTAACATTTCAAATCTTCCACTTCTTTGAAGCTTCTCTATTGCCTCAACTTGCCTTAGTGCCGCTGTTACTGTCTTAGAAAGATTGGCAGTTTCGCAATTTACTCGCCTATTTACATCATTTCTTGCAGACTTCATAACCACTATATCTTCAAATTGCAAAGTCATCGACCTCGCTCCCATTGCAATAAGCAAATCGGATATCGAATCACTCTCTTTTATATAGCAAACACTTGCAGATTGCCTCTTTATTATCGCTGACTTAATGCCAAGCTCGGCAAATATATCGCTCAATAGAAGAGCATTTTTTTCATCTTTAAAATTAAATTCCGCATGATATTCGCTCTTTGGGTCGCTTACGCTACCTCCGCCGATAAAAGCTCCTCTTACATAGGCTCTTTTCATCTGATGATCGGCTTTAATTATAAATTCATCTAAATTAAACTCGCTTTTTATCTCGATCGAATTGCCCTCGATAATTATATTAAAATCGCTGCTTAATCTTATATCGCCAATATAATTTAGATATTCATCATCAAGCTCGCCTTTTATAATTTTATTTTCTATCTTTTCACGGCAAGATAGATATCCAATCAGCTCGCAAGCAAGCTCATCGCCTCTTGTAATCGTTCTATTTAATATCTCATCTTTAACTTGTCTTCTAAAAGTCTTCATCGTCCTTGTATTTCTTTAGCTTTTCATATGCCTGTCTGACTATTCGCCTTTCATTTCTATGGCTTAGAAGCCTTTGACTTTGAAAATAGTCAAAAAAACTACATAATACAAAACCCTCGCTCCTTTGTGGCATCAAATCAAAACTAATGGGCTTCATCAAATACCAGTGCACTATCTTATCTACCCTTCCAGTCTTTGCAAATCGAAAACTATATGAGAGCTTGCCCACATAGTCCAATAGCTCGCAGTCTATATTGGTCTCTTCCTTGACTTCTCTAATAGCGGTCTCGCCAAGAGCCTCACCTGCTTCAACATGGCCTTTGGGTAGACAATACATGCCATTTTTCTTTTTTAATAAAAGCACGTCCTTGTCTTTATTGATGACAACTCCACCACTTGATACTTGAAACATCTATCCACTATATCAATGCTATCAATTTAAATATAAGATTGGCGGCTATCCCTGCTGAGATTCCTCCAATAGTATGTGATAGTATTGCCTTTCCTGTTAGATCCTTTGCATCAAGTGCATTCATCATAGCAACATGTGTCGATAGATATCCACTCCAGCACATGCAAATAGCAGTAAAAACTGCAATCTCATTTGCACTAATGCCCGACTCGATCAATCCTGGTACGAGTCCCATCGCAGCTCCTGCACTTCCAAGAGCGGTAATAGGCACAGCTATACTTGCGGGATTTTTAAAACCAAATAGTGGGTTTAAAATAAATGCCAGCTTCTCTCCAAGCCATGGCAAAAATGCAATGCCTTCGTTGGCAGCTCCAGTATAAACTCCACCAGGCCCTGGTCCATTGGTCAATAATAATATGAATGAACAGATGATTACAACTCCTGGAATGACAGCAAGACCCATCTCAACACCATTTTGTCCGCCTTCTAGAAGCGAATTGATCAGTCTAGAGCCGACGCTTCCTTCACGAACAAATCTTATCTTCCTATCCTCCAGTCCAGCATAATTAAGTGCGGCATCATCAGTGCCATAATATCTCTTAGTAAATATCATAAAAATCTTAACACTTACTATAGAGCCAATCATTGCACCGATATTTCCAATGACAGCAGCTTTAATTGCACCTTCAACCTTTAAGCCCATCATAGTTGTTGTAATGATAAGCCCCATGCCAAAAGCCGTTCCAATATTGGTAAGAGCCGGCAATTGATATCTCTTAAAATATCTCAAGAAATTTTGATCACGTGCAAGCGATAGTATCGCAGGATTATCCGACATATAGCATGTAATGATGCCAAGGCTTGCAGCTCCTGGTAGATCGTAGATTGGCTTCATAAGCTTAGATAAAAATCGATCAATAAGTGCGACCACGCCAAACTCTCCAAACACTCCCGAGAGCGCTCCTGCAACTACAGCCACCGCCATAATGTACAAACAAACATCCATTATCATCGCATAAGCAGAGCTCATAATAGTATTTATCATATTTACTACTCCCATCTTGCTTCCGATTAATCCAAAGATTATCAAAAATCCGATGATAAAGATAAAGACCTCACCGCTAACGGCAGGCACTTGCTTTCTTTTCTCCTCCATAAAGCACCCCTCCTTCTTACTAATATCTATTTTATCATTAGTGCTGTCTAAAGTAAATATATAAAGCCAATTTTGTACTATTTTATGTAAAATAAAAAGGGGCAATATCCCCTTTTAAAACTATTTGCCAAGTGGCTTTATGCCATAGACTGTCATCCACCAATTCTTAATCGCCTTTTCCATTTCGCTTGCCTTATAGAGCCTGTCCTTGCCCATTGGTTCACCAGTTTCGCTATATACGCTGCCCCAGCTATTTGGATCATATACTTCATAATAAAGCTCGCCATCTATTATCTTATAGCCTTTAATCAAGAGGAAATGTCCTCCTCCAAATTCATAAAAGCGACCGATCTTAGAGGAGTCTGGCTCTTTATTTTCCTTGATCTCTTCCATTGTGATGCATACAAAAACTATATTGCCATCGTCGATTTCATTGGTAATGGTTTCAGCATTTTTGTAAAATTGAGTATTATATGCGATATTATTACTGTCAAGATAGCTCTCGACTATATTGGTCGTCCACCACTTGCCATCGTTTAATACTTCATTTCTACAACTCTCACCGGTTGCAGTAGAATTGGGATCTCTCCATTTAAGTGCCATCGCCATTGAGGTTGGCCCGCAGTTGCCGTCACTATATTCTCCAGTCTCTGCTTGATCCATATACCAATCATAGTCGCGATTGTTCGAAACCTCAGCTTGCTTAGTGTCTGGTTCATCATAGACAATTGCCCCATCTTCAATGCTAAAGCCAATTGCTTTTGCAATATCATCTAGCTTAACCGCATATCTTCCACCATCCATTGCAATCTTGGTCTTTAATTTATTATCTTTATTCTTTAACTCAAACTCATCAAAAGTAGCCTTTGTTATATCAAATTCCCCAGTAGGTTCTTCATAATTATATTCGCCAACTCTTAGTTGAATTCTCTTATTCTTGTCATTTGCTTGATAGGCAAATCTTCCTTTCGATGAGTCGAGAAAATTGCTAAAGTCGATCAACTCGACATATTTTTCTCCATCGACATCGATTAAATCATAGCTAACTCCAGCGGTTTTAAGAGTGATTGAATTTAGCTCTTTTTCTTCTTTGCTATTTTCTTCATCGCTTTTCTTGTCTTCACCTGACTTCTCATCTGTCTTTACCTCTGTGGTTATCTCTTTATTTTCCACAGGCTTTTCGTCGATTTTCTTTTTGCAAGCGGTAAATGTTAGCATCGCAAGCAATAAAAATAAAATTATTTTTTTAAAATCATTATTCATATAATCCCCCTATCTTAAACCTATAAAGTTTAGTACCATAGTCCTCTAAGAGATTTGATACGTAGAATTTTCCGTCTTCACGAAATATGCTCGAGACCTCTTTGATATGGCTAAGTAGATGGTCTACGACCTTATTCATCTCGTCTTTGAAATTGTCTATATTAAGGCGGCATCCCTCGACATATGGATAGTCAGCTTGCGATTCAATCGAGGTCATATCGTATTTCAATACTATCCCCTCGCTTGCTGCTATGCGATATAAAAGAGCTGTTCCCTCGTCTATTAAGCTCGATAGTTCCAGTACTTCGTCTACAAAATTCACTCCGCAATTATAAATATTAAATTTCATCTTTGCCAGGCAATTAAAAAACATCTGGTAGATTTCAGATTTATTCATATCTTCTCCTCGTCTTCTCCTTTTATGCAATAAAAAATGGTGGACTGTACAAGAGTCGAACTTGTGACCTCTACGATGTCAACGTAGCGCTCTAACCAACTGAGCTAACAGTCCCCATGGCATGAAACTATTATAGCACAAGTTCATTCTCATTGCAAGCTTTTTGTTAAATTATTTTAAAGAATCTGCAATTTGCTTTGCAAGAGCCTTTAATTTTTCTTCATCTTCCTTAGTTGCAGATGATGTAATAGCAACTGTTTCGCCAATCTTCTCAAGCTTTGACTTTGCAATTATCTCCTCTGCAATCTTCTCAGAGCGACCTCCCCAGCTGCCATTGGTTATGACCGAATACTTGCGTGATTGATATCCAGTTCCTACTAGTTCACGCAAGAGTGCATCCATCTCTGGATAGAGCTCTGTATTGTAGTTAATTGGCGTAAATATCAAATTGCTATGCCTGTGTGCTTCGGATATAATATATGAAGCATGGGTCTCGCTAACATCATATATCTTGATATTCTTAACTCCCTCCATGCTAAGAAAATATGCAATGGTGTCTGCAACTAGTTCAGTATTGCCATACATCGACGCAAATACAATTACAACTCCTTGCTTTTCTGGCTCAAAAGCCGCCCATGTCATGTATTTATCGACAAAGGCATTTATCTTCTCCTTAGTTCTATGAATTGGACCATGAAGCGGAAGTATCATATTGATCGCTTCTAAGTCGAGTTTTTTTAAAACTGAAATTACATTTCTGCCAAACTTACCAACTACATTGAAATAATATCTTGCAGCCTCCGATAAGAAAAGCTCATCCATCTCAATATCGTCCGAATAGATATGTCCCTCAATTGCACCAAAAGTACCAAAGGCATCCGAGCTAAATAGCTCACCCTTGTCGGTTAGCGTAAACATGACCTCGGGCCAATGCACCATTGGAGCAAAGACGAATTTAAGCACGCGTCCTCCAATGTCAAGAGTGTCGCCATCCTTTACAATTAGATATCTATCTTTAAAATCATAGTGGAAAAATTGTTCTAAGAATTGAAAACTCTTTTGATTGCCAACCAATTTACAATTAGGATATGCCTTTAAGACCATCGCAATTGCAGCGCTGTGGTCGGGCTCCATATGACTTACTACTAGATAGTCGAGGTCGCGTCCATCAAGTGCCGACTCCAAGTTTTCAAAAAACTGATTCATATATGCATGATCTACAGTATCCATAAGCACAGTCTTATCTCCAACAACGAGATATGAATTATAGCTGATGCCATTTGGTATCGGATACATATTCTCAAATCTTGCAAGGCGTCTGTCGTTGACACCAAGCCTTATTATATTCTCATTAACCTTTTCAAAAAAATACATCTCATCCTCCTAGCCCCATTTTACCATTTATCGCATAAAAAATCAAAGACAAATTTTTCCCAACTTCTCCATTGACAAAATTTATAAAAGTCGATAGACTAAATCTAAACATGCAATATTCATATCAACAATATATAAAAAAGGAGCTGAAATATGAAAAAATTTAATATAAAGAGATTTCAAATGCCCATCTTCATGGGCAAATTTATGTCAATCGCCATGTGCTTCCTAAATACTGGCACTATAAAATTCCCCAATATATTTAAAACAATAGCTTTGCAAATTATAATAGCCTGCATTGCCTCTATTATAATTCCAGTTGGACCATATAGCTTTAAACTAACTAAAAAAATCTATAAAGATAATAATTTATTTATATTTACTGCAATTTCAACACTATTGCCGGCAATATTCTTCACGCTAATCATGTCCTTTTCCGGTCAGATCATGGCAACAGGCTACCATAAAAACTTTTGGAGGATGTATTTCTATGGCTTGCCAAGAAATATATTGATGGGATATATTGCCTCTTATATTTTTTCTATAATAATAAATATATTTAGCAAAAATAATAAATAAAAAAGACGCCCGCAGGCGTCATATCCTTTATTTAATTAAAAGCGTTCAGCAACTTTATCCCAGTTAACTATCTTCCAAAATTCGCTCAAATATTTTGCACGAGCATTTTGGTAGTCAAGATAATATGCATGCTCCCATACGTCATTTGCAAGTAGTGGAATCAATCCTTCGCTAAGTGGTGAGTCTTGGTTGGCAGTAGAGACAATCTTTACTTCATCGCCATCTTTAACAAGCCATGCCCAACCTGAGCCAAATCTACCCTTGCCAGCAGCTTCAAACTCTTCCTTGAATTTTTCAAATGAACCAAAAGCCTTGTCAATTGCTTCCTTTAAAGCTCCTGTTGGTTCACTTGCTCCACCTGGGATTAGCTCTTCCCAATATAGATTGTGATTGTAAACTCCGCCAGCATTATTGATAATGGCTTGCTTTTTATCAGCTGGAGCCTTATCCAAATTCTTTATGATCTCTTCGATAGTCAATGAAGCAAGCTCTGTTCCTTCAATCAACTTATTGAGTGTATCCACGTAATTTTGGTGGTGCTTGTCATGGTGGAATTCCACGGTATTTTTGCTAATAACTGGTTCAAGTGCGTCATGTTCATATGGTAATTTCATTAATTCAATCATTGTACAACCTCCTTATTTTTCTTTCGTACATTCATTTCTTACCCAATAATTTTTAATTTAAAACAAAAAGAAGCCCGGGCGAGCTCCTTTAATTTTTATATTTTTTCTTTTTTACTTTTTATTTATTGTCGGCATTATCTCAAGTAGATTTTGATAGCTCGTAACATTGTGATAGACGACATTTTCGGTAGAAATCTCATTAAACAATTTCTTGGCACACTCTATCTTGGCATTCTCAATCGACCTTCGCTCAAAACTCTCAAGCGTCCCCTTGGTCTCTGCAATGAAAAATATATGCTTGACATCGCTATTTTCGTCAAATGCAACAAAAATAAACTCATAGTTAATTGCTTATATTGATATGTAAGTTATTAAACAAAACATAATAAGTAGGGAATTTAAAATTAGGGCAAAGGGGAAGGCATTCTACTCTAGTTTTGTGTGATCTAATATTCGACTACAAAAAAAGTAGTGAAAACTCACTACTTTTTAGAAGCTAAATATAAAATTGTTTACTTGCCTTCATTAATTTTATAATTATTAAAAGTGAAACAATTATCTCACCTACATTTATACCAATAAGGAGTAAAGGTAAAAAGGATATCTCTGCAAGGCTTTCGCTCAACATTATATAGTCCCAAAGGGAATGGAATATTATTGGAAAAATAATATTTTTTGTATCTAAATACATTGCTGCCAAAAATACACCCATAATAAAGGTGGATAGCATTTGATTTGTTACTTCAGAAAAAGGCAAACCTCCCAATATATTTAATATATGCAGCAAAGAGAATAAAAAGGCGGATATTAAAATTGCCAATACTGGATGAATTTTTCGCACTAAGCCGCCTAATACTATGCCTCTAAACATCCCTTCTTCTGCTATGCCAATGAGGGCAGTGTCAATAATGAGAACAAAGAAAGCTAAATTAAGACTAAAACCCTTTATTATTGAATAAATTCCAAAACCTGCTACAGGGATAAATATAAGGGCAGAAAGAAGATAACTTGGGCTTTTGCTCCTTGATAAAACTAATTGATCTTTATTTTTTAATCCATAATATAAGACCAATAGGGACAACAATATCATAAAGGGCAAGAATTTTTCACTAAAATTAGATGAACCATAGGGCGTATTTAAAAGATGCTTACAAACAAATAAGCCCAATGCCATTAAGGCATAGTACAGGGATAAAATAGTATAATTTTTCTTCATTAGACCTCCGAGTTATTTTATATTTTATAATGGCGAAAATTATATTATGTGAGTATACACTTAATACATAAAATATAATTTACAAGTAAACTTGTCATTAATTTAAGCACGCCATATTTTACATAAAAATTATACTAAAAATAAAATTAGCTTTCAATATATTTGCGATGCTTGCCTTGGAGCATTGCATATTTGACACATTATTTTCATAACAAAAATATTGACTTTTTACATATACAATGTTATTTTTATAACATAAAAAGTTAGAGAAGATGCAAATTTTTAATGCCAAACTTTTAAATTCGTAAATATACTTATGATTTGCGATTTTAGGGTTTGACATTTTTAGCTATTATTCTTCCTAATTTTTAAATATATTTTAAATCAGATTACA
>JALEOH010000022.1 GCA_022766605.1 Ezakiella sp.
GCAAATGGTAATGATGCGCATATTTATTCTAAGACCTCGACCTTGCCAAAGATTACCAATCAAGAATGGGGAACAGCAGGTAGCCCTGCAACCATGAGAGACTCGCTAGCAGTTGCAAACTATATGAATGATAGTGTATATACTGAATCAACTGTTAAGGCAAATGGTAAGACCTATCTATCAAAACCAATGGACACCATTGCCGATGCTATAGACACGGGTCTAGAATCTGGTAAAGAATATGAATTTGTAGACGTTGGTCAAGCATTAAGTGATAAGGATTTTGAAGGCAAGGATGTAAATGGCAAGATCGCTCTAATTCAAAGAGGCGAATCGTCTTTTGCACAAAAGATAACACTTGCTGGAAAGCATGGTGCAATTGCCGTTGTTCTTGGAAATAATGAAGTAGATAAGCCTGATGATTTTATAATAATGCAAACTCAAGCCAAGGGATTAATTCCAGCTTATTCTGTAACTTATAGATCATATGAAGAAATAAAAGCACTTGAAGTTAAAAAACTAGCGCTTGAATTTAATCCTCATTATATAGAAAACCCAAAAAAGGGCAATATGGATGCAAGCACTAGCTGGGGGCCAACTCCCGACCTTGAAATGAAGCCTGAGATCTCTGCTCCTGGTGGAGATATTCGCTCAACTCTAAATGACAACACTTATGATGTCTATAGCGGAACTTCTATGGCAACTCCACATGTTGCAGCAGGAATTTCAGTAGCAGCTGCTCGTTTGGAAAAGCTAAATACACCAGTAAAAGATGAAGCTAAATATAGATTAATTAAAAATCTACTAATGACGACCGCTGACCCAATTCCAGCAAAGGGACAAGATGGACTATATCTAAGTCCAAGAGTCCAAGGCGCCGGACTTATGAATCTTGAAAAGGTCGTAGACAATGTACTAGTAACAGTTGTCGATAATGATAAATCGCGCACATCTTACAATCAATCGAAGATAGAATTTAAGGTATTAGATTCCAATCAATTGAATTTCAATCTAAAACTTAAAAATTATAGCGATAGAGATATCACTTATGATGTTTATAATATAATCGAGACCGATGCAATTGACAATGGTAGAAATACCATGACACCTGCTCTTTTGAAGCAAAAGACTAAGATTGGCGAAGTAAGTCTTCTTGCAAATGCAGAGGCAAGCTTTAATTATACTGATAGCTTTGATGAAGGAAGCTATCCAGCACTAGCTCCCAATGGATATTTCGTAGACGGCTTTTTATTCTTCGAACCAAGGGCAGCTCGTGACGGAGCAGTCGAAAGCCCAATTATTTCAATTCCATATTTTGGATTTAAGGGTGCATGGGATGATATGCCAGTAATCGAGCCATTTATCGATCAATTTAAACTACCAGATAAGCCAATATTCATTGAAAAGATTTCAGACGATAAGATGGGAGAAATCACTGAAGACAATTCTCACTTCACTCACTTCTGGTCGGATATAATGCTTAATCCAGTAGCGGGCAAAGCAGAAAAATATACTCTTGGTCGCTTCCCAAGTGATAAATGGACGGATAATTTTGCAATCTCGCCAAATGGCGATGGATATCAAGATTTCGTCGGCTTCCATGGAGTATTCTTAAGAAACTACCAAGACCTTGGCTTGAGAATCTATGATAAAGATAATAAGGAACTCAACTTCATCCAAAATACTTGGAGACAAGAGGGAAGAAAGTCGCTAGATACTATAAATAACGCTTCGCGTAAATCACAATATGATGCTGCCTGGACTTGGAATGGCAAGGATATAGCGGGTAATACTGTCCCAGATGGCAAGTATACTATTAGCATTGAAGCTCGTCAAGCCGATAACAAGCAAGCAAAATTGCAAGAAATCAAGCGTGAAATAATCGTGGACACCATTGCCCCAACCGTAAGTGGAAATAGCAGTGTTAAGCTTGAAAACGGTAAATTGGTCGCAAGCGTAACAGGAGTAGCCGATGAATCCTCAGGAGTAAAGACGGTCTACATGATTGACAATAACGACTGGTGGTTCGAACTCGTTCCAACACAAGACGGCTCATGGTTATGTGATCTACAAGCTCATAAAAATTATACTCCTAATCCAGACAAGACTATATTTAGGGTAGTCGACTGGGCAGGCAATGTCTATGACTATAATCCATCTCTAGCTAAGGGTGAAGGCAAAGTCACCTTTAACAAGAAAAATAATGTCGATGAAAATGATATTCCATCCAATGAAATCGAAGTCTATGCACTTAATGCCGACAATTCATTAGGAGCTAAGGTAGATGCAACCAAGCTTCCACTTGGAAATTATGTAGCAATGGTCAAGGATGCACCAGCAAATTATAATATCAGCTTTAAGCCAAATAGTGAATTTGCAATAACTGAAGAAAATAAAGAAGTTAATATCGATGTAGAATATGAAAGAATTGACGACAATGAATTTGGTACTCTAGTAGTAAGAGTCGTCTTTCCTCTTGACTACAACGGACTATTAAAGATATATGCAGTAGATAAAGATGGCAAGCGCTATCAACTAGATAGAAGGCTTCAATTCCAAACTAATGAATATCAAGTAAAAGTTCCTGCAGGAGAATATACTATCGAGGTTGAAGGCAGCAATGCTTGGGCAAAGCCAAATATTGAAGGAATCGATAAACCAATAATAGTAGAAGCTCAAAGAGAAACATGGCATAATATTCAGGCAATATTTGCAATATATGGAATTAAAACATTCATTCGAAATGGAAATACCAGTTGGAAGAACTATATCGATCAAAAAGACATTGTAGGAAATGATCAAGACGGATATCAATTGTCGAATCCTGAAAAATATTTCAAAATAGTAAATACCAATACTGGAACTAGCCTATTTGAGTCAAAAGTAGATGATCAATATAACGATTTGGCAAATGCCTATATTTCATGGATGGATGATGATGTAATTGAATTAAAAATTGGAGCTCCAACTGGAGATTATGCAATTACTTTTATCGGATATGACAAATCAAAATATGCCCTTGAACCAGCAGTGGTCTATAATAATACAACTGCATGGAATGCAGATGCAGGCGTGGGTTGGAAAGGTACACATGTATATGCTATTCCAGCCGAAAGAGGTAGCATAAAAATCAATGAGATTTTCTACGGAAATAGTGAAAATAAAGACACGCTAGATGCAATCTATACTCTTTATGATGCAACGGGAGAAGAAGTCATGTCATATCATGACAAGGAATATATCGATCTTCCACAAGGTGCCTACACTCTTAAAGTAAGAAGCAGAAGTCAAAATTGGAATCCTGAAAAAACAGAATATAAAATTAGCTTAAAAGCAGGCGAAACAAAGGTTCAGGATGTAAGATGGCAAGACTTGAGTAAAAATAAAAAGAATTATACAGGAATAAATGTATCATTCTATGGTTTAACTCATGAGCTAAAGGCTAAAAGCATCGATGCAATCGAACTAAGCTTTACTCGTGAAGGGACGACTGATGTTACAAAGCATACTGTTCCAATTGGCGAAGGCGAAGGCAAGAGTGAAATCTATTTACCAATTGGCGCCTATACTGTTAAGATATTAAATCTTCCAGAAGAATATAAAGCGGTTTTAAGATATACTGATAATGGCGACGTTAGGGAAAGGTATCCAGATGGTCGCTCGCTAAAGGCTATTTTTACGACGAGCTATTCTGACCTTGAATTCGATATAGTAAAGGAAAAGGTCGAGATTAAAGGACAATCAACCCTCACAATAGAAGAAGTTGGAAATAAGGGTTTCCTTGTTAATTACACTCTTAAAGGAGAAAATTATATCGAAACTAAATCCACCAATAGATTTATCAATCTTGTGCCGGGAAAATATACTCTAACTGTTGACCCAGATAGCATTCCACGTGGATATAGACTTGCCTCCGGCGCTGGTGAAATTACTATTGCCGATGGAGAAAATAATGTAAGAGTTGTATTTGAAGTAGAGTTAGATAAGGCTGAGTTAGAAGCATTGGTAAGTGAAGCTGATAAAGTTAAAGCAAGTGATGATTATAATAAATCTTTGGATCAAGCAAAAGAAGCATATGATAGTGCAGTCGAAGAAGCCAAAGCAGTATTAAATAAAGCTGAAGCAACTCAAAAAGATATCGATAAGGCAGCTATTAAGATAAAAGCTGCAAAGCAAAATCTTGCTCCAGTTGATGAAATTGTTCCACAAACTGGTGAGGAGAAGCCAGAAGTTCCAAGCGATTATGTAGAAGTAAAATTCGTGGCAGGAGCTCATGGTAAGCTTGAAGGCACGACAATTTTCTGGGTCAACCCTAGAGTTGAAGTTGAGCTAAAGGCGCCAACTGCAATTCCCGATGATGGATATACTTTTAGCAAATGGGATAAGGAGCTTAAAGCTAAGTTTATAGAAGCTACTACAATTACTGCACTATATGAAAAAACTGTAGAAATAATCGTACCAGAAGCTCCAATCGATAATGGCTATCACTATGAGCCAAGCCCTGATTATCTAAAAGACATTAGAAGAACTGAAAGACCACAACCAAAAGAAGAAGCCAAAAAAGACGAGCCAAAAGAAGAACAACCAGCTACCCCGGTAGCACCACAGCCAAAGACATACGGACTAGAAATCGCAGAGGCAGCCACCCCACTAGTATTTGATGATATTAACAGTCACATACTAAAGGGCGACATCGACTTTGTAACAGCTCGTGGCATAATGAAAGGCACAGATAACGGCAAATTCGAACCAGATACACCAATCTCAAGAGCAATGGTAGTGGAAACCCTAATGAGAATATCCGAAGATAAATCGATAACAAGTCCAGCAACATTTAGCGATGTAAAAGAAAATGACTGGTACTACAACTCAGTCAGCTGGGCAGCAGCAAATAATATAGTCTTAGGTGACGACAACAACAACTTCAAACCAAATGAACTAGTATCAAAGCAAGAGCTAGCATTAATACTCCAAAGATTCCTAAAACTTCGTGGCATAACACTAGATAAAATAACAGAATATGCCTACAGTGACGAAATCCCAGAATGGAGCAAAGATGCAGTAAAAGCAATGGTAGAAGTAGGATTAATAACAGGAGAAACCACATTAAATCCAACAGGCGAAGTAACAAGAGCAGAACTCGCACGCGCACTAAGAATAATTATAGAATGGGTAGAAGCTAATAGATAATAAAAAAGCACGGGGAAACTCGTGCTTTTTACATATTATGATTGTATGAGAAGGACTTAATTTAACCCTATTTGATTTTTCGAGCAACTACGATTAGCCTAGAATTGCTAGTTTCATAGGTGCAGGTTGCAAGAGTTAGAAGCTTGTAATCGGGATTTATTTGATCATCGTTCGCCACTACAAGAAATGGTACTGATGTTTATGCTCACATATCTAATATATTTGTGTCCAAACTGTAATGTAATTATCGCACATTTCAATTGATTTCTCTCCATGTCTTATCTCTTTAAGCTATCAGCATATAAATTATTAGATGAAAAAGCCCGCATTAATATTAGCATTAATGTAGGCTATATATATGATGATTTTTTATTCATCGGTCTCTTTTTGCAGATATTTTGGATATAATTTATCGATGCCTATTGCTCCAAGTGGAGCAGTTATTAGAATTGAAAGCACAGCGACAGATAGTATTAAATTGCCACTTTCAAGTCCAGAGAACAGCGGTATAGAGCCGATTGCAGCCTGGACTGTCGCCTTGGGAAGATAGGCTACGATGCAAAAAATTCTTTCCTTTGCTGTAAAATTTCTTTTTGCGATAGATATCAATACTCCAATGGATCTAAATATTAGGCATATTATTATGATTAATATTGCCTCTATGCCAAAGCTTAGCATATATCTTATATCGACTGCAGCTCCCACTAATACAAAGAGTATGATTTCAGCTGACAACCAAATTTTGCTAAACTTTTCCGATAGTCTTTTTGATACGAGTTCATCGCTTTTTAGTCTAATTGTGCAAGCCATGCTAATTACTGCCAATAATCCCGACATAGGGATAATATCTGCTAAAATATCTTCTAGTGCTACAAGCAGGAGAGAAAATCCAAGCATGATAATGACTTTTATGCTATTTCTTACATGCTTTTTTCTCTTGTATAGATTTTCAAATGCTAAATATAATCCATAGCCCAAAAGTATACCTATTGCTATGCCAAGTATTATAGAAACGGGAATTTTAAATAGACTTTTTATATTTAATTCTCCACCTAGGGCAAAGTTTAGAAATGTGGTAAATAATACTATTGTGAAAATATCATCGCATGAGGCGCCTGCCATAATCATCTGTGGAATAGCTTTTTTGGTGCCATATTTTCTCTCTATTAAGTCCACCATTTTAGGAACTACCACCGCTGGAGAAACTGCAGCAAGTACAGCTCCAAGCACAGCTGCATCTATCCTATTGATTGAAAAAAGCATCGGGGCAAATATGATATATGCCAAAATTTCAAAGCTAGCGGGAAGAAATGCCAATAGAATAGCAGAGCTTCCCGATCTTTTTAGATCAGATATATCTAAAGATAGACCTGCTTTTAATAGAATGATGACTAGTGCTATTTTTCTTAAATCCGAAGATATATTAAGTATCGACGAATCAAGAAGATTTAATACATATGGTCCTAATATTATGCCTGTAATAAGCATGCCTATTATGCGTGGTAACTTTAGTCGATCGAATAAGGCTCCCATAGAGAGTCCTAATAAAATAATAAGCGATAGTGATAAAAACATAATTCCTCCTCTTTTACGCGAAAAAGGCCGATGACCTCTGCGATTATAATCGTAGAAGTCATCAGCCTTTTGGCAGTTTTGGTTTCCCACGGGAGAACTTCATTCCCGATAAACTTATACACATTCTATCATTTATATATAATTCTGTCAAGTAAAATAAACTGTTTAAAATGATATTCGCGTTGAATGAGAATATAGACCGCAAACTAAACTCACGGTCTATTTTTTCAGATATAAGCCATCTGGAAATTTTGCTCTTATTCCCACTCTTCTTTTCCAAACGTCCGATATATCCCAAATCGTTCAAAATACTAGATTCTATTTTTTCTAATACAACTAAATTCACCTAATTATAGGACATTTTCAAATTTTTAGTCCCGTCCCAGTCCCAGTACTGGTACTAAAATTTATGAACTTTACTTAGAAATCTACACAATTCTATTTGTTGAATTTTAACTGCCTGGAATTAAACATTTAAAGCTGATATAATCTAAGTAACAACTTATGGGAGGTGTTTTGTGCAAATAAAGACATTTTTTGACTTTTGCTCTGGAATAGGAGGAGGACGATTAGGTCTTGAAAACTGTGGATTGGAATGTGTAGGATCATCAGATACCAGTAGGTTAGCGAATACGACTTACGACCTTTTATTTCCTAATAAAAAAGATATAAATTACGGTGATTTGAAAAAAATAAATCCAAAATCTCTTCCTAATTATGATCTTTTGATAGCAGGGTTTCCGTGTCAAAGCTTTTCTGTAATAGGTAGGCAACAGGGAACAAAAGATCCAAGAGGACAGATAATTTACTATCTAATGAACATAATAGAAGAAAACAAGCCTAAGGTTTTTATTTTAGAAAATGTAAAAGGTCTAATTAGCCATGACAATGGGAAAACTTTTAAAGAAATAACGAAAGCTTTATCTGATATTGGATATGATGTTTTTTATAAAGTTTTAAATAGTATTGATTATGGAGTTCCTCACATGAGGCAAAGAATATTCATCGTAGGATTCCGTGGAGATCTTCATGTTCAGAAAAATGACTTTAAGTGGCCTTTAACAAAACCTCGTGTAAATATTGCAGACTTCTTGTTTCCTGAAAATAATGAAATGCCAATAGAAGAAAAACGATGGTTTTACTATGATTATTTAAATAATCCTAAGAACAAAGGTAAATTTGATATACATGAGATACTAAAGCAAGACAATTTAATAGTGGATACTCGTATGTCAGATTTGAGACTATATGTAAATAGAATGCCTACATTAAGAGCTCATAGAGACGGTATTTACTATGTAAGAAATAAAAAAATGTACTATTTGACTGGAGCAGAAGCTCTTTTATTCCAAGGATTTAATAAAAATCATTTGGCTAGAGTAAAAGATAAGGTTAGCAATAGACATTTATTAATGCAAGCTGGAAATGCTATGACAGCAAATGTTGTTGAAGAAATAGGAAAATCAATATTAACTACTTTAGGAGGAGTAAATGGATAATTGGAAAATTTTCGAGCTAGATTGTACTGAGTATTTAAACAAAGAATATGGCGGAAACTTTGTACACCTAGGTTTCAGCGATTCAACTGTGAGTGATATTAAATATGAAAATAATTCAAAATTATTTTATATAGAAGCAAAAATGCCATCTGCACAAAGTGGTCAATTTGTTCTTTTGCCAGATTATGAAAAGAAAGAGTTTGTATTTTCTACAAGAAATAAGACAAAACAAAATGAAAACACTGATTTTATAATTCAATATATGAATAAAAATTTTGAAAGATATGCTAACGCTGGAACCACTGGTGAAGATATAGAGATAGATCAAAAAATTTTTAATTCATGGATAGTAAATGCTTATAAGGAGAAGATGGTTAAATTTTTTATCACAAAAGGAGATAATTATATTATATTTCCAATAGAAAAATACGGTGAATATTTTTCTATAACAGCAAAATATAGAGTTAAAAAAAGTGGTTCATCTAAAGTTCCTAAAAGCAGTCAGAAAGATGTTTTAGAAAAAATCAAATCAATGAGCATAAAATTCAAACTATTAGATGACTTCGAAATAGAATCTAGCCAGGATCTTAATAAAATGAAATTCAAAGTATTGGATTCTGATTATATGTTTAGTCGTAAGATTGATAATGTTTATAGAATAAGAAAACTATCTAACACTAGAAATGCTAATGTTATTTTCAGTATTCAGCTTCTTAAAGAACAAGACTCCGCAGATTTAAAAAATTTTATAAGTAACCTATAAATATTAAAGTACCTAGATGTCTAATTCTAGGTACTTTAAATATTTATTTAGAGATGTCTTGTAGTTCGAAATTTCAGGTTTATTAATCGGAAGATTAGTATTTCTTAAAACATTATTTTTATTATCCTTGTCTCGACTTAGTAAGTTCAGTAATCCTTTACAAAGATCTAAGTTATACTGTTCATCAATATTTGTGTGCAAATCTGAATATAAAATTTCTTTATCAATTCTTTTTAATCTACTAACTATATCAGAGGTTATTTTCTTGTTATGACCTTTAGATAATAGCCAGTTGCTGAATCCCACTATATTCATAGTTTAAAGCATCTCCTATTTGTTTTGTTATAAGTTGGAGTACATCGATAACGACAGAATTTCCAAGTTGTTTATATGCTTGATTATTATTAGGATTTAATTTAAAACTATCAGGGAATCCCATTATTCGAGCACATTCTCTAGGGTGTAATCTCCTAGTTTTACCATTAATTAAATATCCCCCTGTTTTAGCAAATACTCCTCCTCCATATGCAGATAAAGTTATAGCTATTCCTTTAGGTGAGTAAATTCTTTCACCTTGTCCACCTTTTCCAACAGTCCCTACCCTGATTGTCGATGTAGAGTTGTAATTGATGTCAATTTTTTCATTAAGTCTTAAATCTTCACGGTCAACGATCAAACTATTAACTTCATCATCACTTATTAGAAAATCTTCGACAAATTTATTTAACTTAAATGGTCTTGGAAATGTGAAAACTTCTCTATTTATATCATTCCTAAAACATATCATATATATTCTCTCACGCTTTTGTGGAACTCCATAATCAACAGGATTAAGAACGCTATATTGAAAACTGTAACCCAACTCATTCATAGTATTTCTTACTACATTAAGAGTCTTCCCACCGTCATGTGTTGCAAAATTTTTTACATTTTCAAGAAA
>JALEOH010000012.1 GCA_022766605.1 Ezakiella sp.
TCGGCTTGGCTGGATGATTATTTCGATGGCAAGAGGCCAAGTCCAAATGATATTAAACTCTCACCCATGGGGAGCAAGTTTCGTCAGCAAGTGTGGAAGGAGCTAGTCGATATTCCATATGGCTCTGTTATTAGCTATGGAGAGATTGCCAATAAACTTGCAAAAATCAATAAGACCAATCCTGCAACGCAAGCGGTGGGTGGGGCTGTTTCTCACAATCCCATCTCTATTATTATTCCATGCCATAGAGTTGTGGGCAAAGACGGCAATCTAACGGGCTATGCTGGTGGACTTGATCGCAAAATTAAGCTACTTGAACATGAGGGAGTTGATATTACTCGACTTTATATGCCAAATATATAAAAAATCTCTTAGATGGTATCTAAGAGATTTTATTTTGCTTTTCTATATTTATTATATAGTCGACGACTTCATTTAAAAATTCAATATCATGCGAGATTATAAATATTATATTGCGCTCATTACTGCATGATTTTATCAATTTGGAAATCCTCTTCATATTTGTATAGTCCATGCCACTTGTTGGCTCGTCGAAAAATATCCATTTACTCGATTTATACAATACTGATGCAATGGCAAGCCTTTGCTTTTGTCCGCCTGAGAGGCTAAGTGGATGCCTCGATTTATATTGATATAGCTCGAGTTCCTTTAGTAAATCGTCTATTCTTTCTTTATTCTCACCTAGTCCCAAGGCAACTTCTTTTTCTACTTCGTCGCTAAATAATTGATGGTTGACATCTTGCATTACTAGCGAAGATTTTTTTAGTCTTGCTTTTTTATTTAATATCTCATTTTCATATATTTCTTCTTGGGATTTTTTCTCTACTCCAATTAAGCATCTCAGAAAGGTCGATTTGCCACAGCCATTTCTTCCAATTATTCCATATATATTACCATATTTAAATGATATGTCGCTTAAATTGAGTTTAAAATTATTATCCACTTCATAATTTAAACTCTTTAACTCTAGCTCGCCTTTAGTTAAATCATAATTGTCTTTTGTTAAAATTGGTTTTTTGGTTGAGCGTAGACCTAAGCTTGCCAGCTCTTTATCGCTTAGCGATAGAAGTTCTTTCGATTTAAATCTATTTGCTATCCTTCCCTCATCTATTAGATAAATTTCATCTGCTATATCCATTAGATAATAGAGCCTGTGTTCCGATAGTATCAAGGTCTTACCTAGACTTTTTAATTTTATTAGCATTGACTTTAATATCTCTATATATTTTTCATCGAGATTGCTTGATGGTTCATCGAGCAATATTATATTGCTGCCTGCAATATAGCAAGAGGCAATGCATAGGACTTGCTTTTCTCCTCCAGATAGCTTAAATATATCGCGATCAAGTAGATGAGCTATTGGAAATAATTTTAGCATCTCATTCATTCTCTCATTCATCTCTTTGCGGTCGAGTCCGATATTCTCAAGGTAAAACAATAGCTCTTCGGTTGTATTTACATTAAAAAAATAAGTCTTTGGATTCTGAAAGACATTTGATATTAGCTTATAAATTTCATAGCTTTCATAACTTTTATTTTTTTCATGTGCCATTATCGATTTATCATCTAGTAAAATTTCTCCAGTTATATTAGCCTCATTATATTTAACTGCGAGATTATTTATTGCATTAATTATAGAGCTTTTACCCGAGCCACTTTTCCCTGTTAGCACTACGCATGCTCCGCTTTTTACTGACATATTGATATCTTTAAGGACGTGATTGTCATTATAATATAGATTTAGATTTTTAAGCTCTAGCATAGCCAACCTCCTGCAACTATTATCATTGTTCCTAGAATATAGAAGAAGTCAACAGGCTTTATGCCTATCTCTATATATCTCGTCTTTTTTATTGGATTTTCAATGCATTTTACCTCGGCTGCCTTTGCGATATCATCTGCTATATTTGACGAAATTACAAGTAGCGGCACCATTACATATTCGATATATTTGATTGGATTTTTAAATGAAATTCCTCGAATCTTCATCGCAAGCTTTATATTTTTTCTCTCTTCACGAAAAGATGGGAAAAATCTAAACATTACTGCTATTGGAATAGAAAAAGCTGAAGGAATCCTAAGCTTATCCATAGAGCTTATAATGCTTCCAACATCGGATGATTTTATTAGGAATTTGCCTGCATAAAATGGAATAAAAAAGAATTTTATAATAATTACAAAGGACAATATTATCTTTATTATCATCGGCAATTTGTCTAGTGCATCAAAATTTGGCAAATGTAGCACTATCGCAAACAATATCATTCCCTTTATTGCATCTTTAATAAAGCCGTTTAATATATAAAAAATCGAGATAAAAATTACTATCGATATACTTGCTATATAATTTAATTGATGAATTGCTGTTAAGCCCAATATAAAGACAACTATTAGCTTGGTTATTGGATTGGGATTATAGCGATTAGCGGAAAAAGCAGGCATTAAACAATCCCTGCTTTTTCAAAATGCTTTTTAAGAAATAGCCTTCCAATTTGAGCGCCAATTAATCCGCCGACAAATGCTCCTAAATACACTAAGGCGATGTTTCTTGGTATCAAAAGTTTTTCTAATGCCATGACATAGTCTTCGCCCATCATCTGACTCATGTTTATATATTCCTCTCTTGCAAGCAGCATTTGTAATTGCGCATTGCATATCCACATGTTAAAGATTGCAAATGAAAGACTATTTGCCTTGAAGCTATTATATCCTCCAGTGCGTCTAATTAGCTCTGCAATTATAAAGAATATCGAGCTACATAAAGGCAATATATAAGTGTGCCCCATAGCAAACATGATCAGCGGGCTTATCATTCCAAAGATGAATAATGCCCAAGGTTTTTGTACTTTTGCCATAAATAGCATGACTACAACTCCGCTTACTATGCCCAAAACCGTGGGATATATGAGATATAGTATTGGAACGACTCCCATCATGCCAACTGAGAACATTACAACGAAGTATATTACTACAAATACTCCAATAGTAACTAGATCTTTTATACTCAACTTTTTTGATTTTTGCATTTTCAAATCCCTCCTTAATATGAAAATTCTTCTGCCATATTGGACTTTTCTATTAAATTTTTATAGACTTTGGATTTTTTAATAAGCTCACCATGAGCTCCCTCACTCTCTACCAATCCGCCGTCTAATACTACTATCTTGTCGGCATTTTCTATCGACTTTAATCTATGCGAGATTACTATAACCGTCTTATCCTTTATTAGATGATTTAAGCTCTCTTGAATTGCCCTTTCATTTTCTGCATCGAGACTTGCCGATATCTCATCTAATATCAATATGGGCGCATCTTTTAAAAAGGCTCTAGCAATGGAGAGCCTTTGCCTCTCTCCTCCTGAGAGCTCTGCTCCATTTTCTCCAATAAAGCTATTAAAGCCATCTAGTAATTTGTCTATAAAGTCCATACAATTAGCTAGCCTAGCTGCTTCTTTGACCTCTTCATCGCTCGCATTAGCTCGCCCGATTCTTATATTTTCAAGTATTGAATTGTTGAATAACACTACGTCTTGAAATACTATAGAGGTCTTGCTAAAAAGAGCATCCGTCGATATTTCTTTGATATCGTGCCCGTCTATTATAATTTTTCCATCGTCATAGTCATATAGTCTACTTATTAATTTTAATAATGTAGTCTTTCCACAACCACTCTCTCCAACAAGCGCCGTTACCTCTCCTTGCTTAGCTGTGAAACTGATGTCTTTTAGGACTTTATTATCACTATCATAGCTAAATGAAATATTTTTTAGATTGATGTCGAAGTCTTTTAAATTGATATCTTTGCCTTTTTGTACTGGCGTGGTCTTGATCTCTTTAATCTTTGCTACTCGAGGAGCGATATAATATATTTCAAGCATAGTCTCTGCTGATATATCCACAAGATCTTTTATCTTCATCGCTGCAAGTATATATCCCAATAGATATATTATAGTAATCTCTCCTGCAAGGGCTAGCTTTACTCCGACAAATAATACCACTCCAAGGCTTATAAATGAAAATAAAGTCGAAATCCCCATGACAAGGACGCCTCCTAACTCGGCTTTTATATGGACTTTTTCCCCTTCTTCCATCTCGCTATATAGCTTTTCATTTATTTGCTCTTTTAGGTTAAAGCCTTTGATTTCCTGACTAAGCTCGATGGTCTCTTGAAAGCTCTCGCTATTTCTGCGAAGTATGGCATGAAATTTTTCATTGCCTTTTATATTTTTTGATTTAAATGCTATCGGAATTAAAAATCTAAAAAACATTGGGAGTATTACAGCAAGACCCATTTTCCAATTGCCAATTAGCAATAATACTCCAAGAGTTGGAATGAAAAAATAAAAGCCATATACTTTTGGTATGGCATGACTCATAGCATGCTCCACTGCTGCTACATCTTCCATTATAGATTGTGCAAGATCCGACAAATCTCGCTTTGAAAAAAAGCTAAGTGGCAAGCTCGACAATCTCTTTGCAATATCTACCCTTAGATTTGCGCTTTCTTTATAGGTCGCATTGTATAATGCCTCATATTCATACCACAAAAATATAAATATCAACACTATTGCTGCAGCAGATAATACAATATACATCCACTTGTCCTTGCTATTTCCCATTAGATATTCGTCTAAAAACATCATTAATACCCCTGCAGGCAATATATTTGAAATATATAACATAAAACTGAGCAAAGTTGCCTTGATAAGCCCACGCGCACCCTTTTCACTCACTTGAAATTTGTTTTTAAAATGCTCTTTCATCGCTTAGCCTCCAATCATTCGTCGAATTGTACAAGTCAACTTGCTTTTTATATTCTCCATTTGCCTTTATAAGTTCATCATGGCTTCCTCTCTCAATTATCCTTCCGCCACTTACTACCAGTATCTCGTCTACATTCTCAATGCTAGAGAGCCTATGAGCAATCATTATAACTGTCTTATCCTTCATCAAGTTTTTAAATGCCAATTGGAGCTTATATTCATTGTCAGCATCTATCGATGCACTTGCCTCATCCATTATGACTATTGGGGCGTCTTTTAATATTGCGCGAGCTATCGCTAGCCTTTGCACCTCTCCTCCCGATAGATGCACTCCCTTACTTCCTATAATAGTATTTTCACGAGTTGAAAATTTTTCTATTATTTCATCACATCCGGCTAAGCTTAGCGCCCTCATGACCTCCTCACGCCTTACGTCCTTCTTTGCAATTGCGACATTGTCGTAGATGGATTTTTTAAATAGCCTACTATCTTGAAAGACAAAGGAGATGCTAGACGCAACTGCCTCTTCGCTATAATTTTCAATTGGCTTATCTCCAATTAAAATGCTTCCACCATCGATTTTATAAAAGCCGCTAATTAGCTTTGCAATAGTACTCTTGCCCGAGCCTGACGAGCCCACCAAGGCATAAGTCTTGCCCTCATCAAGCTTAAAGCTTAAATTATCCAATACAGAATTATCTCCATAGGAAAAGCTTACATCTTTAAATTCTATATCATATCCATCAAAGTCGCTTGACTCTCCAAACTTTAGCCTATCCTTATTCATATCCTCATATATTTTTTCTAATTTTTCAAGTGCAAAATTGGATTGAAATATATATTGCCCTGCCCACATCAGCTTCATTATGGTTACCATTATTATGCCAGATATAAATAATAGCATGATAAGCTCAACTGCGATATAACTATCCACAGGCTTTTTATTTAGTAAAGTCATCATCAATATTACAATTGCAACAATAGTATAAAAAAGCCATTGATATACTACATATGGTATCTTACATGATTTTGAATATTCATAGGCATATTTTGCATAGGAAAGTATTGCTTCATGAAGGGATTTAAAACTCTTGACATCCGCCTTAAAAATCTTTATTACTTGTATGCCCCTTACATATTCAACCGTCTCTCCACTCATCCTATTTAATGCATTTTGATATTTATTCATAAATCCATCGCCACCACTTGTCATCTTCATCATAAGAAATAATGCAATAGCAACCATAATGGCAATTACTATTCCAACTCTTATGCTGACGATAAATGCAAGTACAATGGCAAGAATTGGAATTACAAATGCCTGTCCCATATCTGGAATCATATGTGCAACCGATTGGTGGGTCATAGCTGTGTTGTCGTCTATTGTCTTTCTTATAATACCTGATTGATTTTGATCAAAAAATCTAAAGCTAGCATTTATAAGTCCCTCTATGCCTTTTTTCTTAAGATTGGTCTCGAGCCTAAAAGCAACTATATGTGAAAGTGTAGCCGATAATATATAGCTAATACCGCCAAGAGTAAGCGCAATTATCGCATATATAGTCGTAGTGCTAGCACTTGTTAAATCTTTTGCTATTATGATTTTTTCTATAATTTCATATAGATAATAATAGCCAAGACAAATTAGCACAGCCGAGAGCAGAGAAAATACTATTGCCCCTATGCCCTCTATCTTCTTTTCGGGGACATAGTGAAATAGTTTTTTATATATATTCATATCTACCTCCTTTACGATCTTCTCTGATTTAAAATCAGTTTAAATACTTCTACCATCAAGGATTTATTTTCACTAAAATTTTCTCTTGCTGATAAAATCTCCGCGCCTATAATAAATGAATTGATCATATCCGTCAACAAATCATAGATATGCAATTTCTCATTTAATAGGCTAATGTCTAAGTCCTTAGACAAATTTTCAAACTCCTTTAAAGTCTCCTCTTTTAATTCTTGGAAAAGTTTCTCAAGCTTTTCATTGTTTTTCTTTGCAATAAGAAAGTCCACATATATATCCATATATGGATTGTCATCGACGATCTTGGCAAATAATTGCTCCGCCATGAAATCATCGTCCTTATATCTGCCATTTTTAAGCGCGGCCTCAATTATATCCACCCTATAATGCATGCCGTCTATCATGATATCGTGCATAATGTCAACGGTATTTTTATAGTAGTAATATACTCCGCCTTTTGATAAAGAGGTGAGCGCAACCACATCCTCCATTGTGGTATTTAAAAAACCCTTCTTTTTAAATGCCATCATCGCGGCTTCTCTAATCTCCTTTTTGCGCAAATTTGAATCAAGTTTAAGAGCTGCCATATTTCCTCCTTTCTAAAATATTTCGACGATTGCGTCGGTTAATTCATAAAGATATTATATAGTTAGCTAATGCTAATGTCAAGCATTTTAAAAAAATTTTTTTCTTAATTTGCTTTTAACAAATAAATGCTAATATGGATATGGGAGGGCATATGAAAGCAATAATTTTTACTCTAAGCATTGGCGGTGGACACAATAGCGTTGCACTTGCAATAAAAGAAAGACTTGAGATGAGAAAGGACATTTGCGAAATAGTAGATTTATGTAGTTTGATTGATGATAATCGATTTAGTTTTATTGCGCAAAATGTACTTAAGCCCGATAAGTCTGGATATCAAGCATATGATCTAATATATGATCTAAGTCGCAATCGCCTTTTTTCCATGCTATTTAATCTATATATCTCCAGCTTTAATTGCAATAATATAAGAGATAAAATAATAAAGAGCGACTCTGACATCGTTATTGCAACCCATCCATATGCCGTGCAACTCGTAACAAAACTGAAGCGTCTTAGAAAGATCAGGCTTCCATTAATATCGGTCGTGACCGATTATATTGCAACTTATACTTATACCTCAAGCGAGGTGGATCATTATATAGTTGCAAGCGATTATACTAAAGGGGATCTAATGAATTTGGGCATTTATCAAAATAAAATTTCCGCCTGTGGTATTCCAATTAGAAAAAAATTCTACAATAAAAATCATATTGCAAGCAAACATTTGCGCATAATGTTAATGAGTGGAATGTGCGGATGTCTATCCATGAAAGATATGGCTTATGATATAATAAAAAACACCAATGCGAGCTTAAAAGTAATTGCCGGAGGAGATAAGCAATTGATTAAAACTCTGCAAAATGGATTTAAAGAGGAAATCGCATCGTCAAGACTTGAGATCTATGAATATGTAAAAAACATAGACGAGCTTATGGACAATAGCGACCTACTCATAACAAAACCGGGCGGGATTAGCATAACCGAAGCTATAATAAAAAATCTACCGATGATAATACCATTTAGATCAAGTGGGCAAGAGAGATATAATGCAAAGTTTTTAGAAGAAAATCATCTTGCAATTGTACTAGATAATAAAGAAAATCTAGCAAGTGTAATAAATAAACTGGATATGGATGAACTAAAGAGTAAAAGAAAAAGATTAATGCAATTTTCCAATCAATTAGATGAAGATAAAGCAATCGACATAATAGTCTCCTTGGCAAATAAAAAGGAAGGCATATATCCTTCCTTGCAATCGATTTAATATTCTTCTTCTATTATTGGAGTCCTTGTTCTTTCTAAGGTTAAGAGCGCTCTTTTAGCCTTTACACCGCCACAATAGCTGGTGAGATTGCCATTTACATTTATTACTCTATGGCATGGAATTATAAAAGCAAGAGGATTATCTTTAGTTGCCTGAACCACTTTACTAACCGACTTTGATCCAATAGTTTCAGCAATCTTCCTATAAGTGGTAGTGCTTCCATAGGGCACTTTTTTTATTTCAGCCCAAACGGCCTTTTCGAAATCGCTACCCTCAAGCTTGTATTCAAGCTCAAACTTTTCACGATCGCCACTTAAAAATTCAATAACTTGTTTTTTGACCTTTTCCATATATGGACTCATGCTTGCATCCTCGTCCACTTGATAATCGTAGACGAATTTCAAGCCCTTGATGCCATAAGCCTCTTCGTTAATCTCCAGCCATCCAATAGGCGTCTTAAAATATCCTTTCATATCTACCTCCTACAACTATTATACCACTAAGCTAAACTAATTAATCAATATAAGGACTTGATTTATAAAAAAATATTTTTATATTGTGATAAAGTACTTGATCCCATTTCAGTAAATGCCCACTCATGCTACTTAATTGACTATATTCTTAAGAATCATTTATATAAATACTTGTATAAACCCTCCTTTAAAGAAGGAAGTTGACGCAAATTTAGCCATAAAAAACACTTGCCTAGATGGCAAGTGCTTTTCAGTAATCTAAATTCTTTACTGCTATTAGATTTATAGAAATAAATCGATGCATAACAAGTTTTTATAAGGAAGTTAGGCCCAAATCACTTTTCTTGACTAACCGGTTCCACTCTAAGACTCTCCATCGCCTCATTCCTCTCCTTGGCTCTTCTTACGGAGTGCAAGATGAGGGTGATGGTGACAACTGCGTAGGAAACAAAGGTCCTTAGATATTCTCCGATCATGGAGTTTCCAGTGATCTTTGCTCCAGCGGTTGGCATTACAATGAACATAA
The DNA here is from genome assembly GCA_022766605.1 of Ezakiella sp. Lineage (GTDB taxonomy): Bacteria > Bacillota > Clostridia > Tissierellales > Peptoniphilaceae > Ezakiella. The sequence continues at coordinate 9,388 of JALEOH010000012.1, forward strand.
GGTGGAAAAGGATGGTGCCTGTTAAGGCATTGGTGATCGTTGCTTTACTTACGCTGGCACCTCCGATTAGAAGTGCAGCAGCGGCATAGGTTGCGGCTTGGTCTGCGCCATTATAGGTGTTTAAGTTGCCGATGTTTTGTAGATAAATGATTTGACCATAGGCTGCCATTATTGTCGATAATACAACGGCCTTTAGTCTAGTCTTGTTGACGTTGATTCCAGCGTCTTCAGCTACTTTCATATCTTGACCAACAGCTCTCATGTCTTGACCTAGCTTGGTCTTTCTAAACCATACTACGAAAAGACAACCCAATGCTATTACTAATAATGTTACGACTGGGATTTGGATGTCAAACAGCTTGATATCCACTCCCAATATTCTATCTAATAAGGTGTCGAGACCTTTTTGTATTTTAAGGTCGAGTGCATTTCTAACACCATATCCACGAGATATAATTAGATCTGTATTTTTAAATTTAATTACTCCGCCAAATATATATAGCACGATAAATTGATAGATACCAGTCATAAAGAAGCCTAGCATCATGGAAGTGATCATCTCACGCTCTTTTGCACGATTTAATACACTTCCTGCAAATATGCCAAGTAGCCATGCAATCGGAGTTGCAACTACTGCACTTAATAATACGCCGGAGAAGCCTGGTATGCCCCAGTTTTCTATAAGGATTATGGCTATTTGACCTGCCATTGCCCCCAATACCATGCCGAAGTTGATGCCTAGCCCTGCCATAATTGGTAGGAGCAAGCTCAATACCAAGAATGCATTTCTAGCAAATCTAGTTAGTACTTGACTAACAAGGAAATTAGCAGAGAATCCGCTTAATGCAATTGCAATGGCACATATTACTATAAACATTACAGGCACGGTTGCACTATTGATTAATGAAAATTTCTTTTTCTTTTTCATTACTGGTCAACCCCCTTTCTAGTAAGTGCATATACTATTAGACCATTTGAAATTATTAGTCTTAGTACTTCTGAAATATCTACTTGTATAGCTGTATTTATAACTGTTGGAGTCATGGTCAATATTGCTTGGAATAGCAATGCACCGATTATAACATTTAATACATTTGCTTTATTGATTGAAGCTCCACCAAGAAGTATAGCAGCTACACTTGGGAAGGCGAATGCAAGTGGTGAGTTATACATTTGTACAAATCCAAATGCCTGTTGATATACAACCATTCCTGCTGCGCCAAGAGCCGAGCTCATTATAACTGATAGCGAACGATATTTATTGGTGTTTATTCCTGCTGCGCGAGCATAGTTTGGATTTGAACCAACGGCTGTCATTGCCGAGCCGCTCTTTGATTTAAAATACATCCAAACCAAAAATGCAAATATCGCAAATACTATAAACATCCCAACTGGTATATAAAGTTGAGCTCCGGTTTCGGCTCCTGCAGTGCCAAATGGTATTGCGAATAATTTCGAGATTGCCTTATCCCATGTCTCTGCAAGAGAAATAGTTACGCGCAAACCCTCACCATTAAAGCCCATTACTACCTCTGGATTTCTAAATGGCAATATTATCCAAAATATATTCATAAGTGCGACAAAGCTATATCCAACATATGTTGCAATAATCATTTCATCGCCTTTGACTTTATTTAATATAAATCCATATAGCCAACCGAAGAAACCACCAAAGACTATGCCCATGCCCATTGCTGCCATTACGCCAGCAAATCCTTGAAGCCTAAACTCCACGCTTATCGCTGCTCCAAGCATGCCTCCAATTAGTCCAACGGGAAGCCCAAAGTTTAGTCCGCAACCCGATTGAATCATTGGGATCATTGCAAGAACTAAAATGGCATTCATGCCAAATCTATTTAAAACGTCTATAAAGGACTTTTTAAGGTCGACCCCTACTGCTGCACCTACTGCAAAAAGTACAACTATAAATAGCATTATTATAATCCTTGGGAGACCGATTTTTTTAATTATATTTTTGTCTTTCATTTAATACCTCCTTAGGATCAGTACCAGCCATCATTAGACCAAAGTACTCTACTGGATCATTTGGCTTTAATATGCCAAAGACCTTTCCTTCAAATATAACTGCAATTCTATCTGCAATGCTTCTTAGCTCCTCTAATTCGGACGAGGTTATAACAATAGTCGTTCCGTGGTCTTCGTTGTATTTTCTAAGTGCGTCAAGCACTAATTTTTTAGCTCCAACGTCGATACCACGAGTTGGTTCACTTACAAATAAGAACTCTGGTTCAACTGCAAATGCCTTTGCAAGGCAGACTTTTTGTTGATTGCCGCCGCTTAAATTTCTCGCCTTTTCCTTAGGCCCTTGAGTTCTAATCTCAAGCTCATCGATATATTTTAATGTTTCATCTTCCATTGCCTTATCATCTCTGAATTTAAAAGGACCGACTTTCTTTAAAAATCTATCGTGGACTTGCATTGCATCAAAAGCAATATTCCAATCGATGCCCTCATCGAGTAAGAGCCCGACTCCGCGTCTATCTTCACTTACAAACGCAATTCTCTTCTTTAGCGTCTCGGCAGTATTTTTAATATCTAGCTTCTCTCCCTTGTAAGTGACCTCGCCTCCTGCAGGATAGAGCCCCATTACCCCATTTGGTATGCCTAGCTTTCCTTGACCTGCAAGACCGCAAAGGCCAAGTATCTCGCCTTCTCTAACCTCAAGGCTAACATCGCGCACGGCCTCTCCTGGCATATCTACATAAAGATTTTTAATTGTCATAACCGGAGGAGTGTTGATCTCACGATAAACTCTTTCTCCCGATCCCTTATCCATGCTTCTGCCGACCATCCAGCTAGCAACATCTACTATGCTTACATTTTCGTTTGGCGTATCTTTTATTATTTCGCCATCGCGAAGTACGACTATTTGATCGCAAACATCTATTACTTCTCTTAGTCTGTGAGAAATAAATATCATTGCAATGCCCCTTGCTGCGAGTGATTTCATTGCAGCAATAAGTATATCTGCTTCACTCTCTGTTAAAACTGCAGTCGGTTCATCTAATATTATCAATTTTACTTTTTCTTTCGAAACTTCACGTGCAATTTCAATAAATTGCTTATGCCCAACAGGCATATCCCTTACTTGGGCTTTGGCCGATATATCAAGTCCGAGTTTTCCAATAGCTTCGGTTGCAACATCGTCCATCTTTTCTCTTTCTAGTGTACTTAAATTTTTACCAAACATTTTACTAATTAAACTTGGCTTAGTAATCTCTCTATTTAATAAAATATCCTCGGATGCAGTAAAGCCAGGGATTAGCGAGAACTCTTGGTGCACCATGCCGATGCCCTTCTCGAGAGCTTCAGACGGATTGTTGAAGTTCACCACCTCACCATCTATCAAGACCTCTCCTTCATATCCTCCCGTTTCTTTAATAAAGCTCATGCCAAAGAGTATATTCATCATCGTCGACTTGCCAGCACCATTTTCTCCAACAAGCCCCAATATCTTTCCCTCTTCAAGCTTAAAGCTTACATCTTTTAAAACGTGATTGCCCGAGAAGCTCTTACCTACATTCCTAAATTCTAATATAGTTGACATATTCACCTCTCTTAAAAAATAAGGCTGACTTTGGGTCTAGCCCGCCATCAGCCCAAAACTCTAAAAATTATTGTTTAGCTTTGAAATCGTCTAACATCTTGTAGATATCAGGAATTTCTTCTTTGGTCATGCCTAGATAACCGCTACCTAGTACATAAGTGTCTTGAAGAACTAGTGCGTGGTTGGTTCTTTCTTTTCTGTTTTCATTGTCGATATACCATGAAGCGCCCCACTCAGCACCTGGTGTAAATTCACCAAATATAGTCTTAATATCATCTAGACTCTTGAAATCTGCCTTGCCTTCGATACATCTCTTAGCTAATTCTGTCAAAGCTTGAGTTGTTGAATAACCAAATGAGAATGCCCATAGACCCATGTGTCCTGAAGCTCCCTTTTCAACTACTGTTTCTTCAACTTTCTTTAGGATTGCTGGCCAATCGCCTGCTTGTTCCTTAAGATCGAGGTTAAGAGCACCAGTATATCCAAGTATTGGTGATGGAAGGTCTTGTTCTACGAAATAGGCGCCGAGTTCAGCAACCTTTAGAAGCATTGGTTCAGTATGAGCGTCGTTAGTTGCAAAGAATGCTGTATCCTTACCATACTTTTCAACCCATGCTGGCATTTGTTCAAGAATAAAGTTTTGTGCGCCTGGGATACCAACGTCACTTGTTGGGTCTGGAGCAGTTTCCATAACGAATTTCATGCCGATCTTATCGCAAGTAGCTTCCATGATATCCTTTCTTAGTGAAAGAAGTTCGATTGACATATGTCTTGGGAATGAAACGTGGACAAATGTGTTAGCGCCCATCTTTTGAGCTGCTAGTGGAATTAGATATCCACGAGTAACATTGTCTGGGTCGATTACAAGGTCAGCAACCGATTCAACTAAGTTAGGATCTTCTTGTGAGTTACCAACAAAGCATAGAATGTCAGGTCTCTTTTCCTTAACTTGCTTAATAGCAGCCGAGGTTCCTGGAACACCTTGGTTGATGATGATGGCCTTCATCTTTGGGTCATCTGCGAATGAAACGATTTGTTGAATTGTGGTTTCTTGTTCAGCTGAGAAGTTGTCAGGATAGTTTTTAAGTATAACATATCCGCCATCTTTAACATCGCCGTATTTTTTAATCATCGATTCAGCACCTCTTTGTTCATCTTCAGATTGAGATACTGTACCAGTTAGAACGCCAATATGAAATGGTGCGTCGTCTCCCTTTGCTGGTGCGTCTTTTGAAGTAGCGTCGTCTTTCTTAGAACATGCTACTAGTGAGAGTGTCATTGCTAATGCTAGCAATATAGAAATAAGTTTCTTCATATTAAATCCTCCTATGTTTATTTTGTGAATTATGTTTGATGGTGAGCTTAATCACAGTTTTTAAACTTGCTCACTTGTTTCGCTTTAATTCACTTGAGTACATTATAACATTTTGTAACCGTTTTGTCAACTATTTTTTACTCTTTTTTAGAAATAAAATTAAACGCTATAACACCGCTAGTTGTAACGTTTATCGTGCATCGCTATTTTAATTTCCAAAAAAATTCGTAATTATTTTTTAACCTTTTATGTAGTAAGGCGAGTTTTTTCTCGCCGAAAATTTTATCTTGCCACCTCGGCAGCAATATTATTATCCAATTTCTTTATTCCTCGTCTATATAATATAAATAGAGGAATTGCTGCAGCTATCCAAGTTACTGGATAGGACCAATAGACCATTAGTCTTGTTGGATTAAGCGGAAATGCAAAGAGTATCCAAACTATTCTCAAACCACAAACTGCAATAAGGCTTATTATCATTGGCGAAATCGAATAGCCCATGCCGCGAAGCACGCCTACTTGAACATCCATCAGTCCACATAGCGCATAATAAAATGCAACTACGCTTAATCTCTCAAGTCCATACATAATTACCTCAGCATCATTAGTATAGAGTTTCAACAAGTGATTGCCAAGAAAATAACTTCCCATCCCCATCACAAGTCCAATTCCCGTAACAACTAGCATGGTCGTCTTATAAATATCCCTTATTCTGTGATATTGCTTGGCGCCCATATTTTGACTGGTAAAGCTAAGAGCTGCCTGATAAATGGCATTCATTCCCATATATACAAAACCCTCGATATTTCCCGCTGCGGTATTGCCTGCCATAACTGCTGAACCAAATCTATTTATGGTCGATTGAATCATAATATTGGAGATACTAAACAACGCTCCTTGAAGTCCTGCGGGAATTCCAATTTTTAGCATATCGCCAACTAAATTCCAACTTATCTTCAGCTTTTTGAGGTCGAGCTTCATAACTTGATCGCCCTTCATAAGACTAATTATTATTAAAGCAGCTGACACATATTGGCTAACTGCAGTTGCAATTGCAACTCCTGCTACGCCCATTTTAAAATAGATTACCAAGATCAAATTTAAAACCACATTTACTACGCCTGAAAATGCTAAAAAATATAGCGGACTTCTTGTATCCCCTGCCGATCTCAATAGCGATGAACCAAAGTTAAATACCATAGCCCCCGGCATCCCTAAGAAATATATCTTAAGATATAAAGTCGCTAGCTTTAAAACCTCCTCTGGAGTATTCATCATTGCGAGTATTTGGCCTGATGCAAAATATCCAAGTGCCATTACCATAAATCCGCCAATCACCGAAATTAAAATCGATGTATGAAGCGTAAGTTGTGAATTTTCAAAATCCCTCGCTCCAAGATATTTCCCCATAATTACCGATGCCCCAATTGAAATGCCAATAAATATATTTACCGTAAGATTAATTACAGGCCCCGTTGAGCCAACTGCCGCCAAAGCCTCTTGTGTAGAAAATTTTCCAATAACTATTATGTCTGCCGCATTAAAAAGCAATTGTAAAATTGATGTTAGCATTAAAGGCAATGCAAATAAAATAACAGGACCAAGCAAGGGTCCATTTAACATGTCTACTCTCTTATTCATTTATCCTCCCTTTAAAATCTCATAGCTAAGTATATCATATTTTACAAAAATTAGCAATAAAAATATTTAGCGTAAACACTAGCATAATTAGAAGAGCTATAAATCTTTGAAATGACTTCATCATAACAAAATCCTCCTTTGCTTATTTTAGTAAGTCATTGTCATAATGGCTTGCTATATTTCATTGCTGCCTAAAATAGTAAAAATACTAACAATATCACTAAATATAATTTTGTGCTATAATAAACTTTATGGAGGTAATATTCATGGATATTATTGATACTAGAAGATATTTTCATCAATTTCCCGAGACTTCTTTTAATGAATTTAGAACGACTAAGGAGATAATAAATATTTTAAAAGACTATGATTGCCACTTGACTTATGGCAAAGCGCTCTACGGAGATCATCCTGTAGGCTACGATGATATAGATGCTGGATATACTGGCGTTCTTGCTACCTTTAGTGGAGAGAGTCCATATATTTTAATTAGGTCGGATATCGATGGGCTTCCAATAGAAGAGGCCCAATCAGATCACTATCCAGCTAAAAATAATTTTAGATCAAAGAGCAATATGCACGCCTGTGGTCACGATGGACATATCGCACTTTTACTAAGCCTAGCTATATATATAAATAAAATCAAGCCTCATAGAGGTATAAAATTATTATTTCAACCAGCCGAGGAAGATGTTAGAGGAGCGATGTCGCTTGATGAAAGCCTGCTCGAAAATGTAAATTTAGTCATTGGATATCATATTGGCCTTGGAGAGGCTCCGCGCACAATTGGAGTTGGCTCAACCAATTTTCTTGCAACTAAAAAATTAAAGATCGATTTTATCGGCAAGGCAAGCCACTGTGCAAGTGCTCCCGAACTAGGCATAAGCGCACTTGACATGGCAATTAGCTTTATCAATAAAATAAATTCAGTTATTGATTATCTCGATGATAAATTTATTTTTAATGTTGGAAAGATATCCGGAGGAGAGGCGGTAAATATTATAATGCCAAAATGCACTATAGCAGTCGACGCAAGAGCATCTTCCAATCATGGCATGGATTTATTTATGAAAAATATAAATGATGCATTAAGTGAGATTGAAAGGGATTTTAAAGCTAGGACTGCACTCGAAGTAGTGGGAAGTGCCGAGAGCTATAAAGAGGATGATGATAAGCTGGTAGATGATATAATCTCGCTTTTAAATAAAAATGATATTAAGACCAGCCGCACTCCCGACTTTGGTGCGAGCGAGGATGTGACTAAATATATGAATATGGTTAAAGCGCGCGGAGGCAAGGCAATTCATCTAAAACTTGGTAGCAAATTGTCCGCCCCGCACCACAACGACCACTTCGACTTTGAGGATGAGGATTTATTATTATTCGATAAGACGATTAAATTAATATTAAATGATTTTATCGATGATAAATTATAAAGTTAGCACTTGCAAATTATTTTAACAAGTTATATAATGGTTATGAGCACAAGCTCAATAAATAATAAGGAGGAATTATTATGGCATGTACAACAATATTAGTGGGCAAGCTCGCTAGTTATGACGGCTCGACTCTAGTTGCAAGAAATGAGGATAGCCCATCTGGCGTTTTCAATCCTAAAAAGCATATCGTAGTGGAGCCTGCTGATCAACCACGCAATTACAAGTCAGTTATTTCCAAAGTTGAAATAACTCTCCCCGATAATCCTATGAGATATACTGCAATGCCAAATGCAGACGACAGCGAGGGAGTATGGGGTGCATTTGGTGTAAATGAGCTAAATGTAAGCATGACGGCTACAGAAACCTTAACCACGAATGAACGCGTGCTAGGAGCTGATCCGCTTGTAAAATATCAAAAGGCCAATGGCAAAGAAGGCGAGGATAATTACAGTCCTGAAGTCTTTGGGGGAATTGGCGAAGAGGATATGGTAACAATTACCCTACCATATATCAAATCAGCTCGCGAAGGAGTAATTAGACTCGGTGCTCTTCTTGAGGAATATGGAACATATGAAATGAATGGAATTGCATTTCAAGATAAAGACGAGATATGGTGGCTTGAGACAATTGGAGGTCATCATTGGATTGCAAGGCGCGTGCCCGATGATCACTATGTAATAATGCCCAATCAATTGGGTCTTGATCACTTTGATTTAGAAGATGCATTTGGCGAACAAAAAGAATTTATGTGCTCAAGCGATTTAAGAGAATTTATAAAAGAGCATCATCTCGATCTATCGAGCGATGGAAATTTAAATCCACGCGATGCCTTTGGTAGCCACAGTGACAGCGATCACACTTACAACACTCCACGTGCTTGGATACTACATCGTTATTTTTCACCACGCGGCTTTTATTGGGATGGACTTGATTCGGATTTTCGTCCAGAGTCGGATGATATCCCATGGATGCTCATTCCAGAAAGAAAGATCACGGTCGAGGATATCAAATATGCACTTAGTCACCATTTCCAAGGAACTGACTATGATCCATATGCAAAGCATGCCGACCCAACGAAAAAGGGCATGTATCGTCCAATCGGCATCAACCGCAACAATGTAATGGGACTGGTTCAAATAAGAGGCTATATGCCAAGCGAAATTCAATCCATCGAATGGATTAGCCTTGGTAGCAATGTATTTAATGCAGTCGTCCCATTTTATGCAAATGTTAAAGACACTCCAGCCTATCTTAAAAATACTACAAATAAGGTCACGACAGACGACTTCTATTGGACCAATCGCATCATTGGCGCTCTTGCCGATGCACATTTTGCAGAAAATAGCAATCATATCGAAAGATATCAAGAGGCTCTTCAGTCAAAATGTCGCGAAATATTAAATGAGACCGATAAGGCTTTTAAAGAAAAAGCTCCAAGCGATATATGTAAATATCTCGAAGAAGTAAATCAAAAGATTGCAGATATTGCCAAAACACAAACTGACGAATTATTAGACAAGGTACTCTACACTTCAAGCTGCTTAATGAAAAATGGCTTTGCAAGAAGTGATGCCTAAACAATACAAGCAAAAAGCTCTGGAAATCCAGAGCTTTTGCTTTAAAAAGGAGTAATGAAAAACAAAATATGATAGTGCTTTGTGCAGATTTTTATTTTTCTATTTGCTTAAAGAATGCATCTCCTATCGTTGGATAAAATGCATCAAACTCTTCGTCGCTCATTTCATCTTCTTCAGCCATATTGTGAGCTTTATAATATTCTTCTCCTAGCTTATCCCAAATATCATTATAGTCTTCTCCAACTCTCTTAGCTTCTTTGTCGACTATAAATATTCTTGGAAAATAATTGAGTGCATCCTCTTCACCTGCATAGATCTCGGTTAGATAATCGTAGATCTCCTTAGTTCCTGCAAATTCTTCCCATGGAGCCTTACCACTTTCTTCATATATCGCAGATAGATCATCTAACTTATAGGCTTTATATCTATTTACGATTCCAATTATTTGAGCATTCTCTGGCAAGCTCTTAGCATGCTTTTGAATTTGTGGTTGACTTAGCTTTGAATAATAGCACCATGGCCCCCAACTATATATAATAGTATAGTCTTTCTCGGCAATTTTAGCCTTTAGATCCTCCACACCAATGGTTGGAATATCTGAGTCAGTTGTATAGACTATATTGGTATTTTCTTCTTTTAAGCTTTGTGTAAAGCCAACTTCAAGAGCCGAAGCAAGTCTTGAAGTAAGTACATAATTCTCGCCATTTATAAAGATTCCTGCAAATTCCTTTTCTTCTCCATTGACGACAAAAGTTATATTTTGTTGAGCTTCGCATTTGGCGTTTTCCATGTCAAGAGCTGTTAGCTCGCCGCCTTTTGCTTCATAAGCCTCGCCACTTGTTAAAATTACTTTTCTTTCATCGGCATTCCACGAAACGCTAAATTTTCTATCAGTATCTTTAAGTGCTTCTGCAAAATCACGGATCTTAACTAGATTGTATTTTACAGGCTCTGGCTCTTCGCCGCTCTTATCCCAATACTCTACAAGTACGGTCTTAAGATTTTCATTCACTTTACCATCTACGATAAATTTAGTGCCATTGTCCGATAGCTTATAGCCATCAAAGACTTCTTCTTTTCCTTCTTCCGCGTAGATGCTCACTGCGCCAAGACTTAGCACAAGAGCAAGCGCCAAACAAATTAATTTTCTCATATGAGAACACCTCCTAACAATCATTATAACACAATCATCTCTATATTGCAATAAAATATTAGCTAAAATTATGGAATATTAATTAAAATATAATTTATGTATACCCCAAGAGGGGCTTATTTTTTTGATATTATAATATTTTTGCCTTCTAATTGGACGATATAATCTTCTAAAAAGCCTGCAAGTAGGGCTTGCCTTAATTCGTAAAATAGTGAAGATTTATCATTATTAATGTGTGCGCTTTTTGATTTTATATCAAAGCTGTCATGATGATCGTGGTCGTGGCTACCTTCGCAAGAGTTATCGAGACTTTTGCTTGGGTCGATCGAGAGTGGGTCTTCTTGATATTTTTCATGCAAGTCATTAACTGTAATTAGATATAGCTTATCACCGTCTTCTTCCACTCTTAGTGCATGGTCACAGGGCATGCCATCTAATATTATTAAATTGATGGCATTAAATAACTCTTCGTTGCTAGCATAGTTTTCTTTTGGAAGACTTTTTCCAAAATTATAAAATACTTCTTTTGCATTGTCTTTCTTCTTAATTGCATAGGCGAGCCTTGACTCTACTATGTCGATTTGACTTGAAAGCCATCCATGGATATTGTCCCCATCTATTAAATTTTCCAAGTCATCATTACTAACCGGAGCTAATTTTTTATTTAGCTCAACTAACTCCTCTTTTGATAAGAGCTCTTTAACTAATATATCTTGAAATTTAATCTTTTCATACATTATATAATGTATTGGTCCTAAAAATTTGCTCATAATTCACCTCGTAGGATTTATACCCCAATTTACTAAATAATATATGAATGCTTGTGTAATCATTTCTAATTTTGGGTAAAATATTATTGACACTTCGACAATTGATTCGTAGTTCAATAAATAAAGAAAGGAAGATAATATGATTAAAGATGCACTTTTAAAAAGACGTAGTATTTATGCCCTCAATAAGGAGATTGGCATGAGTGATGAAGACATTCAAGCTCTAGTTGAAGATATGGTAAGGCTAGTTCCCGATGCTTTTGATATGAAAAGTCAAAAAGTTGTGCTAGCTCTTGGCGATAAGCACGATAAGCTATGGGACGCGATATATGATGAATTTGGAGGAAAGGTTGCTCGCGAAAAGATAGATTCTTTTAAAGCGGGCTATGGAACTGTATTATATTTTTATGATAGCGATGTGGTTAAGAGCATGCAAGAACAATTCGATAGATATGCCGACAATTTCCCAATATGGGCCAATCAATCCAATGGCATGCTTCAAATTTCAATTTGGACAGCTCTTGCTGAAAAGGGAATTGGTGCAAACCTTCAACACTACAATCCTGTCATCGATGACAAGATGAAAAAGATGTTTGACATTCCAGAGGGATATGTACTTCTTGCGCAAATGCCTTTTGGTGGAATTGAGTCCTTCCCCGATGCCAAGGATGTGGAGGATATTTCAAAAAGAGTGAAAGTTTTTAAATAAAAGTTTTTAAATAAAAGTTTTTAAATAAAAGTTTTTAAATAAAAGTTTTTAAAAAATGCCCCTTATTTAATTTAAGGGGCATTTTTATTTTTTTAAAAGTGATATTGAATTAATTACAATCGATGCTATTACAAGTCCCAATACTATATTGGCAATTGTTACTACTACATCCTCTAGGGCTGCAATGTCCTTTTTTATTACATATTGGGCAGCTTCTACATAAAACAGCGCTGGTACAATTGCGGTGCAAGAGATGCTTAAAAATCTAAAGAGCTTTGAGTCTTTATTTTTTTTCAAAAATATTAGATTTAATATTGCAAATACTATTGCAGCTATTCCAAAGATAATTGCGAGTGTCGACATCATGATTATAACCTTCTTCAATTTATCATATCATAGATTTTCTTTGCAAGAGCTTGCCAAGAGTTTTTGTCTATCTCTTTCATTATTTCATCGCTAATTATTTCACCGCGCACAACTTTATCTAATTGAGCGATGATATTTTCTGCAAGACGCTCCACATAGTCTTTTATATCCTCTTCATAGGGCTTATCAAGATCATATATTCGTGGAAGTTTGGTGTATATTATCGCGCCGGAATTATTTACAACTTCTCCCAATTGATTTTTTAGTCCCTCTATATCGCTTGTTACGACAAATTTTCTGCAAGCAAGAGCTTCAATTGCAATTAGACCCAATGCTTCAAAATAGGATGGAAGTACAAATACATCGCCCTCTTTTAGTATTTTGGCCATGGACTCTTGAGTCTGCGAATTATATACTAGTAGATTGCTTGAGCCTTCCGCCTCGCGAGATAATTCCTCTTTTGTTTCATCATCAGCCGCACCAATTAAGTGCATTTTGACATTTGGGTATTTTTCTTCGATTATTGGAAGAGCCATCGCAAGTGCATGCACACCCTTGGATGGAGATATCTTACCAGCGTAGATTATCTTCAATTCATCCTTATCATCTTTTTCATTTTTTTCGTTTTTTTCATTTTTTTCGTTTTTTTCATTTTTTTCAAGTCCATCTTTTATATAATCGTCGTTAAATATATTTTGATTAAAGCCCCCGCCAATATTGGTGATTTTATCTCTGTCGATATCAAAAAGCTTTATTATCTCGTCTATGTTTTTGGGATTAACTGTAAAGATATGGTCGAGATCTTTAATGGCTGTTAAGGACTTTAAAAATCCTGGATATCGATCGACCTGTCTTAGATCGGTTCCGTGACTAAAGGCATATATCTTTTTATCGGGAAAGAGCCTTCTTACAAGATCGGTCACTAAGAATAGATGATGGCAAAAGATCATATCAAAGTCATGCTCTTCTTTAATCTTTGTCAATCTATTTTCAAATGCGGCTAAGTAATCGTCAAGCATCGCTCTTGTTGCATCAGAAAATCTCGTCGACTCATATGGCATTATATCGCTCATGCCAGGAATTGGGAAAGGGAGCTTTGGTGTATTAAATTCCACCTCGTAGCTTTTGCAATTGAGGTCTGCCTTGTAAGGGGACTCTATTGCATAAAGTGCAATATTTTCCACGCCAAGCTTATTAAATTCATCTATTAGATTAGAAAAATAGACTCCACTGCCCGTCTTCATGGGGAGTTGTTGCAGTACATGTAATATCTTCATAAATACCTCCAATAACTTTATTTAACTATTCCTTACCCAATATGACAGTATTATTCACATTTTGGGTATGAATAAACAGAGGTAGCAATGAAAGTATATATAGTTGGCGCAGGCCCTGGAGATAAAGATCTAATTACAATTAAAGCTAAAAGACTAATAGATGAGGCTGATATTATCTTATATGACAAGTACATGAATGAAGAAATAATGAACGACAATAAAAATGCCGAGAAGATCTATGTAGGAAAAATCGCTGGAGAGGATTATATCAGCCAAGATAAAATAAATGAGCTTATATATAAATATGCCAAGACCGGTAAGATGATTGTGCGTCTTAAAGGAGGCGACCCTTTCGTCTTTGGTCGTGGAGGCGAGGAAGCTAAATTTTTAACAAGTCATGGAGTAGATGTAGAAATAGTGCCCGGCATAAGCTCTGCAACAAGTGCGGCAAGTTTTTTTGGAATTCCAATTACCCATAGAGAACTCGCACGTAGCTTTAGTGTATTTACTGCGCATAGTAAAGATCATAATCTCGACCATTTAAATTTCGATGCCATTAGTAAAATCGGTGGCACTTTGGTCTTTTTAATGGCAAGAGCCAACTCTACTAAAATTGCGATGAAATTAATAGAACATGGTATGGATAAAAATACTCCCGCCTGCTTTATTATCGATGCCTATGGAGAGCATGCAAGGATTATCAGAGCAAAACTCTGTGATATAGCTTGTGATATATATAAAGACGAGCTAATAAGCCCATTAATATTCTTAGTTGGAGAGGTAGCCGATTTTAATCTATTGCAAAATTAAAAATGATTTGATAATATAATAAAAGGAGGAATTTATGAATAGGGATAATTATGGATTTATTTCGCTAATACTTGGAATGATTGCAATTGTGCTTGGGCTGACGCAAGGCTTAAGTGTAGTTGGGGTTGTTTCAGGAATCGTTGGCGTCTACTTAGCACTTGAAGCAAGGAAGGACGATCCAAGCAATTCGCTTGCAAAATACGGTCTAATCACTTCGATTATAGGGCTAGTATTATCAGTAATATTTTTGATAGCATGTATATCATGCGTATCCTGCATTGGGATGTCAATAATGTCAATTTAATTTTATTTAGGAGAGAATTATGGAAACATTTGCACGTATGGCAACAATTAAAGATATTCCAGAGTTGATGGAATTGCAAAAGCTCTTTCATGTAGATACTATTTCGCCTGAGGATAAAAAAGAGGGATTTGTAACTACCAAATTAACCGAAGAGCAATGGAAGGAATTGATCGAAAAAGAAAATGGAGTTACAATACTTACCGACGACGAAAAAGTCCTCGGCTATGCACTAGCAGCTAGCTGGGAATATTGGAGCAGTTGGCCACTATTTGAGTATATGATTGAAAGACTTCACGAGGATAATTACAAGGGCGAGATAATGAGCGTAGAAAACTCATATCAATATGGACCAATTTGCATTGTAAAAGAATTAAGAGGCACCGACGCTCTTAACAAACTCTTCTTTACATCGCTCAAGGAGATGAATAAGAGATATAAATATCTTCTTACTTTTGTCAATCAAATCAATCCAAGAAGCTATGCTGCGCACACGAGAAAACTTGGACTCGATGTGATAAAGGAATTTGGCTTTAACAATAATAAATATTGGGAGCTAGGCACCACAACGGATAGATGGAGTGAAATAGATGGCTAAAACTTTTGAGACATTAAAAGGAACCTATGACTATCTGCCGAGCGAACAAAGCTTAAGAGAATCGATTAAGGACAGACTAAAAGATGTCTTTAAAAGATATGGCTTTCTTCCGGCAGAGACGCCCATCCTTTCTATGCTCGATCTACTAACTAGCAAATATTCGTCTGATGCCGATATTTTAAATGAAATTTATAAATTATCCGACCAAGGCAAGCGTGAGCTTGGACTAAGATATGACTTGACCATTTGTCTAACTAAGCTCATTAGCTCCAATCGCGGCATAAGCCTTCCTTTTAAAAGATATGAAATAGGCAAAGTCTTTCGCGATGGACCTGTTAAACTTGGGCGCAATCGTGAATTTACACAATGCGATGTCGATGTAGTTGGCGTAAGTTCTATTTTGCAAGAAGCAGAGTTTATGAATTTAACTCACGAAGCATATAGCGAACTTGGGCTTGAGGTTGAGATAAGATACAATAATAGAAAGATATTATATGGAATAATTAAAAGCATATTTGGCGAAATGTCAGATGAACTTCTTCGACGTGTGGTAATGCTAGTAGATAAGCTAGACAAGATGAGCAAAGAAGAGCTAGAGAGGGAATTTATAAAGCTTGGACTAAGTAGTAAGAGCTATGATGAATTATATAATAGCTTTAGCATGAGCTATGAGGATTTAAAAGCAAAATACGAAAATAGCACAAGCGAAATCCTAAAAGAAGGCTTTTTAGAAATGGATGAACTCCGTGCGCTTACAACTTCCACTCCAGCATGGAAGAGCATGCTCTATGCACCATATCTTGCTAGAGGCATTGACATCTACACCGGCACTGTGTGGGAGATCTTCTTGAAGGAAAGAAATATTGGCGAGCATGACTTTAATCTATCGCTTGGCGGTGGTGGCAGATATGATAATATAATAACCAGTTTTATCGACGATGGCAATAGCTATCCTGCAGTAGGCATGAGCTTTGGACTAGATGTAATATATGAAGTATTAAAGGCAAAGGAAGGCGATGAGAAAAAAAGCGACATCGATTTATTCATCATTCCTCTTGAAACAAAAAAAGACAGCTTTATATTTACACAAGGCTTAAGAACTCGCGGAATAAAAGCCGATATAGAAAAAGTCGATCGCAGAGTAAAAAAATCCTTAAACTATGCAAATAAAGAGCATATTCCATTTGTCGTAATAATCGGCGAAGACGAAGTTAAAAATAGAATGATAAATATCAAAGACATGACAACTGGTGAGGAAACTCCTTTTAGTTTGGACGATTATGAGGGGATTTGCGAATTTATAAATAAGAGATTGTAGGAGAGAAATTTGGAAAAAATAGCATTTATAATTGATGCGGCATGTGACTTGCCGCAAGAATATATCGAAGAGAATAACATCTATATAATTCCCTTTTCGATAAATTTTAGCAACAAGACTTACACCGATGGAGTCGATATCACAAGGGCAGAATTTTACGAGATGATGAAAACTGAAATTCCATCAACCTCAATAGCCTCCTTTAGCTATCTAATCAATGCCTTTAAAGATATACATGAGCGTGGCATCAAGAACATTATAATAATGACTTTGTCAAGCACTTTATCTAGCTTTTATAATTATTTAAAGTTAGCAGCAGAGTCGCAAGATAATTTTAATATAAAGATTATCGACAGCAAGAGCGCCTCTTTAGGCGAGGGCTTTCCGCTAATGGCTGGCATAAATGCCTATAAAAATGGAGCAAACTTTGAAGAAGTCGCTAATATTATCGAAGCTGCAATCGAGAAGACCAATATATTTGTCTATTTTAAAGATTTAAAAAATCTCATAAAAGGAGGCAGAGTTCCACTTGTAAAAGGCTATATAGCAACCGCTCTTAGCATAATGCCAATTATTAGACTGCATGCTGCCAATCTTGAAATATTAAAAAATGTCCGCTCTGAAAAGCAGGCGATAAAGTTTTTAAAATCACAATTTGATAAACTCGCAGACAAAGACTACTATCTCGCAACACTTTATGGCAACGACGAAAGCTATTGCGAGCGGATAGAAGAAGTCTTCTCAGATGAAATAGCAAATGCCAAGTTCTACACAAGAGCCAATGTAACTCCAACTCTTGGAGTCCATGTCGGCAGTGAATTTTCAGGCATAGTATTTATGAATCTATAATTAAAGCCCTAATGATGTTGGGGCTTTTTTGATTATCAAATGAAAAGGAAGGAATTATTATCAAAATCCCAATGACGGGCTTAGTATTTTATGTAAATGATATTCCATTTGAAGCCGATACTGAACCATCTGTTAAAAATGAGAGAATATATCTTTCTATATCAAATATAGCCAAGGCTCTTGGCATGGAAGAAGGAAAGGATATCTTCTAGGATCAAGAAACTAAGACCGCTAGTTTTATATTTAAATAAGATAAGACCGAATATTCGGTCTTATTACATAAGCATAGAAATCTTTATAATTTATGAAATACCATGGATATCGACTTAAAAATAAAATAATAACCTCTCTACAAGCAGATAAACTGATGTTATTCGTTGTAATTGATATTCCCAGCAATTACAGACACTTATATTATAAATATATGAGAATATTATCTATAATTATTCATTCATAATAACTAATTTAACCCCCATCTATATAGTAACTCTCTTCTCAAACAATTGGACAAAAAAATTATGAGTGATTGGACTTAATTACGATTTTCTTTTTAACGAATCCTATCCCCTCAAATCCTCCCCGTAAATGCTATGATTTTATTACTGTCTATTATCATTATTTTCCTCCTTTTAAAAAAGAAGAGAGGATTTTTAATCCTCTCTATATATTTATTCTTTTGATTTACGGAAATCTGGTCTTGAGAAGGAGTCTTCCCACATATTGCCCACAACTCGAATCGAGCCGGAGTTGAATGCGGAAACCCCAAATCCTCTATTGTTTAATCTAACAAACTCTAAGCTTCCTACTGTATAATCTGTTCCACTCAAGTAATCTAGATAAATATAATGTAATGGTCC
>JALEOH010000024.1 GCA_022766605.1 Ezakiella sp.
CCTTTATATATAGTTTCGCTCGCTCTTATATTTTTATTCATTTAATTATTTTCACTTTGAGTATATCATAGATTTAAAAAATAGTCAAGTGTTTTTGACTATTTAAATAATATTTTTTGTATTTTAATATATCTATGATTAATTTTAAATCTCTTTTTCAAATTCATATTCAAAACTAATAATATCATTAGGAGTGCAAGATAGAGCCTTGCATATTCTTTCTAAATTCTTAAATGTAATTGGTTTATCCTTGCCCATTTGTGCTATAACATTTGTTGTAATCCACGCCATAACTATTACATCTGTTTTTTAGTCCTTTTTGCTAACTGTATCCATAATGGTTTATAGTTAAGTGCCATAATATCCCTCTTTTTCTCTTCATTAGATTTATTTAATTATAACATAAATATTGATTTCATTCAATCTTACATTGATTTAGTGTTTTTTAGAAAATTTGTTGTGTTATTCTGTCCTTATTTTGAGTATAAAAAAGACGATAGAGTTTTTAATTTCTATCGTCTGAGATTATCTAATATTTATTTTCTCTTTAAATTGATTTTATTGTATATCTTAATAATTCTATTAATCTAATTATAAAAATTAAACTGGGATTCATAACAAACCCCAGTTTCATAATTAGCATGTTCTTTAATATAATTTTGATCCTGCTGGAATATTATCATCCAACATTATTAAGTTAAGTTTTTCTTCTCCATCGTACTCGCAAATTGCAGATATAATCATACCTTCTGAGTCGATTCCCATCATCTTACGTGGAGGAAGAGTACAAATCGCTAGCAGTGTCTTTCCAATTAAGCTCTCTGCACTGTAATATTCGTTAATACCAGATAATATAACTCTTTCTTTTCGAGAACCATCATCTAATGTAAATTTCAAAAGTTTTTTTGACTTTGGGACTTCTTCGCAGTTTTTAACTTTTACAACTCTAAAATCTGATTTTGCGAATGTATCAAAATCAACCATATCTTCAAATAATGGCTCTACTTTTACTTTTGAAAAGTCGATTTTTTCTGTCGTGAGTTTGTCGTAAGTTTCTTTTGACGAATCCTTATTTTCTGCCTTTTCTAAGCCAATTGGCTTCATTGTAGGGAAGAAAATAACATCTCTTATTGAGGTTTCTCCTGTTAAAAACATAACTAGCCTATCGATACCAATGCCAAGTCCACCCGTTGGTGGCAATCCCACTTCTATGGCATTCAAGAAATCTTCATCCATTGGATGAGCCTCATCGTCTCCTGCATTTTTGGCTTCGATTTGTTCGGTAAATCTCGCCCTTTGATCAATTGGGTCATTTAGTTCGCTAAATGCATTACCAATTTCTTTAGTTGCAAGAAATGCCTCGAAGCGATGAGTATATCTTGGATCTTCTGGGTCTCTTTTGGCAAGAGGAGATATTTCAACTGGATGGTGAGTTACAAATACAGGCCCTGACATATGCTCTTCTGCATATTCTTCAAAGAATTTTTCTATTATATGACCACGCGTTGCTTTTCCTGGATCAATTTCTAGCCCTTTTTCTTTTGCTATCGCCACCGCTTCTTCACCACTGTTGATGTTGTCAAAGTCTACGCCTGCATATTCCTTCACTGCATCGGCCATTTTAATTCTCTTCCAAGGTGGAGTTAGATCATATTTTTTTCCATCATATTCTATCTCCATGCTTCCTAAGACTTCCTGGGCAACGGTTGAAACCATATCTTCTGTTATATGCATCATATCCTCATAATCTTGATATGCAGCATATAGTTCAATTGCAGTATATTCTGGATTATGAGTTTGATCCATGCCTTCATTTCTAAACATCTTGCCCATTTCATAAACTCGATCAAATCCACCCACGATCAATCTCTTCAAATAGAGTTCATTTGCTATTCTTAGATACATGTCGATATCTAGCGTGTTGTGATGAGTTATAAATGGTCTTGCATTAGCTCCGCCGGCAATGGTATTTAAAGTTGGAGTTTCCACTTCTAAAAATCCTCTATCATTCAGATATTTTCTTATTGCACTTAATATCTTAGTTCTTTTAATGAAAGTCTCTCTAATATTTGGATTGACATTTAAATCTACATATCTTTGTCTATAACGAAGATCGGGGTCTTTTAGTCCATGAAATTTTTCTGGAAGAATTTGAAGTGATTTGCATAGGATGCTAAACTCCGCAGCTCTTACCGACACTTCACCAGCATGAGTCTTAAAGACCTCACCCTTTACTCCGACTATATCGCCAAGATCTAAGAGCTTGACGATTTCATAGTCTTCTTTTAGATTGTCTATTTTTAAAAAGCTTTGTATTCTTCCAGTATGATCTTGAATATCGATAAAAGTAACTTTACCATGTCCACGCTTCGCCATCACGCGACCAGCGATAGAAACTTCTTTGCCTTTAAAATCTTCAAAATTGTCCGTTATTTGGCTTGCAAAATTACTTCTATCATATTTTTCTATTTCATATGGATTCTTTCCCATATCCTTTAATGCCTGAAGCTTTTCACGCCTCATCTGAAGCATTTCATTTAATTCCATTATATCTCCTTATAAACTATGCTTATGATTTTTTGATGCTAATAATAGTATACTTAGTGTTGCCATCAGGAGTGCTTACGCTTACAACGTCTTTTCTTCTCCTGCCTAGAAGTGCAGATCCAAGCGGACTTTCATTCGAGATTTTTCCATTCAGAGGATCGCTCTCAGCACTTCCTACTATGCAGTAGATCTCTTGTTCGTCTTCGCCTTCTTCTTGAACAGTGACAAATGTTCCTATATTTACCTTGTCGGTAGTAACCTCATGGTCTTCAACCACTTTAGCTTCACTAATTATATTCTCTACTTTAGCTATTCTCTCTTCAAGTTGCGCCTGTTCTTTCTTTGCTTGGTCATATTCAGCATTCTCACTCAAATCTCCATAGCCTAATGCGACTTTTATTCTTTCGGCAACTTCTTTTCTTGTAACGGTCTTTAATGTTTCTAATTCTTCTTCTAATTTAGTAAGACCTTCTTTGGTTAAAAAAACTTCTTTCTCTGACATTTTTAATTCCTCGCTTCTATCAATAACTTTCATTATATATATTTTGTCAATCTTTGTCAAATAAAAAATCTATAGCTCTATCCATATCCTCAATTGAATTTATTTCACCTAAACTCTTTCTTATTAAGGGAGCTCCCTCTTTCTCATTTAAATATTTCATCAAATGCTTTCTAAAATCATTTACAGCCCTTCTCTCGCCCTTTGATTTTGTCAAATATTTAAAATGCCTTTTTATAGTAGTATATCTTTCCTTGGCATCTAGCTTATAATCTCTGCCTTCTAAGATCGATATAATTTCTTTAAATATAAATGGATTGCCAACCGCGGCCCTTCCTATTGAAATACCGTCGATATCATTGGATTGCAAAAGCTTAACCGCGCAAGAGGCGGAATTGATATCGCCGTTTCCAATTACCGGAATAGATAGACTCTCTCTTATTTTAAATATCATATCCCAATCGGCAGCTCCACTATAGCCCATATCACGCGTCCTGCCATGAACTGTTAAAAAATCCGCTTCCGCATCTTCGATGATCTTAGCTATCTCAATTGCATTATCACTATTGTCAATTCCGAGCCTCATCTTTGCAGACACTGGCTTATTGGAATATTTTTTGCAAGTCTTTATAATATCACTTATTTTGTTTGGATATTGTAACAAGCTGGAGCCGTCCTGATTTTTGAATATCTTTGGTGCAGGGCAACCAAAATTTAAATCAATCCACAAGAAATCATCTCGTGGATTTAAATGCTCTTCAATAGCGATCCTAAATGCCTCTAGTTCATGTCCAAATAATTGTATACCGCATCTGCCCTCAGTTTTAGAAATCTCTAAAGTTCTTTTATCATTATAGCTCATAGCCTTTGCACTTATCATTTCGCTAACTGCATAGGGCAATTCATTTTCAAAGGCTATTTTCCTAAAGCTAATATCAGTATATCCCGCCATTGGAGCTAAAAATATTGGATATTCATCTCCTATTGGTATTTTTCTCATAAATTTTTACAAGTCCCCATAAGGTCAAGTCCTGATCGACTATATCTATTTCTTCGGATTTATCTGCAATTACCTCGGCAAGACCACCTGTTGCAATCACTTTGGCTTCTGGAATTCCCGATTCTTGTTTTAGATTGCTCGTTATATAGTCGATTTGACCGACTGCTCCATATAATAGCCCCGATCTAATTGAATCGACTGTATTTTTATTTAAGAAATGCTCTGGCATGCTTAGCTCTACCTTTGGAAGCTTTGCCGCTTTTAGAAACAAAGCCTCGGCAGAAATTGCAATCCCGGGTGCAATTACTCCACCTCTATAATTCTTATTTGAGTCCACTACACAAAATGTAGTGGCTGTGCCTAGGTCGATTATAATAAGCGGACATGAATATTTATCAATTGCTCCAACCGCATTTACAATTCTATCCGCACCGACTTCCTTAGGATCATCATATAATATATTTAAGCCTGTCTTGACTCCAGGGCCAATTACAAGTGGATTGGCTCCTGTTAGCTGATTAACCGCCTTACAAACGGCATCGGTAAAGGCCGGCACAACCGACGATATAATAGATCCATCGATGTCCTTAGGATCGATGCCTCTTAATCTAAACATTCCATCTAAATTAAAGGCGAGCTCGTCTGCAGTTCGCCTTGGTTCGCTTGCTATTCTAAAGGAGAAGAGTTTCTCTTCTCCTTTAAATATGCCAATTACGGCATTTGTATTTCCAATATCAATTGCTAAAATCATCAATTCTCCTTGCAAGTGCGCCCACAATTACTCCAGCAAGAACGGCCTCGGGTACACCATTTAAAATTACAACTCCCATTACAACCCCAAATACTGCATTTGTCTCAATTCCAAGAGCAAGTGCATATTTATCTAGATATATCAAGTATATCAAGCCCATTACCATCAATGTATGACAGACACTTGCTAGTATTGCAGAAATAAATGCAGGACTTGATAGGCTCTTTTCCCTATGCGCCATAATCACAAATCCAATTACCACCAATATTAGCACCGCTCCAATAATTAAACCAAAAGTATTCTTGGCAATATAGGCTTTATAGCAGCTATATATAAGAGCTATTATCGCAAGTGATCCCACTATATTCATATGCATGCCTAAATTTTTATTATTCTTTAATTTTTTGTAAAGATAGGCTGCAATAAGTGGAAATATAAGCCTTGGCAATATTGAAACAAGTGGATTTAGAAAGGCAAAGCTAAGTGGAGTTGGTCTTGTCATATTTTGAAATAGAGAGTACAAGCCAAATATCAATCCGAGTCCCATGCCCATCTTCCAGTCATAGATAATCGCTGCTATTAAAACAGGGATGTGTAATGTGGTTGCTTTAATTGGCCCAATAGGAATAAATCCCAACTGTGTCATTCCAAGTACCAATATCCATGATACCAGTATGGCGGATACAACCAGTTTTTTGGTATTCTTCATTTAAATCCTCCTAAAATTTTATTCTATTCTAATAGATATTCAATTTCTCATCTTTAAAATCTTCTGGATTGTAGGAGCCACTACATATTGCTTCGAATTCCTTTTTATATATAGTCTCCTTATCCATAAGCACATTTGCTAGAGTAATTAAAATATCTTTATTAGCCTTTAATATCTCAATCGCCTTGTCATAGCAATATCTTACAATTTCTCGCATTTCAGTATCGATATCCTTTAAAATATCCTCTGAATAAGCCTTGCTATGCCCGATTGAATTTCCAAGGAAAGTCTGGCTTTGATCATCTGAATAGTTAAGAGTGCCTATTTTTTTACTCATGCCATATCTTGCAACCATGCTATGAGCAATCTTAGTTACCCTATCTATGTCATTTGAGGCGCCTGTTGAGATATCTCCAAGCATCAAATCCTCGGCGGCTCTTCCTCCAAGAAGAGTTATCATCTCATCGATCATCATCGAACGAGTGTGATAGTATCTTTCCTCATCGGGGACAGAGTAGGTAAATCCACCTGCCGCACCACGAGGAACTATAGTAATCATATGGACTGGTTCCGTCTTTTTTAGATTATACCCAATGACCGCATGACCTGCCTCATGAAAACTAACCAGTTTTTTCTCCTCGGGAGTTATCAGTTTCGATTTCTTTTCAGGTCCAGCAATTACTTTAATGCTCGCCTCTTCCATCATATCCTTATTGATCGAAGATCTATTGGCCCTTGCCGACAACAGTGCTGCTTCATTCAATAGATTTTCAAGGTCAGCTGGTGAAAATCCGGGAGTTCGCCTTGCAATATTATTAAGGTCGACATCATCTCCCATGGGCTTGTCCTTGGCATGAACCTCAAGTATTTCTTCTCGTCCACGCACATCAGGCAGACCTATGTGGACTGTTCTATCGAATCTTCCTGGGCGAAGCAATGCATCGTCTAAAATATCCGGTCTGTTGGTTGCTGCCATCATTATTATGCCTTCGTTTTTCTCAAAACCATCCATCTCAACCAAGAGCTGATTAAGAGTCTGTTCACGTTCATCATGTCCCCCACCAAGTCCAGTGCCGCGCTTTCTTCCGACTGCATCTATCTCGTCTATAAATATTATACAAGGTGCATTTGCCTTAGCCTCTTTAAATAGATCACGCACGCGACTTGCACCAACTCCTACAAACATCTCCAAAAATTCCGAGCCCGAAATGGAGAAAAAAGGTACTCCTGCTTCTCCTGCAACAGCACGTGATATATAGGTCTTTCCCGTTCCTGGAGGACCAACAAGAAGCACTCCCTTTGGAATTCTGGCGCCTATATTAGCATATTTTCTTGGTGACTTTAAAAAATCTACTATCTCCATCAGTTCGACTTTTTCTTCTTCAAGACCCGCAACATCTTTAAATGTTATAGTCTTGCCATTTGATGGTTGAAATCTCTTCGCCTTGGATTTTGAAAAATCATCTACATTGTTATTTTGTACTCTCGCTTGTCTAAAGAGCATATTTAATATAAAGAAAAATCCAAGACCCATTATTAAATATGGAAGCATCCCGCTAAATAAACCTTCATCAGCACTCGACTGAGGAGCAAATACTATATTTTTTTCTTCAACTTGGTCTTTTAGATGATCATTATAAAAATCATTTTGAAGCATCATGGGAATAATAGTGCGATAGCCTTTGCCATCATCGTCTATCAAGGTCAATTTGTCCTTTACAAGACTAGCTTTTTTTATATGCCCGCCATTAATTAACTCTATTGCTCTTGATGTATCTATTGGTTCCTCCATAAGACTTGTAAATAGGGTTCTTGATAGTGAGAATCCAAGCAACATTATCAGTATTAAAATCAGCGGAAATAGATTTACTTTTTTCATTTTTGATAAATCTCCTCCTTAAGGCTTGCAATATACGGCAGATTTCTATAGCCTTCTGCATAGTCTAGACCATATCCAACTATAAAATCATTTGGCACCTCATATCCTCTATAGCTAACCTTAACATCGGCTTTTCTCGCCTCAAATTTATCCAAAAAAGCTGCGATCTTTACCGAGCTTGCACCTCGCCTAGCAAGAGTGTCCATAAGATAATTAAGAGTAAAGCCCGAGTCGATTATATCCTCTACTACAAGTACATCTCTACCCTCCACTGAAAAATCAAGGTCTTTTAATATCCTAACCTCGCCAGTTGATCGCGAGTTCATTCCATAACTCGACAGACTCATAAAATCCACCAAAAGCGGCAGATTGATCTCACGGACAAGGTCTGCCATAAATATAAAAGATCCCTTTAAGATGCCAACTACCATCAAATCTTTATCCATATAATCATGAGTAATTTCAACGCCTAATTCCTTTACTCGCTTTTTTATATCTTCCTCTGTCAATAAAATTTTTTTAATTCCTTGGCTCATTTTACCTCCCTTAAGTATTTTATATCTATTGAGTCCTTACTTGGCTCAACTCTCTTTACTAGCCACAGACCCTCTACATATATAATGCCCAAATCATCCCTTAATACCAATAGTTTATCCCTCATGTATTTAGGAATCTTTTCATCTATTAATATATCCTTTAATTTTTTATTTAAACCACCGCGACTTTCGAATCTATCTCCAAGCTCTCTTGTGGTAAACTCAATCTCACCCGCTACTTTAGACATATCTATCGCAATGCCCGGTGGATTATCATATAAACAAAAATCCCTTTTATCAAAAATCACCTCATCCCCAAAAGTAAAAATCAAATCGCCATAGCTCTTTGTAATAAGCATATCCTTGATTTTTATCGAGGATTCTCCATCGCTATTAATAATAGAATCTATCAAATCCACATGTCCACTATATATATCCTTAGTTGAGCCTGTAAGCTTATTAATAATTGCAAAATAAAGCTCCGCCCTACTATTTTTAAAATAATACTTTATTTTTTTTACTGGCAAGGATACTTGATTATCACGGACATCCCCCTCTTTTTCAATAAAATAATCGATTAGGCTATTTAAATTGGTGTCAGCATTTTTAAGATTAAAAAGCATTTTATACATATTATCATAAAAGTCATCATCTAACTTCTCGAGCTTTGGAACGATAATATTTCTAATATAATTTCTAGTATTATCAATCTCATAATTCGTCTCATCGATGCAATATGCCAAATTATTTTCATCCAAATAATTTAAAATATCCGATTTTTTTATTCCAAGTAGTGGTCTAAAATATCTTCCCTCGCGAACTTTAATGCCTGATGCGCCTTTTAATCCAGTTCCTCTCTTTAAATTCATAATAAAAGTCTCGATATCGTCATTTAAATGATGAGCCGTTATTATAGTACTAGTATTAATCTCATCAGCTATTTTATTTAATTCATTATATCTAACTATGCGCCCAGCTTCTTCAATATTATTTAGTCCATAATCTTTTAAATCGGCAACATTAATCCTTGAAAGATGCAACTTATATTTATTTTTATCTGAATAGTCAATTACAAATTTTTCATCATTAATTGCATTTTCTCGCAAACAGTGATTTAAATGATAGAGCTCGATATCGAAATTTAAATTATATTTGTCTTTTAAAAAAGACAATATTTCAAGCATAAAAACAGAGTCTGGTCCACCTGAAAATGCAACCAAGACCTTGTTTTCATTTAAAAAAATATCATCTTTTAAAAAGTTATCTAACTCATTCATTCTATTTCTTAGGCTTATTTGATCCCCTTCTTCTAGATGTACGCTGATTTATACTTTGAATCTTTTCATTGGACTCTTTAATATATTTACTCATTA
Organism: Ezakiella sp.; assembly: GCA_022766605.1. GTDB lineage: Bacteria > Bacillota > Clostridia > Tissierellales > Peptoniphilaceae > Ezakiella. The sequence continues at coordinate 9,295 of JALEOH010000024.1, forward strand.
AAATTTCAAACGGGGATTGCTCATCACCTTCTTCTATTAATGGCTTTGGCGGCTCTTCAATAGCTTTCATAGACAGTGCTATCTTTCCATTTTCATTGATTTCAACTACTTTAGCCTTTACCACATCGCCTACCTTTACAAAATCTTCTATATTTTGCACATATCTATTTGAGATCTCAGAGATGTGAACAAGTCCGCTTTCACCGCCTTCAAGATCTATAAAGCAACCAAATTTGGTCAACCCATTTACTTTTCCTTCTATAATATCTCCAACTTCTATTGTCATTAATTCCTCCTACCACTTGATTTCATTCTACAACAAAGGCCTTTAAATGTCAATCTTTCCAATAAAAAAGGCAGCTTATGCCACCTATTTTTTCCACGAGCGTGAGCTAAATAATACGCAACTAGCGATTAAGCATCTTTTTCAATAATAGCTAAAATCATAAATATACTCAGCTACAATTATTCATTAAAAAGAGAATTGCCATTTAGCCTCCTTGAACGACTTTGTTCCTACCTTTGCTATATAGCAAATTACTTATTGCATATAATATTATTATCCAAATGAGTTGTTTAAAAATTAAATTGGTTGGATTTAATTCTGCGCCAGAAATTATTTTAGAAGGAGCATAATATATATATGGAAGTGGCGAAAATTCAGCTATTATCTTTATCCAATTAGGGAAAAAATCAATTGGCAAGACGGTCCCACCTATTATACCAAAAAATTCAAATATAAAATCCCTAAAAGATATTATATTCTTAAACCAAAATGTTTGAATTCCAATTAAATATTGTATCAAAAACAAGAGTATAAATCCCAACAATCCGCTTACCGCCCCATATAATACATTATATATAGATACGTTAAATAGTAGATTGACAGTTACTCCTATTATTAAGACGCAAGGCAAATATCGAATGATAAAAGCTGCAAATTTCTCCATGAACTTTGATAACATTAAATTAATTGGCTTAGTCATCCAAACGATAATCGAACCATCATTAATAGAATCCCACATCTCATATGCTACATACATCGCCGGCTGAAATACAAGAGTAAAAATTTGTAAAATTATAAAATAAGATATAATCGACTGTTCTGTAAAGCCAATGCTCTTATTCGAAAAATCTCCAAATCTCCACAAAAAGTAAGTTAATATGGCATATGTTGGGATTGTCAAAAAACCAAAGTAAAAATTGGATCTAAAGTATTTTGAGTCCTTTATTCCAAGCTTAAATACATCTAAATATTTCATATCAATTACCTGTTCCTTTATACATGCTAAGAGCCTTTTTTTGTAAGCTCCTCATTAAAATTGCCGACACAAGTGCAAAAGAAAATGCAATTACTAGCGGTAAAACTGGATCGATTTCTCCAAAAGCTATTTTTGTTGGAATTGTGCTTATAAGACCTAATGGAATTATATAGAAGAAGAAATCATATATTATTCTAGGAAATATATCTGTTGGATATTTTTGAAAAGACATGAATGAAAATACCATCTCCCTTAGCATATAAACTCGTCCCAATTTAAAGGCTAATAAACTAAATATCGCATATAATGTTGAAAGAGTAAAACTAGCAAAAATAGATACTATTACAGAAATTAAAAACAATGATGTATCGATCTTAAAATTTATAGCACAATATATTAATAATGGAATCGATATAACTACATGAAGAAAAATATATAAGAAATTCATTCTCTCTAACTTCAACAAAAGAAATGGATTTACTCCTTTTGTCATATAAACATCAAATTGTCCTTCGGATACATCGTACTCTAAATCCCGGTATCCAAAATTGAAAGAATCTATTGCTATATTTAAGAAATTTAGTGAAATGAAAAACATAATTTTCTCTTGACCCCATCCAGGAAACGCTATTCCCGCATTGTTTATACTTTGCCAAAACAATAAAATTTCGGCAGCTCTTAATATAAAACTAAAAACTGTAAAAACCGATTCAAATGGAAAAATCATCTTTTCTTTAAAATACATTATTAAATATGATTTAATAATATTTATTTTATGGACGATAGTATTCATTTAATAAATCCTCCAGCAATGGCTTATTTATGCTATATTCGTATGGCTCAAATTTCTCGCTGACTTTTTCGATTATCTGTTTATATATATCATTTTTAATCATGTATCTGCTTGTTGATTGTGAAGTTTCTACTAGATATTCTTCAAGATATACTGGGACATTTTTTGAATTTATAGACAAAATAAATCTATCACCAATCATCTTGGTAAATTCCTCTCTAGATAAATCCAATAATTTAGAGCCATTGTTTATAAGAATAATTCTATCTGCAATTTTCTCAACATCCACTAGGTCATGCGTGGTAATTAATATCGTCTTTCCATTCTCACGCAATTCTCCCAGTATTTTTCTAAATTGCTTTTTAGCAAATGTATCAAGTCCTAATGTTGGTTCATCATAAATTAAAAGCTCGGGGTCATGTAAAAGAGTAACTAAAATTTCTATTTTAATCCTTTGCCCCAAACTCATTTCACGAACAGGCTTTTCTAAAAGTTCCTCAGCATTTAGTATTTTAGAATATTTTTGCAAATTTGAATCAAAATTACTTTTTGAGATACCATAGATGCTTTTCATCAGCTTTAAACTATCTATTGCTTTTAAATTAAACCACAATGAGCTTCTATTATTGAACATTAGACCATATCTCTTAGACAATTTCTCTAAATCTTTTACTGGATTATAGCCTAAAACCTCAATATTTCCACTGTCATTGTTTAAAATTCCGCTAATCAATTTGACAGTCGTAGATTTACCAGCTCCATTTGGCCCAATAAGCCCAACTATACTTCCTTCTTCAATTTGAAAAGAGATATTTTCAACCCCAATATTTTCATTATAATGTTTAGAAACATTTTCTAATTCTACTATTTTCAAGACTACCTCCCTTAGTGAAATAAATTTTTATTTTTTGATTTGAAACAAAAAAATGTCAAGTCCATTTTATTGTGTAAATTCATTAGTATAATAAATATGAGTTTTCCCGCACCAGTAAAACAATTTCGTAATGGGTTCTGTCAAGGGTTTAAGCGTTAGCATCCATTGACAGGTTCCATGAAAAAATTATAATTGAGGTGGGGAAAAACGATTGTTATAGTGTTATATATTTTCTTCCACTACTTATCCATTCTTCGTTGATATCCATTAATATTGCTCCTATTAGTCTGTTTGCTGAGCTTATATTGGGAAATATTCTTACTACTCTTTCTCGTCTTCTTATTTCCTCATTTAATCTTTCTGTTAGATTGCTTGTTCTCAATCTTTTGGATAGAGCTTCTGTATTGCCTGTTAATAATAGTTCAATAAAAGGCAGCTTATGCCACCTATTTTTTCCACGAGCGTGGGCTAAATAATACTAAAATTGGAAATAGTTCTAGTCTTCCTGCAATCATGCTAAATGATAATATCAACTTGGAAATGTTATTAAATCCGCTAAAGCTAAGAGTTGGACCTACAGTGTTAAAACCAGGACCAATATTGTTAAAAGTTGCAGCGACTGAAGAAAAGGCCGTAGCAAAATCCTCCTGCCAAAAAGAGATCAAAAGCAGCAGTACCGCGAACATCACAACATATGCCAAAAAGTAATTCATTATCGACCTGTCGGTATATCTATCAAGTGCTTTTTTATCTATTGTCACCTTTACATATCTATTGTGGGATATCATTCTCTTAAGCTCAGCCTTTGCAGATTTAAATAATATCATGACCCGACTTACCTTTAGGCCTCCTGCAGTTGAACCTGCCATTCCTCCTATGAACATTAGTAAGAGCAATATATTTTTAGAAAATAATGGCCATGCGTCGAAATCAGCTGTAGAAAAGCCCGTCGTTGTTACAATAGAAGATACTGTAAAAAATGAATCGCGAAGCGCAGTTAAATTATTGCTATAACTGTGCATGATATTTAAAAATATCATTATTATAGATGCAATTACAATTCCAAGATAGACTTTTAACTCTTCTGATTTTAGAGCATCTTTTGCCTTACCAATCAATATAAAATAATAGATATTAAAATTAACTCCAAAAACTAGCATTCCAATTCCCAATATCACCTCTATTAGAGGGGAATTATATGGAGCTACGCCTCCATTTTTAATGCCAAATCCACCGGTGCCTGCCGTGCCAAAGGCATGAAGCAGCGAGTCAAAAACGGGCATCCCTGCAATTACAAGTACCAAAAATAATATTAGAGTAAGCACCATATATATTATATAGAGCGCTTGAGCTGTGCTTTTTAATTTACTCATAAGTTTACCAAACTGGGGGCCTGGTACCTCTGCTTTCATAAATTGAATATCTCCCATTTGAGTATCGGGAAAGACCGCAAGGGCAAGAACAAGCACCCCCATACCTCCTATAAAGTGGGTAAAGCTCCTCCAAAAAAGCATAGAATGAGAAAGTGCCTCAACATTGTCTAATATACTTGAGCCAGTTGTTGTTAATCCACTCGAGGTTTCAAAAAAAGCATCTATCATGCTTGGGATTTGACCCGAGATAAAAAATGGAAGTCCTCCAAAAAAACTAAGTCCAATCCAAGTAAGTGCAACCGATGCCAGTCCTTCACGAGCATATACTCTTTTATCTTTAGGTGGATTAAGAGTAAATGGAAGTGTGGTCAATAATATTATAGCTATTGATATCAAAAAAGACGATAGATTCCTCCATCCCTCTGCATAAAAAATAGAAACAAATGCCGGCAAAAGCATTAAGCCCGCTTCAAATTGCAGTATTTTTGCCGTGCTAAAAAACACCATCTTCTTATTCATGTCTCACCAAAATATCGTCAAATTCATCGATATACTTGGTCTTAGTAACAACCAAGACCTCGTCTCCCTTTTTCATAACATCATTGCCACCTGGATAAATGATCTCGCTACCTCGCTTAATGCATGCAATTAAAAGATTTGGCACAGTCTTTAAATCCTTGAGTGGAATATTAAGTGCCTTGGAATCCTTCTTTAAGGTAAAGTGGATTGCCTCAACCTTGCCGCCGATAATTCTACGAAAGTTTTCAAGACTTGAGCCTTTTGAATTTATTCTGGAACGAACAAATCTTATGATTTTATCCGCTATGATTTTTTTAGGAGTGATAATAGTATCTAATTCCAATTTATCTACAATAGGCTTTACAAAATTTCTATTTATCTTAGTGATATTTTTAGGAACTCCCTCAGTTATTGCAAACATCGAGATAATAATATTTTCTTCATCGATGCCTGTTAGGCTAACAACTGCATCAAAGCGATCGATCCCCTCCTCTAACAATAGCTCTTGATCGGTGCCATCGCCAAGAATTACTTCAAGCGATGGAAAGCGTTCTGCAAAAATTGCCGCCCTCTCCTCCGATTGTTCGATTAACTTGACTCTAATCCTCTTCTCAAGCAGTCTTTCTACTAAATAAAAGGCGATTCTACTTCCTCCAATTATCATTACCGATTTTACTATGCCATTTTCATAATTGCATTTTATAATAAATTCTTTTAGTCCTCTTTGAGTGCCGGTTACATGGATTTTATCTCCAGCCTTTAAAATGAAATTACCATCGGGAATGGTTATCTCATCATCACGTAGCACTGCACATATTAGAACTTTCTCGGTTGTCATATGAAAGTCGCGCAAACGAAGATTATCAAGCGGACTATTCTTCTCAACATCAAACTGCACCATATTTACTTTATTGTTCATAAAATTATCCACACTATAAGCACTCGGATATTTAAGAGAATTCATTATATCTACCGCTGACTCTTCCTCGGGATTTATCATAAAGCTTACTCCGAGATTATCCTTTAAAAAGGTCATATTGCGCGAATAATCGGGATTTCTTACGCGCGCTATGGTGTTAACTGCTCCTATTTTTTTAGCAACTATACATGCTATTATATTGAGCTCATCGGCTTCAGTTACCGCAAGAAATATATCTGCCTTATCGACACTGGCTTCCATTTGAACATCATAGCTGGCACCATTGCCCACAATGCCCGTAATATCACTTACATCCATTACATGCTCTAATCTAAATTGATCCTCTTCTATTAAAACTATATCATTGCCTTCATCAGAAAGATCTCGGCAAAGCGCCTCTCCAACTTTTCCAGCGCCTACTATAACAATTCGCAAAATTGCCTCCTATTCTTAAAATATATCTCCTTGGGGCAATTATAATAAAAAAATATACAAATATCAAGAGAGGCGATCACAATAGGCTGGAATATTTTTGCTATAGATTTTTATAATCATTAATTAGTTGTTTACAATATATTTATTGGGTATAATAATAATACAATATCGATATTGAAAAAACAAAGGAGGATTTAAATATGAATTTAAAATCAATCAGAAGACTTTCAGTACTTATTTGTTTGCTAACGATGCTACTACCAACAATCAGTTATTCCAAGTCAAACAGCGCACTAGATAGAAGTAGAACTGAGTATCAAAGAAATTACGTCTTGGATTTTGAAGAGCCGGGATTCAAAAAATCTTTTTAGGTAGACATGATGAAATCTTTGAACAATAAATCAATATTTACTTTGATTATTCTTCTTATCGTTAGTTTCATATCGGGCATTTTCGTCAATAAATTCCTTAAAAAAGACGATAGGACTGTCGTGGCTCTTGTACAAAGCGAGTATACTAATAAATCGAGTGATGATTTATTAAAAATCGACAAGTCCTCCAGAAATAATCAAAGAGTTGGCGACTTTTATAATGAGGGGACTAATATGAATAGCTTTTCTAACAGTATATTAAATGATATTATTAAAGAAGCAAATAATATCATAGATATATTGAATAGTAGAAAAGAAAAGACATTCAAAATCCTAAGTTTGGAAATTTCAGAAGATAAGGGCTACTTTATGCTTCCGATATATATGGACGAGGTGACAAAATGAAAAAAAAGCTTATCTCTTTTATTCTGATACTCCTAACCATCCTAATTGGCTTTTTTGCAGGATATTTTTTATCGGAAAAAGGCAATAAAAAAATCCTAAGTTCCGTTTCAATTGAAGATATCAATATTAAGCTTACAGACGAGGAGATGGATGATTTAAGAAAAAATGCCGAAACTATATATAGTAGTGTAAACTGGGATAGTAATAAATCTCAATTTACCCCTTTTAAAGATATAAATTTATTTTCGAAAAATTTAACCGACATCGATGCCTTTAATAGGGATTATGATCATATTAAAGAGCAGTCTGAGCTGATTAGAGATTACATGATCTATTTATCTGAGCTACCAAATGGTTATGTATTTAGTAAGTCGATTGTATTTAAATTTGGCTCATTTAAATTAAAATTGTCTTATTAGAGAATAGAAAACACCTTGCGTTTTCACAAGGTGTTTTTATTTGTCTATTTTTGCGTATTCTATATTATTTCTTTTTAAAAGCTCAATTGCATATTCGTCCATACGATAGCTTTCGATATAGACTATCCTTTTTATGCCAGCTTGAATAAGAGCCTTCGTACAATTTAAGCATGGAAAGTGAGTTATATATGCCGTGCATCCTTTGACTGATATGCCTTCCTTTGCACAATATAATAATGCATTCATCTCTGCATGAATAGTGGCAATGCAATGTCCATCTCTCATTACATGGCCAACATCGCTACAATGAGGATTACCTGCAACCGAGCCATTATATCCAGTAGATACTATTCTATGATCGCCATTTACCAATACACAACCGACAAAAGCTCTATCGCATGTCGAACGCTTTGAAACGATTTTAGTGATGTCTAAAAAATAATCGTCCCAAGATTCTCTTTTGTCATTAGACATTTTCTACTATGCCCCTGAACACTTGCCCCGTCTCTACGTCCATTGTGATCATCTCTCCGGATTTTATCGCATCAATTGCACCGCTTGCTCCAACTATAGTAGGAAGCTTAAGAGATAGACCAATTATTGCTCCTGAACTAGTTAAACCTCCTTCTTCGGTTATTATGCCGGAGGCTCTTTCTACGAACTTGACCATTTCTCTGTCGAGTCCATATGTTACTATTATATCGCCATCTTCAAAATTCTTTAATAAATCCTCTTCATTCTCACATACTACGGCTCTACCTGTAATCCTGCCGCTACCTATTCCCATTCCATTTGTTAGCATTTGCGCAATGATCTCGACCTTAAGCATATTAGTTGAACCACTCTTGCCAAAAGGCAATCCTGCGGTTAAAACTACGAGATCTCCCTCCTTTAAATATTTTCCTTTTAATAATTCGACCCCTTTATTGAAGAGATCGTCTATATCCTTGGTGTCTTTAATGACTATCGGATAAACTCCCCATTCCATTGCTAGTTTTCTTTGAACTGATTCACTTTCAGTTATTGCAACTATCATTTGCGAAGGCTTGTATTTTGAAATCGCCCTTGACGTCCTACCGCTATTAGTAGCTGTTATAATCGACTTCGCATTTAAATCCTTTGCCACTCTCCAAGTTGCCTCTGCAATTGCATTTGTGGTGTTTTTTTCACTTTGATCGATTTCTCTAATCTTTTTTAAATACTCGGGGCTTGCCTCAGTTGCAAGTGCAATATCCCTCATCATTCTAATTGAATTTACTGGATATTTACCAGCTGCTGATTCGCCCGAGAGCATGACAGCACTTGTTCCATCTAAAATAGAATTTGCAACATCCATTACCTCTGCTCTTGTCGGGCGTGGATTTCTCGTCATAGAGTCGAGCATTTGGGTGGCTGTTATAACTACTTTTCCTTGAATATTGCATTTTTTTATGAGTTCTTTTTGAACATGAGGTATCTCTTGTGGTGGTATCTCAACTCCAAGATCTCCTCTTGCAACCATTATGCCATCTGAGACCTCTAGTATATCATCCATATTGTCAACGCCCTCTCTATTTTCTATCTTAGAGATGATACCGATATTATATCCACCATTTTCCTCTAAAATCTTTCTAATAGAAAGCACATCCTCACGAGTTCTAATAAAACTTGCCGCAATAAAATCCACATCGTTTTTTATGCCAAATTTTATATCCTCTATATCCCTATTTGTTAGAGCAGGCAATTTTATCTTTGCATTTGGAATATTAACTCCCTTACGATCGGAAAGTTCACCGCTATTTATCGCCTTTAATATTACCTCTCCTGGTCTAGTTGCAATTATTTCAAATTCAACTAGTCCATCGTCCATTAAAAGCCTCCCTCCGATGGTCACATCGTCGGCAATTCCATCATAACTAACCGAAACCATCTTATTGTCACCAAGAATTTCCTTTGTAGTTAAAATAAATTCCTGACCTTGCTCTATTCTTATTCTACCTTCTTTGAATTTTCCAATTCTTATCTCAGGACCTTTGGTGTCTAACATTATCGCAACCGGCTCTTTTATCTTATCTCTTATTTTTTTAATAAGATCGATTCTAGCTTGATGCTCTTCATGGCTTCCATGAGAAAAGTTAAGCCTTGCAACATTCATGCCCGACTCAATCATACTAGTTAAAACTTCTTCACTATCACTTGCAGGGCCAATAGTTGCCACTATCTTTGTCTTTTTCATAATGCACCTCTAAATAGACAATATATTTGCTATCTTTAGCATATCTTCGTTGAACTTCTTCTTAGTATCAAGTGCCTTTGCAATATCCATTTCAATCACTCGATTACAAGTAAAGGAAAGAGCAAGTCCTCCTTTGCCTTCATTTAATAAATTTACCGCAAAATTTCCCATTGAGCTTGCCATAATTCTATCAAATACAGTAGGCACTCCGCCTCTTTGAATATGTCCAAGTATAGTAACCTTGGTCTCTATGCCTGCCTTTTCTTCAAGCTCCCTAGCTACTTTATATGAATCGATTGCTCCTTCTGCCACTACTATTATATGGTGCTTCTTTCCGCGGTGCACTCCATTTAATGCTTTTTTTAATAAATCTTCTTCACTAAAGTCCACTTCAGGCACAATAATTGTCTCAGCTCCTCCTGCAAGGCCTGCCATAAGAGCGATGTCTCCACAGTTTCTTCCCATTACTTCAACGACATTTGCCCTGCCATGCGAGCTTGAGGTATCTCTTAATTTTGAAATTGCATCAACTGCAGTTTCAGTTGCAGTCATAAACCCAATAGTATAGTCGGTAAATCCGAGGTCATTGTCAATTGTGGCAGGAATTGCAATTACTTTTATTCCAAGTTTTGCTAGCTCAAGCGCTCCCCTAAAAGTGCCGTCTCCTCCAATTAAAACCAGTCCTTCAATTCCATATATCTTTAAAACTTCTACGGCTTTTTTTCTCCCCTCTTCCGTCATAAATTCATCGCTTCTTGCCGTGCCAAGTATGGTGCCACCACGATGGATTATATCTGCCACACTCGATAAATTCATTTGAAAAATATCGCCTTTAATAAGACCATTATATCCTTTATTGATTCCAAATACCTCATGGCTCATATAAATTGAGCTTCTTACGACCGCTCTTATACATGCATTCATCCCTGGAGCATCGCCACCACTTGTTAATACTCCAATCTTCATATTATTCCCCCTTTCTTATATTATCTTCTCCAAATAATTTCTTTAAATATATTATATTCTCTTCACTATCCTCAATTGCCCTTGCATCCCTAAAGACACCCGAGCTATTATTTTTTTCAAAATAGAATATAACTTCAGCATCTCCACTATTTCTAGCAATAAATTCCCTTGCCATTTTAACTATTTCCTCTCCATATTCTTCTTTTACCCTTATATATAGCCTATTTAACTCTTTTAACATCGAGATATTTTTTATAATTACTTTTGGAATATCCACATCTGAATAATTTAATTCCCCTTCGATTTTAACTCGCATGCCCATTTTGATAAATTGACTTAGCCTACTAAAGCTATCTGGAAATGAAATACATTCAATCTTGCCGGTTAGATCCTCTAATATAAAACTCGCCATTTTATCGTTTTTCTTGGTATAAAGCTCGCGAACTTTGCTAATAAATCCAGCCAAACAAACATTTGATGAAATGGCAATGGTGCTATCTAAATAATCCTCATATGAATTCATTATCTCTGCAATATTGGTATTTTGATATTCTTTAATCGCCTTTTCATATTTTTTAAGAGGATGACTCGATAAATATAATCCCGTAACCTCCCTTTCCATTTCAAGTAGTTCATCTTCGCTATATTCATCCATAATAGGCAAGCTTACCTCGAGCTTAGCCATGCCAAATAGATTAAATTGCCCTTCTACATTGCTTCTTGTCTCGCGACTTATAGTATCTATAATTATCTCGTATTGATGCATGGCAGTCTTTCTATTTACGCCAAGGGAGTCAACCGCGCCCGATTGAATTAGCGCTTCTATTGATCTTTTATTTAGGCTTGACCTATCTACTGCTGAAATTCTCTTTAAAAAATCGCTAAGACTTGTAAAAGCTCCTCCCTTGTCCCTTGCTTCTTCAAGTGCGCGAACTGTATTTGTGCCCAATCCCTTAATTAATTTTAGACCGCATCTTATGGAGTCGCCTTCGGTTAAAAAAATCCATCTGCTTTTATTTACATCGGGTTGCAAAATCTCTATGCCAAGCCTCTTGGCCTCATCCATATACTGATTGGCCTTATTCATATCGCCCGCAACCGAAGTTATTAAGCTCGCCATAAATTCCTTTGGGAAATGCGCTTTGAGCCATGCAGTTCTCCAAGCATCAAGCGAATATGCAGCAGAGTGAGATTTATTAAAGGCATATTTTGCAAAGTCGATCATTCTATCGTATATCTCCTCTGCTAACTTTTCCTTAACTCCTCTACTAACAGCTCCTTTTATAAAGATCGGCCTTTCTTCCTCCATGACATCCATCTTCTTCTTACTCATTGCACGACGAATTAAATCAGCTCTTCCAATGGAATATCCTCCAAGCTGCTCTACAATTGCTATTACCTGCTCTTGGAAAACTATTACTCCATAGGTGTCCTTTAATATCTTTTCGAGTATTGGATGACCATAGTCAATATCAGTGTGATTGTTTTTTCTATCTACAAAATCCGGTATAGACTGCATTGGGCCAGGTCTAAAGAGAGAATTAGCAGCTATAAGGTCTTCAAAGCGATCCACTTTTAGCTCTTTTAAAAATCTTCTCATCCCCGGTGATTCAAATTGAAATATGCCAATAGTATCTACATTTCTAAATAATTTTAAAGTAAGTGGATCATCAAGCCTCATATCCTCAAATGTAGGCCTAAATCCATAATTGGCTTCAATTGCATTTAGACTGTCTTCAATAACCGTAAGCGTCCTTAATCCCAAAAAATCCATTTTTAAAAGACCCAATTCCTCAAGTGTTGTCATGGTATATTGCGTAACCAACTGATCTTGAGATAATGTAAGTGGGGTATAATTTACAAGCTCGTCTTTTGCAATAACTACACCAGCAGCATGGGTCGAGGTATGCCTTACATGTCCTTCGATTTTTTTTGAATAGTCGATGAGCTTCTTTACATCTGCATCATTTTCATATCTAGTTTTTAAATCTCCATTTATCTCCAGAGCTCTGTCTATTGTGATATCGAGTTCATTAGGAATTAATTTTGCAATCTTATCAACCTCACTATAACTCATGTCAAGTACTCTACCAACATTTCTAACAGCAGCCTTAGCGGCAAGTGTACCAAAGGTAATTATCTGTGCAACATGACTCTCTCCATATTTTTCTTTAACATATTCTATTACCTCTTCGCGTCTTTCATAACAAAAGTCTATGTCGATATCGGGCATAGTAACTCTATCTGGATTTAGAAATCTCTCAAAGACAAGATCGTATTTTAATGGATCAAGATCAACTATTCCCAATGAATAGCATACGATTGATCCGACGCTCGAGCCTCTTCCTGGGCCAACTGGTATGCCCTTGCTTTTTGCGAATAAAATAAAATCTTGGACGATTAAAAAATAATCGACAAAGCCCATGTCTTTTATTATCTTCAATTCGCTTTCTATTCTATCGATTACATTTTGTGGCAATTTACCATTTTTCATATAGCGCTCACTTGCACCCTCATAGGTCGATTTTTTTAAATATTCAAAGTGGTCCATATTATTTGGAGTATCAAAATTAGGCAGATGATAATTGCCAAACTCAATATTCAACTGGCATTTTTGAGCTATTTCATTTGTGGCTTCAATTGCGTCGATATCATCTTCAAATAATTTTCGCATCGCCTCTTCATCTTTAAAATAAAATTCATCAGTTTCAAAGCGCATCCTCGACTCGTCATTTAAGGTCTTTCCCGTTGCAATTGCCATTAATATCTCTTGAGTTATGGCATCTTCCTTTAATAGATAGTGACAGTCATTGGTTGCAACTTTTTTAATATCGAGCTTTTTGCTAAGATCTCTAAAAAAAACTCTTATTATATCCTCTTCTCTTATTCCATGGTTTTGAATTTCAAGATAGAAATCATCTTTAAAAACTTCTTTATACCACTTAGCAGCTTCAATTGCGCCCGATGTATCCCCATTTAAGTATTTGGTTTGGATCTCTCCAGCAAGACAAGCCGATAGAGCAATTAAACCTTCGCTATGCTCTTTTAAATAGTCATGGGATACTCTTGGACGATAATAATATCCATTGACATTGCTCTCAGTTGATATAGCCATCAGATTTTTTAGGCCTATATTATTTTTGCACAACAAAATAAGGTGATAGCCAGACTTATCTTGTGGATTCTTATCTCTATGGTCTTTCTTTGAGATATAGACCTCACTTCCGATAATTGGCTTCACCCCATGCTTAATCATCTCTTTATAAAAATTAATTGCACCATACATATTGCCGTGGTCGGTAATTGCCACTGAACTCATCCCAAGTTCACAAACTTTTTTTGCAAGCTCGTCGATTTTAATAGCACCATCTAATAGTGAATATTCTGTATGCAAATGTAGATGCGTAAACATAATTACCTCTTTATCTTTAATCTAATTCTATCTATCTTTTTGGGATTGGCTCTTTCTATTGTAAATTCACAATTTTCATAGTTGAAGACCTCGCCCGCCTTAGGAAATTTATCGGCAATGCCACTGACAAATCCACCGAGGGTCTCAAACTCATCTGAAATAAGCTCAATGTCCAAATTATCATTTATTAAATCAAGCTCGGTATCAGCGTCAATCGAATATATATTGTCTTGAACCTTTCTAATATTGTGTTGAACCTCATCATACTCGTCGTCGATATCTCCTACTATCTCTTCAACTATATCCTCGACCGTAACTATGCCAGACGTTCCGCCATATTCGTCTAAAATAATCGCCATTGAAATCTTTCTCTTCTTAAGCTCGCTTAATAGCATGAAATTATTCTTAGATTCATATTGAAAGAAAGCAGGTCTCATGAGTTTTTCTAAATCGAATTCAGAGGGCTTGATTCCAACCAAATCCCTCACATATAATATGCCTTTAATATCGTCTATATTCTCGCCATATACTGGATATCTCGAAAAGTGATTGACGCTTATTAAATCAAGTAGCTCATCATAGCCAGTTTCAATGTCAATTGCAACAATCGAAGTGCGATTGGTCATGGCATCCTTTGCTTGACTCTCTGCAATGCCAAAGACATTTTCCATCATCTCTCTTTGATCATCTTTTATTATGCCCTCTTCATGGCTAACATTTAAAATGGTAATTAGATCATCCTCGGTCATCTTTTCTTCTTCTGAATTCTTCGTAAGTTGATCTGTTATAAAATTAAAAAATGCAGTAAATGGCGTCAGTATTTTTACCAAAAAATATATATATGGCGAAAAATTAAGCGCAGTCTTTAATGTATTTACTTTTGCCAAGCTCTTTGGAATGATCTCACCAAATGTCAGTACTAAAAGCGTCATAACAATGGTGGAAATTCCAACTCCTCTGCTTCCAAAATAATCCACAAATACAACTGTTGCAAGTGACGAGGCGGTGATGTTGACAACATTATTGCCTATTAATATTGCCGACAATGTCTTTGAAATATTATCCGTTAAATATTGTAATTTCCTTGAATTTCTAACTCCATCATCTACTAACTGACGTAATTTATATGGGCTTACCGATGTAATCGAGGTCTCGCTCGATGAAAAAAATGCCGATAGGGCAATTAATATTGCTATTGAAGCTATCTCCAAAATTATCTCCTTCACTTTCTATCTATAAACTAATTCAATTATATAAGATTTATTATCATTAGTCAATGCTTGACAATTATCAATTGTTTTTGTATAATAAATTGGTAAGGAGGTTTGAAACATGAATAATATTAATTTAAAAGAAGGTCTTCTAGAGTTAAAATAACCGATCCTTATTTATAACATACTTAACTTTTAGTTAACAAAGGAGACCAATAAAAATCAATTAAAGACGAGATCATCGTGCTATTTTTGTGTACAATTTAGCTCATCTTAATTTTATTTGTGCTTCTTTGGAATTAAAATCTCTAATCAGTACTTAAATAAACTTATGGCTACTTTTGTGCCCTTTTAGATGATCTTGTATTAAAGATCATTTTTTATTTAGGAGGAAAATATATTGAAATCGATTAAAAGATATTTTGAAATGCTAAAGCCCATGAAGAGGTCTCTTATAATTGCACTATTAGTTGCGATATTTTGCAATATAATTTCAGTAATACCAACTCTAATAGTTGGACGGGTGTCAGATAGTATAAAACTTGGAAATCTAACAAACAGCTTATTATTTAAGTCATTTGCAATTATGATTATAAATCTAATATTGAGTTATATTGGACTGCTCTACTATAATTATATTATCTTTCGAAATTTTTACTTTGTGGAAAAGAGCATTAGAATTAAACTCATAAAAAAGGTCTTGGCGCAAAGCCCACCTTTTTTCCTAAAGCACAATGCCTCTTCAATTATGACAAGAGGCACGGTTGATGCAAGCCTTGTTGCAGATGTTACTGCATATGGCTTCTTTACTGTAATTGATGGCGCAACATTGTTATTTGCATATATTATAACCATGTTTAGCTTTCATCCTCTACTTGCATTTACAGCCATATTATCCATCCCTATAACCGTATTTACCGCTCTTAAAATCACTAAGAATTACGATAAAAAGGTGGAGGAATTGCAAAGATCAATGGAGGATGTAAATGAAATGGCGCTTGAAAGCTTTTCAGCGATAAA
Organism: Ezakiella sp.; assembly: GCA_022766605.1. Classification (GTDB taxonomy): domain Bacteria; phylum Bacillota; class Clostridia; order Tissierellales; family Peptoniphilaceae; genus Ezakiella. The sequence goes on from JALEOH010000024.1 coordinate 25,489, forward strand.
ACTCGTAAAGGCTTTTGTAATCGAAAAGCTTCATATGAAAAAATTCATAGAAAAAGTGGAACTCAATCTAAAAAAACAACTTGAAAGAACCGAAATAGGAGTTTTATTTGGCCCTGCTATAACTCTTATACTCGGCATTTTTACCGCCATTTCCTTTTATCTTGGAAGCTATCTTATTACCAAAGGAGAGCTGACAATTGGAGAGCTTATTAGCCATTCCATGATACTTGCCAATCTCGGTTGGCCTGCAATTGCAATCTCAGACTGCATAATTGTATTAAAGGATGGCTCGGTTGGACTAAATAGAATTGATGAAATTCTAAATTATGAAGACGATATTAAAAAGCCGGAATATGCCTTTAATATCGATAGAATAAATAGCATTGAATTTAAAAATTTCAACTTTAAATATCCAGGCAGCAATGAATATCAACTAAAAAATATCAATCTTAAAATCACTAAGGGCAAAAAACTTGGCATCGTAGGCAAGACCGGCAGCTCGAAGACGACACTTCTAAGGCAGATAATTCGTGAATATGGAGAATTTGAAGGCGAATTATTGATAAATAAGTCCTCTATAATGGATATCGATATAGACGACTACAGAAGCTTGGTGGGATATGTACCACAGGAACATTTTTTATTCTCTAAGACGATAAGGGAAAATATACTTTTCTATCGAGAAGGCGATGTATATGAAGCTGCTAAAAATGCGGATTTTCTAAAAGACTTGGATAATCTACAAAATGGGCTTGATACAATGAGCGGTGAAATGGGCGTAACCTTGTCTGGCGGACAAAAGCAAAGGGTTGCTCTCTCAAGGGCAATGCTCACTCATCCCGAGCTTCTAGTGCTTGATGATGTGCTCTCTGCTGTCGACAACAAGACCGAGAATGAGATATTAAATAATATTGCAAATAATTTTAATAACTCCACGATAATAATGAGTTCCCACAAGATATCTGCTATTAAAGATGCTGATGAAATAATAGTTTTGGATAATGGAGAAATAGTTGAGAGAGGAAGTTATGAAGAGCTAGTTCAAAATGGCAAATGGTTTAGCGAGCAAGCAGCTCTTCAGGAGGTTTCTTATGGCGAATAAAATTAATTCCAATAAAAAAACCAATAGATATAGCAAATCCACCTTTGATTTAGCTATTAAGCTATGCAGAAAAAATATTTGGCTAATGCTATTTACCCTTCTATTTTCCATTGTAAATACTTTAATAATGATGATACCTCCTGCAATTACAAAGCATTTGGTCGATAATGAAATAGATCCAAGCACTGGCATCAAAGACATGAAAAGATTTACTATAATCATCTTATTATATCTAGCAATGCTAATTGCAAGCGGTATTATAACTTATTTTAAGGCGCGTCAAGCGAGAATTTTTTCAAATAAAATCGGCTATGATTTGAGAAAGGACTTTTTTAGCCATGCAACTAAACTCCCAATGAGCTTTTATGATAACACGCCCGTAGGAAAGGTTACAAGTCGTGTGGTTGGCGATATAAATGAGATACAAGAATTATTTAATACAGGCATCGATGCATTTTTATCGACTATATTATTTATAGTAGGCACTATAATATATATTGCTATAATAGAGCCTAGTGCGGTTGTATTTTTAATAATTCCCATTCCGCTTTCTATTATCCTAACCTTTATCTATAATCGCTTTCAAGTAAAGCCAAATATCGACTATCGCAAGCAAAAGTCGCAAGTAACAAGTGATATGAATGAAATAGTTAAAGGCACTAGCACAATTCAATCATTTGCGGTTGAAGAAGAGGCGCTAGATGAATTTAAAGCTAAGAATGAAAAGTTATACGGCATGGGTAAAAAAATTGAAATGCTAGATTCTCTCTTATCATATAATGTCAGCAATGTCCTACTTCAAGCTACCAATGCCTTTATAATATTGTTTTTTGGATTTAAGTTTTTAAATGGAGAAAACAATTTTACAATAGGGCTTATGCTACTTGTAATTCAATATACCTCATCCATATATGAATATATAAAGAGAATAACTTCGCGCCTTGCAATATTTGAAAAAGGTCTTTCCAGTATGGAGCATATAAATGAAGTCTTAAATAAAGATGTAGAAAATGACAGTGATATAGACATTATAGATATAAAAGGCGAAGTGGAATTTAGGGATATATATCATGAATATATAAAAGATGTCCCAGTATTAAAGGGAATTAGTTTTAAAAGACCAGTTGGCAGCTCCACCGCTCTTGTAGGTAATACCGGCTCTGGCAAAAGCTCTATAATTTCACTGATATTTAAATTCTACGAGCCACGCTCGGGCAAGATTTTAATAGACGGCAATGATATATCCACTCTTTCACTTAAAAGCCTTCGTGGTAATATGGCGATGGTTTTGCAAGATCCATTTTTATTTAAAGGCACTCTTCGTGATAATATAACTTTGGGCGAGGACTTTAGCGATAAGGAAGTAATAGATGCGCTTATGCTATCGGGCGGCTCTCTTATACTAGATAAATTAAGACATGGACTGGACACCAACTTACTTGGTGAGGATGGAGGCCTCTCACTTGGGGAAAAGCAAATAGTAAACTTTGCCCGCACGATTATACGCGACCCAAAGATCCTCGTTTTAGACGAGGCAACGGCATCAATCGACACTGAAACCGAAAAATATATACAAGAGGGCATAAATAATCTAATGAAAGGGCGGACGACCTTCATTGTCGCCCATAGGCTATCCACCATTAAAAACTGTGATCAAATACTGGTGCTTGATAAGGGTGAAATAATCGAATCAGGTAGCCACGATGAACTTATGAAGTTACATGGAAAATACTATGAACTTGCTAATAGTAAGAGCTAAAATTTAATGACACTAAAAA
>JALEOH010000034.1 GCA_022766605.1 Ezakiella sp.
TATTGTCAAATTCTTTTCATCTGTCTGAGTGAAATATTTGTATTTCTTTTAATGAGTATCTACAGTTTAATAGTGCCTGTTCTACTAGTGATGCATTTTTATTCTTTCCTGCACAATAGCCTATTATTTCTCTGTTATGGAGGTCTTTGGAACATACTCAAATTAGTAGACACAAAAATAGAAACAAATTCCATAATTATAGACAAAGATATAAAAATTGTGATTAACTTAGGAATAAGGCTAAAGACTTATTCCTAAAAAGATGGTATAATATTTCATAAATCATCAATATGTCATGAGAGGGGTTATTTATGAATAACGAAAACAATGATATTAAAAATAAACTCAAAATAATGATAAATGTATTTTTTGAAACATTAACATTTATAATAACATTATTTTTAATATCATGCTTTTTAATAGCATTTCAAAGAGAACTTATTAAAGTGTTGTTTTTCTGTTTAAATATAAATATAATTGCGAATTTCAAAAATAACATTGAAATAGAATTGGGCAAAAAAGAAGCATATATTCTTATAGCAGTGTCTTTCATAATATTAATATTTTTTGTTTATTCATTTGGATACTTTGAGGTTTCTACTAATTTCACCAAATTATAGGGAGGGAATATGAAAAATATAAATTACAGAATTTTAGCTAGTATCTTCTATAGCAGTATTGGTAAATCTATTTGCACCAATTTCAGTGCATGCGAAGTCAGAAAATAAGACATTCAGAGAAGAGTAAATTAGCTTTACTTGATGTTATAATAAAGAAAAACTGGATGTACGTGTTGTCTTTAAATATAGAATCCGGAGAAAGTTATATTTATATAGTGGATGTAAAAACTCTTAAAAACATAAAGAATTATAAACTTGAAGTTGGCTTAGAAAATAGTAACGATGTACCATCATCACTTATAGATGATTTATAATGGAGGCAGATGTAATGAATAAATTTAAATTATTACTGATTTATGCAGTAGTTACTTCATTCTTATCAATTGTTGGGGGATATAATTTTTCCTTGTTAAATTTAGTTTTAGGCACTGTTATTTTGTTAGTCTCAATATATTTTTCAGAAAGTTTTGATGACTTTTTTTCAAAAACAAAAAAAGAATATTTGCCGATTTTATTTGTGCTTTTGGTATGTATCTTTAATGGAAGTTTGTATTTTTTGACTGATAGTAAAGATTTTCATACCTTGATTATAATACAAATTATATGGGTAATTTTAGGAAGTATTTCTTATATTATAAAAAAATTAATACTAAAAAGTGATAATGGTTTTTTTAGGGAAATTTCAGAGTGGTATATAGCATTATTCATATTAATTTTAGCTGAAAGAATTATAAATAGCATTAAATTTTTAGATTGTAATTTTGATGTTTTTCATTTTATTCTAGCTATATTTGTATGGAAAGTTATCAACACATTTTTAATTAATGGGGGGATTGGGAAAAATAGAAAATAAAAAAATAGCTCATAATTCTCATAATTAATGAAAGAAATTTTATAAAATCTTATCATAACTGAAAATGGCGCTAATCTATCGGGGCGATAAGCAAAGAATAGCTCTTTCCGTTATTTTACCGAAGAGGCCGAAATAGTAATATTGGATGAACCAACTAGCTCTCTTGACAAAGAGACGGAAGAAGAGCTTATGAGCTCAGTATTAAAAGATACCAATGATAAGATAATTTTTATCATTAGTCATAATTCAAGCATTATGAATTACTGTGATCATGTTGTGGAAATCAAGGATGAAAGAACAGTTTTAGTAAAATAAAAATAGATCACAATCGTTTTATTTAAAATAATTTAATATAAATTCACCAATCTCCTCAATTTCATTATTGTTAAAATTGGGGAGATTTTTTAGAGGTCTTCCAACTGTCGCAATTACATTTTTAAGCTTAGGTATGTCTTCGTCATTATATATAAGAATTTTTGGAAGTTCTGAAAATTTATTGCCTTCTATTATCAATATATCATATCCATCAAATGTAAAGTCTATTATCTTTTCGCTAAGATTGTTATTGGATATTATTTCAAATCCATGTGGGCTAGTTACTATTGAGGTAGAGGCTCCTTTTTGACGAACTCTATGAGTATCAGTTTCATCATCTAGCTTTATTTCACAGTGGGCATATTTTAGGTAGCCAACTTTATAATTTTTATTGGTAAAAAGATGAGCGAGATCGCCACATAATGTAGTTTTGCCTGTATTTTTATATCCTACTACTGAAAATTTAATCATAATTTCTCCTTATTCTTTTAATTCGATAGAAATCACTTTTGCTGTTAATATTGATTATATTTTGGTATTTATCAAGATCAAAATAATTATAGTTTAGCTTTTTAATTATATCGATTATACGAAAATTATTTCTATCATACTCTTTGATAAATATATTTAAATCCTCTTTGCAATAGATTGCAGGGAAAGGATTAATTCTGTTGTTTTTAATTCCAACAAATTTTTTGTCACTGCTTAATTTAATTAACAATTCATTATCGAGTATTGGACTGTCGCAAGAAAAAATAGCATTGTAATTTTCCCTGGCATTTAAAAGAACTGTAATAATGCCCGTTAAAGACGAGCCGCGATTTAGTTTATCGGGGAAATCTGCCCAATATAGTTCATTGCAGCCAATTGTATAGATATTTTTAAATCCAACTTTATCTAATTTGTTTGCAATTATTTCACGAAATTTTTTGCCACGAAAAATCAGTTCACTTTTGGGGTAACCCATACGACTTGATAATCCGCCAGTTAATATATATGCATCCATTATATATTTCTTAGCACTTCTTCTTTGTCGGAATAATGCACATGTTCTCCGTTAATTAGTTGATATCTCTCATCACCTTTGCCAGCAATTAAAAGTATATCGCCATCAGATGAGTTTTCTATCATATTCTTTACTGCAAGAGCGCGATCAGATATTTTATGAGTGGTAATTTTAGAGTGCATTGCCATTTCATATATTATTTTATTGGGATCTTCATGATTGGGATTATCGCTTGTAAGATATATTTCATCTACAAATTCATTGGCAACCTCAACTATTTCATGCCTTCTTTCAAAAGTTCTTTCTCCAACTGAGCCAATTAACAGTTTAATTTTATTATGCTTCCAACTGTTTAGTTCTTTTAATATAGACTCTAGTGAAAGTTTGTTGTGAGCATAGTCGATTATGATTTTCCTATTATCATATTCTATAACTTCCATTCTTCCAGGAATTGTAATATCATCTGTAGACTTGATCAAGCCGTCCAGTGAAAAGCCGATCTCATTTAATGCAGCAATCGAGAGAGCAAGATTCATTCTATTAAAAGATCCGTGCAAATTAGTATTTATCCTCTTACCAAAAAATGAAAAACCATGTTCATCTTCATCAGCTATTGTAAAGTCGGCATCTTTTCTTCCAACAGTGATAACGGGTTTTTTTATGCCTTCAATCATATATTGTGCATTCTCATCGTCTTTATTAATAATTACTTTTTTTCCAAGTCTTAAAAAATTTCTCTTCCAATGACGATATTCCTCAAAATCAGCATGTTCAAATGGGCCGATATGGTCGGGGGAAATGTTTGTAAATATTGCAATCATAAAATTAGTTCCCATGACTCTAAATTGTTTCATAGCCTGACTACTTACCTCTAGTACCATATATTCCATGCCAGAGTCTAGGGCATCTTTTAATATCGATTGAAGGGTAACTGGGTCTGGAGTAGTATTATTGGTATCAATATGTTTATCTCCATAATATGCTCCCGAGGTGCCGACAACACCACAACTATGACCATATTTTTCTATTAATTCTTTAATAATAAATGAAACAGAAGTTTTACCCTTGGTGCCAGTAACTCCTATTATTCGAAGTTTCTTAGATGGATGATCGTAAAAACGAGATGCAACAAGTCCCAATGTCTTGCGTGAACTATCCACGATAAAAGAAACGCAGTTTTTTGGAAGAAAATCTACATCTTCCTCCAAAATAAAAGCACGAGTACCATTATTATATGCTTCCATCAAGTATTTTTCATCATGAGAGTTTACAGTAGTCCCATTAATAGCAACAAAAAGACTCTTATTATTCGACAATTTACTATTGGTTGCAATATTATCTATTTCAAAATCATAAGCCTTATCTATATTTAGCTTTGAAAAAATTTCACTTAAAAGCATAGTTCCTCCATTTGAGTATATTTTACTACAAAAAATGACATTTGGCAATCATAGACTGTGTGAAAGAAATCTAAAATAATTATGTTTTTATATTGCAATTTAATTCAACTTGAAATATAATGTTATAAGAGATATAAATACTTGAGCTTTGCTTTAATAAGATAGAAGCACAAGAAATCAGGAGGGGTATTATGAAGAAAGTTTCTAGCAAAGATATTATAGTGACTGGATTCGCGGTATTTGCGATGTTTTTAGGGGCGGGCAATTTAATATTTCCACCACATATTGGCATCAATGCTGGTAGTGCATATAAACAGGCTTTTTTAGGCTTTGCACTAACTGGAATATTGATGCCACTTTTGGGTCTAATGGCGACTGGAAATACTGATGGATCTGTTTCTAAATTTGCCGAGGTCGTAAGTAGAAGATTTTCAATTATTTTTAATATATTGGTTTTACTATGTATTGGACCAATGGTTGCTATTCCAAGGACTGCTGCTACTACTTATGAGGTTGGGATAGTGCCACTATTTGGCGAATTAGAATGGGGAACAATATTTGGATTTGAGATATCAAGAATAGTGGTTAGCCTTGTATATTTTATTTTAAATTACTTTCTTGCAGTTCGTCCATCTAAAGTAATTGATTTAATTGGCAAATATTTTACGCCAGCACTTTTGACTTTACTCATTGGATTAATTGTAAAAGGGATAGTTAGTCCAATTGGAGTGCCAGGAAATCCACAAGTCGATAGTGCATTTGCACTTGGATTTAAAGAAGGATATCAAACAATGGATGCCATGGCAAGTATGGCATTTGGTGGCATTGCAATTGCAGGCATTAAAAAATTTACAAATGATAAGCGTGAGATAAAAAGAGCAACGACTATTTCAGCAATTATTGCTGCTACAGGATTATTAATCGTATATGGTGGATTTATTTATCTTGGAGCAACGGGCTCGATAGTATTTCATAACATAGCCCGCACTGAGGCAACAGTAAAATTGGTGGAGGCAATAGGAAGCAATATTGGGAAGATAGCTCTATCGATATCAATGGTATTTGCGTGTTTTACTACCTCAATTGGGCTGATTACAACCATATCTAATTTTTTTACAGAACTATTTAATGGAAGGATAAAATATGAAAAGATAATGATAGTCGTAATAGTAATGAGCTTTTTGCTTTCGATAATCGGAGTTAATAAAATAATTGTATTTGCTTCGCCAGTGTTAAATACTTTTTATCCGACCACAATAGTACTGATTATTTTAAATTTATTAAGAAACAAAATAAAAAATAGAAATATCTATCGAGGAGCGGCTCTTGGCGCAACAGTAGTTGGATTCCTATATGCGCTGGCTGAACTGTTGCCTAAGGGAAATTCATTTCAAAGCTTTCTTAATCTGCTTCCGCTAGGAGAGATGGGATTTGCATGGACCTATATTGCTGTAATAACAGCTATTGCTTGGGTAGTTGCGGGAAAGATATTTGCAAAAAAGAATATAGAGAATAAATTAAAGTAAATCGGAAAAGAATCGACCATTATCGATTCTTTTTTTTGGGTATACTTTTAAATGGAGGTAAGTATGAATAAAAATAAAATTGAAGAAAAAATTGCCAATATTAAAAGCTTAGATATCGATGAACTAAATGATTTAGCAGAAGATATTAGACATATATTAATTGATAAGATGAGTAAAACTGGCGGGCATGTTGGCCCCAACTTGGGGACTGTTGAACTGACAATTGCACTATTTAAATTGTTTAATTTTCCACATGATAAGATTGTATATGATGTTAGCCATCAAAGCTATACTCATAAGATATTGTCGGGTAGACTTAGCAATTATGTTCATGGAGTTGAATTTGATAAACTCTCTGGCTATACTGATCCTAATGAATCGGCTTATGATAATTATACTATTGGACATACTTCAACTTCTATTGCACTTGCAGTTGGAATGGCAAAGGCAAGGGATTTGCGTGGGAGCGATGAAAAGATAATCGCTCTTATTGGAGATGGATCTATTACCGGTGGCATGGCAATGGAAGCATTAAATAATGCTTCTATAATTAAAGGCAATTTGATTATAATATTAAATGACAACGACATGAGTATTGCCGAAAATCATGGAGGACTATATGAGCATTTAAGGAATTTAAGAAATAGCAATGGAGAACTTGAAAATAATTTCTTTAAGAATTTTGGACTAGATTATAGATATATAGATGACGGAAATAATATTGAAGCAATATTAAAGACCTTTAGTGAAATTAAAGATATAAATCATCCAATAGTAGTTCATGTAAATACATTAAAGGGAAAAGGACTAAAATATGCAGAAGAAAATCCAGAAGCATGGCATTGGCATGCTGCATTTGACAAAGAAACAGGAGAATATTTAGACGATAGTGGAGAAAAGGGTTACGGAGTATATACATCGGAGACTTTGTTAGAGATGATGAAAAACGATAGTTCTATAGTTGCAATAGCAGCAGGTAGCCCAGCGTCGATAGGATTTAGTAAAGAAAAGAGAATTAAAGCAGGTAGTCAATTTGTCGACGTTGGAATAGAGGAGCAAATGGCAGTCACTTTGGCAGCGGGACTAGCTAAGATGGGTGCAAAGCCAGTCTTTGGAACATCGACTTCTTTTATTGCTCGAGCACTCGATCAAATATCACATGATGTAGCACTAAATAATCTGCCGGTTACAATTATTTCATGTGCAGCTTCCATTTATGCCATGAACGATCAAACTCATCTGGGGATATATGATATTGCAAATTTTTCTCATATCCCCAATTTGGTGATGATTGCTCCAAGCTCAATCGAAGAATATGTAGCAACACTTAGTTACGCAGTCAATCAAAATAAAGCTCCAATTATGATTAAAATGCCTGGGAAGATCATCCATGAAGAGCCTCGTGATTATAAATTTGACAATTATAAATTTGAAATTATAGAACAAGGAAATGAGATAGCAATATTGGCTTTAGGTACTTTTATGACATTGGGAAAAGAACTACATCATGAGTTAAAAAATCATGGAATAAATGCAAGTTTAATCAATCCGAGATTCGTCACGCCAATTGACGAAGAATTGTTGTCAAATCTCTCAAAAAGCCATAACAAAATAATTACTCTTGAAGATGGCATATTAGATGGTGGATTTGGAGAAAAAATCGCAGCATTTTATGCAAAAAGCAATATAAGAGTCTATAATTATGGGTTTAAAAAGGAATTTATCGATCAATATGATGCAGATGAAATAGTAAGAAAATCTGGCATGACAGTGGAGAATATTTTAAAGGATTTGGGGATATAACAAATTCAAATAAATATAACTAAATCAAAATTTATGGTTTTATATTGCTTGACAATTTAAAAAAATGATGTAGTATATGAGTGTAGAGAAAGGAGGAATTGAAATGACCATATTAAATGAGGCTGTAACGATTCAAGAACAAGCTGTTGAATATGCTGATTTAATGACACCAATGTGCATAGATGCGTCGTGCATGGGAGGTTGTATTTTGCATAAAAGGAGAACAGGTAGAAGAAATTGCTCCTCAATAGAACATATTTTAGGTGGTTATTTGTAGTAATGAGTAAGAACAATAAAAGTACTCTTTTTAGAATGCTAATTTTAAGAATTACTATAACTCTTATATCATTATCGCTAATTATAATAAGATCTGCTACAGTTGACGCAGCAATAAGCGGAGATGAATTTTTTCTTTTCATTTCCATTTTAATTGCAGTGGAGTTGTTTGTAAGAGCGTTGGGCGTCTGCGAACAAAAGTTCAATTCTAAATTTTATATTAATTTAAAAACTAATATAGATCAAGAGATATTTTATAAAATAGCTAGAATTCCCGTTTGTGATTTTGAAAAAAGAGATTGCAAGGACACGCTAGATTCGGCACTGTCTAGTTCTGATTTTTATAGACTTAAATATGATAGCCTTTTAAATTCTATAAGCGAATCTTTAAATATATTAATATTATTGGCAATAATAAGTTCAATTAGCTTAAAATTTTCTCTAATGCTTTTGGCGATTATTATAATTTTTTTGCAAATTCAAGTTATTAATAGCAGAAGAATTGGAGATATATGGGAAAAGTACAGAAAAAACATGAGAAGGGCAAACTATTTTTCAAATATTCTTATTAACAATGAATTTAATAGCGAAAGAAAGATATTTAATAATAGCCGTTTTTTTATTGATAAATTTAATGATTATTATGAGCTTGGAATAACAGAAAATAAGTCGTTGGGAAAGAAAAGAATGAGAATGGATTTGCTATATAATTTTATTTCATCAGCGATAGTATTTTCATTTATATTTTTGTTTAGCAGGCAAGTGATGTATAAAGAGTTAACGTTCGGATTGTTTGTGTCTTTATTCTACCAAATTCTAAAATTAAGAGATGGAGTGGATATAATAATAAATTCAGTTTTTGATTATAAAAATGCGGTGGAAAAAGAAAAGAATGTTATAAAATTTTTGGGATATATAGAAATTACCAATGGGAAAAAGCATATATCTAGTATTCATACGATTGAGTTTAGAGATGTATACTTCAAGTATCCAAATTCAGATCATTATGTGATAAATGGTTTGAGTATATTTATGGAAAATAAAAACTATGCACTTGTAGGAGAAAATGGTTCTGGTAAGACTACATTGATAAAGCTGATAACGGGGTTATATCACCCAGATAGAGGCGAGATATTAATTAATGGAATTAATATTAAGGAGATTGACAGCAATGATTTAATTGAAAATATTTCTGTAGTAATGCAAAATGCATATCATTATCCCGCCAAATTAATTGAGAATTTGCATTTTGGCAATAAATATATTTATGATGAAAAATGTGCTAATGATATTGGACTTTATAATATCATCAGCAATATGCCTTTTGGATTAAATACAGATTTATCTAAGATCAGCCAATTCGCAGTAGATCTCTCTGGAGGCGAGTGGCAGAGAATTTCAATTGCTAGAGCTCTATTTAAGAATGCTAGTTTATGTATTTTGGATGAACCAAATGCACTGCTTGATCCAGTTTCAGAAGTTAAGCTTTATGATCTATATCGCAAAAAAATCAATGCAAATATAAGTTTATTTGTTTCACATAGATTGGGAGCGACAAAATCTATGGATGAGATAATTGTTTTAAAGGATGGAAAGGTAAATGCCGTTGGCAACCATGAAGAGCTTATGAAAACAAATTATTATCGTGAACTTTATAGTACGCAAAAGGGATTATATCTATGAAAAATATAAAAAGATCATTATGGATTGCGGCAAAAATTCAGCCAATAACTCTTGTAATATCGATTTTGGTGAATATTTTTGATTGGATATTATCATTAATTTTTATACATTGGACAGCTATATTATTTGAAGAAGTAAGCTTTGTGTTAAAAGGCAATGACATCAATTTTTCGACATTATTAATTTTTGTTCTATTATTGCTTTTAGTAAAGTTACCAAGGATATTATATACTAGATATTTTTCTACATTTGTTGGCATGCCGAAGTTGGAATTAAAATTAAAAAATTTATTGCATGGGAAGATTAATAAAATTGCATCCGACGAATTAATAGATCCAAAGATGGATAAAGAAATTAATCAAGCTATTTATGCAGGCACCAATATATTTCGCCTAATTCAATTAAGCATAGATTTGGTATTTGCAGTATTATCGAGTATTTCTATTATTTATGTTTTGATTAAAATAGATTATATTTTAGGAATTGGAATATTATTTGCCATTGTACCGAATATATTGGTCCAGTTTTTAGAAACAAAAGTTAGACTGAAAAATCATGATCAAAAAGTAGAATTTGAGAGAAAAGAAAGGCTGTATTTAGATGCTGTAGGAGGAGATCCTCAATTTGTAGAAAGTCGTTTAATTGGCGCAGATAAATTTTATTTAAATAAATTTAGCGACACAAGATTAAATAAAGATAATATTTTAATTGAGGAAGATAAGAAAGTATTTCTGATAAATCAGATTTTAAATCCAATTATAGTGATGTCAAATATTTCTGATATAGTCATTCCTGCGTTTCTACTATTCTATTCTAGAATTAATTTCTTTGATTTTGGGGCAGCTGTTTCGTCTTATGGAAATGTAAGATCAAGGGCAATCAATATTGTAAATTTGATGGAATATGGAAAAAAATTTTCTAAAATGGTGGATCCATATTTTAGCTTTATGGATAGGATCGAAAGAGATGGTAAAAGTATAAAAAAAACGGGAGATATAGAATGCAAACATGTATTTTACAAATATCCTAATTCTAATATATATTCTATCGAGGATGTAAATATAAAAATAGACCAAGGTGAGAAAATAGCAGTAGTTGGTTTAAATGGCGCTGGGAAAACGACATTTGTTAGGCTCATCTTGGGGGAACTTACTCCATCTAAGGGAGATGTATTTATAGATGGAGTTTCAACAAAAAACATTGCAGAGCCCGATATATATTATTTAAAAAGTCAAGTGAGCCAATTTTTCAATAGATATTCACTTAGTCTGGTGGAAAATATTGCTTTTGATAATCAATTGATTATAAGTAGAGAAGAGCTATCAAATTTACTAAAAACAAATATTGATCTTGATCAAGAGTTGACAAAAGAGTTTGGTGGCGTGGATATCTCTGGTGGAGAATGGCAGAGGATTGCTATATTAAGAGGATTTAATAAAAAAAACAATTTAATAATTTTGGACGAGCCAACTTCTGCTATAGATCCATTGAATGAAAAAGAAATTTATGATTTTTTTGAATCACATACCAAAGATAAAACCATGATAATTGTTACTCACAGGATGGGAGTTATTAAGCTGGTGGATAGAATTGTCGTTATGAGTGATGGAAGGATTGTAGAGGATGGATGCTTTGATGAACTTATAAATAAAGATGGTTATTTTAGTCAAATATATGCTTCGCAATCTGGTCTATTTAAATAGATGACACTGGTGTTTCATGTGCTTTATTATTAAGTTTATTTGACAAAGTGTCTAAAATATATTATAATATGGCTCATGTGGAGAGATGGTCGAGCGGTTGAAGGCGCCCGCCTGGAAAGCGAGTATACGAGAGATCGTATCGGGGGTTCGAATCCCCCTCTCTCCGCCATGACGCAAGATGGGGCAGTAGCGGTTCCCTGTGACCTGCAATCCGCTATAGCAGGGTCTAAAGCCGAGCGAGGCCTTTTATGGTCGGAGGCTGTGTAATTTTTTTCATGTTGATCCATTGGACCCGTTTGCAACGACTGTTTGCGCCGAACCTCGTCAGGTCAGGAATGAAGCAGCGATAAGTGTGAACTTCGTGTGACGAGCGGTCATCCGTGGGGAGTGGATTGATTGCAAGGGCACGGTTGTGGATGAGTCAGACTCGGAGGCGTCTTTACATATTATTAACATTGCTTGTAATTGCGTGATTTTATCTTGAAAAAGTTAGCATAGTGTTGTATAATGTCTTTGAGGAAATTATGTTATTTTATTTGTTGTTATTTATTAAATTGGTATTTTTTACCATACACACTAAGGTTAGCATATCTCCATGGCTGGTGCTCGCTCTTGACATGGTGATTGTAAGTTTGCTTTCCTTTTTGTTTTTCAAAAAAGAGAGGTGGGCAAGGTGGGCGAGTCTTGCGGTTTATGCTTTGATTTCTATAATTTTATTTGTAGATATCAATTATTTTTTCTATTTTAATAGATTGCCCGTTGTAAGAGAACTTGGACATGCCAATGTGTTGGGAGGAGTTACCGATGCTATTGGAGCGGTGTTTAAGCCAATTTCTCTTATCTATGTACTTGATCTTCCAATATTGTTTTTTTATGTTTTAAAAGATGGTTGGAGCTTTATTGGAGATGGTATTCGCGCAGTTAAAAATGGATTTAAATCCACTTATCATATTATTAAAAGTGGAGAGTATGTTACTGAGCTTTCTATTTTAAGTCTAGCTATATTTTTA
Source organism: Ezakiella sp. (assembly GCA_022766605.1). Lineage (GTDB taxonomy): Bacteria > Bacillota > Clostridia > Tissierellales > Peptoniphilaceae > Ezakiella. The sequence continues at coordinate 12,196 of JALEOH010000034.1, forward strand.
ATTGTGGTAATAATTGGTGCTCCAAGCTTTAAAGGGGCTGCGAAGCAGTCTATATTTATCTATCATACTCTTGATATTGCTGGAGTTAGTGAAAAAGAAGAGGAGATTTCGTCTGTCGAGATAAATGAGATAGTTGAGGAAGAAAAGAGCGAAGAGCCATATAAAAATGCTTATACTGGCATTGCCCATGGTAAAAATTTAATCGTTATTCAGGTCGAGAGTTTGAATAATTTTGTAATTGGAAGGGAGTATAATGGTCGCGAGATTACGCCCAATTTAAATAAGTTGATCGCAGATAAAGGATCTATTTATGCAAGTGACTATTATGAGACAATTGGAGCTGGAAATACCAGCGATGCTGAATTTGTTTCGATGACTAGTTTTTATCCTTCTATGAAAAATCCAAGCTATGAAGTATATTTAGATAAGGATTTATATGCTATGCCTAGAATATTAAAGGAGAGAGGATATAATCCAATCGCACTTCATGGGTATAAGAGGGATTTTTGGATAAGGGATAGGGCATATCCCAAAATTGGCTTTGATCGATTCTATGCAGAGGATGATTATGATCTTAGTGATATAATTGGAATGGGACTATCTGATAAGAGTTTCTTTAAGCAGTCGCTTCCAATTGTGAAAGAATATAGCGAAAAGGAAGATCCGTTTTTTGCATTTATGGTTACTCTTACAAGCCATGTTCCATACAATATGCCCGAGAGCGAAATTAAGATAGAAATATTGCCGCAAGATAAGGGGACGCTTTTTGGCAATTATATAAACGCCGTCCATTATACCGATGAGGCGATTGGGGAATTTATAGATGGTCTTAAAGAGGCTGGAATCTATGATAATTCAATTATTGCAGTATATGGTGATCATCATGGATTCACTGGTATGGATAAGGATATAAATGATAGAATTGGTGAATTTATTGGGCAGGATTTCGACTACGATACCCTTTTAAATATCCCGCTAATAATGCATGTACCGGGTATTGATAAGAGTATAGCAATAGACGGAGTGAGAAGTCAACTTGATTTTTTGCCGACTATATTGAATTTGATGGGCATACCACGTGAAGAATTTGTGCTCTTTGGAGAGGATATTTTAAAAGAAGATCACTATGCTACACTTTTTCCACAAAGCTATATGCAAAAAGGTTCTTTTATAGATGATGATTATCTATTTAAAATGAAAAGAGATGGTATATTTGAAAATGGTGAGCTTAAAGATAGGCATACTCGTGAAGTAGTCGATATAAACAAGGCTAAAGAAAAGTATGAGTTAGGAATTAAGAGGATCAATTTATCAAGGACAATACTTGAAAATGATTTAATTGCAAGTCTTATGCATGGCAAGTCGGTAGAAGATATTAAAGTAAAGGAAATAGATATTAAAGACTCTGTAAGAGTTCGCGATTCATATGATATTTTGCAGGCATATAGATCGGGCTTCAGTGATTTTTATGTAAAACTTTTTAGGACTAAGGACGGCTTTTATTCCACTAAAGATGCCAATAATATCATGGATTTAAGTCGCTTAAATGGTAATTTTATAACTTTGGGAGATATCAATAGCAAATATAAAAACATGCGATTTATTATAGAGACGGATGATATAGTTGAATTTGCAGCAGAGATAAGGAAATTGCCAGGCTTAATGGATAATCTTACCTTGATTGCCAAGAATAAAGAAGAATATGAAAAACTATCCAATAAGCAAAATGGATTTAATATCTTGGTTGATGGTAGTGGATTTACAGATGCTGAATTGATTTCTATGAATAATCTAAATAAGACTTTAAGCTTTATCAATACTGATGCTGAGCCACTTAAAAATTTAACTCTCCATGAATATAACGGTAAAGACGATGGCTTAAAATATATATATGATTTTGATGAAATAAAAATCAGTAATGAAAGAGCATATGAACAGATTGACGATAAAATAAGTAGTATTGAGATTCTGCCAATGATGGAAGCGCTTAGCATTGAAGAATTGTCGAATAATAAATGGACGAAGCCACTTACTTTGAAATTTGAACTAAAGTCTGATGATCCGAGTAAAGTTGTATTTTATACGAATACAATTACTAAAGAATATCATGAATTAGATAGACTTAAAGAAGCATTTATAAATAATCCCGATTTAAAAGTTGTTGCTTATGCTCCTTTATATAATTATGAAATTATGAGGATAATTTCCAATTCAAGGATTGATCTAAGCCGAATAATACCATATACAACTGATAATTGGCAGGTCAGCTATCCACATAGACTTGGTTATGGGACTTTTATATATGAAGACGGATTAGAAAATAAGACCACGCGTGAGATTAGAAAACTTTGGGGAGCGAGTTCAATTAAAAAATAAATTTTATTGGTAGAATGGAGAAGGTGTGATGCTATCACATCTTAATATCTTTAAAATTTTTTCACAAAATCAATAAAAGTGATTTAAATCACTTGACATTGTTCTAAATTTGGTTTAAAATAACACTTACAATATTCATCCAGAGAGGTGGAGGGACTGGCCCTATGAAGCCCGGCAACCTATTGAGTTAGGTGCCAATTCCAGCGGTAAAAGCCGAGAGATGAGAGATAGACTTTTTGTATCCTCTCATCATTTTGAGAGGATTTTCTTTTTCGGCAAGGAAGGAGTAGCATGATTAAGATATCGAATTTAGTAAAAGAATTTAATATTAACGGAAAGTTTCGTGCAGTTGACGATGTTAGTCTTGAGGTAAATCAAGGTGAAGTCTATGGTATAATTGGACTATCGGGTGCAGGTAAGTCAACACTTGTAAGATGCATTAATCGCCTTGAAGAATTTGATCAAGGTAGCATTGAGATCGAAGGGGTGAGGGTTGATAAACTTAATTCAAAAGAGCTCTTGAATTTAAGAAAGAATATTGGCATGATATTTCAACACTTCAATCTTTTTTCTCAAATGACTGTAAGCGAAAATATCGCATATCCGCTTAAGCTTGCTAAGCATTCTAAAGCAGAGATAGAACAAAAAGTGGATGAAATGTTGGACTTTGTCGAACTTAAGGATAAGAAGGATAGTTATCCCAGTAGTTTGTCGGGTGGACAGAAGCAGAGGGTTGCAATAGCGCGCGCACTTGCAAATAATCCAAAGATTCTTCTTAGTGACGAATCAACATCTGCACTAGACCCAACGACAACTCAGGAAATACTAAAGCTTATCCGAAAACTTGTAGATAATTACGGCACAACTGTTATAATGATAACTCACCAAATGGAAGTTGCAAAAAGCATATGCGACAGAATTGCCGTAATGCAAGATGGTAAGATCGTCGAAGAAAATTATACTAAGGAGCTCTTTCGCCATCCGAAGAGTGAAATTACTAGATCCTTTATTCAGGATATATCAATCGATGATGAGCTTGATATCATTAAGAGTAGCGCAAAGGGTAGACTCTTTAGGCTCACTTATGATGATAAGAGCTACAATAGCCCAATAATATCGGAGCTTTCAAAGAGCTTTGATATCGATATCAATATACTATCGGGGAATGTAAACAAACTCTCCAATACCAATGTTGGTTATTTGATAGTAGAGTTTATCGGAGATGATAGAAAAATCGACAAGGCTGTAAATTATTGCAAAGAGAAGGATATATTTATGGAGGTGCTAAATGTTTGATCAATTGCTTAAAGCGACATATGAGACCATTGCTATGGTAACCGTTTCATCGATATTTGCAACTCTATTAGGTCTTCCAATTGGATTAATACTTTTTGCAACTAAAAAGGACTCGATAGCTGAAAATAAAATAGTCTATAGAATATTAGATGTAGTTATCAATATATTGCGATCAATGCCATTTGTAATATTAATGATAGTTGTCTTCCCACTAGCCAAACTAATAGTTGGCAAAAAAATTGGCATGGTTGCAGCTATGGTTCCACTTTCTGTTTCGGCAGCACCATTTGTAGCAAGAGTGATGGAAAATTGCTTTAGTGAAATTGACAAAGGCAAGATCGAAGCTGCAAAATCAATGGGGGCGGGGAAATTTGATATACTAAAACTAGTATTAAAAGAAAGCACACCAGGAGTGATAGATGGAATTACTATGACGGTGATAAATCTAATCGGTTACTCTGCAATGGCAGGGGCTCTCGGTGGAGGGGGACTTGGAGATATTGCTATAAGATATGGATGGAATATGAATAAGACAGACATGCTAATGGCGTCGGTTGTAATAATAGTCGTCATAGTTCAAGTCATCCAATTTGTTGGAACGCGTGTTTCAAGAAAAATCAATAAGAGATAGGAGATTAAAATGAAAAGATATATTGCATTATTATTAGCACTAGCACTACTATTTGTAGGTTGCTCACAAAAGACAGATAAAGCATCTGAAAATAAAGAAAATAAAGAAGTAAAGACGGAAGTTAAATCAGAGGAAAAAGCTGAAAAAACTGAAGAGAAGGAACTTGTAAAAGTAAGCGTTGGGGTTTCTCCAACTCCACATGGAGAAATTGTAGAAGCACTTCGCGATGAATTCAAGAAGGAGGGCATTGATGTTGATGTAGTTGTTTTTACCGACTATGTACAACCAAATTTGGCTCTAAATGACAAGGAAATCGATCTAAATTATTTCCAACACATTCCTTATTTAAAAGAATTTTGTGAATCTAGAGATCTTGATTTAGTCTCAATTGCCAATGTCCACCTTGAACCAATTGGCCTTTATACTACAAAGTATCAATCGATCGATGAAATTGAAGATGGTTCTGAAATACTAATTCCAAACGATCCATCAAATGGTGCAAGAGCTCTTAGATTACTAGAAGATGCAGGACTAATCAAACTTACTGATTATAATAGTGAAAGCATCACTGAAAATGACATTGCTGAAAATCCAAAGAATTTAAAGATAACAGCGGTTGAAGCTGGTGCAATTCCTAAGGCATATGGCGATGTAGCAGCAGGCGTAATAAATGGCAACTATGCAATTGGAGCTGGGCTAAGTCCGGCAAAAGACGCTCTTCTACTTGAAAAGATAGAAGGCAATCCAAATATCAATGTAGTTGCTGCAAGAGCCGAGGACAAGGACAATGAAGTCTATCAAAGATTTGTAAAAGTGATCAACTCCGAGGCTGCAAGAAAGATAATTGAAGAGAAATTCGACGGTGCAGTTGTACCTGCATTTTAAGACTAAGACCGTGGTTAAAGCCGCGGTCTTTTTATGGATTATAAGATATAAGCTCGAGGAATATATTGTATATTATAGAGTGTTATAATATATGAAACTTTATATTTTATTTATTGCAATAAAAAGATATTTGCCTTTAATAATTGCATGGGTATATCATATTCAGCGATGGTATAATGGACTGTGAGTGAAATCACAGTCTTTTTTATAATAAAGTATTTTTGCAATAATAAAAATCTTTAATTCTTTTTCTCTAAATACCTTAACAAAGCCATCAATTTATGATATAGTATAATTAGAAATGGAGGTATCAATGGATAAGTATCGTATTGAAAGTGACTCAGTCGGTGAAAAACAAGTCCCAGCTGATGCTCTTTATGGAGTACAAACTTTAAGGGCATACGAAAATTTTAAGATTACGGGTGATAAGATGCATCCTGCTATGGTCAAGGCTCTTGCACAAGTAAAGAAAGCTTGTGCAATAAGCAATTTCGAAGCAGGGGTAATGGATGAGAAGGTTAAAGATGCAATTGTTAAGGCATGTGATGAGGTCTTAACTGGCAATTATAATGATTCATTTATCACAGATCCTATTCAAGGTGGCGCAGGAACTTCTGCTAATATGAATGCCAATGAAGTAATTGCGAATTTGGCAGAGAGGGTATTTGGCAATGAGCCTGGTAAATATGAATTTGTTCATCCGAATGACCATGTAAACATGGGTCAATCAACCAATGATGTATATCCAACCGCAGGAAAGCTTGGAGCATTATATTTACTTCAACCCATGAAAGATGAATTAAATCAATTGATTGAGGCTCTTGGTAAAAAAGCCGATGAATTTGATGATATAGTAAAGATGGGAAGAACACAGCTTCAAGATGCTGTTCCAATTAGACTTGGTCAGGAATTTGCTGCATATAAAAATGCCCTTCTAAGAGATGTTGATAGAATTAAAGCAGGTGAGAAGGCAATTAGTTTTAGCAATATGGGAGCTTCTGCCATTGGAACTGGGATCAATGTTGATACGGTCTATCTTCAAAAGATCGTTCCAAATCTTTCTAAATTAACTGGTTTTGATTTAATTCAAAATGATGATTTGGTAGATGGTACTCAAAACTTGGATTTCCTTGCTTATTTTTCTGGAATACTAAAGACACTTGCTCTTACTCTATCGAAGATTTCTAATGATCTAAGGTTGATGAGTTCAGGACCAAGAACTGGTATTGGTGAGATAAATCTTCCCGCAAGACAAAATGGCTCTTCTATAATGCCTGGTAAAGTTAATCCTGTCATTCCAGAAGTCGTCACTCAAGCAGCTTTCTTGGTTGCAGGAAATGATACTACTGTTTCAATGTGCGTTGAAGCAGGGCAATTTGAATTAAATGCATTTGAGCCAGTATTATATAAATGTCTTTATGAATCAATTGAAGCATTGACAGGGGCGATGAATACATTAAGAGTAAATTGCATTGATGGAATTACAGCTAATAAAGAGAGAATTGATGAATTATTACATCGCTCGGTGGGGATGGTAACGGCTCTTGTTCCACATATTGGATATAAGCCTGCTGCTTCTATTGCAAAGGAAGCTCTAAAAACTGGCGAATCAGTAAAGAGCATAGTATTGAGAGAAAAGCTTTTAACAGAAGATGAAATCATGGAGATCTTTGATCCAATTGAATTGACAAAGCCAGGGATTGCTGCAAAGCATTTACTTGAAGAAAATAAATAATATTAATTATATGGGTCGGCATATGCTGGCCTTTTTAATTGAAAAAATACATTCATTGTGATAAAATACATCTAGTAGTTGGAGGAGATATGGATTTTTTCAAAATTAACAATGTAAATATAAGCTCGTGGGATGGCGGAACAACCGAGGAATTTTTTATATATCCAGTTGGTTCGAACTATGCCAATAGAGATTTTAGTATAAGAGTAAGCCGTGCAAATGTCGATAAAGTAGATGGTAATTTTACACATTTGCCTGATTATAAGAGATTTTTAATTCCGATTAGCAAAGATTTGATGCTTGAAATCAATGGTGGAAGAATGCTAATAAAAAAGGAGACGACTTTTTCTTTTGATGGAAGTGAAAAAATTATATCCAAAACGACTGGCTCAGACTTTAATTTAATGCTAAAAAAAGATATGGTAGGAAAGATGGAAGTCTTGAAGTTTAAAGATAAATTGATTATAAGAGATGATATAAAACAAAATAAGATATTGTTTTTTTATAATTTGAGAGATAATATAAAATTATCATCTGCTAATAAGGAGATGGAGCTTTGTCATAATGAATTTGGAGTAGCCATAGCACGCGATAAATATGAAATGGTTATCAACCCCAGCACAAGCGACAACTGTATTATTTGGGGTAAAGTATCACTATGAAGCTTGGCAAGTGGCTTTTTGTTTTATTTTTTGTCCTATTTGTAATAAGCTCTGCCTTTGCTTTTTTTTATAGCGAAGAGATAGTTAGCTTTATTAACAATAAACAAGATGAAAGAGAAAATAGTCTGCAATATAGATATGTGGAACTGCCATATAAAGAGCAAGTCTATGTGGATAATGGTAAGATATTTATATTAAATAAATCTGATTTTAAGGCTGTGGACTATAGTGGCAAGGAATTGTACAAAAGAAAGCTTGATCATGATAAATTTCGAATGATTGGCGTGAATGGGTATATATTTCTTATAGATGACTCAACTAATAGCACAGATGTGCTCGACCACGAAAATCATCTAATATTTGAAGAGGCAAGCTACAATCATATAAATAGCATTAAAAATATCGGAAAGGATATAGTGATATTTAGCGACGACGGTCTAAATTTTGAAACTGCTATCTATGATGACTATATGGAAGAAGAAATCAGCTTTATGTCAAAGGATGCCGCAGTAGATCTAATAAAAGTTAAAGACGGCATTAAGATATTCAGTCTAAGACGCGATAGCGGTGGGCTGTCGGCGGTATTTGGATTATTAAATGAAAAGAAAGAGATAAATTTAATACTTGAGCTTGAAGGCTATGTTCCAATTAAGTTCTATGTAGATGGCAAGGCTGATATACTTGTTACCGATAGAGAAGCACTTTTAACTCGTGGTGGTGTAGTTGAGAAAAAATTATCTTATAATAATTTTATGGGCTTTGAAAAACTAAAGGATAATTATATAATATTGGCAGATGGTAATTACACAATAGTCGATAATAATTTTAACATAATAGATAGTGGAGAGGTCAAGGGACTAGATAATATAGTTCAGTCAAATGATCACGCATATATCTATGGGGGTAGGGAAATAAAAAAATTTGGAGACGATGGATTGATAGAGGAGATTAAAACAGAGCATGATATTGAGAGGATCCACATTTCAAATGGCTTAATTGTAGAATTCAGAAATGGATTCTTAATTTATAATTAATTTATAGGAGGTATGATATGATTGATGCAAGAGGACTATTGTGTCCGCAACCAGTAATTTTAACTAAGGCTGAACTAAACAAGCCAGAGGTTAATGAAACTTCGACTTTTGTCGATAATGAAGTAGCAGTAAGTAATTTACAAAAACTTGCTGAAAGCATTGGTGCAAAATCCAAAGTAGATGCCTACGATGGCTATTGGGATGTTACAATAACTAAGTCAGATGCAGCTGCTGCAAATATTGCTAAGCAAGAAAAGACGGTAATTGCGATTTCAAGAAATTTTTTAGGTCATGACGAAGAGCTGGGAAAGATTTTAATAAAGTCTTTTATATATACTATAACCGAGGCCGATCACAAGCCAGAGGAGATATTATTCTTTAATTCAGGCGCAAAGCTCGTAGCTAGCGACTCCGAAGTGCTAGGAGACTTAAAGAAACTTGAAGAAGCTGGTGTTAAGATCAATACTTGTGGAATTTGCCTTGATTATTATAATATTAAGGAAGATGTCCAAGTTGGTGGAATCACCAATATGTATGCGATATATGAAGCAATGGCAACTGCGAGCCATTTAATCAATATCTAATGGACGCTATAAGAGCATTTATTGAAAAGTATCTAATGAGGGCAACAGGTGGACTAAATGGTCTTGGCAAATTACTTGTTGCCCTTATTTCACTTTTCATTACTTTTTTAATAATAAGACTATTAAATTATATTATAAGAAAGATTTTAAACTCCAAGATCAGCAAAAGTGGCATTATCGAAGAAAAAAGAGCGAAGACTGTAATGAGCATATTAAAAAGTATGGTCACAGTTCTTGTCGTATTGATTTGGTTCTTGTCGATTTTGAGTTTGTTTGGTGTGAATACATCAGCTTTGATAGCAACAGCTGGAGTGGGTGGTATTGCAATTTCTTTTGGGGCAAAGAGCTTGGTTGAAGATATCATTGCGGGAATGTTCTTGTTTTGGGAAAATACTTTTGCAATTGGCGATTATGTAAAGATTGCCGATAGATCCGGATATGTTGAAGAGTTGACGCTAAGGACGACTATTATCAGGGATTTTTCTGGAGAAATTCATACTATTCCAAATGGTAAAATCTGCATTGTCACCAATATGGGCAAGGACTGGCAAAGAGCTCAAGTTAAATTCATGGTGGATTATGATGCCGACATCAAGGCAGTAATGAATATATTGAAAAATACTTTTGATAAATTATTTAAAGACGATAAAACTGTTATTAGTGAAATTAATGTTATGGGAGTAACGGATCTTGCTAGCTCATCAATTGAAATAACCGTCTTTACAAGGACTGTGCCTGGAGAGAATTGGAGAGTAGAGCGTGAGATGAGACTTGCTGGAATAAAGGCGCTTAAGGAAAATGGAATTGAGATTCCATATAATAAATTGGATATTAAGGTGATGGAAAATGCTTAAATACTATGTTGGTGATTATGTCACTATGAAGAAAAATCATGCATGTGGTAAAAATGAATGGGAAATATTAAAAACAGGCGTAGATATAAAGCTAAGATGCGTGCACTGTAATAGAGAGCTATTTATGACACGCTTTGATTTTGTTGGAAATGTAAGGAAGATATTGCATGAGGGCAAATGGATTTCAATTCGCACCTCTAAGGAGATTGACAGATGAAAAGCGGGAAAAAATTATGTATAATTGGTGGCATGGGGCCACTTGCAACTGCTGATTGTTATAGGAGAATAATTGAATCAAGCCCTGCTAACACCGACCAAGAGCATATTGAGACCCTGATTTTTTCAGATTCACAAATTCCCGATAGAACATCTTGCATATTAAGCGGAGAAAGCGATGATCTTATAAAAAAACTGCAAGATGATTTTAAAATAGCAAATGATTGGGGAGCAGATTTATTTATTATTCCATGTAATACTTGCCATTTTTATATGGATGAGATGAAAAAGATGACCAACGCCAAGATATTAAATATGGTTGAGATTGCAGTAACAAAATCGAAAGATAAGGTATATGTCTTTGGCACTGAAGGTACAAGGCTTAGTGGGATATATAAAGATGAAATAAATAAATCGAGTAGGAGTTATTTAGATTTAACAGATGATGAGAGTAAAATAGTCATGGATGTGATTTATAGTATAAAAAGTGGTTTAGAGCCAAAACTTAAGAATTTTCCAAAATTAAAAAAAATTATGGATGAAAAGCTAGATAGTGGAGCAAGCGTTATCGTTGCATGTACTGAACTTAGTATGCTTGATTTTGATAGAGAAAAAATTATAGATGCGATGGGTGAGCTCGTAAAAGCCGTAGTGAAAGAGGCCTTCGATGCTTGAGCTTTTCGTTGTCTTTTTCAAAATTGGAATAACTACCTTTGGTGGAGGATATGCCATGATTCCAATACTAACTCGTGAGATTGCTGAAAAAAAGAAATGGGCAAGTGTAGATGAGCTATTAGAGTATTATGCGATAGGTCAGGCTACGCCTGGTCTTATTGGAGTTAACACATCGACATTTGTTGGATATAAGGTCGGTGGAGTATTAGGTGGTTTAGTAGCGACGCTTGGATTTGTTGCGCCATCTATTATAATAATTTCATTATTATATGGATTTATAGATATTTTAGGAAATAAATTTCATACAGCAACCGAGCTTGTAAAAGTGGTTGTTACTGGACTTATAATTCATACACTATATCATATGGCTATAAAGCAATTATCGAATGTTAAGAAGATATTGCTTGCAATTATAAGCACAATTCTTGTATTAATTGGGGTTGATCTTCCAATAATAATTATCTTTGCTGCTTTATTTGCAATATTGGAGGCAAAATGCAAGAGATATTAATTTTAATTATAGAATTTTTTAAAACTGGTCTCTTTTCAATTGGAGGAGGTCTTGCCACAATGCCATTTTTAGTGGAGATGGGAGAAAAATATGGTTTTTTTAACTATGAAGAGCTTTTAACTATGCTTGCGGTTAGTGAATCCACGCCAGGAGCTATAGGCATAAATATGGCGACATATGTTGGGATTAAGACCACAGGTATAATAGGAGGAATAGTATCAAGTCTATCTTTGGTTTTACCAAGCATTATTATAATACTTATAATTGCAAAAATAATCGATAAATATAAAAACAACGAAAATATGCAGAATATTATGGAATATTTAAAACCAATATCAGTTGGATTTATAGCTGCTGCAGTAATTCCATTAATATTTGCAATATTTAGTGATAAATCCCACTTGGAATTGGGTATATATTTGTTGTTAATTGTAGCTGTGATATTTATTCGTGAAAGATATAATAAATTACATCCAGGGATAATAATTCTAGCGACTTTTCTCGTTGGATTATTGATAGATATTTTTTAGTTAGGAGATGGAAGATGAGTATATTTAGAAAAAATTTAAATGAAGTGCTCTCCTCCGTAATACCAATTGTTGCTTTGGTATTGTTGACGACGCTATTTATTGTACCGGCACCAAGCGAGCTGATTATAAGATTCGTAATTGGTTCCATACTTATAATAGTTGGTCTTACTATTTTTCTGGTAGGTGTTTCAACAGGAGTTGAGAGAATTGCAACAAAATTAGGAACAAGTGCCCAACATATCGGCAGCAAATTTGTAATGTTTTTATTTGGATTTTTAATTGGATTTGTAATTACAGTTGCTGAGCCAGACTTAGTTATACTTGCAAAATCGATTGAGGCAAGTGTAGGCATTAACTCATATATAATGGTAGTTGCAGTTAGTATTGGAGTAGGTACCATGGTTGGACTTGGCTTCTTAAGGATACTCACCAATTTTAAAATCAAGAATTTCTTTATGATTGCATATGCAGTCGTTTTGGTCTTATTTATTCTTCAAAATGATGCATTTAGAAATTTTGCTTTTGATGCGAGCGGTGCAACTACTGGAGCAATGACAACCCCATTTTTACTTGCTCTTGCCCTTGGGGTATCAAGACTAAAGGGAAGTTATGAAGGTGAGAGAGATTCCTTTGGAATGGTTGGCATTGCAAGTATAGGCCCTGTTATTGCCGTGTTGACATTAGGTTTTTTTGTAAAAGGCGAGGCAGTTGTAGTTGAAGAGGCAAGTGGAGCATTTAATTTCCTTCATCTTTTGTTAGAATATACAAAAGAGTCGGTTGTTGCGCTTTTGCCTATAACGCTATTGTATTTGATATTTAATAAGATTAGTTTTAAGCTTCATAAAAAAGAATTTTGGAGTTTGATGCGAGGCCTTCTATATTCATTTATAGGCTTGGTATTGTTTTTGACAGGTGTAAATGCTGGATTTACCGATCTAGCAAAAGTTTTGGGGCAAGATCTATTTAGCAAAGGCCCTTGGGTATTTATATTATTTAGCTTCTTAACTGGACTTGTAGTTGTACTTGCAGAACCGGCTGTTCATTCACTTATCGATCAAGTTGACGAGGTAACAAGTGGTTCAGTTGATAGAAGACTTTTAAGAATTGCACTTTCCGTTGGGGTTGGAGTTGCAGTAATGTTATCTGCACTTAGGATCACGATTTCAAATTTACAATTATGGATGTATCTAGTACCAGGATTTTTAATTGCAATATTGCTCATGAAAAAAGTAGATCCACTATTTGTGGGAATTGCTTTTGACGCAGGAGGAGTTGCATCTGGGCCAATGACGGCGACATTCGTGCTAGCCCTTATGCAAGGCGCAGCTAGTGTTAGTCCAGGAGCTGATCCAGTAGTAGATGGATTCGGTGTTATTGCAAGCGTGGCAATGGCACCTGTTGTAAGCCTTATGATACTTGGTATACTATATAATACCAAAAATGCTAAAAATAAGAGGTGATAATTTGTTTGTAAATCATATTTTATTGGATAAAGAGCATGCAAAGCATTTTGTCCACGACATGAGAGAGGTGGGACTTGATAAATATCTTGTTGTGCCTGCCTCGGGAACTGCCAAGAGTTCGATACTAAGAGCGCTTGGGATGCATGAAACTAAAAAGGAATTGATATATTGCATTACCTACGATGAAGGAAGGCAAAAGATAAAAAAACTTGCAATTGACAAATATCATTTTGATAAAAAGCAAGGTGGAGTATATTATTGTTGTGATACCAACTATAAGAAAGGAGACGAGATGGAAGCGGTAGTTTTACACGTAATTGTAGATAGGGGAACAGCCGATGACGTAGTGGAAACACTTGAGAAAAACGGTGGCACTGGAGCGACTGTAATTCATGGCAGAGGCTCGGGAATAGAAAAGAGAACTGCATTTTTCGATTTTGTAATTGAGCCAGAAAAAGATATAGTATTAGTTGTAACGACTGAAGAAAAAAGACAGGGCATGATAGATGCTTTAAATGAGGAATTCGGTTTTGAAAAGAAGAATACCGGAGTAATATTTAGCTTACCAGTGGTGGATGCAGTAGGATTTAACTTTGATCGTTAAAATTATCTTTATTCTAATTATTTTGGCATGTTCAATCGTGCCAAATTTTTTTATTAAAAAGACCATTTTAAATATAAATTCTAAAAGCGATTTAAGTATATTATTTCTCTCGGATCTTCACACTAGAATAAGCAAGTATAATGCCACGAAGATTTTAAAGGCAGCTGATGAGGTGGATATAGTATTATTGGGTGGAGATACTCTTGATAGGAAATTTAATGGTAGCTCGGTAATCAATATGCTATACTCAATCGAGAAGCCAATTTATTATGTTTTAGGCAATCATGAGGTTGGAAGGGATGATTTAATAGAAAAATTAGATGAGATTGCGAAGAGGCTAAAGTATGTGGAACTTAAAGATTTGGCAATTTATGGAGTAGATGATCCTCTTTATGATACAGCGTGGACTGTTCCCATCGTAAAAGATAAAAATAAATATAATATTTTAGTCAGTCACCGCCCAGAATATCTAGACAAATATAAAGATTATGATCTAGCTCTAACAGGTCACGCTCATGGTGGGCAAGTAAGACTTCCAATTATTGGAGGATTATTTGCTCCGCATCAGGGCTTTTTTCCAAAATATACCAAGGGCATGTATAAAAATACATTTGTATCAACTGGTGCAACCACTAAAATTCAATTAATAGTGCCAAGAATATTTAATCGCCCTGAATATGTAATAATAAATTTAAAAAATAGCTGATGATTTATTCACCAGCTATTTTAATTCCATTATAACTGTCTTGCCAGCTTCCACGCTTCCAAGACTTTTTTCAATTGATTTGCCAGCATCACTTGTAATGATAACTGGAGTATCAAGAGCTTTATTATTTGATTTTAAAATTTCGAGATCAACTTTAATGAGTGGATCTCCAACTTTGACATTGTCTCCAACTTTTGCAAGCTTGGTAAATCCCTCGCCTTTTAGTTCAACTGTGTCGATGCCGATGTGTAAAAGTATTTCAACATCTCCTACTTTAAATCCAAGGGCATGTCCTGTATCAAAAAGCTGAGTTATTTCCCCATCCACTGGAGATAAAACCGTTCCATCAATTGGTCTAATGGTTACGCCATCGCCTACCATTTTTCCAGCAAAGACTGGATCAGCTGTGGATGATATATCCACAGCGTCTCCTGTCATAGGAGCATATATCTTTATGCTCTTTTTAAATAATCCAAACATATTTGATTAGATCATCTTTTGGATTTCGTCATAGACGAATTGTACTTGTTGGCCAATGATTACTTGTAAAGCATTTTTGCCAGGCTTCATAATTCCAGAAGCGCCAGCTGACTTGATTTGTTGTTCATTGACCTTAGCATCGTCTTTAACTTCTACTCTTAGTCTTGTTGAGCAATAGTCTAAACGATCGATATTTTCTTTGCCACCTAGTCCTTGGACGATGGTCTTAGCCATTCTATTAAAGTCGGTTGCTTTTGATAAAACTTTTTTATCGGCTTCACCTTTTTCTTCTGTATATGCAAGATCGTCATCTTCACGTCCAGGGGTCTTCAAATTAAACTTGGTGATGAAGAATCTAAATAATACATAGTAGACTGCAAAGAATACTAGACCCATCAATATTAAGATCCAAGGCTTATTGGCTACTGGATTCTTAAGTGATAGTATAAAGTCAATTGCACCAGCTGAGAAACCAAATCCACTTGTTGCATGGAATAGATTTGCAATTAACAAAGAAACGCCTGTTAATAGAGCGTGGATGAAGTATAGTCCTGGAGCTAAGAACATGAATGCGAATTCAATTGGCTCGGTTAGACCGACTAGGAATGATGCAAGAGATGCACTGAGTAAAAGACCATAGGCTGTCTTTTTCTTTTCAGGCTTTGCTGCATGATACATTGCAAGAGCAGCGCCTGGTAGACCAAACATCATGATTGGGAAGAAGCCGCCCATATACATACCTGTTACTCCTACGGTACCAGTTCCATCAAAGAAGTGTGTGAGGTCGCCAATACCAATAGTATCAAACCAAAATACTGCATTTAGTGCGTGGTGTAATCCTGCAGGGATTAATAGTCTGTTAAAGAAACCAAATAGTCCTGCACCAACTGCTCCACGTTCAACCATCCAGTTACCAGCTGTTACTAGTCCACCATAAATTTTAGGCCATACGAAATAAAGTATGCCTGAAACTAAAATCATTATAAAACTGGTGACAATTGGGGTAAGACGTCTGCCCGAGAAGAATGCAAGTGCATCTGGCAATTTGGTTTGATGGAAGCGGTCATAACAAGCTGCTGCAACAAGACCAGAGAGGATACCAATAAATGCATTGTTGATCTTTCCGAATCCTTCTTCGGTTAGAACTTCTGCTCCACCTCTTAACATGCCAACAGTAGCTTCACTAAGTAGTGTTGTAACCGTCAAAAATGCAACGAGACCTGATAGTGCTGCTGCACCATTGCCATCTTTACTCATGCCATATGCAATACCAACTGCAAATAGTATTGGTAAGTTATCGATAATTGCTCCACCAGCTTTTATCAAGAAAGCTGCGATTGCACTATTTGCACCCCATCCAGATGGGTCGATCCAATAGCCGATACCAAGAAGCAAGCCTGCTAGAGGTAGTACAGCGACTGGTTGCATGATGGCTCTTCCGAGTCTTTGTAAATATTTCATCATATATAATTCCTCCTTGAAATTTTATTGTACTAACGTACTATTTATTCTATACCCCTCTTTTATTATAATAAACATAATAGTTAAAATATTTTATAAATAATTTCTATTAGAATTATTTTCGCATATATCATGTATGTGAACTTATTTTGTGAAAAATCGCGTAAATAGTTTTTTATAACTCATTTGTGGTATAAATAAAATATAATGATGCTAATTCAAGGAGGAGATTTTCGAGTGAAATATTCAAATGCAAAAGTATTTATAGATGATAAATTTAAAATGACCGGCTTTGAGGTTGAAGATGGCAAATTTAAATCATTTGGAGATTATAAAGATGGAGTTGATTTAAATGGAAAGCTTGTCATTCCAGGACTTACTGATATCCATATGCATGGAGCAATGAAGGCAGATGCCTGTGATGGCGATGTAAATTCAATTAAGACCATTGCAAACTATGAAATGAAAGTCGGAGTTACGCAATTTTGTGCAACGACCATGACCTACAATGAAGATATTTTAGCGCCGATTTTTTCTTCAATGAAAGAATATGATAATAGCGCTGCAATTTTAGCAGGCATTCATATGGAAGGCCCTTTTATTGCAGAGGATAAAATAGGAGCGCAAAATCCTAAATATATTCAAAAGCCGGATATCGATATGACCTTGAGGCTCGATGAATTAAGCGGAGGACTTTTAAAGATCATAAGTATAGCTCCGGAGGTTGAAGGAGCCATGGATTATGCAAAAGCAATTGGAGATAAATATATAATTAGTATCGCTCATACGAATTGCGACTACGATACAGCAAAGCTAGCATATCAAAATGGATTTAGTCATCTAACACATATGTATAATGCAATGAATGGCATTCACCATAGAAATCCTGGGCCAATCCCTGCGGCACTTGAATCTGGAGTGAGTGTGGAATTGATTACGGATAATGTCCATATTAATCCGGCAATTGTTAGGATGAGCTTTGAATTATTTAAGGATAAATTGATACTGGTTTCTGATTCTATGAGGGCGACAGGGCTCGGAGATGGCATTTATGATCTTGGTGGACAAGATGTTATTATTAAAGGCAATAGAGCTAATTTAGCTGAAAAGGGAAATATTGCAGGCTCTGTTGTAAATTTATTTGACTGTATGAAAACTGCAATTAAAATGGGGATTGCTCCCGAGATTGCAATAAGGGCAGCAAGTTCAAATCCTGCAAGAAGAATTGGAATTGATGAGAATTATGGTATAATTAAAGAAGATAGATTTGCTAATTTTTTAGTCTTAGATGAAGATTATAATTTAGAGGAAGTATATATTAAAGGAGAATTAAAATGCAAGAATTAAAGGCAAAGGGCGTAAGTAAGGGGATTTCCATTGCACCAATAAGAGTGCTCAATCGTGAGAGCGAAATTGCTCCACGAAAGTCCGACTCGAAAGATCAAGAGAGACAAAAACTTAAAATGGCTCTAGCTCGAGCCAATGAAAAGTTGGAGGCGATTAAAGTAAAAATAGAAGGGGAGGAGTCTGAGATTTTTTCTGCCCATCAAATGATGCTAGAAGATCCCGAGGTCTTAGATAGAATCGACAATTATATAGAAGAGGGATATGTGGCTGAATACTCTGTTTTTTGTGCTAAAAATGAGTTAAAAGAAATATTTAATGCGATGGATGATGAATATTTTCGCGCTCGTGCCAACGATATAGAGGATGTGCTAAGTAGAGTGATTAGAATTATAGAAGGCAAGGAAGGTAGCGATCTCGATGGAGAATATATATTACTGTCGGACGAACTATATCCTTCGGAAACTCTTGAGATGGATTTTAAAAATATAAAGGGGATTGTAACTTTAAGAGGATCTGTAACGTCACATACTACAATACTTGCTAATAATTTAAAGATTCCAGCAATAATTTCCCTTCAAATAGGAGATATCAATGAATATGATGGCAAGCTGGCAATAATAGATGGCAAAGAGGGAGATCTCATCATTGACCCAAGTGATAAAGTCTTAGATGAATATAAAAACAAAATCGAGCAAATTAAAATTCGCGAGCATGAGTTGCTAAGTTATAAGAATCGTCCAGCTATTACTAAAGCTGGTAAAAAGATTAGCGTCTATGCAAATATTGGAAGCGATATAGAGGCGGAGCTTGCGCATGAAAATGGGGCTGAGGGTATAGGGCTATTTCGTTCGGAGTTTTTGTTTTTGGGAAGAGCTTCAGCTCCAGATGAAGAAGAGCAATTCCGTGCATATAAAAATGCAGTCAATTATATGAATAAAAAGCCGGTAATAATAAGGACTCTTGATATTGGTGCCGATAAACAAGTAAGCTATCTCAATTTAAAAGAAGAGGACAATCCACAAATGGGTCTTCGCGCAATAAGAATATCATTAAAAGACATCGAACTTTTTAAAATACAATTAAGGGCACTTCTTCGTGCAGCAGCATTTGGGTCATTAAAAGTGATGCTCCCTATGATAATATCGGTAGCAGAAGTGAAAAAAACGCGCGAAATAATCGAAGATTGCAAAAGAGAATTGGACGAGAAAAATATTGCCTATGGTGAAATTGAACTTGGCGTAATGATTGAAACTCCGGCCGCAGTTATGATAGCAGATGAGTTAGCGAAGGTGAGTGATTTCTTCTCAATTGGCACTAATGATTTAGTAAGCTATACTCTTGCTGTCGATAGAACCAATAATGAACTCGATGAATTTAGAGATGACTATCATCCTGCAATAAGAAAAATGATAAAGATGACGGCAGAGGCTGCCCATAAGAATAATATTGAGGTTGGCATTTGCGGCGCAATGGGAGCAGATCCTAATATGCTAGACTTTTATATAGAAATTGGCATTGACGAGCTTTCGGTCTCTGTAAGTAAAGTCCTCGATCTAAAAGAGATGATAATAAATAGATAATAAATCAAGAGAAGCTGATCTCAATTGGCCTTTATAGGATAATTAGAAAGTAAAAAAAGATTATTGTTAGAGTAATTTTCTATACAATAATCTTTTTACTTGCATTTTGTCCCAAAGTCATTTATAATAGTCTTGTGAGGTGATGAAATGATTTATTTACTTGGATTGGTAATAATTGTCGTTATAGTAATACTTATACTTCTGCTTAATTTAATACTACCTGTAATGTTCGCTGATGATGATATTTAATTTTTTTATAACTTCATCTTTTAAGATGGGATAGAGCAGTCCATTTTTGGTGGTTTCAACCACCCTATTATTGTGCAAGAAATACCTGCATTCACGACCTTCAAGCAAGGTCTTTTTTGTTTGAAAAGAGAGTGTTAGTTCGTCGTCATTTGAAAAGACTTTCGTAAACTCATCGTAAAAGTCGATATTGTATTTGTTGCCGTCAAGCACAATTATCAATTCATCATTTTTACAATAAAAATTTTTACAAAATAGACTATTGTCCTTTATGTGATAGCTTCTCGCTGACTTTATATATTTTAAAGCCTCCATCAATATCGGTAAATTTTTTACATCATAATAATTGTGATTTAATAACTCACGCTTTTTATCATCTGAATTAGAGGAAATGGCATCCAAATATAGTTTTATAGTCTCTTTGCCAGAAAGAGGGTCATCCCGATAGATATCCAGCAGACTCTCGATGGATTTTAAATCTATTTTATCCATCATTAGAAATTTCTTATTGTGGCGAAATATTTTATAAATATCATAGCTTTTTTCAGGAAAGACAAGTTCCATTTTATAGCTGCGCGCTCTATTTTTTAAAAAGTTAAGGTCAAAGACCTCGCCATTAAATGTTATTATTCTTTTAAAATAACTCAACTCTTGTTGTAAAAGTGCAAGGCTAGCAAGTTCATCCTTGACACTTTCTATAAAAATTTGTTTTGTTATAATATCTCGATCTCTTAAAAAAGAGTATCCAATGCACCAAGCATAGTCAGCATATGGACGAACTCCAGTGGTTTCTATATCTAAAAAAATATCCTCTTCATCTATAAATTCATTGCCGATGTAATTGTCTTTATATTTAAAGACCTCCATTATATTTTAAAAAACTCCTCTATTTCACTATTATTTTTATTTGCCGCAATAAGGGCCATTAAAGCAATGCGCACCTTTTGTCCGGGAAGAGCTCCACCATTTATTACGCCAATGCTAAAGAGCTCACGGCCGCCACCTTTATAGCCATAGCTTCCAAGCACTCTACCAGTAGAACAGCGACTGACCATAACCACTGGGATCTTGTTGTCGATTGCTCTTTTTATTGAAGGAACTGTCTTTGGTGGTACATTTCCACGACCCAGAGCTTCAATTACTATGCCTTTGTAATTATTGTCAATATAGAAATCTATTATATCTCCTTCAATTCCAGATGCCATTTTTAACAAGGCTATTTTTGGCTCAAGGCAGTCTATTATACATTTATTAATACTTCTTTCGCGACGATAATAAAGTACTTCATCGTTGTCTATTATGCCAAGGGGTCCAAACTCAGGAGATTTAAAAGTATTTACTGAAAGGGTGTTGGTCTTAGTTACCTGTGCAGCTGAATGAACTTCATTATTCATAACTACAAGTGTTCCAAGTCCAACTGACTCCTCATTTAGACATGTTGCAATAGAAGCTGTAAGATTAAGTGCTCCATCATATCCAAGCTCACTTGCATTTCTCATAGCACCAGTTACAACTATGGGCTTTTTATTGTCAATTGTAATGTCAAGGTAATATGCAGTCTCTTCTAATGTATCGGTTCCATGAGTTACAATTACACCAATTGTCTCCTCTTCATTTAGTGCTTTAATAACTTCATCTCTTATTAAAATCATCTTTTCATGATCCACATGAGGAGAAGGAATATTAAAAATTTCTCTCTCTTCGATATAGACTCCCTTGATATGTGCTTTTACATTATTCATTAGCTCGTCTGCAATTGGAGATGGAATTGCAGCACCAAGAGTGGGATCTATCTTCATGGCTATAGTGCCACCTGTTAAAATTACAACTATCTTCTTCATAATTCACCTCATGTATATGATAATTCATTTTGTTTATTTCTTCAAGTATTACATATTGGAATAAAGTTTTTTTAAAAATATTATTTTGCAATTTTGAAATAAAAAAATTCATAAATTGACTCAAATACTCTTAAAATCATTGGAGCTGTATGGATAATGAATAAAAAAAGCTTTCTATTGCAAAAAGTGAGCACAATCACAATAAAAATATTTTTTGTAAACTCTAAGGGCTTGAAATTAATTGCTAAATTAGGTAAAATCAAGTTATAATATATATGGAGGAAGATATGGACCAAAATAATAAAAAAACATTAGTTTTAGGTGTAATAGGTTCAGATTGCCATGCAGTTGGCTTAAAGATACTAGACAACGCCTTTAATGGAGCAGGTTTTAATGTGATTAATATCGGAGTACTCTCACCACAAGAAGATTTTATCAATGCGGCTGTCGAATCAAATGCAGATGCAATATTGGTAAGTTCACTTTATGGTCAAGGAGAACTCGATGTAATGGGCATGAGAGACAAGATGAATGAGGCAGGATTAACAGACACCCTTTTATACATAGGGGGCAATGTTGTAGTTGGCAAGCAAAATTGGGACGAAGTAAAGGAAAGATTTGTGAAGATGGGCTTTGATAGAGTCTATCCACCGGGAACATCTCCTGAGGTAACCATAAGAGATCTTAAGGAGGACTTGGGGGTTTAGGATGAAAGCCTATTTATTCTTAGATTTTGGATCGACATTTACTAAACTCACACTTATAGATATCGAGAAAGAAGAGATAATTGCAACTGCAAAGAGCTATACCACCGTTGCCACAGACGTAAAAAACGGCTATATGAAGGCTTTGGAGGAGCTTAATAGCAAAGTGAATGAGCCATATGAGATAGTTGAAAAGCTCGCTTGTTCAAGTGCCGCAGGAGGCTTAAAGATAATATCCATTGGGCTTGTGCCAGATCTTACCGCTGAAGCCGCAAAGCGCGCTGCTCTTGGAGCAGGTGCGAGAGTTATCGGAAATTATTCATATAAGCTAAATAAAACTGAGATGGCTGAAATCAACACTCTAAACCCCGATATGGTGCTTTTAGCTGGAGGTACTGATGGTGGCAATAGCGAGACTATTATTCACAATGCTAAGATGCTTGCGGATTTTGAAATCAAATTTCCCGTTGTGGTTGCTGGCAACAAGGCGTGCGTAGATGAGATTAGAGAAATACTAGACGGTAAGGTTGACTATCATTTTACGGAAAATGTAATGCCAAAGATAAATGAGATCAACGTCGATCCAGCACGCGAAATGATTCGTGAGCTTTTTATGAAGAATATAACAAAGGCAAAGGGTATGGCTCATGTGGAAGAGGAGATTTCATCTGTTGCAATGCCAACTCCTCAATCGGTGCTAAAGGCCGCTGAAGCTCTAAGCAAAGGCTCCAACAATGAAGTTGGAATAGGGGATCTTATAGTAGTTGATGTAGGCGGGGCAACGACAGATGTTCACTCTCTCGGCTATGGTGATCCATCAAAGCCAGGTGTATTTATGGTTGGACTTGAGGAGCCATATGCTAAGAGAACAGTAGAGGGCGACCTTGGAATGAGATATTCCGCAATGAGCGTATATGAGGCAAGCGGAATGAGAATGTTAAGACGATATTTGAACATCGATGGATATGAGCCAGAAAAGGAATATCTGAAAAGATATGCCAATACTTCATTTGTTGCCCATAGTCCAAAAGATATTGCATTTGACGAGGCTATTGCTAAGATATGCATTGACCTTTCCCTAAAGCGTCATGCAGGATTTGTAGAGCCAGTTTATTCGCCACTTGGAGTTGTATATTCACAAAAAGGAAAAGATCTAAGTAATGTAAAGACTATAATTGGGACGGGAGGAGTCATTGTTAATTCCGAGAATTACGCAGAGATTTTGCAAGCAGCCCAATTTAGAGCAGATGATTTAAATAGCCTAAAGCCAAGATTGCCTAAGTTTTATGTGGATAAGAGTTATATACTCTCGGCAATGGGGCTTTTAACTATGATTGATAAGGACATGGCAATTAGAATGATGAAAAAATATATTATCGACCTTGGTGGGGTGGACGCCTCGCCTATACATGTAGATGAGGTAGTTCATAAGGATTTTGATGAGCTTGGAACGCCAGAGCATGGCATGGGTTGCGGATTTTAATAGGAGGATATAATGGGAAAACTTAGAAATAAGAAATGGACTGAGGCCGAATTTTTTGAAACAAGAGAAGAGGTTCTTAAAGCTTGGCCAACAGGTAAGGATGTTGACTTTAATGAGTCTATTCCATTTTTAAAAAGCGTACCTGAGCATAAGAATTTTGCTCTTAAACTGGAAAAGGCAAAAAAAGAGGGAGTTACACTTGCTCAACCAAGAGCAGGAGTTGCTCTTATTGACAAACATATAGAACTTTTACAATTTTTACAAAATGAAGGTGGAGCAGATCTACTTCCATCGACGATTGATGCATATACTCGTCAAAATAGATACGAAGAATGCGAAAAGGGGATCGAAGAATCTAAGAAAGCAGGCCGTTCTTTATTAAATGGCTTTCCTGGTGTTAATCACGGTGTCGCAGGATGTAGGCAAGTTTATGAAGCTGTTGATCTACCACTTGAGTTAAGACATGGTACGCCAGACTCTAGATTGCTTGCAGAGGTTATGCACGCAGGTGGATTTACCTCAAATGAAGGTGGTGGAATTTCATACAATGTTCCATATGCAAAGAGCGTTTCCATCGAAAAGAGTCTTTATGACTGGCAATACTGCGACCGTTTGGTAGGATTTTATGAAGAAAATGGTGTTCATATCAATCGCGAGCCATTTGGACCTCTTACTGGAACCCTTGTTCCTCCATCGACCTCAAATGTAGTTGCAATAATTGAGGCACTTCTTGCTGCTGAACAGGGCGTAAAGAGCATAACAGTCGGTTATGGTCAATGTGGCAATCTCGTTCAAGATGTAGCTGCAATTAGAGCACTAGAAGAACAACTAGAAGAATATATTGCCAAGATTGGATATAAGGACGTAGTTGTCACAACCGTATTCCACCAATGGATGGGGGGCTTCCCACAAGACGAAGCTAAGGCATTTGGAGTTATTGCATGGGGAAGCGCAACAGCTGCTTTAGCTGGCGCAACCAAAGTAATTGTAAAGACTCCTCACGAGGCAATAGGCATTCCAACTAAGGAAGCAAATGCTGAGGGCATTAAGACCACTAAGATGGTACTAAATATGCTTGAAGGTCAAAGACTTCCTGAAAGTGAAAAACTAAAAGCTGAGATTGAACTAATTAAGGCTGAGACCCAGTGTATGATGGATAAGATCTACGAGCTTGGCATGGGCGACCTTGCAGTTGGTACTGTTAAGGCATTTGATATGGGAATTATAGATATTCCATTTGGTCCATCTAAGTATAATAAAGGACTTATGATGCCTGCTCGTGATTATGAGGGATGCGTAAGATATTTGGAATGTGGAAATATTCCATTTACTAAAGAAATTAAGGATATCAACAGGTCTAGGTTGGAAAGACGCGCAAAAGATGAAAATCGCGAAGTCGGCTTCCAAATGACCGTAGATGATATATTTGCAGTTGGCTTAGGAAAGCTGATTGGTAGACCAAATCAAAATCAAAATAAATAGAGGTGTAAAATGAAGATTATTGATGTAGTAGCAAGTGCAGGTAGAACAGGATTCTACTTCGATGACCAAAAAGCCATTAAAAATGGTGCTGGCCATGATGGTATGTTTTATGTTGGAGAGCCAGTAACAGAGGGCTTTACTAAGATTAGAGTCCCTGGAGAGTCGATTTCAGTTATGTTTATCTTAGAAGATGGTCAAGTGGCATTTGGTGATTGTGCAGCTGTACAGTATTCCGGTGCTGGTGGACGCGATCCACTATTTCTTGCAAAAGACTACATTCCGCTAATTGAGGGCGAAATCAAAGATAAATTAGTAGGCCGTGAACTTGATAGTTTTAAAGACTTGGCAGAAGAATTTGATCATTTACAAATAGATGGCAAGAGACTTCATACAGCTATTAGATATGGAATTACACAAGCCATATTAGATGCAGTTGCAAAGGCAAAGCATCTTACTCGTGCTGAGATTATTAAAGAAGAATATGGCATTAAAGAGGAAATAAAGAGAGTTCCTATATTCGCTCAATCAGGAGACGATAGGTATTCTAATGCTGACAAGATGATAATAAAAGAAGCTGATGTGCTTCCACATGGTCTATTTAACAATGTTGAAGAAAAGACTGGTAAAAATGGCGAATTGCTTCTTGAATATATCGAATGGCTAAGAGACAGAATCCTCAAGCATCGCGCAAGAGAAGATTATAATCCAATTTTCCACATCGACGTATATGGCACAATCGGTGATTTTACTGGCAATGATGTAGATAAGATGGCAGAATATATGAAGAAAGTAGAAGCTGCTGCAAAGCCATTTAAAGTAAGAATTGAAGGTCCAATGGACATGGGCGAACATGAAAAGCAAGTTGAAGTTTTAGCGGCTCTAACTAAGAAACTTGACGAAGATGGAACACACGTTGAATTAGTTGCTGACGAATGGTGCAACACTTATGAAGACATAGTTGAATTTGCTGATAAGGGCGCAGGTCATATAATTCAAATTAAAACTCCAGACCTTGGAGGCATAAATAATACAGTTAAAGCCGTTCTTTATTGTAAAGAAAAGGGCGTTGGTGCATATTGCGGTGGAACTTGCAATGAGACCAATCGCTCAGCAGAAATTTTAACTGAGATCTCAATGGCAACTGGTGCATTGCAACAACTTGCAAAGCCAGGCATGGGAGTTGATGAGGGCATAATGCTTGTCAATAACCAAATGTCAAGAGTTGAAAGATTACTAAAGACCAGAAAATAAGGTTGTAATATGGGGCATTGGCCCCATACATAGAAAGATGGAGGAAATATGAAAATAGTTAATTGCAATGAAATAACACAAGCTGTAAAAGAGATGACGATGAAGATAAATACCATACTTCCAAAGGATGTAATGGATAAGCTAAAAGAAAAATATGATGAGGAAGATTGGCAACTAGCTAAAGATACTCTAAATACAATCATTGAAAATGATAAATTAGCTGAGGAAAAATCGATTCCTATGTGTCAAGATACTGGCATGGCAATAGTCATGGTTAAGATGGGTCAAGATGTCAAAATCGAAGGTGGCTATATTGAAGACGCTATTAACGAAGGCATAAGGCAAGGATATAATGAAGGATATTTAAGAAAGTCCGTGGTAGAAGACCCTATAAGAAGAGTTAATACAAAGGATAATACTCCAGGCGTAATTTATTATGATATAGTAAGGGATCCTGAACATTTTGAGATAGAGGTCGCTGCAAAGGGATTTGGATCTGAGAATATGAGTCGCCAAAAGATGCTAAAACCGGCGGATGGACTTGATGGGGTCGTAGACTTTATTGTTGAGACCGCTGCATTAGCAGGCCCTAATGCATGTCCACCAATAGTTCTTGGAGTGGGTATAGGAGGAACTTTTGATCGCTCGGCAGTGTTAGCTAAAAAGGCGCTTATGAGATCGATGGATAGTTATAATCCCGATCCATTTTATAAAGATCTTGAAATTAAACTAGAAGAAAAGATCAATGAGCTTGGAATTGGGCCTCAAGGCTTTGGAGGAAAGACAACTTGCCTTAGAGTTCTAATCGAAACTTATCCAACTCATATAGCTGGTCTACCTGTATCTGTCAATATCCAATGCCACGCAGCAAGGCATGAGCATAGAGTGTTTTAAGGGGGAAGAGATGATTAAATTAAAGACACCATTTACAAGAGAATCACTTAAAGACTTAAAAGCAGGCGACAATGTTTTGATCTCTGGCACTATTTATACTGCAAGAGATGCCGCACATAAAAGACTAGTAGAAGATCATGCTGCAGGAAGAGAATTACCATTTGATCCAAAGGGAGCTTGCATTTACTATGTTGGGCCAACCCCAACGCCTCCATGCGAAGTAATTGGATCTGCAGGCCCTACCTCTAGTTATAGAATGGACCCCTATTCTCCAACGATGATGGATTTGGGAGCAATTGGCATGATTGGAAAAGGCAGGAGAAATAAAGAGGTCATTGATAAAATAGTGGAAACTGGCGCAGTTTATTTTGCAGCTATTGGGGGAGCTGCTGCAATAATAAAAGATCGCATCAAAGAATGCGAAATAATTGCATATGATGACCTAGGTGCCGAAGCAGTAAGAAGATTAGTGGTTGAAGATTTTCCTGCAACTGTTATAATAGACAGCAATGGGAATAATCTATATGAAAAGGGAGTTGAAGAGTATTTAGCATGGAAACAAAAATAACAAGACAATCAAGAGCGGGCTCACTTGAGAGCAATGACTTGGTTGTTATGATCGAACCAGACAATGGTCTTAATATAGAAATAAAATCCGTTGTGGATGATTTATTTCACGATCAAATAGAAGCTAGTGTGAAAAAATATTTAAATGAGCTCGGAGTAAAGGATGCAAGAGTATTAATCGAAGATCGTGGAGCACTTGATTTTACAATAAAAGCTCGCATTGAAACGGCAGTTAGGAGGGCAAGATGAATTATAGAACTATGCTATTTATCCCTGGCAATAATCCAGGCATGCTCACAAGCATGGAGGTATTAGGGGCAGATAGTTATATAATTGACCTTGAAGATGCGGTTAACCTTGATAATAAAGATGCTGCCCGTGATCTTGTCAGCTCTTTTTTAGATAATAAGCCAGATGAAAATATATTTGTAAGGATCAATGCTCCTGACACTCCTTATTTTGAAGATGATATAAAAGCTATGCTGGATAAGGATATAGTTGGATTTGTGCTTCCAAAGGCAACGACGGAAAGTGTCGAAATAATGGAGGATAGGCTTAAAAATAGCGATAAGACTTATTTTTGTATAATAGAAACTGCTGTATCGCTTGAGACCGCCTTTGATATAGTTCGCGTTGGTAAAAAAATCAGTGGATTATTATTAGGCGGGGAGGACATGAGTCTTGATCTTGGAGTAAAGAGGACTAAGGAATCCAAAGAAATCGAATATGCAAGAAGCAAAGTAGTTGCTGTATCAAAGGCAATGGGCATTCAAGCGATCGATACGCCATGGACTGATACTGATGATATGGAAGGATTGAATAAAGATGCGGAATATGCTAAGTCAATTGGTATGACTGGCAAGGCTTTAATTTCTCCAAGACATGTCGATGATGTAAATGCGGTGTTTGCACCTAAAAAGGCAGATGTAGAGCATGCTCTTAGGGTCTTTGAAGCGTTAAAACAAGCTAAGATTGATGGCAAAGGGGCCTTTTCACTAGATGGTAAAATGGTTGATAAGCCTGTTATACTTCGTGCAAAAGACGTATTAATGGCAGTTAATCAGTATACGGAGGAATATGATGGATTACTTTAATCGTGAAGTTATAAATAATTATGCACCAGATAAGAGCGCTAAGGAAAATAAAATAGTAGAAGGCTTTGATGAATTATTTGATAAACTGGATTTAAAAGATGGCATGAGTATTTCTTTCCACCATCATTTAAGAAATGGAGACTATGTACTAAATCAAGTGATGGAAGAAATTCACAAACGTGGAATTAAAGACATAACTCTTGTAGCTAGTTCACTATTTCCAATCAATTCACCACTTATTCCAATGATTGAAGATGGCACAATTACCAATATAATTACCAGTTATATGTCGGGAGATGTTGCAAGAGCGATATCAAAAGGTGCTCTTAAGGGAAAAGTTGTAATGCAAAGTCATGGTGGACGAGCTCGCGCGATTATGTCGGGGGATGTCAAGATCGATATAGCCTTTATTGCTAGCCCTGCTTGTGATAAGAGAGGTAATATTTCGGCCACCGAAGGCAATGCTTTTTGTGGAGTATTGGGCTATGCATATGCCGATTCTATAATGGCAGCAAAAGTTGTTGCAGTAACTGATACTTTACTTGAATATGAATCGAAAACTGAAATTCCAAGTGAAAGAGTAGATTATATTATTAAGGTAGATTCAATTGGAGATCCAAATGGAATAATATCTGGAACTACTAGAATAACGAAAGATCCAGTCGGACTTAGAATTGCTCAAAAAGCGGTAGAGGTTATGGTTGCAACTGGACTAGTTAAAAATGGACTTTGTTACCAGTCAGGAGCAGGTGGAGCTAGCCTTGCTGTAACAAAATTCTTGGCAGATTATATGAAAGAGCATAATATAGTCGGTGAATTTGCTAGTGGAGGAGTTACTGGCGACCTTGTAAATATGATGAAATATGGTCTATTTAACAGAATTTACGATGTACAATGTTTTGATTTGGTGAGTGCAGAAAATATAAAGGACGACAAACGACATATATCTATGTCGGCGGAAAAATATGCATCTCCTAATAAAGATGCAATAGTCAATTCGCTAGACTTTGTAATATTAGGAGCTACTGAAATCGATACTGATTTTAATGTAAATGTCATCTCAGGGCACGATGGAATAATTATGGGAGGCTCAGGTGGACACCAAGACACCGCCTTTGGAGCAAAAGTTTCTATAATAGTAAGCAAGCTGTTTCAGTCGAGGATACCGACTATAGTCGATCGCGTTGGAGTAATAACAACTCCTGGCTCAA
This sequence comes from Ezakiella sp., assembly GCA_022766605.1. GTDB lineage: Bacteria > Bacillota > Clostridia > Tissierellales > Peptoniphilaceae > Ezakiella. The sequence continues at coordinate 42,599 of JALEOH010000034.1, forward strand.
CTGTTGATATACTTGTAACTGAAAGAGGAGTTGCGGTAAATTGTAGAAGATCTGACCTAAAGGAGGCACTTGATAAGGCAGGAGTTAGTTATATGTCGATTGAGGAATTAAAGAAAATTCAAGATTCTTTTATTGGAGAGGCAAAAGTTAAAGACAATAGCGACAGACGAGTGATAGGATATAGTGAATATCGCGATGGAACTATAATTGATAATATATATGAGGTAAAATGATAGGAAAAGTTTTAAAATTTACAAATGAGGGAGCGATAATTGAGATAGATCAGGCGAGATATCTTCTTCCTCGTGGTAGCTTTGATGGTGTTGATAATATAAATATAGGCGATTTTATAGAAGTTGGCATTGGTAATAAAAAGACAAGAGAGGTCTATTTGGAAAGCAGAAAACCAGTCCTTGGAGATCTAAAAGTCTATGCCATTGCTGATAAGGTGAGCTTTGGATATTTTTTAAGTACAGGACTTCCAAATGACTTATTCGTACCAATGCAATTTGCTTTTAAAAATCTAAAAAAAGGGGACAAAGTTGCAGTTCTTGTAAAAGAAGATCGCGAAGGAAGACTTTTTGGAACTATGAAATTAAGCGACGAGCTTTCGCACGATCACAATTATAAGGAAAATGATGAGGTTGAAGGCATGGTCTATTCAATTCGCCGTGGAGTAGGGGCATTTGTTGCAATTGATAAAAAATATGATGCGCTACTTTCCGAAAAAGATATGAATAGAGCTTTTGAAATAGGCGATAATATTAAAGCTAGAGTAAAATATGTGCTTCCTGATGGAAAGATTTCCCTTAGTTTAAGAAATAGATCTCACTTGCAAATCGATCCTGATTCTGTTATAATTATGGAAAGGTTGCAGAAGTCGGGCAAGCTTAGATTAGGGGATAAATCAGACCCCGATGCTATATATAAGGAATTTGGTATAAGTAAACAAGCTTTTAAACGTGCGGCTGGCAAACTCAAAAAAGAAGGACTAATAATAATCGGAGACCATGAAATAAAAAAGATCGAAGATTGATATTGTTTACCAGGAGGATATATGAAGAAAATTAAGATTAACAATGAAGTTGTCGAGATGATGTTATTTTTTTGGACTTCCGTTTCAGAAAGAGAAAAAGTTGCGGAGCCATATATAATTTCAATTGCAGATCGTGATGAGATGAATTTAATTTACGATGAAGAATTTAATCATGAATCAGTTCGTCGTGTATTATCGGCAATATCTAATCGTGAAGTGCTAAATGGAGGCTCAGCTCGCGAAAGAAAGTTTTGGAATAATAATATGTGGATGACTGAAGATCTTGGGGTAACTCAAGCAATGGTCGATCCAATTAAACAACTTAATCTAGAAGGAGAAATTGAAAATATCACTACTAAATCAGCTTATGATGAGGTAGAGCTAATATTTATCCCTGGAACTAGCGAACTCGCTAGTTATAAGGGCAATAAAATCATTGTCAATTTCTTTAAGATCTCAGTCGATGTCTTTGGCGGAACAGGCGAAGTTACTATTAATGGTAAGCCGTTTAAAGAAGGCATATTGGAAATCATAAAAGAAGCATAGAAAACCCCCGTTGGGGTTTTTATTGTATATAGATATAGGAGGTTATTATGAAGAAGATTTATCAAGTGGACGAAAAAGTCCCCGGAAAGCTATTAGTTCCGCTTTCCATTCAACACACCTTTGCCATGTTTGGTGCATCGGTACTGGTTCCAATAATATTTGGAATTGACCCAGGCATAGTATTATTTATGAATGGCATAGGCACACTTTTATTTATCTGGATAACTAAGGGCAAGGCTCCTGCATATCTTGGAAGCTCATTTGCATTCTTAGCTCCAGCGACGGTTATTATTTCTCAACAGGGCTTCGAATATGCACAGGGAGCATTTGTATTTGTCGGTATACTCGGTATGATAATTGCAATTTTAATTAAAAAATATAGAACCGACTGGATCGATGTCGTGCTACCACCTGCAGCAATGGGCTCTGTTGTAAGCCTTATTGGATTTGAATTAGTCGGACTAACCATAAGAGGTGGAGCAATTGGAGCGGAGATTCTTACTGAAAATTTCAGCACTGAGCATTTAATAGTTTTTGGGGTAACAGTTTTAGTTGCGGTCTTTGGCTCGATATTATTCAAAGGATTTTTATCTACCATTCCAATTCTAGTTGCAATAATAGTTGGATATATAACTGCGGTTTGCCTTGGCATGGTGGACTTTACACCAGTGCTTGAGGCTAAGCTCTTTAGTCTACCGAAATTTCAAATGGCAAAGTTCTCGGTTGAAGCATGCCTAACAATGCTCCCGGCGACACTTGTCATATTAAGTGAACATATATCGCACCAGGTGGTAACAAGCAATATAATTGGACGAAACCTAATAGAAGATCCAGGGCTACATCGCTCGATCTTTGCAGATAATTTTTCAACTGCATTATCAGGACTAGTAGGTGGCGTTCCAACTACGACATATGGAGAAAATATTGGCGTCATGGCAATAACTGGAGTTTATTCGGTGCAAGTAATAGCAGGTGCTGCAATAATTTCTATTATAATGGCATTTATTGGACCGCTTTCTGCACTAATCTCAACAATACCAGGAGATGTAATTGGTGGTGTAACCTTTTTATTATATGGAATGATAGGAACAAGTGGACTAAGACTACTCGTTGATAAAAAAGTCGACTATTCCGATAGCAGAAATTTAATTTTAACATCGATAATTTTTACGGCTGGTTTAAGTGGACTAAGTGTAAAACTAGGTGCAATAAATTTATCGGGCATGGTACTTGCCTCGGTAGTTGCAGTAGTATTAAGCCTAAGCTTCCATTTGTTAGACAAACTGGGATTGACCAATAAATAGTAAAGAGCTTCATTTTTGAGTGTTTAATAGAAAAATGATTTTATGTATTGACAAGCCCTTAATACGATGCTATAATAGGAGTATATTACAAGAGAAAGAGAGGAATTGAAATGAAATTTCTAAAAGTGTTGTCTAGATTTTACTTTAAAAGGAACAAATCTATTAGGGTGGAAAGCAGTTATGGTCCTCCAGTCCGTGCAAGCGCAAATTGGATATGCGGAGCAGGAAGTTGCTAGTTTAAGCTAGCAACTTTGCTTTTTAGTAATATTAGATCGAAACTATGCAAATAAAAAAAGGAACTATTCTCATAAAAAACTCAGATCAGGAATATGTACTATCAAACAACATGTTGAATAGTAAATTATTGTTATCTAGAGATGTTGCGGATTTGCTGAACGTGATTTTTAGTAAACAAGGGAAGCTGAAAGCAACTGCTAAATTATTACCTGGAGTTAATAAAATAATTAGGAAATTAGAAAAATATCATTTTATTACAAGTGAAGAAACTGAAAGTGATTACTATATAAGCATTGATAATTATGATATTGATAGACCGTTATCATCTTTGAGTATAGAGTTAACGGATAGATGTAATTTAAAGTGCATACATTGTTATGGATCCTTTGGAAATAATTATCCAAAATCAATGCTTAATTTTTATAATATAAGAACTATATTAGAAAAATTAGTAAAATTGAATTGCGGTAGTATAAATTTGACAGGGGGAGAGTGCACCATCCACAAGGATTTTAATAGGATTGCCAAATTAATACTCGAAATGGGTTTTAATCTAGGAATTATGACTAATGGCTATAAAAAAGATTACTTTATTGACTTCTTGAATGACGTTAATGAATATAATTTTATTGTAAAAGTTAGCCTAGACGGTACTGAAGAAATTCATAATCAAATAAGAGGAGATAACTCTTCATACAAGAATGCAATCGCACTTATAGATGACATCTATAAAAGAGATAATATAAAACTATATATATCGTCAACATTGATGAAATCAAATTATAGGCAGTTTAGAGAACTAATTTCTTTTGTGGAAGATAGATACCCTAAATGTATTCATTCTCTAGACCTTGTTCTGCCATGTGGAAATGCTATTTTGGATTCTTCAGTTGCTTTCAGCATTGAAGAACTTGAAAAAATTGTTAATGACTTTCCAGAGATTTTTATAGGAGAAAGATCAATTATACGAGTCAATAAACCAAGATGTACCGGAGGGGTTTCACAAGCAACGCTTACCTCAAAAGGAGATTTAAAAATCTGTAATTGTGCTACAGACAGTAGATTTTATTTTCGCGGAAATGTTTTGACTGACGATTTAATAAACATATGGAATAATCCTGGTATAAATATTGAAAAATACAGAAATGAGAAAGCTTTAAAAGGTCAAAATTGTATAACTTGTTCAAAATATTCGACATGTTTTGCCACTGACTGTAGGGTATCCGCTTTTTTGTATACTGGAAATGATGAGCTTTGCTCTCCGATAACTTTTTATTGTTCAAGGAATAATGATGAAGATAGTATTTAAACATTTTAATGACGCCGTTAAAAGATTTCCCAAGCATTTTATTAGGACATTTTTTCTATCTATACTTGCTGCGATAGTTAGCATAGCTATTCCAATTGCAATGAGGCAGTTGATAGAGGGTGATTTTAGCTCTAGGGATATAGTGGTAAATATTATTATTTTATCGGCTATGATATTATTGTCGATTATTATCGCCATTAAAAAGACCAAGACCATGGATGAATTCGGTGGGGAATATCTAAAAGATATTTTAAAGAGGGTTGAGCACATTCTATACAATACCAATTATGAAAGAGTTGATGAACTAAATAAAAATGGGCTGAGTCATACATTATTTTCGGATGCCATGACTATTATGAGTACGGTTGGACTGATGATACCATCATTTATTAGTTCGGTTATAATAGTTTTATTTTTACTGGCAATTAGTTTTTATTTTAATCCATTAATAGCTCTAATTTCTATGATTGCAATTTTAGCTGGAGTTGCTATCTCATTTTTTGCAAGAAAGAAGATGTATAATACTTCTAAAGGGACCAATCGTAAACTAAAAATAGTCCATGATTTTACTAATGAGTTGACCAATACTACTTTCGATGCAAGACATAATAGACTCGGTGTATATTATGCAAAAAAGACTGACAGCATAATAGATGATTTCATAAAGACTGCTAAAGAAGAGGATGTGACGAGAGAATTATATAATGAATTGATAATAAACTACAATCTAATCATTCAAGTTTTAGTTTCCGTCTTGTTGTCCATTCCGTTTATAAATAATTCAATATCAAATGCATTATTTTTTATCATGGTATTTAATCTGCTGATCACTCAAGGGTCTAATATAGAAATATATTTGGGTCAAATAATCTCATCGCTTGTCAGCTTTAACAATATAGAAAAAATATTGAAGTTACCGATGGATAGTGCAAAAGAAGAGATAAATAGCATTGATGAGATATCGATTAGAGATCTCAGCTTTAATCATGGGGAGGACAAATTATTCGATGGACTTAATATCGATTTTAAAAAAGGTGATACCATATTGATAGAAGGAGCTAATGGATCGGGGAAAAGCACTTTTTTAAAGCTCTTATTAAAATACTACGAATATGATGGTAGCATAAAATACAATGGGCTGGAACTTAGGGAAATTAAAAGGGAAGCTCTATATAAAAAGATGCTATATATCAATCAAAAAGAGATAATATTAAATGAAGACATTGACGATTTTATAAATATTACACTGGATGAAAATATATCTCAATTAGAAGTCCATAAATTTATGGATAGCTATGATTTTAAAAAGGATTATAAAGAAAAGCTGGAATATGACAAGCTCTCAGGTGGTGAGATAAAAAAATTACTAATCGCAAAACTCTTTTTTGCAAGTCCAAAGAGGGATGTAATACTAATTGATGAAATAGAAGCGGGTCTAGATGATGCATCATTAGCTAAATTAAGCTTTTTTTTAAATAAGATTGCAGGCACTGAAGAAAAAATTATATTTATAATCTCTCACGGAGATAAATTAAAAGTCAATTGTACGAAAAGGCTAAGACTAAGTCATGAATAAATTTTTTTATTTCATACTAATATTTAGATGAGAATAATTTATAAAAAAATGAGTCATATATGCTATATGGCTCTGTTTTTTTGCTATAATATGTGGTAAAATAGCTTTAGGTGAATTATGACTAGATTGGATTTTTTTACTATATTAATAATTGCCCTTCTTTCTTTATCTGCTATATTTATGATGCCCAAAAATAAGGGAGAGTTAATCGAGGTTAGAGTAGATGGTAAGCTTATTTATAGTGCAGAATTTTCTAGGGATGTTTATACGAAAGTCATAGAGTCTAAATATGGTCATAATACTATTGAAATTGGCCCTGATTATGTAAGGGTAATTGAGGCGAGTTGCCCAAATAAATTGGATATTAAGCAAGGCAAGATAAGCTATAGTGGAGAGAGTATTATTTGCATTCCAAATCACTTGTCGATTACTATAGTTTCTGGCGATAGGGATTATGATGTGATTGTACGATGAAGATTAAAGATATTACTCGAATTGGCACTCTTGCAATCCTCGCTGCAATGATTTCTATGGTTGAGGTTATGGTTACACCACTTATTCCAATACCAGGAATGAGGCTTGGATTTTCAAATATCGTGATATTAGTTGCTCTTATTCATCTTAAGAGCTCTCATGTATTTGCAATAATTACATTAAAATCCACACTTGCTGCAATTTTTTCAGGTAGCATTACTAGCTTCCTATATTCATTTCCAGCAGGCATATTGGCAGCCTTTGTTATGAAGCTTGCGATGAGATTGATGCCAAAATATAGCTATATTGGTGTTTCAGCTATAGGAGCTCTTTTTAACAATATCACTCAGGTAATGATGAGTATAATTGTTTTAAAATCAAATGTATATTTGTACTATCTACCATATATAACACTTGTTGGTACGCTTACAGGAAGTGTAATTGGTGTTATTATAAATGAATTGGAGAGGAAAAAGATTTTGCGGAGGATAATAAATGAAGGATGAACTAAATAAAGATAAATCGAATTTTATCCGCGAGAATAGAGATATGCCACGCGAGAAGCTTTTGCGACTTGGGGCCGATTCGCTTGAAGTATGGGAGCTTATTGCAATACTTATTGGGACGGGAACGGCAAAGAGAGATGTTTTCGATTTGTCTAAAGCCATACTTGGATATGCTAAGGATTCGTTAAATAATTTAGTCAGTTTAAATAAGAATGAACTATTGCATTTTGATGGAATGGGAGAGGCCAAGATAGTAAAGCTACTTGCCGCTTTTGAACTTGCAAGGCGACTAAAGCAAGAGGAATATAAAAGAGAGGTAGAGGCCTTTACAGATGTTGTCAGTTGTTATAAATATTTGAGCTCAAAACTCTCGCATTTAGATGAAGAGCATTTTATGGTTTTATTATTAAATACCAAAAATGAAATAATAAAGACCATATCAAAGTCGGAGAAAGATGTTAGATTTACAAGTGAGAGCGAGAGGGAATATTCCAGCTATTTTAAAGAGAGTGAGAAGGAGTATTATTTTGGAGAGGATTTGGTATCAAAGGGAACGATAAATCAAACTCTTGCAATGCCTCGCGAGATATTTAGAAAGGCTATAATAAACAATGCCTCTTCGATTATAATTGCCCACAATCATCCAAGCGGAGATCCGACTCCGTCAAAAGAGGATTATAATATAACAAAGAGATTGATAGAATCGGGACATTTGCTTGGAATAAAAGTGCTTGATCACATTGTAATTGGCAAGGGCAGATATTATTCATTTCACGATCATGGAGAGATATAATGGAATTTAGAAATAAAAATATCAATAAAATTATTATATTTGCAATATTTGCCATTTTGATAGCGATAATTTTTTTTGCACCAAGTCTTGAGAAAAGTCAGTCTAAAATAGCAAATTTTATTGGAAGAGTATTTAGTCCAGCATCGAGATTTTTTCGTGATATCGGAATTAAAGTAAATGATAGAATAGAGGAGAGTCTCTCTACGCAAGATGCCAATGAATTGGAAAATTTAAAGATAAGAGTTTCTGTTTTAGAAGATGAAAATAGAAGATTGAGCGATGTCATTGCAAGAAGTGATGCACTTAAAATGGAATATGAGATGATAAAAAACGCCAATCAAAAATTGATTAAGGCAAATATTACCTCTCGTGCACCAGGAACGTGGTTTGATCTATTTGTGATTGACATCGGCAAGGAGGATGGAGTAGATGAAGGAGATAGCGTTGTAGTCGCAGCAGGTGATGAAGAAGCCACAATTGGACTTGTTGGCAAGGTAAGTTCTGTAAATGATAATAATGCAAATGTAATTACAATAATGGCTGACTCAAATAAAATTGCCTTTAGGACTATTAGATCAACCGATGGTGGTATAATTGGTGGAATAGAAGGCGATCTTTTAAAGGGCTATATGTACGATAGGAATGCAGATATAATTGCAGGGGATAAGATTATCACCTCTGGCCTTGGCGAAGTATATAAGGAGTCGATTTTTATTGGAACGGTTGATAGAGTTGAGAATGATGAAACTATGCTTAGAAAAAATATATATATTAAGCCAGCAGTCGATGTAAAGAAATTAATGAGAGTATATATAGTAAAATGATTGTATTTTTGATATTTACTTTTTTACTTGAAATAGGAATCTTTCCAGGATTTTTTCCAAATATCCCCACTCCTGAATTTTTTATTCCAATTATAGTTACGGCATCCTTGCTAAAGTCGAGAAAGCATGGCATGATAATTGCACTCATATTCGGGATATTATTGGATACTTTTTATTTAAGAGGCTTTGGGATTAGAACCGTTGTATTTTTATCGATTGGATATTTTCTTGGGACATATAGAGATAATTTTTCAAAGCAATCTATTTTTGTAAATTTGATAATGACTTTGGCTTCTTCAGTATATTATATGATTGTATATTTTTTATTGATCAATCTAACAGTTGGTGGAGTAGGCTTAAATTCGGTTATAAAGTCTATATTTTCGCTACAGATACCAATACTCATGGTGTATTCGCTTTTGTCGCATTATATATTTAGAATGAAAGAAAAAAGGAGATAGGATGAAATTTAAAAATAGAGCTAATATAAATGCCAGATTTGATTTACTATTATTTGTTATAATAGCTCTTTTTATTGTATTATTTATAAGAATGGGATATTTGACTTTAATTGATGGCTCTAGCAATCGAGAAAGAGCAGATCAAAGACGATTAAGGACAATCCATGAGTCAGCTCCACGCGGTGAGATAAGAGATGTTCATGGCAGACTTCTTGCGGGCAACATCCCTTCCTTTACCGTGCAAATATCCAAGGATGAACTACTTAATAATGAAATAAAGCCCGAGGATAGAAATGACGTCTTGTTAAAGCTTATTAGATTTTTAGAAGAGGATGGATCTTTTTATCAAGGAGAATTTCCAATGGATTTAAATATATATGTCTATAGTAGCCCTGATTTATATCTTTCGCGTGAGGAAACTCCAAGTGAGTATATGATTAGTCAACTTGAGGACGAAGAGGTGCTTAGGAGCTTTATAAATGGCAAGATGAATTTAGATAGATATATCGATCATTATAAATTTTCAGTTAAGGAAAGAGCATTAAATGCAGTTCGCGATAAGTATGTAGATATTCCAGTTGAGATTGTCGAAGGGGAATTCTATGCAGAAGAAGCAAGACTGTCCAATTTTTTGATTGATAAAAAAATGGATCCGAGTTTGGACGCTGAGTCGCTAGTATTTAATATAATTAAATCAGATAGAACAATAGCAAGAAAGATATTAAACCATCCAATAGCAAGGGCCATTTTATTTCAAATTGTAGCTGATAAGGGAAATATCGGCGATATTAGAATGCAGAGTGTGGCGATTAAATCGGATATTGAAGGATTGGAAAATCGTGTAAATCTTGCTAAAAATTATGACAATATAAGCATGCAATCGACTGCCGAAGAGATATTTTTGACTCTTGGAAATCAATTTGCATTGCCCGAATTACTAAAAAAATCATATCGTGAGGGAGAGTTAATTCCGGGAGAGATTTTATTAAAGGAGCTTCAAAAAAGGGGAAAGCTTAATAATATGGAGATTTATTTAAGCGAGGATAAAACTTCTGTATTTTATCGATATACAAATATGGTTAGCGATCGCGACCCAATGCGTGATTTAATGGCGAGCATGACTCCAGAGGAGATCAAGGATTTTTTGTTAAGAGAAGAGATTAGACCACTAGTTCAAAGAGAACTGTTGAATCTGGGCATCAATCCTCGTATATCGATTGCAGGAGACGACGGGATAGTCTTTAGCTCGGAATTAAATAAAAATAGATTATATGGTCGATTTTATAAAAAGGATTTTAAAGGAAAAGAATATCCGCCAGTTGAAGAGCTGTTTGAAAAGGCAAAAGAATATTATAAAATCGATAGCGAACTTTCCAATTATGAAGCAAAGGCGATATTAAATATATATGAGTTAAGCTATCTAGTGGGGGAGAGTGCATATAAGCCAATTAACTTGACTTATGGTCTTAAAGATGAAACGGTTGCTAAAATCGAAGAGAATATTCCCGATGACTATGGAATAAGAGTTAGCATAGAGCCAGTTCGTTATTATCCAGGAGGGCAAAATGCAAGTCATATACTTGGATATATGGGAAAGATATCGACCGACAATGAGATAGGGAAATATGTCAAAGAAGCTGGATATGATAAAAATGAATTTATTGGAAAGACTGGGGTTGAGGAGTATTTTGAAGAATATCTTCATGGAACAAATGGAGAGAAGAAAATCGAAGTTGATTATCAGGGAAATACAACAGCAAATATTAGTGAGACCAAATCCATACCAGGAGATACCTTGTATTTGACAATTGACGCTAAATTGCAGTCTCTTGCCGAACAATATATGGCGAAAACTCTTGAACTTACTAGAACTGGTGGAGTGTGGGAGAGTCCTTGGGGCAATTACAAGATGGATGGCACACTTGATAAATCTCGTAATTTTGTAAATGCAAATGCTGGTGCGGTTGTCGTGCTTAAAGCAAAAACAGGAGAGGTGGTTGCCTCTGCTAGTTATCCTGGATATGATCCAAATTTATTTAGCACTGGGATTACCGACACCGACTGGAAAGCTCTTCATCCGGAAAATGAAGAAGACCCAATGGCAGCTCGCCCTTTACTCAATATCGCAACGGGCACTGCCATTCAACCGGGCAGTACTTTTAAGATGATAACCGGATTTGCCGCACTACAAAATGGGCTCGATCCAATGGAGAAGATATATGATGGAGGCTATGTCAAAATTGGCGACACTCAATTTAATTGTCTTATATATTCGATGAGAGGAGGAAGCCATGGCAATGTTGACCTTGCTCATGCCTTAGAGCATAGTTGCAACTATTATTTTTACACTTTAGCACTTGGAAAGAATCAAAGACAAAATGACAAGCCTATAAGCGCCCATATCGATATCGATGATATTAGAGAGGCTGGTAAGGAGTTTGGACTAAATGCACCAACTGGCATCGAGATAAATATTCCTCGTGAGGCAGTGGGCGAAGTTCCTGAGCCAGAGAAGAAGATATTGACAATTAAATTCTATATCAAGCAATTTCTAAATGAAAATATTAGGGATTTTTTTGCTAGACCCAAAGAGGACGATGAGATAAAAAAAGATATAGATCTTATTGCTTCGTGGGCAGAGGAGGGAAGAAGCTTAAGTAAAAATGAAATAATCTCTCGACTTGAAGAAATGGGATATATTGCTGACAAAAAAGTCGATGGTCAAAAGATATCCCTGTCAGATAGATTAAAATACGACTATATAAATCAGGCCGAGTGGTCTCTAGCAGATACTATAAATGTTACGATTGGACAGGGTGCAAGTTCACTTACTCCAATGCAGATGGCGAACTACGTTGCAACCATTGCAAATGGAGGAACGAGAAATAAAGTAACCCTTCTTAACTCCATTAAGAGTTATGATGGACTAAAAGATGTACTAAATCCATCACCCAATCCGGTTAAAATAGATATTAAAAATCATGCGGGATTTGAGCAATTAAAATATGGTATGGGTCTTGTAAGTAGCGTTGGTACTAGTAGAAGAGTATTCCAGGAATTTCCAATTGCAACAGGTAGTAAGACCGGAACTGCTGAAAGAGAGGGAGTTAATCCTGCCACTGGTAAAGAATACGATGACTTTGCATGGTATGTTGCATTTGCCCCATATGACGATCCAGAGGTCGTTGTAGCGGCTCTTTTATTTCAAGGTGGAACTGGATCCAATGCGGGGCCAATGGCGAGGGATTTAATGGCAGAATATTTGGGACTAAATCGACATGAAATCAAGGATAGCATGCCATTTACCAATAGAATTATGGAGTAGATATGAGGTATTTTAGAAGAGAATATAAAAATAATATATATACTTTCATATATGATAAGGCTATGAAATATATATTTATTGAGGACATGGAGGAGCTTGAGACCGATTCGATAGTCCATGCTAGAGTACGATCTGTCAATAAAGAACTAGGATATTCATTTGTAGACTTAGGAAAACTTGGAGATGGATTTATCGATTGTGAATTAAAATCGGGCGAGGAATATATCTTTAATATAAAGAAGAAGCCCGAGTGTTCAAAGGGCTATGTACTTGATTTTGATATTAGAATCAAAAGCGAGAATATGATAGTTTTCCCAAATTCTAAGAAGTTCTATGAAAACGACTACGAAAAGATCACCGACATGCCAACTCTTATATTAAATAAAAATGCTTCTCCTTGTGAGCTTACAAGTGATGCTATTGATATATCAAGTGAATATAAAAAGCTTTTAGAAATAAAGTCGACCTTGCCGATTCCAAAGATAGTTTTTCGTTCGGATAGTAAAAGTGATCGCTTTATTGAGGGATACAATATTGGATTTGGCAATAGAGATGATGCAATTATGGCATTTAATGATACTGAAGGCTTGGTCGATGGAAAGTTTACTAATGACGATGGAAGTATTATAATAGATAGCAAAGATCATTTTACTTTTATTGATTTTAATAGCGATGGCAAGGGAGTTTATTATAGAAGAGAGTTAAATCATTTAGACAAGAATAAAAAGCTACTAAAAAAAGCCCTCGAGATAATTGAACTTAGAAATATCGAAGGGATGATATTAATTGATCTTTTGAAGATGAATAAATATAAAAGACTAATCGATGAGTTAGATGATATTTTAAAAAACAAATTTGTATTTCACGATATTACAAAACTTGGCATACTTGAACTTACAAGAAAGAAAGATGGAAGGACGAGAATCTCACAAGATAATATCGGGGAGATAAAAAGCATATTATATGGAGAAATAGAATGATATATATAGAAAATAAGAGCATTAACCCAAGCTACAATCACGCACTTGAAGAATATTTTATGAAAGATACCGATCAGTCGGTTTTTATGCTTTGGCAAAATGAGCCAACGGTGCTTGTTGGAAGAAATCAAAATGTCGATCTTGAGGTGGATAAAAAATATACAAAAGACCATGGCATACATGTAATAAGACGCAAGTCGGGTGGAGGAGCAATATTTTGTGATCTAGGGAATATGCAGTATTCTTTTATTACAGATAATAATGGTTCAGCAAATTCATTTCAATTATTTGCGATGCCGGTTGTGGATGCACTAAAAAAACTGGGCATACATGCTGAATTTACGGGAAGAAATGACATCATAGCAGATGGTAAGAAGATATCGGGCAATGCCCAATATAAGTGGAAGAAAAGAATAGTCCACCATGGTACGCTTTTATTTAATGTAGATCCTATTGCACTTAAGAATTCTTTAAAAACTCGCGATATAAAATTCGTCGACAAGTCGGTAAAGAGTATATCATCTAGAATTGGACTAATTAAAGATATGGTTGATATGGATGTATATAGCTTTATGAATTATATTAGAGATAATATAATCGATTATTATAATATTAAAGAATTTAGAAGTCCAAGCGAATATGAAAAGGAGGCTTTAAAAAAATATTTAGATGAATTTCCTGAGCTTAATGATAGCGAGGATGAAACTAGCCACAAATACTATATGGCAAAAAAATATTCCTTTGGGCTTGTGGAATATGGTCTTGATCTTGAAGAAGATAAAATTGTCGAACTAAAAATCGCTGGAGACTATTTTGAAGAGAGAGATATTAATGAATATTTAAATGAGTTAAGGGGTATAAGACTAGATGAGTTAAAGGATATTGGTCTTGATATCGGAGACTATATACTTGGCTTTAACAACGATGATTTCATAAATGATATATTAAATATAAAGGAGTGATTAAATGGCTCTTAGAAAGCCTGAATGGTTAAAAATTAAATTGCAAGGAGATAATAATTCGACTAAGGTCGAGCATACTTTGTCAAACTATCATCTAAATACAGTTTGCGAGGAGGCCAATTGTCCAAATAAAATGGAATGCTATACAAGAAGGACGGCAACCTTTATGATACTTGGTAAGAACTGCACGAGAAATTGCAAGTTTTGCAATGTAACAACAGCTAGACCTGAACCACTTGATCCGCTTGAGCCAATGAAAGTGGCATATGCTGTCAAGCAACTTGGCTTAAAGCATGCGGTTATTACTTCAGTCGATCGCGATGATTTAAAGGACGATTATGGCAGCTATCATTTTGCTGCTGTTACTCGTGAAATAAAAAAGATGAGTCCAGGGACTACAATTGAACTTTTGATTCCAGATTTTGATGGTCGCCACGATCTACTTGATTTGGTATTTGCTGAAAAGCCCGATATAATTAATCACAATGTAGAGGTGGTTGAGGATATATTCGATGAGATTTGTCCACAAAGCGATCTAGACATGAGTCTTGAGGTGTTAAGATATGCAAAAGAAAAGGGCTTTATCACAAAGAGCGGAATGATGGTTGGATTCGGCGAGACCGAAGAACAAGTGGTCGATATGATGAAGAAATTGCGTGCAGTTGACTGCGATATGCTCACCATCGGTCAATATTTGCAACCAAGTAAAAAGCATGCTGAGGTTAAAGAATATGTCCACCCAGATCAATTCGAAAGATATAAGGAAATTGGATTGAGCCTTGGATTTAAATCGGTCTCTTCAGGTCCGTTTGTAAGAAGCTCTTATCATGCGGAGATGCTTACTGATGAGAATGAAATCGATAAGCAAAAGTTAGAATTACAAAAAAAATTAAATGAAACGGCAATTTCTAATGGCTCATGCCATTAGTTAGGCAATCACTAGGTTAGTGATAATATATTAGGAGGTTTTTAAATGAAAATAATTATTATTGGCGCAGGGCCAGGCGGTTATGAAGCAGCAATAAGAGCTGCACAATTGGGCAATGAAGTAGTATTAATAGAAAAAGGTCAAACAGGTGGAACATGTTTAAATATTGGATGTATCCCAACCAAGACTTTAGTTAAGATAGCAGAACTTTACGGCGGAATACAAGAGGCCGAGAAATTTGGAATTAAAGTTGACGGCTATAGCCTTGATGAAGAGACTATATATAATCGCAAGCGCGAGGTGGTTGACCACCTAGTAAAGGGGATTGAATTTTTATTTTCAGGATATAAAAATCTCGAGTATGTTAGAGGATTTGCTTCATTTAAAGACGCAAAAACAGTTGAGGTTAAGACCGAGGATGGTGTAAAGGAATTTACAGCTGATAAGATCATAGTTGCAACAGGCTCCAAAGATCAAAATAGAGTCAAGGGAGGAGATCTTCCAAATGTACTGACCTCGACAGATCTACTTGCATTAAAGGAAATTCCAAAGTCTATGATAGTAATAGGAACAGGTGTAATTGGACTTGAGTTTGCAAGTATCTATTCTAGATTTGGAACGGATGTTACTGTAATAGGCAATAATATTTTAAAAATTGCCGATGGAGAAATCCAAAAGAGATTAAATTCAGTATTAAAAAATGACAATCTAAAATTCGTCACCAAACAACATGCTAAGGAAATAGTAAAAGATGGAGACAATTTAAAAGTTATCACTCAGAAAGTCGGAAAAGAAGATCTCCTGGAATATAGTGCAGAATATGTACTTGTCGCTATGGGAAGGGATTCAAATGTAGATGGACTTAACACTGAAGCTGCAGGAATTGAACTTGGAAGAAAAGGCGGCATAGTGGTAGATAGTGAATTAAAGACCAGTGCCGATAATATCTATGCAATTGGTGACGTAGTTGATGGTAATACTCAACTTGCTCACTTTGCAAGCGCACAAGGAATTAGTCTTGTTGAAAAATTTTCAGGGCTTGAGCCAAAGACAGATCTTAATATAGTTCCTTCTGTAGTCTTTACACTTCCAGAGGTAGCAATGGTAGGAAAGACTGAAGAGCAACTAAAGGAAGAAGGGGTAGAATACGATAAGAGTAAATTCTTATATGCTTCTAACTCCAAGGCATATAGTGCCGATGAAACCGCAGGATTTATCAAAATTTTGGCATCTTCTGATCATAAAAAAATCTTGGGCTGCCATATAGTAGGGGCTGCTGCAGATTATTTAATTCACTTTGCGGCAATTGCAATGAATAATGATATATCGGTTGAAGGGCTATCCAGCATGATATATGCCCACCCAACTATTTCAGAATTATTTATGGATGCTGTTCATATATTTGAAGGAAAGTCCATAAATACTCCTGGTGGCGGTAAATAGTGTTGAATATATTTTACAATTGATGTATACTAGATGGGGACAGTAATTGTTCTCATCTTTTTATTTTAAGGAGGGTTAAATTGAAGAAGATTAGTACAAAAAAACTGGCACTAGTTGGAGTATTTACAGCACTGTGCTTTGCTGCAAATTATATTTCAATACCAGTACCAGCAACAGTAGGAATTACAAGAGTGCATGTTGCAAATGGAATCTGCATACTTGCAGGGATGATATTGGGACCGCTATTTGGCGGATTCTGTGCAGGATTTGGAGCGATGTTATATGACTTTACCAATCCTGTATTTGCTCCGGGTGCGCCGATTACATTTTTGATGAAATTCGTGCTTGGACTAGTAGCTGGACTAATAGCATACTCAGGTGGACGCAAGGCAGAAAACAATCTAATGAATCTAATTGCAGCTATAGCAGCAGCCTTTAGTTATGTCATAGTATACTTAATAAAGACTTTTATAACTGCGAAATATGTAAAGGGTCTACCAATGGAGGCGGTATGGGTCGATGTTGGAACTAAAGCATGGGCGTCAAGCATTAATGCAATTATTGCAATTATACTCTCTGTAGTTTTAATAAAGGCGATATTGCCACTGGTCAAAAGAAATGAAGTCGACGATATTTAATAGCTTTTGCTATATTGGAAATGTTTCATTAAAGGTCAATATTGCACTTTTAATGGATCATGGAATAGATCCAATTTCTATTCCGACTAAGACCTTTTCGGCTCATATGGGCTATGAAGGCTTTGTAATACAAAATGAAATTTACGTCGATAGACTTATTAGCTCGGTGGAGAAAATCATGCCGGAGGTCGACATGGTTCAAATCGGCTATGTAGATGAGAGCGATGTATTTGATCGAATAAAAAAATATTTGGGCAATGTCAAATACAAAAAGCTAATAGTCGATCCGATTCATGGAGATGATGGAAAATATTATAGCGGAGCAAGCAAAACACAACTTGAATACTATCGTGAGCTAATAAAAGATGCGGATCTAATTACGCCAAATCTTACAGAGGCCATGCATCTTGCCAATTATGATAAGCCATTTGAAAAAATCGATAAGGAAGACGTAATTAAAATAGCTAATAAATTAAGATCAATCGGGCCAAAGGCGGTTATAATAAAAAGTTATGTTGAAAACGGGAAGATCATGAGTTATTTTGAGGATGAATTTTCGAGTGGCTTTGCGGAAAGCCCAGTTGTCAACTGCAAATTCGTCGGTACGGGAGATGCTTTTGCTACACTCGCTTCTATATTGTGCATTAGAGATGAGCTTAATATAGAAAATATTCAGAAGCTTCAAACGACTATGTATTCATCTTTGTACGCACAATCGGTCGGGAAGAAATTAATGGATGTTGAAACTGGAAATCTTCGGGTATAATAATACTGGAGGTGTAATATGAATAACAATGTAAGGAGCGTTGACATTAGAAAGTTATTTATTTTGCCAGCGGTAAATGTGATTATTGCACTTGCGATAATCTTGAGTAATAAGCTAATATATGGCAATAGCAGTACAATTGCAAATTACATGGCAATTACATTTTTATTTGCGGACATACTGATGCTTGTTATTTATTTAAATGCAAGAAAGAAAAATAATTATAGTCTTTATGCTGGAGTAAGTGGAAAAGAGGATAAGTCGATATTAGAAAGGAACTTTTACGAATCTACAATAAATAGCTCTTTGGCGTCAATGTTAACACTCATCTCGACCTTTGTTCTATTGATGAAGAATAGCAAAGAAGGTTTTTATATCTTCATTATACTGCTATATATAGTAGTTATTGCTTATGGAAGCATAAAGATTTCACAAAAATACAAGACAAAGTAAGGAAGTTTATACTAATTAAAATTTAATGCAAAAGGAAATTTTTCAAAAGTAATTTCTTTTTGCATTTTTATTTTAATGACAATAGATAGATTTATTTTATAAGGCAATTCATATATTAATAAAATTTTACTTTTAATAATTGACAATATTGTTACATTGGGTTATAATTAAGAGTGCAATTAAAGTAAAAGTGATCAGTAGTAAATTATATTTAAATGATTTACTATTGCTAAAATTGCCTATATGCCACAAGGCAGAAATTTTTTTGGAGGGATTAATGGATTATATTATTGCATTAAAAGATTTCCTATGGAATTATGTCATTATCTTTCTACTAGTTTTTGTTGGAATATTTTTCACTATAAAGTTGAAATTTCCACAGATAAGAAGAATTGGACAAAGTATTAAGTCGACCGTAGGAGGAGTATTTAAGAAGAAGGAAGGTCCTAAAGAAGAAGGAGAAGTTAGCTCATTTCAAGCACTTTCAACTGCAGTTGCAGCTCAACTTGGAACGGGTTCAGTAGGGGGAGTTGCATCGGCCATTATGGTTGGTGGTCCTGGTGCGGTATTTTGGATGTGGATATCGGGAATGCTAGGCATGAGTACTATATTCGCAGAAGCAATACTTGCCCAAGTATATCGCCAAGAAAAAGATGGCGATATATATGGTGGACCAGCATATTATATTAGAGATGGTCTAAAGAATAAAAAATTGGCTAAGTTTTTGTCAGTTACATTTGCGATTTTTATCGTGCTTGCACTTGGGTTTGCAGGAAATATGGTTCAATCCAATTCTATTGCAATCTCAATGAAAGAAGGCTTTGGAATTAAACCAGCATATATAGGAATTGTTCTTGCAGTACTTGTTGCAATGATAGTAATGGGTGGTATTCAAAGAATCTCAAAAATTGCTGAACTTATAGTACCGATAATGGCATCGATATTTTTCTTAGCTGGCTTAGTTATACTAGTAATGTTTCGTCAAAATATTATTCCAGTTATAAAGACGATTTTTGTTAGTGCTTTTACTGGATCGGCAGTATTTGGGGCAGCAGCTGGTATAAGTGTTCAAACTGCGATTAAGATGGGCTTAAGCCGTGGCTTATTTGCCAATGAAGCTGGTATGGGAAGCACTCCTCACGCTCATGCAGTTGCCAATGTAGAAAAGCCTGCAGATCAAGGGCTATCAGCCATGTTTGGAGTATTAGTTGGTATTATTATTTGCACAGTTACGGCATTTTCTATATTATTAACCGACGCTCATTTAGAGAGTTACAAACTTGGACTAGACTCAGTTGCAGTTACTCAACTTGCATTTGAGACGGCATTTGGAAGAGCCGGATCGATTTTCTTGGCGATTAGTTTGTTCTTCTTTGCATTTAGTACTATAGTAGGCTGGTATTATTTTGGCGAGTCAAATATAGTTTATTTATTTGGCAACAAAGCTGTTTTAGTATATAGATTACTTGTTATAATTGCAGTTATGGTCGGAACCGTCGTATCGGTTGATACTGTATGGATGCTTTCCGATACATTCAATGCACTTATGGTAATACCAAATGTAATTGGACTATTGTTGTTGTCAAAAATAGTTGTTAAAGAAGCAGATCGATTAAATGATCCGCTTAAAAGATAGGAGGAAATATGGATACTATTATTGCTATCAAGGATTTTTTATGGGATTATGTACTAGTATATCTTCTCATCTTTTCAGGAATTTTTATTACAATAAGACTTGGTTTTCCACAAATTACAAAACTTGCTGAATCTTTTAGAGCTCTTAAAAGGGCAAGAACCGAGACCAAGAAGAAAGGTCTAGTTACACCGCTACAAGCCTTTTATACATCTCTTGCAGCTCAAATAGGCACGGGAAATGTTGCGGGGGTAGGGGCTGCAATAGTTTTAGGAGGCCCTGGCGCTGTATTTTGGATGTGGATATCTGGACTACTTGGAATGGCTGTTATATATGCCGAGAGTGTGCTTGCAATTAGTTTTCGCGAAGAAAAAGATGGAGAAGTATTTGGAGGCCCTGCTTATTATTTAAAAAATGGAATTAAAAATAAAGCTCTCGGGAAATTCCTCGCAAGCTTATTTGCCATTTTGGTTCTAATTGCACTTCCATTTGCTGGAAATATGGTTCAATCCAATTCTATTGCCAACTCTGTACAAAGCTCACTTAATATTTCCCCTGTATATACGGGAGCATTTATCGCAGTATTATTATCTTTTATAATAATTGGCGGAGCAAAGAGAATAGGAAAAGTTGCTGAAAGAGTTGTTCCATTTATGATTTTCCTCTTCCTATTACACGGATTTGCGATTATAATTAAAAACTATCAAATGCTAGGCGGAGTAATCTCTAGTATTTTTAGCAATGCATTTAGCTCACAAGCAGTTGTCGGTGGAGTGGTCGGAGTTACAATTAAACAATCGATTAAAAACGGTCTGGCAAGAGGCTTATTTAGTAATGAGGCTGGAATGGGAAGCACACCACATGCAAATGCCCTTGCTGATGTAGATCATCCAGCAGAACAAGGCATGATCTCCATGTTAACTGTTGTTGTGGATACATTTGTAGTATGCACCATGTCGGCACTTATCATTTTAATTACAAATGCTCATATGGTTGAGACTAGCAATTATACCACAGTGCTTCAAAATGGATTCGATATAGCTCTTGGTGGATCGGGCAATGTCTTCTTTACCATTACTCTTTTCTTCTTTGCATTTACCACCATATTAGGTTGGTATTACTATGGAGAGAGCAATGTCATGTATCTTTTTGGAAAAGATGCAATCAACTATTATAAGATATTTGCTATAATAGCAGTTGTAGCAGGAACTATTATAAGCGTCGATACAATTTATACTATAAGTGATTTATTCAATGGATTTATGGTAATTCCAAATACAATTGGAATATTGCTTTTAAGTAAATTTGTCTTGGACAAGAAAAAGGAGTATGACAGATTAAATGTAAGCAAATAAAAGGTCGCCTTCGGGCGATTTTTTGTTGAAATTAAGATAGTATTGGGTAGATATAAAATAGATTTGGAGGTAATTATGGATAAAATTAAACTTGATAAGATGAAAAACGATAAGGGTTTTATTGCCGCTCTCGATCAAAGTGGTGGATCAACTCCTAAGGCACTTGAAAATTATGGCATATCACGCGAAAGCTATGAAAGTGATGAAGAGATGTTTAAACTAGTTCACGAAATGAGAACTAGAATTATAAAATCAAAATCCTTTACTGGAGATAAGATCATTGGTGCAATACTTTTTGAAGTGACAATGGACTCTAAGATCGATGGTAAATATACCGCCGATTATCTGTGGGAAGAGAAGCATATTTTGCCATTTTTAAAAGTGGACTCGGGTCTAGCTGAGGCAAAAGATGGCGTAAGATTGATGAAGGACATTACTGATCTTGACGAAAAGATAAAGCGCGCAAAAGAGAGAAATATATTTGGCACTAAGATGAGATCTGTAATTGATGAGGCAAATGAAACTGGAATAAAGGAAATAGTAAAGCAACAGTTTGAATTTGCGAAGAGAATAGCAGAAGGCGGCTTGGTACCGATTGTTGAACCAGAGGTAACCATAACAATTCACGACAAAGCTAAGGCGGAAGAGATGCTAAGAAATGAATTAGTAGAGGCAATGAAGAGCTGGGGAGATAAGCCAATTATGTTCAAGCTGAGCTTACCAGAAGAGGCAAATCTATATGATGTTCTTTGTGATTTCGATGCAACTATTCGCGTGGTAGCACTATCGGGCGGATATAGTTTAGATGAGGCCAATAGAAGACTGTCCATGAATCACAATATGATTGCAAGTTTTTCTCGTGCATTAGTAGGTGAATTAAATTACAACCAAAGCGAAGATGAGTTTGATCAAAAGTTAAAAGAAGCGGTCAACTCGATATATGAAGCTAGTATAAAATAAAAACGCCCATAGCGTATTAAAAAACTCCAAGAGTTAGTTTATAAATTACTCTTGGAGTTTTTTTAGAATCTAAAATAGATGAATGGATTAAATGAATCGGTAAAGAGCCTTAAAACAGACACAATAAATAATATTAGTAGTAAAGCTCTTTTTATAAATTTATTTTTATCGAGCATTTTGCCTGCCCATGGCGATATCAACAAAATTCCAAATATCCATTCTAATTTATTTTGAAGTATATAGTAAAGCCATGTTCGTCCTTCGGGAATTGTGAAATTTAAAAAACTCTTAAAATAATTTAGGGCAAGACCCATGCTCTCCGCTCTAAAAATTATCCATCCAATAACTACAAGAGCCATCGTCACTATATGAGATTTAAATTTATCTTTAAAGACATATCTTTCAATCATTAGGAGCATAAAATTATATAAGCCCCACACTATGAAAGTGTATCCTGCGCCATGCCAAAGCCCTGTTAAGAACCATACAACAAGTAGATTAAATATATTACGAGTTTTCGAGCATCTATTTCCTCCTAGTGGAATATATACATAATCTTTAAAATAACTTGAAAGCGATATATGCCATCTTCTCCAAAATTCCTTTATATTTTTTGAAATATATGGATAGTTGAAATTTTCAAGAAAATTAAAACCAAACATCTTTCCCATGCCAATTGCCATGTGAGAATAGGCGGCAAAGTCATAATATATGTGAAGAGTGTAGGCGATTCCTCCAATTAATGCCATTTGAAAATAAAGACTTCCAGACATATTTAAATTAAAAGCGGCATCTGCAATTTTACCGAATGGATTTGATAGTAGCATCTTCATCGAAAAGCCAATTAAAAATCTATCAAGTCCATAGCTGAATCCATCGAGTGAGACAGTTCTTGATTTAAGCTCTTTTGCCACCGTATCATAGCGAACGATGGGTCCAGCTACAAGTTGTGGAAACAAGCTTACATATAGTGCAGCATCAAACACATTTCTTGCAGGGCTATCCCCTCTATATACATCGACTAGATAGCTTATTGCTTGGAAAGTAAAAAAACTAATTCCAATTGGCATAACGATATCAACTGGTTTAATATTAGTAAAGCCTGATAAAATCTCCGTTGCGAAGCCTAGATATTTAAATATGAATAATTGCGATAGCATTATTGAAACAGAGATTATTAAAATCGGCTTCTTTC
The DNA here is from genome assembly GCA_022766605.1 of Ezakiella sp. Taxonomy (GTDB): domain Bacteria; phylum Bacillota; class Clostridia; order Tissierellales; family Peptoniphilaceae; genus Ezakiella. The sequence goes on from JALEOH010000034.1 coordinate 66,303, forward strand.
TATTGGGATAGCGACTGATTAGAACCGAGCCTATATGGCTGGTGAGGATTGCTATAAGCATTAAAATAACATTTTTGCCTTCTCCATAGATATAAAATAATAAACTAATTGCTAGTAGATATAAATTTCTTAGTTTAATATTTTTGGGAAGCACATGATATAGCAGCGATAGTGGCATAAAGAAAAATAAAAATACAACTGAAGTAAAGACCATCACTTACCTCCTTCTCTTGTCGAAATGACAGTATCTATATATACATTTTCAATGGATTTTTGAATATTCTTCTTTGCACCGGGAAGCTTTTCCTCTATATCCTTTAGCATCTCCTTTATCTTATCGCGCGATGTAATTAAACTCTTTCTGGTTAATATACATGCGCAGTCGAGCGAATTAAGACCAGCATAGTCACGAAATCTTATTATATCTTCTTCTTTGCAAAGATATAGAGGGCGAATCAATTTGAGTTTTTCAAAATTCTTCGAATCGAGCATTGGAAGCATATTTTTATAAGAGCCTTGCATAAACATATTCATAAGCGTAGTTTCAATAACATCATCCATATGATGCCCTAGGGCTATTTTATTGAATCCTATATCTTGAGCTTTTTGATATAATGCACCACGACGCATTCTCGCACACAAAAAACAAGGATTTTCTCCTGCAATCTTTTCAGTTATTTCAAATATATCTGTCTTAAATATCTCTAGTTCAAGACCTAGATTATCATAGATGCTTTTAATTGTATTGAGATAATCTTCGGTAAAACCCGGATTCATCATAATATGTTTTAGCTCGAAGTTTCTATCTCCGTGGTCATATAGTTCTTGCAATAAAAGAGATAGCGTGATTGAGTCCTTGCCTCCACTTACGCAGCTCATAATTCTATCGCCAGGCTCTATTAAATTGTATTTTTTTATCGCTTCAATAAATGGACGATAAAGAGGCTTTCTAAACTTTTTGATTAAGCTACGCCTTATTTCGATTTTATCTCTCAATTTTCCTCCAATTATAATTATTATAATTCATCTTCAGGGTCTAGTGTTTCACCGTCTTTTAGTATTTCAAAGTGTAGATGAGCTCCGGTTGAATTTCCCGAGGATCCCATTTTACCAACTATATCTCCAGCACTTACTCTATCTCCAACATCAACTTCTATTTTTAGAAGATGAGCATATCTAGTTTCATATCCGTCGCGATGCCTTATAAATACACAATATCCATAGCTACCACTATATCCTGCATGAATAACTTCTCCAGCAGCAGATGCAAGTATATTTGCACCAAGTCCACTGCCTATGTCAAGGCCGCGATGAAATCCATCATATCTAGGTCCATATTTCGATGTGATATATCCAGTTGCTGGCCATTTGAATCTAAGCTTAGATAGCAGACTTCTATCTCCAACTCTAATTATTTGGCTAATTGGCTCTCTTATAATATTTTCCTTTAAGACTTTTGTATAGACTATGCGATTGTTGATATAGGCATTTTCACTTTTTCTTGCAATTAGTCCATCTTGACCTTCACGCTCAACTATTGATTCGCCCTTATCCAAGGTCTCGTCGAAATTAAATATAGTAGAAGTGTGTAGAATAATCTTTTCATCCAACTCATCTTTTATTAAAACGTCAAATCCATCCCCAAACTTGACATATCCTTCGTTATATCCGTTGTATTTAGTTAGTCCATCCTCTGGTCTATTGGATATAATCGTATCTTTTATGGACTCGTGCAAATAATCGATAAATTCGTCTTTAGTCATAATTTTATTTACACCAATTGGCTCATATAAAATTTCAACCTCTTCTATAAAATCAATTGATTTTACTATTTGATTCTTATCTCTAAGAAATGAAGATTTAAAATTGCTAAGTGCATCAAGTGCATCGTCTCTATCCTTGAGAGCTGCAATGTATTTTCCATTTTTGTTTACCACCCAAGCATTTGTAAGTGGCGTTAGTTCACTATATATAATATCAGAAAGCTCATATTTATCAAGATCGAATTTAAAACTATATACATCGGTGGTTTTAATAGTTGGATCAAAAAAAAATTCGCTATTAATTTCTTTTATTTTTTTATTGGCAATTTCAATTGCCTTGTCAATACTTGAAATATTATCTATTATGCCGATATTTTTTCCATTTAGAATTAGGCTAGCTCTCTTATAATTATTTTGAAATAAAAAAGCTATTGATGCAAGTATTGAAAGCGCAATGATTGCGTAAATTATATATCTTTTGCTCATTTCATAATTATACAATAAATAAGTTTAAATGGCAAATTTTTTAAGGTAAATTGAAAATCTTTCTCAAATCTATTGACATCAAAAATCATTTATGCTAAAATAAATTTTATCAAATTGATAATGATTATCAAATGGAGGAGAAATGTACAAGACCAAACAATTAGAGATGATATACAATTATATGCAAAAAGCCGAAGGACATGTAACAGTTAAAGATGTTGAAAGATATTTTGAACAAAACAATTCAAAATTAGGGCTTGCGACTATTTATAGAAATCTTCAAAAATTAGTCGAAAAAGGTGTCGTTGCCAAGTATGTAATAGCAGGCACTAATAGTGCATGCTTTGAGTTTTTGGGCGAATGTCAGCATGAGGCATGCATTCATCTTAAATGCGAGTCTTGTGGAGAGATATTTCATCTAAATTGCAAGAGCATATTGGAGGTAAAAGAGCATATAAATGACAGTCATGGTTTTAATTTAAATTTGAGGTCGACTATATTTTATGGGCTATGTGATAAATGCAAGAATAAATACAAGGAGAAGAGCGTTTAAAATGAATAGAATATATTCTAGAAAAAAATTGATTGACAATATGATTTATCTTTTAGTTTTATTGACTTTATTTGCAATTGTCATTGCCAATATAATTTCGCTTACTCATAATCACGATTGTTTAATTGCAAGCTGTGAGGCATATAGAATGGACTTAGAGCTAAGGGATATTTTTCAAATAGCTATAGTCGCCATTATAGTAAATTTTATTATTGTAATTGCTTCTATAGTATATTCTAACAAAATTCATTTCATAATAAAATTAAGCTTAGTTAAAGAGGGAGTTCGCAAGGACGAATAGAATTAAATTAAAAAGTTAAACTATTATCGATTATGAAAGGAGAATTTATGAGAAGAACAATTGCACTACTATTGGTAGTATGTATGATATTTGTCGGTTGCAAAGTAAAAAATGCAACTAAGAGCAAAAATGTAGAGGAAGTAATTAATGACAAGGTAGAAGAGGCCAAGGAAGAAAAGGCTCAAACATCAGAAACAGCAGAAAAAGGAGAAAAGAAATTATCTATAGTAACTACTGTATTTCCAGCTTATGATTGGGCAAGAGAGATAACTAAAGACAATAAAAATGTAGAGCTAACCATGCTTTTAGACAATGGGACGGATCTGCATAGTTTCCAACCAAGCGCTGATGATATAGTTAAAATAGTTAATAGTGATGTATTCATCCATGTTGGAGGAGAGTCGGATAATTGGGTAAAAGATATTATTAAGAATAATCCAAGCGATACTAGAAAGGTTATAAATCTCGTGGAACTACTTGGAGATGAAGTAAAAACAGAAGAACTAAAAGAAGGCATGACAGTGACCGAACACGCACATGATCACGGCCATAAAGATGAACATGATGAGCATGAGCATGAAGATGAGCATGATCATGACCATGACCACGATCATGACCACGACCACGACCACGACCACAAAGATGAACATGATGACCATGAGCATGAAGATGAGCACGATCATGACCACGACCATGACCATGACCATCACCACGGCCCAGAGGTCGACGAGCATATTTGGCTATCTCTTAAAAATGCAAAACATCTAGTAAAGGGCATTGCTGAAAAAATATCTGAAGTCGATCCAGCTAACGAGCTTTATAAGGAGAATGCCAAGGCATATATAGCAAAGCTCGATGAACTCGATAAAGAGTATGAAAAAACGACTTCTAATCTTAAAAACAAGACTTTAATTTTTGGAGATCGCTTTCCTTTTAGATATATGATAGAAGACTATAATCTCGATTATTATGCTGCATTTGTTGGATGTTCAGCAGATGTCGAAGCTAGTTTTGAAACTATTAAATTCCTATCGGATAAAGTAGATGAGCTAGATATCGATACTATTTTTATTATCGATAAATCCGATGGTAAAATCGCAAGGACCATTGCACAGACTGCAAAAAAAGAAAATATTAAAATAGAAGCACTTGACTCCATGCAAACTACGACTGCGGAAGATGTTAAAAATGGCGTCAATTATCTCGGCATAATGGAGGATAATTTAAAGAAGATAGCTTCACTATAAATAAAGGAGTATTAATGATTATTGAATGTAGAGATCTATTGATAGGATATGAAGGAAAGCCCGTTGCACCAAAACTGAATTTTGGCATTGAAAAGGGAGATTATGTATGTATAGTTGGAGAAAATGGAGCTGGAAAGACCACGCTTATGAAGACGCTTCTTGGTCTTAAACCAAAGCTTGATGGGGAGATTAGAATCGATGCTGATGTTAAAAACTCAATTGGCTATGTTCCACAACTTACGCAGATGCAGAAGGATTTTCCAGCCTCAGTCTATGAAGTTGTACTCTCTGGTGCACTGTCATTGTCTATATTTAAGCCTTTTTATTCAAAACGAGACAAAGAAAAGGCAATTATAGCAATGGAAAAAATGGGCCTAAAAGATCTTCATAACAGATGCTATCGTGAATTATCGGGCGGTCAACAAAAAAGAGTTATGCTTGCTCGAGCCATGGTAAATGATAAAAAAGTATTGTTTATGGATGAGCCAACAGCAGGACTTGACCCAATGGTAATTGCAGAGATGTATGAATTAATTGGGGACTTTAATCAATCTGGCATGACGATAGTTATGATCTCGCATGATATTCACAAATCATTGGAATATGCCAATAAAATCCTACATGTAGGTGCAAATGTGTTTTGGGGAACGAATGCAGAATATTTGAACAGTCCAATAGGACAGAGTTATTTAGTTTTATCGGGAGAAAAAAATGATAGATAAGTTTATAGAATATTTAGAATATCCATTCGTACGCTATGCGCTTATAGTAGGAGTATTGATTGCACTATGCTCATCGCTTCTTGGAGTAACACTGGTTTTAAAGAGATTTAGTTTTATTGGAGATGGACTAAGTCATGTTGCCTTTGGAGCGATGGGGATTGCAAGTGTTTTAAAATTAACTAGCAATGTATATTTTGTAATGCCAGTAACTATAATTGCTGCGATATTTTTATTAAGGGCCAATAAAGAGATAAAAATAAATGGAGATGCAATAATAGCAACTGTATCGGTGGCAAGCCTTGCACTAGGCTATTTATTAATGAATGTATTTAAGACTGGCCCAAATGTATCGGGTGATGTATGCACTACGCTTTTTGGTTCAACTTCAATATTAACTCTATCGAAAACGGAAGTATCGCTATCCATAATATTGTCGATTATCGTGGTTGGAATATTTATTTTGCTCTATAATAAATTATTTGCAATAACATTTGATGAAGAATATATGAAGGCTAGCGGTCTTAAAGTTGAATTATATAATACGCTTATTGCGGTATTTATCGCAATAATAGTAGTGCTTAGCATGAATCTGGTTGGTTCGCTATTGATTGCAGCTCTTATTGTCTTTCCTCCACTTTCATCTATGATGGTATTTAAGAGCTTTAAGGCGGTTACTATTTCATCTGGTATATTGTCGGTAATATGTGCGCTAATGGGCATGATTGCCTCGATTTTACTTGGTACGCCAGTTGGTGCAACTATAGTAATAGTCGACATGCTTGCGTTTATTATATTTTTCATAATAGGACGAGCTAGAGGATAATATATGAAAAGGATGATCGCTGTAATTGTAATAATGATTGGAATAGCTTTTATTTCATGCAATCACGATAAGAGGCAAGAGACTGTTATGATAAAAAACAGGCCTAACTTGGATAGCCTTTATGAATATGAAAGAGAAGAAAAAGAAAAGGCAGAAAGAGAGCTAAAGGCAAGAGCTGATCTTAAAGCCTCTATTGATAAAAAAAATCATCCTGATCTAGAAATGGGTAGAGTACAAGATGAAACGAGAGAAGAGCTTATTCGTGAAGCTGGGGAGCTAAAGACCATTGATCTTACCGATAAGAGCAAGGACTTTGTCTATGCAACTATCTTCCAGCTGGTGATGAATCCCGAAGATTATTTTGGCAGGACTTTTAGACTAAGAGGACTATATTACTCCAATCACTATGAGGAACTAAATAAAGATTATCATTTTGTAATAGTTGAGGATGCTCTGGCATGTTGTCAAGCTGGGATTGAAATAGTTGGAGATTTCGCTAGTTATCCTGAGCAAAATAAAGAGGTTATAATAGAGGGAGTATTTAATAAATATACTGAGACTGATGGAATTGAACACTTTGCATTAATCGATGCAAAACTAATAGACTAGACCATGCTTTTTTGCATGGTCTATTTAAGTATTGGGTATAAATATAAAAGAATAATGATGTAAGGAGAATATATGAAATTAATAAGTTGGAATGTAAATGGAATTAGAGCAATTTTAAATAAGGGATTTATGGGGGCCTTTAATAAACTCGATGCAGATATATTTGCCCTTCAAGAGACCAAGTGCCAAGTAGGCCAGGTCGAGCTTGATTTGCCAGGCTATTATCAATTCTGGCATCAAGCAGATAAAAAAGGTTATAGTGGTACGGCTGTTTTTTCTAAAGTCGAGCCAATAAATGTAAGACGTAGTGGAATTGATTTTTTCGATGATAACGAGGGCAGGATACTCGAGTTGGAGTTTGATGATTTTTATTTTGTAAATTGCTATACTCCAAACTCAAAAAGAGATTTATCGCGCATACCATTTAGGGTGGATTGGGAAGCTAGAATGAGAGAGTATTTAAGTGGACTTGCAAAGACCAAGCCTGTAATTTATACAGGTGATCTTAATGTCGCCCACAAGGAAATCGACCTTGCAAATCCAGATACTAACCACAAAAGCGCAGGATTTACTGATGAAGAGAGAGAGAATTTCACTTTTCTTTTAGAAGCTGGCTTTACAGATACTTTCCGCGAAAAATATCCCGACAAGACAGATATTTATACTTGGTGGAGTTATATAACAAGGGCAAGGGAGAGAAATGTTGGATGGAGAATTGACTATTTTGTTGTAAGTAATGATATTAAGGATAAAATTATCGACGCAGCTATTCATGATGATATAATGGGCTCGGATCATTGCCCTGTTGAACTCAAAATAGAAATATAAAATAATATAAATTGTAAACTATTTTTAACCCAGTTTTGTGTACAGCGGGTATAATATAGCAAGGAGGTAATATATATGGACAATAATAATCATGAAGATAACTGGAAAGAAGAACGTAGACGCGAACGTGAAGAAAGGCTAAGAAAACTGCGTGAAGAAAGAAAGCGTTACGATTATATTTATGAAGGAAATGAAGGAAAAAATAAAGACTACACTTATGCTGACTACTACACTGAGAAGTTGAGCGAAGAAAGAGCGAGGGAAAATGAAAAGAAAAAGCCGACGAAAAAACCAAAGAAACATATGGCTAGAAATATATTAGTCGCCCTTCTTTGTATTCTACTATCAGGAGCATTGGGATTTGCTGGAGGATATTTTGGAAGTATGTTATTTGACAAGCATAACCCACGAGTAGTAAATAAAAACTCTACTGAAAATATTACTATAAATCCATCCGATGAGATAGGCGTAGTAGAAGCTGTTGCTCAAAAGGCAATTCCATCTGTTGTTGGAATTACAGCGACATCGACTGTAGAAACTATTTTTGGGCCACAAAAAGGCCAAGGCGTTGGTACGGGAGTAATAGTTGACTCCAATGGATATATCCTAACCAACTCGCATGTTATAAGTGATGGAAAAGCTTCTAAAATAGAGGTTATGTTAGATGAGGATAAGACAGTTGAAGCAAAGTTATTGTGGTTTGACAATTACATGGATCTTGCAGTAATAAAAGTAAATGAAACAGGTCTTCCTGCCGCAGAGCTAGGAGATAGTGACGATGTAAATATCGGTGAGCAGGCAATTGCAATAGGCAATCCACTTGGGCTGGAGTATAATCGCTCGCTTACCGCAGGATATATTTCAGGAGTAAATAGAACCGTTGATGCTGGAGATGGCAGAATGGTTGAGGGCTTGATTCAAACAGATGCTGCTATTAATCAAGGAAATTCAGGTGGTCCACTTTTAAATGCAAAAGGCGAAGTAATTGGGATAAATACTATGAAAATAGGTGGAACTGCAACAGAAGGATTGGGATTTGCAATTCCAATTAATACTGCCAAAGAAATTGTAAATGCAATTATCAATCGTGGAGATAAAGCACCGGTACTGCTTGGAGTAAGAGTAGTTGACTATAATTACTACAAGGCACGCATGGGACTTGTCGACAATATAGAAGGTGGAGTCATAGTCCTTGAGGTAGAACCAGGTTCAATCGCTGACAAGTCAGGCATAAGACGCGGAGATATTTTACTTGAGCTAGATGGCGTCAAGCTAGATGGTTCATCACAAATAAGAACGATATTATTCAAGCACACAGAAGGAGATAAAGTCAAACTGACCTATATCTCAAATAACGACAAGAAGACAATAGAATTAGAAATTAAATAGGAGGTAATGTAGTGAGTTTATTCGAAGAATTAGGTTTAAAATTTGGAAAGGATCCAAATAGTGAAACCAAAAAGCTAATCCAAGACAGCGAAAAGAAAAGGGATGCTCTTCTATCTGCACTTGACCAAGAGGAGCAAAGACTTAATATGGCAGATAGTGAAGAGTTTGAAGCCATCGGCAGATATTTTTATCTCAATCGCGATGAGCTAGCGGTAAAGGGGATTTTACTTGAAGAAGTAAATCCAAAATTCGAATCTATTATGGAGAATGCAAACAAAAGAGAAGAATTAAAGGCAAAGAGAGAATCGGTTGTAAGTCGCTATAGCGAGGAGATCGATATCTTAAAATCGAGTATGGTAGTTGAAGAAGCCCCAAATAAACCAGAAGAGGAAATAGTAATAGAAGATGCTCCTTATACTGGAAGCTTTTGTCCAAACTGTGGAGCACCGGTTAAAGAAGGAATAAACTTCTGCGGAGCATGTGGAACGAAATTAAATTAGTTTAAAGATTCTCGCTTTATGCGAGATCTTTTTTTGCCTTTTGTTAAAGAATATGATAGAATGGGTAGAAGAAAAGTGGTAATACAATTATTTAAGGAGGACTAAAATATGAAATATGATTTAGATTATATAGTAAATTTTGGATTGGAACTTTTAAAAACTCCATCACCAACTGGAGATACTAAGCTTGCGATCGACATGGTAAAGGCCGAGTTAGAAAAATATTGCTCAGTTGAAAAGACGAGAAAGGGAGCACTTCTTGTTAAGATTGAAGGAAAGAATAAAGATGACGCAATTTTATTAAGTGCACACGTCGACACACTTGGTGCAATGGTTAAGGAAATTAAATCAAATGGAAGACTAAAGCTAAGCATGCTTGGCGGATACTCCTGGGCGACTGTTGAAGGCCTTGATGTTACAATTCCAACTGAAGATGGTAAAAAATATACTGGAACTATTATGACGACTGTTGCAAGTTCCCATGTAAATGGAGGACTTACTCAATCGATTGAGAGAAATGATCAAAATCTTGAAGTAAGAATAGATGAGATAGTTCATTCAAAGGAAGATGTAGAAAAGCTAGGCATACAAGTAGGAGATTTTGTATATTATGATCCTGCAACAAAATTAACCGAATCAGGATATATTAAGAGCAGGCATTTGGACGACAAGGCTTGCGTAATTACTCTTATTGCAATTGCAAAATATCTAAAGGAAAATAATATCACCCCACCTCGCACAACCTATCTATTTATCTCCAACTATGAAGAGGTTGGACATGGCTCAAGTGCAGGTATACCAGAAGAAGTAAGTGAATTTATCGCAGTCGATATGGCTGCTCCTGGCCCTGGTCAAACATCGGATGAGCAAAAAGTTACTATTTGCGTAAAGGATTCAAGCGGACCATATGATATCGACCTCAAGAGGAAATTTATCAAACTTGCTAAGGAAAACGATATTCCATATGTAATAGATATCTATCCATTCTATTCATCAGATGCAAGTGCAGCTCAAAGGGCTGGCGCAAATGTTCGCGCAGGTCTTATTGGGCCAGGAGTTGATGCAAGCCACTCCTTTGAAAGAACTCATAAAGACGGAATTAAAGCAACTACCGATCTTGCAATAGCATATGTATTAGCTGAATAATGCCCGATTGGGCATTATTTGCTATTTTTTGATGCAAATAATTAATAAATACATTTACTTGAAAAAGAGACTTATTTATGATAAAATCAACTTAGAAAGGATATGATTTTGGAAAAATTTATTGTTGAAGGCTGTGATGGCTTGTCAGGTCATGTTAGGGTAAGTGGTGCAAAAAATGCTGCCCTTCCTATACTATGTGCGACGGTGCTATGTGATGGCGAAGTTATTTTAGAGGATGTCCCCGAGCTAAAAGACGTGGAGATACTTTGTGAAGTTTTGCGTGGACTTGGAGTTGTGGTAGAACATCTCGATAAAAATATATATAAATTAAATGCAGAAAATATTACCAATACCATTACGGGCCCTGAGCTTATGAGTAAGATGAGGGCTAGTTTTACTGTTATGGGACCACTACTTTCTCGCATGGGTCATACTGCAAATGCCCTCCCTGGAGGATGCGCTATTGGAACAAGGCCAATAGACTTGCATTTAAAAGGTTTTAAAGCACTTGGTGCAGATGTAATAACAGAGCATGGCATGGTTACAGCTAAGGCAGATAAATTAGTAGGCACTGAAATATATCTGGACTTTCCAAGCGTTGGTGCAACTGAAAATATCATGATGGCAGCGACACTTGCAGAAGGAGAAACCACGATAGATAATGCGGCATGTGAACCAGAGATAGTCGACCTTGCCAATTTTTTAAACAAAATGGGCGCAGAGATAAGAGGGGCTGGTACTTCAATCGTTAAAATCAAGGGAGTAAAAAGCCTTCATGGTTGCAGGCATCAGATCATACCAGATAGGATAGAGGCAGGAACTTTCATGATTGCAACCGCAGCCGCAGGAGGCAATGTAGTTATAGAAAATGTGATTCCAAGTCATATGAGACCGGTTATTGCAAAATTGCGCGAATCGGGCATTGAAATATATGAAAATGGGGATAGTATAAATGTTATCTCTGATAGGAAATTTAAGAGTTTTGATATAAAGACCTTGCCATATCCCGGCATGCCGACCGATATGCAGGCGCAATTTATGGCTCTTGCTACGATTGCAGATGGCATTAGCGTAATTATAGAGACGGTTTTTGAAAATAGATTTATGCACGTCGACGAATTTAATCGCATGGGTGCAAATATAAGAATAGATGGTAAAAACGCCATAGTTCAAGGAGTAAAAAAATTAAGGCCATCAAAGGTCAGAGCGACCGATTTAAGATGTGGGGCGGCTCTGATAATAGCAGCTCTTACAGTTGATGGCGAAACGGAAATATCGGATATCTACCATATCGATAGAGGATATGAGGATTTAGTAGAAAAATTACACGCAATTGGTGCAAAGATAAGGAGAGTTGATTAATGGGATTTATGCTTAGAAGCGACGTGGGCATTGACCTTGGTACCGCCAGCGTCTTAGTATATGTTAAAGGCAAGGGAATAGTTTTGCAAGAGCCTTCGGTTGTTGCAATTGATCAATACACTAATAAATTTTTGGCAGTTGGAGAAGAGGCGAGAAAGATGCTTGGAAGAACTCCTGGCAATATAGTTGCAATTAGACCACTTAAAGAAGGCGTTATCTCCGACTATAATGTAACTGAGAGAATGTTAAAATATTTTATAGGAAAGAGCTTAGGCCGTACTTTATTAAAGCCAAGGCTCATTGTTTGTGTGCCATCAGGTTGTACTGAAGTAGAAAAAAGAGCGGTAATAGAGGCAGCTAATGAAGCGGGGGCACTTAAGACCTACTTAATTGAAGAGCCAATTGCAGCGGCAATAGGTGCAGGCCTTGATATCACAGCTCCAACCGGAAATATGGTAGTCGATATTGGAGGAGGTACAACTGACGTAGCAGTAATAAGTCTTGGAGGCATTGTTGTTTCAAGGAGTATTAAAGTTGCTGGAGACAATTTTGATGAGGCCATCTCAAAATATGTAAAGAAAAAACACAATATGATGATAGGCGAGAGGACAGCTGAAGAACTAAAGGTAAATATAGGATGTGCTTATCCACTAGAAGAGGAAGAATTTTTAGAAGTAAAGGGTAGAAATATGATCTCAGGGCTACCGATGAATGTGGTCGTTAGCTCAAATGACATGCTTGAAGCTCTAAGAGAGCCAGTACAAGAAATACTTGAAGCAGTACATTATGTACTAGAAAGAACTCCACCGGAGCTTGCCGCAGACATTTCAACTCAAGGAATAATAATGACAGGTGGCGGAGCGCTGCTACGTGGACTTGGAGAAATAATTACAGAAAGGACTGGCATTCAAACGCGCGTTGCAGACTCGCCAATTGAATGCGTTGCAATTGGTACGGGTAAGAGCCTTGACTGGGTAGAGATACTTGAAAAATCCAATTCAACCAATAGTCAAACGGATAGATACAAGAGATAATCTCGATTTTATAGCCGCTGCTAATAACAGCTGCTATATTTATATGGAGATAAGGAGTAAGTTATGATTGTATTAAAGAATGTTAAAATGGAATATGAAGAGGGAAAGCCAGCTCTTAAAAATATAAATCTTAAAATAGATAAAGGGGAGTTCGTCTATTTGATGGGCCATTCTGGAGCGGGTAAATCAACTCTTACACGCCTTTTATTAAAGGAGATAGAGCCAACGGCTGGAAAGATTTTTTTAGATGGCCAAGATATCACTTATGTATCGGAAAGAAAAATTCCTTATATAAGAAGATATATTGGAACTGTATTTCAAGACTTTAGAATACTTGAAAAAAAGACAGTCTATGAAAATGTTGCCTTCGCACTTGAAATTCTTGGAACTAAAAGCAAAGAAATTAGAAGAAGAGTTCCAATAATCCTAAGTCTAGTTGGACTTAGTGAAAAGGCGAAAAATTTTCCAACAGAATTATCAGGCGGTGAAAAGCAACGCGTTGCAATTGCAAGAGCTATAATAAATGAGCCAGCTGTTTTAATTGCAGATGAGCCTACGGGAAATCTCGACCTTGAGACGAGTCTTGAAATAATGCAATTGTTGACAGATATCAATCATCGCGGCACTACTATTTTGATGGCAACTCATGCCAAGGATATAGTGGAGAGAATACCTCATAGAATTATAATGCTCGAGCACGGCAAGCTCGTTCGTGATACTGGGAGCGAGCTTGAGGAGATGGACTACGATGTGGATTATGGCAAGAGAGAAATAGGCGAGATAGATGATGTAGAAAAGACAGATGATGTAGATGATAAAGACGCCGATGTGCTTGCTGATTATATTGATGAAGATGACTATGAAGAAGATGATTATGATGAAGAATATGAAGACGAGGAAGAGGACGATTTATGATTTTTAGATTATTGTCAAATATAATTAAACAAGGCTTTCAAGGCTTCAAACGCAATCGCTCAATGGGAACCGTAAGCATAATCTCAATATCTATAGTGCTACTAATGCTTGGAATAGTCTTAATCTTAGTCTTATCTATCAATAAATTGGTGATGGATGCCAATCAAAAGATGGATCAGATAGATGTTTTTATTGAAGACAGCTTAGATATTCCAGATATTGAGAAAATGGCAGATGATATCAATTCCATCAATGGAATAAAATCAGTTAGATTTAAGTCTAAAAACGAGGGCTTAAAGGAATTGAAGAGCAGATGGGGAGAGAATGCTTGGCTACTTGATGATTATGAAGATGCCAATCCAATTCCAAACTCATTTATAATAAATGTAGATAATATCGAAGATGCCGATAGAATTGCAAACGAATTATCCAATATGAATGGCATATGGAAAGTCAATTTCTTTGCTGATGAAATCAAGCAAATGGTAAATATCAGCAATTATATTAAAATAGGCGGACTTATCATGGTGGTCTTTTTGACTTTGATTTCTATATTTTTGATCTCAAATACAATTAGACTCGCCGTTAACTCCAGACAAACCGAGATTTCAATAATGAAATGGGTCGGAGCTACCAATGGATATATAAGAGGGCCATTTATAGTCGAGGGCATACTGATGGGCTTGGTTGGTGCAATCATAAGCTTTTTGGTGGTTGCGTTCGGTTATAAATATTTTTATGGACAAGTAATGGTTGAAATTACCGATTTCTTAAAGGGAGCTCTAGTTGCTCCAAGCGATTTTTATTTTGATATGGGCATAATATTTGCCACTCTCGGCATTGGCATAGGGGCACTTGGTTCGTTAATTTCACTAAAGAGATTCCTTAAGGTGTAATGATGAGAAAGATTATAATTATTTTAGCCATCTTGCTGACACTAAATAATATTCTTTACGCAAATAAGACGGATGCACTCAAGAAAAAGCAAAGTGAAATCAAGGAGAGCATAAAAGCTAAAAAGGCTGAGGCAGTGGAGACCAAGGCAAGTATAACAAGTGTTCGAAAAGAAATAGAAAGACTTGATCGCGAAGTACGTGCTCAAAGTGAAAAGTTAGAAAATTTAAATTCAGAAATAAAAGGCTTGCAATCGAGCATTGATGAAAATATAAATAATATTGCAGAGATAGAAGCGCGAATAGCAGATAAAAAGGATATATTTGCAAAGAGAATAAGGGCAATATATACTATGGGAGATATCAGCTACCTAAGTATTATCTTAAAATCAAAGGATATTCACGAGGCTCTCTCAAATCAAGCTATGACGCAAATTCTACTGGAGCAAGATAAGAAATTGATAAAATATATCTCTGATCAAAAGCTCGAGGTGGAAAGAGCGAAAGAAGCTCTTGTTAGGGATAAAAAAGCACTCGATGTCAAAAAACAAGAGGAAGAAGCAGCGAATAATGCTTTGCTAGCAGCAAGGCAAAATAAAGCCAATTCACTAGCTGCTAAGGAAAAGGATTTAGCTCAGTTAGAAGAATTGACCAAGGCTGAGGAGATGGAGAGTAATAAAATCGAAGCGGCAATAAGAGCGGAAGCTCAAAGAGCAGCACAATATCAAGGCTCATATACAGGTGGCAGAATTGGTTGGCCACTACCCGGGCATACGAGGATTACATCGCCTTTTGGATATCGTGGACGCGAGTTTCACCGTGGCACGGATATAGGCGCTCCAGTAGGAACTGCAATAGTCGCTGCTGAGGAAGGCAAGGTAATTTTCTCAGGCTGGATGGGCACATATGGGCAATTGGTTGTAATCAGCCATGGTAACAATCTTTCAACGGCTTATGCACACTGTGCAAAGCTCTTAGTATCGGTTGGTCAAGTCGTAAAGAAGGGACAGCAAATAGCAACTGTTGGATTGACGGGTAGAACCACTGGTCCGCATCTACATTTTGAGGTAAGAGTCGGTGGTAAAGTACAAAATGCAATGAATTGGGTGAGATGATGAATAATAAATTAAAAAACATATTGATAGTTGTTTGTATAGTAGTAGCGATGTTAGCCACTTCACTCTATACTTTTAATGCCGGGAGAAATTCAGTTTTAAAGCAAAATCAAGACTATGTAAAAAGCGTTGTAAGTGAAAAGGAAATCAAGTTCTTCGATGAAAAGACAGCTAACACACTAGGTGAAATTTACAATGCCATAGGCAGTGAATATTATAAGGATGTCGATAATGACACTCTTAATGAGGGCATATTAAAAGGCGTAGTAGAAAGCCTTGAGGATCCTTATTCAGAATATTTTAATGAAGAGGAATATAAGGAATTCAATCAAAGTTCCGAAGGGAAATATAGCGGAGTAGGCATTGTAGTATCTCCTGGCGAAGACGGATTTATCACAGTTGTTTCGACTATAAAAGATACTCCTGCACATAAGGCAGGCATTAAATCGGATGATAAGATAATAAAAGTCGATGGCGTTGAATATACTGCTGACAAGATGAATGAAGCGGTAAAGGTTATGCGCGGCAAAGAAGGCACGAAGGTGAAATTGGAAATCCTAAGAAAGACCTCTAGCAAGATGGAGACACTTACTTTTGAGCTCACTCGTCAAACAATTAAATTAAATACTGCTGAGGGAGAGTTGCTAAAGGATAATATTGGCTATATTTCAGTAAGTGAGTTTGATGAACCAACCTACAATGACTTTGTAAAAGTCTATAAGGAATTGAAGAATAAGGGCATGAAAAAACTTATAATCGACCTAAGAGGTAATCCTGGCGGACTTTTAAATGTATGTGCAGAACTTGCAGACTTTTTCTTAGACAAAGGCACAATAGTCTATACAAGTGATAAGAATGGCAATAAAGAATATCTGTATTCAGACGATGCTGCCGAGGATATTCCACTTGTCGTACTAGTTAATAAAGGCTCGGCTTCTGCAAGTGAAATAGTAACAGGCGCCTTTAAAGACAGAGGTCGTGCAAAAATAGTTGGCACTCAAACTTTTGGTAAGGGAATAGTTCAAAGAATATTCCCACTATCTAATGGACGAGCAGTAAAATTGACCATTAGCGAATATTATACTCCAAATGGTAACAATATTCATGGAACGGGTATTGAGCCTGATTATGTAGTAGAGCTTCCCGAAGATATTAAAGGCATTGGAGTGAAGCATTTGAAAGAGGACACTCAATTACAAAAGGCAATTGAGTTATTAAAATAAGTTAGGAGTTTATGACGGCTCCGTGCTTTAAAATATATTTAAATAGGAGGAAATCATGGCAGAATTTAAATATGAAATAATAAGGGAATTGGGAGTATTTGAAACTTCTAAAAATGGCTGGACTAAAGAGATCAATATGATTTCTTGGAATGATGCAGCTCCCAAAATAGATATAAGAAATTGGAGTCCCGACCATTCGAGAATGGGCAAGGGCATTTCACTATCAAAAGAGGAGTTTTTATCTTTAAGAGAATTGATGAATGAATTAAGCGAGGCTGATCTCGATTAAATGGCACCCCTAAGTGGGTGCTTTTATTATAATAAATGTAAATATATTTGACAATCATTTTTGTAGTGATATACTAAAGTTATCGAGGGAGATATATTTAATAAAATCAAAAAAGTCCGCTTATAGATTTAAGCGGACTTTTTATAAACAAAACAATAGGAGTGGTCTATCCTCGCTAGACCAAATACATTATAACATCATGTCAAGCTTTTGTCGTTACAAAATGGTAAATTTAGCATAAAATTTTCAAAAAAATTTTGTGAATTATTTAACCGAATTTTAACTTTTTTCTTAAAATCGCTTTAATTTACAATTGAAATGTGGTATACTTAATATATCGAGATTTGAATCACATATTCAAATCTTATCACACATAAAGGAGGAATATCATGAAAGCAACAACTGCTAATAATATTAGAAATATCTCGCTCTTGGGGCACTCAAGTGCCGGTAAGACCACTTTTACCGAGGCTTTGCTTTATGCAACCAAGGTCATCAATAGACAAGGTCGCGTGGAAGATAAAAACACAGTATCGGACTTCGATCAAGAGGAGATTGTAAGAGGTGTTTCTATTGGAACTTCTGTTATTCCTGTTGAGTATAATAATATCAAATATAATATTTTAGATACTCCTGGTTACTTCGACTTTGTTGGCGAAATGTATGGCGCAAAGAGAGTATCAGATGGTTCAGTAATAATTATCGATGCTCAAGCAGGAGTTGAGGTAGGAACTGAAAAGGCTTGGAACAATGTAGAAAAATACAACACTCCTCGAATAGTCTTCTTAAATAAAATGGATAAGGAAAATGTCGTATTTAAACAAGTATTACAAGAGCTACGAATGAAGCTTGGAGACAAAGTCATTCCATTTACAGTTCCAATTGGCGAAGGTCCAAGCTTTACAGGATATGTTGATATACTTAATCGACAAGGATATGAATTTGAAGACAATGGTGGAGTCCATGAGACTGATGCACCTGCAGATGTAGTTGAGCAAGTAGATAGATATATCGACATGCTAAATGAAATAGTCGCGGAAAGTTCAGAAGAGCTCATGGAAAAATATTTTGCTGGAGAGCCCTTTACTCATGAGGAATTTGTATCGGGCATCAAGTCAGCTGTAAGTACGGGAGAGCTTGCGCCGCTATTTGTAGGGGCAGCAACCAAAGCTCAAGGAGTAAGACGAGTACTCGACGCGGTAAGACGTTATATACCATCTCCGGCTGAGAGTGAGCCACATAAGGGCATCTGGAACGATCAAATAATCGAAAGAGAAACCAAAGACGATGATTTCTTCTCGGCAGAAGTCTTTAAGACCATCGCAGACCCATTTGTTGGAAAGTTAACGCTATTTAAAGTAATAAGCGGCACTCTTGACAAAAATAGTCATCTCTACAACTCGACAAAAGATAAAGATGAAAAGATGGGAAGTCTATTCTTCTTAAGAGGAAAGAATCAAGTCGACACTGATATAGTTAGAGCAGGCGATATCGCAGCCATTTCCAAATTGCAATTCACCGAAACCGGCGACACACTTTGTGAAAAGCAAAATCCAATTGTCTATGAAACTATAAAATATCCAGAGCCAACGCTATACATGGCAGTTTATGCCGTAAAGCAAGGCGAAGATGAAAAAGTTGTACAGAGTTTAAATAAATTAAATCAAGAAGATCCATCATTTGTAATAGAGAGAAATGCTGACACCAAAGAGCTATTGATTGGAGGTCAAGGCAATCTACAATTACAAGTAATTGGAGAAAAATTAAAATCTCGCTTTGGCGTTGAAATGGAATTACGTACACCAAAGATCGCCTATCGTGAAACCATTAAAAAGACCGCCTCAGTACAAGGCAAACATAAAAAGCAATCTGGTGGAGCAGGACAATATGGCGATGTATGGATTAGATTTGAACCATGTGAAGAAGATTTTGTATTTGAAGAAGAAGTATTTGGCGGAGCAGTTCCTAAAAACTACTTCCCTGCTGTCGAAAAAGGCTTAAGAGACTCGCTCGAAAGCGGAATATTAGCAGGATATCCGGTAGTAAATGTAAAGGCAGTATTATATGATGGAAGCTATCATGAAGTCGACTCCAATGAAATGGCATTTAAAATTGCCGCACAACTCGCCTTCAAAAAGGGCATGGAAGAGGCAGGACCAATATTACTAGAACCAGTTGTAAAAGCTGAGATTACCATACCAGATGAATATTTGGGCGATGTAATGGGCGACATGAACAAGCGCCGCGGTAGAATACTTGGCATGGAGCAACAAAGAGATGGCACCCAAAAAGTAATTGCCGAAGCACCACATGCCGAAATGATGAACTATGCAATAGATTTAAGAGCAATGACCCAAGCCAAGGGCTCATTTATAATGGAGGTCATTCGCTACGAAGAAGTACCAAGTAATTTGGTCGAAAGAATAAAACAACAAAAAGCAGAATAGGATTTTTTATAAACAAAACATCGGCTCTCTCTATTTAAGAGTGAGCTTTTTACTTGCAAATTATTTTTGAAATTGGGTATAATTGAATTGGAAGGCATGTAAGAAACTGATTGATTTTGGCGCCATGCTAAAATATATCAGCTTACTTAATTGCAATTAATTTTTAAGGAGGCATTTATGGATAAAAAGGTCAGTGCTCTTTTAAATGAGCAAATAAATAAGGAATTCTACTCGGCATATCTCTATTTAGATATGGCAAACTATTATACTAGAGTTGGCTTAGATGGCTTTGCTAATTGGTTTGAAATTCAAGCTCAAGAGGAACAAGCTCATGGCATGCTCATGTATGAATTTTTGCATAACAATGATGAAGTTGTTACACTAGAGGCTATTGCAAAGCCCGACAAGGTCTATCAAAAGTACGATGAACCACTTCGCGAGGCATTAAGTCATGAAAAATATGTTACTGATTCGATAAATACAATCTACACCGCTGCAAGAGAAGTACAAGACTATCGCACAATGCAATTTTTGGATTGGTTCATTAAGGAGCAAGGCGAAGAAGAGAAAAATGCAAATGATCTTATAACTAAGATGGAATTATTTGGAAATGATCCTAAGGGACTCTATCTGTTAGACAGCGAGTTAGCAGCAAGAGTCTTTACAGCTCCATCGCTAACATTATAATCTAGCCCCTTTGGGGCTACATATGGAGGTTTGATGAATATAAAAAGAGTTTTATTAGTAATTATTGGTTCGATTTTATTTGTAATAGGCACTATTGCAATTGCTATTCCCATCTTGCCAACTTTTCCATTTTACTTGGGGACTTTCTATTGCTATGCGAGGTCATCAAAACGCCTGCATAATTGGTTTATCGGGACCAATCTTTATAAAAACAATTTAGAGAGCTATATCGAGGGTAGAGGTATGACAAGGGATGCGAAGAAGAGAGTGATAATATCTTTAAGTATAATTTTTATTTTTGGCATATTAGTCATGTCATTAAAAAAGCTATATATTCCAGTTGGAATTTTGCTATTTATTTGGCTCTTTCACATTTATTATTTTATTTTTAGAGTTAGCACAATTAAAGAAAGCGAGAATAGATCAATAGAGTTTATTGAAGAAGATATGTAATGCCCCAATAGGGGCTTTTATATTGCAATAGTTGCGACTTCATCGAAGCTTTTGGTAATCGTTGCCTCGTCAAATTTGATTTCATATACTAGATAATTTTTATCAGCTTCATCCATATTAGAAAAATCACGCGGGATTCGCTTTAAGAATTCTTCGGGAAGTTCACTTATCTTTTTATTGCTTTTAGCTATGGTGCCTTTGGCTTTTGCATGGCTTATGCCAGTTGTTGGAACGGTAGTAAAGGCTATATGATAATTGTAGGCAAACTCTATATTCTTTTGATAGCCTTTATTGGTTGTAATATATATTATATTATTGCAATTATCATAGTAGAAACTCACCACTCGTACATTTGGGTGATTGTTGCTGTCGATTGTTGCCACTGCAATTTCGCTTGTTTGATGCAAGATCATATTTAGATCATCTTTAGTAATCATATTCTCCTCCGATTTCATTTATATTTATTTGATTTTTATAGACATAGGCATCTTTATTTTCTCTTTCTTTTAGATAACATGCCCTACAAAGTGGAGTATAATAGTCCTCCGCTCCAAGAAGCATTCTATCGCTATTTTTTATTTTTCTATGGCTTATCCATGCATCGCTTCCACATGAAGCACATACTGCATGATGCTTATTTACATAGTCGCTCATCCCAAATATATTCTTAGTTATCTCAAAGGGGACTCCAAGATAATCCATGTCTAGTCCTGCAATTACTATTGTTATACCAGAGGCAAGCAATTCATTTAAAAAATCACATAATTCATCTTTTTGCTGTTCAAGGAAATGTATTTCATCAATTGCGAGCACTTCTGGGTCATTTTTATATACTAATCTGCGTAACTCATCGATTGAGTCAAAAATTTGAGCTTTAAGACTTATTTTGTCATGAGTTACAATATCGGAGTTGGAGTATCTTTGGTCGAACTTAGGCTTAGTAGCAAGCACTCTATATTCAGCGATTAAAAATCGATTGACTTCTCTAAAAAGAGCCGATGTCTTTCCTGAAAACATCGACCCACAGTGTAATATCAGCTTTCCCTTATATTGATGCATTAGAACAATCTCTCTAAAATATATTCCATATTGTAGAAGAAATTTTCAATTCTAGTTTCAAGCAAATCGGCACTCTCCCCTATAAAATTAAATATTGGATAATATCCAATGTCTTCATTATTGCCTTTTTGAGGACGATTTAAAACGTCTATTAGCTCATTTGCATCCGAAAATATAAAGGATACAACGCCTATAGTAAGGGCAATAACAGTTATTATTGCAACTATTAATAAAAACTTTTTCATTATTCGTACCTCCTAATAAGATAAGCCATTCTTGAATAGAATCCTGCAATAAGCTTGAAGAATAGAACCCAGAGATAATAGACACCAATTAGTATAAATATCGAAAGACCAATTAGCCCTATTCCAATTGCAATTCTAGTTAATATTGAAAGAGCGAATTGATAGCCATTTACAAATATTATATCATATATCATAAGGCTGATACCCGTAATTACAAATATTACTGGCACTGCTGAGAGTGCAAGTAACGCCGCAAGAAGCCCAAGCGTAACTGGAATGGCAATTAAATTTATCAAAGAGACGAGTATAAGGCCAAGGACTATCGCACCAGTAGATCTTTTAATCCTTTCTTTTTTGTTTTGATTTTTATCTTGTTCTTTTGATATTTTTTGAGGCCGTGCATGCTCTACATTTAATCGTTTTGAGAAATTTTTGGCTAGTAAATTGGGGTCTTCAAGCATGTCTATCAACTCAGCTTCGCTTTTGCCTGAATTTAAACCCGACTTAAAATAATTTTCATATGATGCTATGATTTTATCGATGTCGAATTTGCCAACATTCTCGCTATATAGAGCATTTGAAAGTGATTTAATAAAACTGTTCATTTCCATTCTCCTTATCATCTAATAGTGGTGCTTGAGGCTCCTGTGGTTCCATTGGCTCAAGTGGTGCTTGTGGTTCCATTGGCTCAAGTGGTGCTTGAGGTTCAAGCGTTTGACTACTTAAATCAATTAAAAGCCCTTCTAAAGTATTTCTTGCATTTTCAATAAAGTTATTTGCATATCTAATTCCGCTACTGTTTAATTTAAAGCTGATCGTGCTTTCATTTTTTATATCCAAGTAATTATTTTCTTTAAGATCAATAATCGTTTGAATTATATCAGCACTATTTAGAAAGCGTCCTTGTAATGAATTTATCAATTTATATTCATCGGAATAATCATTGCTATCCAATAGTTGCCTCAATACTAAAGCATCTGCTTTATTTTTTATTAAGATCATTCTATCCTCCTATTTTAATAAATTGTTTAGTTGACGCCCGGGGACATCTACATTCACTTTACTATAATATTTGATACCCAATATCAATCCCATACATATCAAGTTGGCTATTTGAAATGTGCCACCGTGTGAAATAAATGGAAGTGGTATACCTGTTACCGGCATTAGATTCATCGTCATGCCAATATTTTCCCATATGTGAATTAAAAACATCGCCAATATGCCCGAGATCAATACTCTTGAATAATAATCGGCTCCTTTCGCTATTTTTATCATTCGATATAATAATAAAAAATATAATGAAAATAATATAACTCCACCAACTAGGCCCAGTTCCTCTCCAATTACCGTAAAAATAAAGTCGGAGTGCTTAAGTGGAATGTAATTATTTTTATTCATAAGTCCGCCAAATAATCCACGACCAAATAATTCGCCACTGCCTATGCTAATTCTGCCCCAATATACCTGCATGCCAGCACCAGTGGGATCGGCTTCGGGATTTAAAAAGGTAAAAAATCTCTTTTTTGCATAATTATCGAGTTTCATCCAAAAAACAGGGATGATCATCGCAAGTATTCCAATAGCTAAGAATATATAATTTAGTCCAATGCCTCCAATAAAAAACATGACTGCAATGATTCCAAGCAGTACAATTGCTGTTCCATTGTCAGGTTGCAATAATATTAAGCCAACGGGAATAAGCGCAGCTATAATTAATGCAATTAAAGTAAAAGGCTCATTTAGCTGTTCTTTCTTCTTGTCCATAAAAGATGCAAGGGATATCATAAGCATTATCTTTACAAATTCAGACGGTTGAAATGCAAAGCCCGAACCAATTCTAATCCAGCTTCTTGCACCATATTGCGAGGTTGCATTTGGCCCAACTAGAGTATATATTAAAAGTCCGACCCCAAGTGCATATATAAGATAATCGAATTTTCTTATAAAGCCAGGTGGGGTAAACATTAAAATGAACATTGCGATTAGCCCAAGTAATGTTGAAATTAATTGACTTCTCATATATCCTGCACTCTTAACAGTTCCATATGACAGCGTCGCTGATCTTAGTATAATAAATCCATATGTCAAAAGTGCAAATATCAATAATATAAATATATAATCCACTCTTTGAAGTGGTTTTTTTCTATCAAAAAACATTTTATCACCGCTTTTATTATATCATATTTTATTTATTTATGATAGAATAAATACATGAGAAATGATCTATTAAAAAAGTCTTTAAGTGAGGTGGGCTTTAATATTATTACCATTGTAGATGCATCTAAATACATTAGCCCTGGTGGATATGAATCGATGAAAGAATATTATTCTAAGCTCATGGATGATAATCCAATTGAGGAATTTATAGATGGATCTATTGCCGTGGTTGCAATGCCATATAAGCATGATGGAGCAAGTGGACTTCCAATGAGCATGGGCAGCCTTTCGTATGATTATCATAGATTATTTAAGAATAAAATAAGTCATCTTGATGAAAAACAAATAGGAAAATTCATCGCCTTTGCAGATACGGGTCCTCTTTTCGATAGAACAATTGCATCTATTAGCGGGCTTGGATTTCGTGGAAAGAATGAATGCATAATAAATAAGGATATCGGCAGTTATTTTTATATCGGATATATATTATTAAAAGATAAATTTGAAGAGCTTAATTTAAATATCGATTATGATTGCGGAAGCTGTGATAGATGTATTAAAGCGTGCCCAACGGGAGCGATAAGTGGAGTGGAGTTTAAAGCTGAACTTTGTTTGTCGCATCTTACGCAAAAAAAGCATATCGATGAAAAATATTATAAATATATAAAGACTCTATATGGTTGCGATATATGTCAAAGAGTTTGTCCGTATAATAAATATACTCCACTTGGATTGGGTGAATTTAAAATTGATGAAATCATGGATTATGATAGATTATTTTTGATTAGTAAAAAAGAATATGATAAATTATTTAGCGACAAGGCCTTTTATTGGAAAAGTAGATCTATCATAAAAAGAAATGCCATACTCCGAGCAATGAATATTGGAGATAGTTCAATTGAAAGCTATTTACTTGAGGAGAAGAAAAAAGACAATGATTATATAAATTATTTTATAGATTATTATTTCAAGCATAAAAATAAGTAAATTTTGGGTAAAGTTAACATAAGCTGATTTTTTAAGTAGTTTTATCTTGCAATAAAAAACCAGTAGTGTTATAATTTTTTAGAGGAGGTAGATATGAATAAAGTAATTGACAAAGAACTTTTAAATAAGTTCAAAGAAAATTATAAGGCGAAGTATGATGGCCGTGAGTCCAACATGATTAGCCAAGTTGGGCTAACCGATGCTTCGCTCGATCGTGAAAAGATCAGAAAAAACAATGCCGTCTTTAGTAAACTAGTTGATATAGCTAGCATTACTGATCAAAAACAATCTGGTAGATGCTGGATGTTTGCAGGGCTTAATGTACTAAAGACCGGATTAATCAAGAAGTGGAAGCTAAAGGATTTTAAATTCTCGCAAAACTATCTTTATTTCTATGACAAACTCGAGAGGGCAAGTCAATATTTGGAAGATGTAATTGAGCTTGGGGACAATGATTTAGACGACAGGCTAACTCGCCAAGTAGTTTTTTATGCTGCTGAGGATGGTGCGTGGTGGACTACCTTTAGTAGACTGATTGAAAAATATGGAATAGTTCCAGAATATGCCTATCCAGATACTATCAATGTAGAAGCCACAAATCCACTTATAGATAGGCTTGAGAAGAGACTAAAGATAGCAGCTAAGGATATTAGAAATGCAATTAAAGAAGGCAAGAATGACGAGGAGCTTGATGTAATTAAAGAAGCCGCTCTTCAAGATGTCTATAATATTTCGGCAATAGCTCTTGGGATTCCACCAAAGAGATTTGATCTATATCTAAAGGATAAGGATGGAAATGTGATAGAAAGAAGAAATATAAGTCCCAAGGAATTTTATAATGAATTTATAAATACTCCTGCAAGAAATTATGTTGAGCTCGGAAATTATCCATATCCAGATCGAGAAGAAGGAAAGCTTTATGAAAAGAAATATTTAAAGCAAAGAGTTGGTGGCAAAATTCTTCAATATTATATTTCGATGGACAGGATGAAAGAGCTTGTAGTAAAGGCTATTGACGATAATGAGCCAGTATGGTTTGCAGCAGATGTTGGTAAAGATTCTTTAATTAGAGCAACTGGCGACACTGGTTATTTATTAAGAGATCTTATCAATCGCGATCTATTACTAGATATCGATACCAATATGAATAAGACAGAAGGGCTAATTACTAGAAATGTAATTCCAACACATGCCATGACCTTTGTTGGATATGATAGAGCGACCGATGGACTAAAGTTTAAGGTTGAAAATTCATGGGGAGCAAAGCTTGGAAAGGGTGGCTATTTGATTATGGATGAAGATTGGTTCGATAATTATGTATTTGAAATCATCGTCGATAAGAAATATCTAAATGACGAAGAAATCGAAGGTCTAAAGCAAGATCCAATTGAGCTTATGCCATTTGAGGAATAGGAGGAAAGCAATATGAAACAATTAAGTAAAGACAAGATTAAATCATATGAAAAGAAATTCCTTGAGGATAAAAAGAATATAGCTGCAATGAATGCGGCTACATTTAATGGAATAAATAAAGTTGTAGTAAATCAAAATAGAATTGGTGAAGTGCCTTTTAATTTCAATCTCGACCTTAAAGAAGGCGAGGTAACCAATCAAAAAAAGACTGGAAGATGTTGGATGTTTGCAAGCTTAAATGTCATGAGAAATATGATTATGAAAAATCTCAATTTAGAGACTTTTGAGCTATCTCAAAGCTATCCATTGTTTTTTGATAAGCTAGAAAGAAGCAATTACTATCTTGAAGCCGTAATCGAAAAGGCAAATGACCCAATAGATGATCGCACAATGGTCTATCTTATGGATACATTACTTGGTGATGGCGGACAGTGGGATATGTTTGTCAATCTCGTTAAAAAATATGGAGTAGTACCAAAGAGCGTCTATCCTGAAAGCAATTCCTCATCTGCAACTTATGAGATGAATAAATATCTTTGCAAGATATTGGATAAATACACTTTGATACTAAGAGATGCTGTAAATTCTGGTAAAACAAGTGAAGAAATCGGAGCGATTAAAGAAGAGGCCTTGAGCAATATATACAATGTCTTGACGGCATGTCTTGGAGAGTTGCCAGAGAGCTTTGATTTTATCGTGCATGACAAAGACGATAAGCTTATCGAAGAGAAAGATATAACTCCACTAGAATTTTTTGAAAAATATGTCAAGATGGACATCGATAATTATGTGAGCTTGATCAATTCTCCAACTAAGGATAAGCCATTTAATGAGACTTACACTATAGAATATCTAAATAATGTTGTAGACGGAAGGCTTGTTAAGCATTTAAATCTACCAATAGAGGAGCTCGAAAAGGCAGCTATAAAGCAGTTGCAAGATGGAATTCCAGTATGGTTTGGTTGCGACGTTGGCAAAGATAGCTATCGTGGGGAAAATAGAGCTGTTCTAGATACTAATATCATGGAATATGATAAACTATTTGGAGTAGATTTTGATTTATCAAAAGAAGATGCTCTAGATTATGGTTATTCGCAAATGACTCACGCCATGACCTTTACAGGAGTTCAATTAGATGAAAATGGCAATCCTATTAGATGGAAAGTTGAAAACTCTTGGGGCAAAGACTTTGGTTATGAAGGATATTTTACCATGAGTGAAGAATGGTTTAGAGAATATTTATATCAAGTAGTAGTAGATAAAAAATATCTACCAGAAGAGCTTCAAAAAGCATATGATAAGGAACCAATACTATTAAAGCCATGGGATCCCATGGGCTCACTTGCATAGCAAGGGCGTTTTATACGCCTTTGCTTTTTTTGCTACTTCCACTTGATTTTTTTAGTCAAGTAGAGTAAAATAAAATATAGGGCGATGCCCGAAAACAAAAATATAAGGAGGACCACAATGACAAATGTTCACGAACTTCAATTTTTGAAGGATCAAATTCAACAACTAAAGGACGACGGAGTATATAGAAAGCTCCCAGTATTAAATGGCCCAGATGACACTATCATCGAACTAAATGGTAAAAAGGTCATCAATCTCTCAAGTAACAACTACTTAGGACTCGCAAATCACCCAAGGCTAAAGGATGCAGCAAAGGCTGCTATTGACAAATATGGCGTTGGTGCTGGTGCGGTTAGAACAATAATCGGCAATATGGAAATTCACGAAGAGCTAGAAAAGCTACTTGCTGAATTTAAAAGAGAAGAGGCCGCATTTATCTATCAATCGGGATTTAATTGCAATGCAGGAACCATCCAAGCTATCACAGGCAAGGGAGATTTGATTATATCAGATGAATTAAATCACGCTTCTATTATCGATGGAACAAGATTATCAAAGGCTGATAGGGCAATCTTTAAGCACTCTGATATGGATTCGCTAGAAGCTGTCTTAAAAGAAAAAAGAGCAGATGCTAAAAATGTTTTGATTATAACAGATGGCGTATTTTCTATGGATGGAGATATAGCAAAACTTCCAGAAATTGTAGAACTCGCTGAAAAATATGAGGCAATGACATATGTCGATGATGCTCATGGCTCGGGAGTACTCGGTGAAAGTGGAAGAGGAACTGTCGACCATTTCAATCTTCATGGAAGAGTCGACTTCTCAATTGGAACACTATCAAAGGCAATTGGAGTTGTAGGTGGATATGTTGCAGGAAGTAACACAATGTATGAATGGCTAAATCACAGAGCAAGACCAGTATTATTCTCGACCACAATGATGCCAGCAGCTGCTGCAGCATGCATGGAATCGATCAGGATGCTAATGGAATCGACAGAGCTTACTGACAAGCTATGGGATAATGCAAAATATTTCAAGCAAGAGCTAGGCAAACTTGGATTCAATACAGGGCATTCAGAAACTCCAATTACTCCAGTAATAATTGGTGAAGAAGCAAAGAGCATGGAATTCTCAAGGAAATTACTTGACAACGGTGTCTTTACTTCAGCAATTGTCTTCCCAACAGTACCAAGAGGAACTGGAAGGGTAAGATGTATGGTAACAGCAGCCCATACAAAAGATCAATTGGATGAAGCAGTAGCCGCATTTAAAAAGACCGGCGAGGAAATGGGATTAATCTAATAAAATTATACGGACATGGCTATCGCCAGCTCATATTGGAGGTAATAGCCATGTCTAAATCTTTTTATTTAAAAATATATGATGTATAATTTCTTTGTTAATATAAGTTAATCGCTAAATGATTATAATATAATATTGATAACAATTGTTTTCCGTGATAGAATAAATATGGAAGGTCTAGTATGAAAACACTAAATTCAAAAATGGTTTGGATAAGAAAAAATTTCTTGAATGGAATTCTTCGAGAGCCATTGATTTAATGGTAGATTATGGATATAAAATATATTATAGTCCTAAATGCATGTTTACACCATGCAAAGCATATTTCAATGATAATTATAAGTTTTTTTGTAATGGAAGTAAGGGTTATGTGATGCATCAGACTATGATGCAAATACGATAAATATAAAGGAATGCAATTTTAATGAATTAGGTTCGTTTTTTTCAAATATAAAGTCTTGGAATCCATTGCATGATTATGAATGTTCAGAGTGTAAGGATTTAGCTCTATGCGGTGACAAATATTTTTGTAGAGAGTTATGTAATTTTTCGAATCGCTATGATGTTATAATATTTCTTAAAACATTCTATAAATATGTCAAGTTAGGCATGGAAGATTTTTTTCCAAATATCATCAAGACCGTATCTATTTATTCTCCTTTTGCATATATATATTATGCACCCGCAAAAATTCTATCAGGGGTTCAAACCGATAATTCTAAAATATTATTATTACAAATATTCTGGATTGCTATTTTGACGATTATTTGCAAAGTTATATTAAAACTTGGTATGCATAAGGTAAG
>JALEOH010000009.1 GCA_022766605.1 Ezakiella sp.
CAATCCTCCTTTTTTGGCACTATATAATGAAATCGTTTATTTGTTTCATTATGCGCTTCTTCATAGGTCATATCTAAATCATTCATATAGTGATGTTCTAATCTTTCGTGTCTTAATAATACAAGGTCGTGTTCCTTGATATTATTTCATGGTCTGCCTTGAGTGATGGTTCTATAAGTCTTTTTGCAATGTTATAGTACATCTTTCCATCTGGCAGTATATCTGAATTTATTTCCTCACCAAATATATCCGCAAGTATATTTCCCACTTCAATTGCTAGCTCGTTGCTGTCTTTGTGGGTGGCTTTTTTGTCGCTTATTAGTTGCAGTTTGTCTTTTAATATTTTTGTGGTTCTGTCACTAAATTTATCGCCTATTGCTTGCAGTAGTTCTGGTACTATATCTTTAAAAGTCATAATTAAGTTGCCTCCTCTATCATCCAGTAAACAAAGTGATTTACCGTCTCCAGGATTGACAAAATACAATTTATCATTATAGATAAACACCATATGACCAACAGTTATAATATCTTCTACAAAATCTTAGTATATTTTATATCAAAAGAGGCACCTACAGTTATCCTCTTTAGCGTACCCGCTCTGCCCAGGATACATGGTCTTTTTATCTCTAGGAAGTTTTTGTTAAAACCTTAACGATATTATCTTTAAGATTATATCCTACAACTAATTTGTGTTTAAACTTTCTCCGAAAAAACTCCATTGTTTTTTAAGTACAAATCGGAGTTTAAATTCTATATTTTATAATTTTACTTGATTGGTTAAAACTGCATATCTTGCAAGCGCTCTTTCATGCAGGGCCTTTTTATATATTTCATGAAGTGATTTTGGATCAACTGGCTCATGGGTAAAGAGTTTATAGGCACGCGAATTTTCAAGCTTGCCACCTTGATCCATCTCAACGAATACATCTTTATATATAAAAGAGCCAAGATTTACATATCCAGCTGGGATTGCGAGCTCACTTGGATTATTTATTATATCGCTGCCAAAGACTATTGACTTTGAATTTTTTCCACCAAATAGATTAAATATAGTTGGATAAATGTCAACTTGTGAACAAGTGCTAGAAATGGTTTCTTTATTTAATCCATTCGAGCAAATTATAAGAGGGATATTCATCATATCATCATAAAAATAACCATGCTTCATGTCAAATTGTACTGCTGCATGAAGTGCATCTTCGTGATTGCCAGCGGAGATTGCAAAGTGGTCTCCATATAAAACCAAAGTCGAGCGTTCCAAAAGACCAGTTTCTTCTAACTTCTCAATAAATTTTCCAAGAGCCATATCAGCATAGTTTATCGCTTGAAGATAGCGACCACTCATGGTATTTTCATCTTCTTTTTTGAGCTTTATTGCAACTTTATCCTCTGGCATCAAAAATGGTGTGTGGCTAGAGAGTGTGATTATAAAGCTCATGAACTTTCCCTTTCTTTCGATTTGAAGTAGTTTTTCCACGGTTTGAATTAAAAAATCTTCATCGCTAATGCCAAAGCCAATTTGCGTCTTTTCATCAAAAGGATAATCATCCTTATTAAAATAATGATCAAAGCCAAGTGTCTTATACATCTTATCGCGATTGTAATAGCGAGCATCATTTCCGTGGCAGACAGCTGTAGTATAGCCCATCGATTTAAAATAATGGGCAAGACTGTGGTATGCCTTGTTGGTATATTCAAGATAGCTAATATTATTTGGTGGTGGAATGAGCCCGGTTAAAACCGCATATTCAGCATCGCTAGTATTTCCTCGACCAATGGACTCAAATGCATGATTGAAATAGATAGAATTATTTCTATCAATTAATTTATTTAAATTGGGAGTTATTTCATATCCATTATATTCTCTATTTATAACAAAATTTTGCAAAGCCTCTACTTGCACTAATATAAGATTGTTCCCTCGTGCAATTCCATGATATATATCGTCCTTATTGCTTTTTAGATTCCTGCCTTCAAGATCCTCTTTAGTAAAGGAATTTTCTAGCTCCAATTGCTCGCGACCAATACTATAGGCAATGTCGCGGCTATGATAACTAAAGAGTTCTTGCCTTGCGATCTCCTTGCTCTTATTAAAATACATAAGCTCCATGATAAATAATACTGTTATTAAAAATATAACTCTAAAATCAAGTCCCGATATTACAAAATCAAGGACTTTTTTTGGCAAAAATGGAATTATAATTAAATCTAGCACAAGTATAAGTTGGCTTGGCTCAAATAATTCGGTTAGAGAATCCCCAACTGTAGTTAATTGAGTAATTTGTTTTAAGAGATTGACACTAGTCAATTGATTGAAATACTTGTAGTAGATTACGTCGATGAGCATTATAATAGAAATCAAATAATATAATACTATCCATGGATTGAAATTAATAGTAGATTGTATGCTATTTAATCCAACAAGTGCAAGCAGGGCAATTAAGCTAGATAAAAGTACAGTATAGAGATAGTTTCTTTGCACGTGGACTTTGTTGTAAAAATAAAAGAACTTGATAAGTATTAGAAGGGCAAGTATCATTTGATCGCCTTCTTTAATTCATTATGACGCAGACATTTATAAAAGGCTGCGATAAATAGGCAAATTAGTATTGCCGATAATATATAATAACCATATATGGAAAGATTTCTTACTACGCGATTTTGCAAGAAAAATACACTGGCAAGAAATATGCCATATATTATTGCCAAAGCACTGTATTTTTTTGAAGCTTCGTCGTGATGGGAATAGAGATTTTCTTTATATAATGGAATCTCCTTATTTCTCTCGCTGCTTTTTATCAAAAGATAATTGGCTCTCTCACTCGTTCCTGGGCGAACCACCATCCAAGAAATTCCAAGTGGCCTAAAGTCACGTTTATATGCATCTAGCTCGACATAGCTAAGTCCGTGGGACTTTAATAACTCTCTTATTTCCTTATTATTCTCATCTAGCAAATAGTTATAGCTCTTTTGATCTTTTGGAAGCTCATCAAGTTCCAGCTCATTTTTGCCCACCTTAACCACCTCATATCCATGAGTTGTAATTGCATCTAGATCATGCTTTAAATTTTCAGGAAATTCAAAATGTTTACTTTTAATTTTAAATTTTTTCATTATATCTCACCTATTATACTCTCTGCGCATTTTAGCCCATCAAGAGCTGCACTTACTATGCCACCTGCAAAGCCAGCGCCCTCTCCGCAGGCATATAAATTTTTATAATTGGTCATAAATAATTCATCACGCACTATTCTAACGGGGCTACTTGTCTTAGATTCAACTGCAGTTAATACTGCATCATCTATAAAGCCATCCATCTTTTCATTCATACCCAATAGTCCTAGCCTGATATCATCGGTCAATTCTCCAAGTATATCATCTATCTTAGTGTAACGCACGCCCATCTTATAACTCGGGTTTACCATGCCACGAGTATTTGCCTCTTTGCGATTTATGAAATCCTTCACATGAATTACTGGCGCAGTATAGTCGCCACCACCTATTTCAAATGCTCTTCTTTCTATCTCTCTTCCATATTCAATCGAGCTTTTTGCATCGTCGAATTTTTCTATGGTTGTAACTATGGCAGAATTTGCATTTTTAAGCCCGCGATTGTGATAACTCATGCCATTTACACTTAAATGATTTATTTCACTCGAGCTTGGTACCACGAGTCCTCCTGGGCACATGCAAAAGCTATATACTCCGCTATTGTTTGAAGCAGCTGTAAGAGTATATTCTCCATGAAGAAGTCTTCTGTGTCCTGCAAACTCTCTAAATTGACAGCGATCTACATAGCTTTGAAGATGCTCTATTCTAAATCCAACAGCATATGGTTTTGGAATTATATCAAGCTTCTCATCTATCAAATTTAAAAAAGTGTCTCTGGCTGCATTGCCTAGAGCAAGTATTATTTTATCGTGAAAAAAAGTCTTGTCGCTAATTACAACGCCCCTCGCCTTGCCATTTTCTATCAATATATTGTCTACTCTTGTATTGAAATTGATGGAAACTCCACGATTCTTAAGATCTTCTCGTAATTTAATTATAATATTTCTTAAAATATCAGTTCCAATATGAGGCTTATGCATTATTGTTATCTCGCTATCCGCTCCATATTTAAATAATATCTCTTTTATATATTCTTTTCTTGCATCTTTAGAGCGGCTTGTGAGCTTACCATCGCTAAATGTGCCCGCCCCACCTTCTCCAAAGCTTATATTACTGTCTGGATTTAATTTGCGCGAGCGAATAAAGTCCTCGACATCTCTTACCCTGTCCTCGACTTTGCTACCTCTTTCATATATAGTAATCTTTGCACCACACGCGCTAAGCACATGAGCTGCAAATAGTCCTGCAGGCCCAGCACCAACAATTGCAATATTAGCGTCACATTTTTTCTTGGGCAGTTCATACTCTTTTGGCATGGCTCCGGAATCCTTTAGTTTTTTAGGATAATCTATTGCAAGCTTTAGATTGAATTTTAGTTCATCCTTCCTTGCATCAAGTGAGCGAGTGATCAATTTATAATCGGAGATATTTATATTATATTTCTTTTTTATCGCTCGAGTTATCTCAGAGTCATCGTAGTCTAGGCTTACATTTATATTTATCGTTTGGATCAAAATAGCCTCCCAATTCCTTCGATTAAAATTGAAGGAAGAGTATTAAAATGATATTCTTCATCAAAGACGAATTTTCCATCTATTGCCTTTGTTATTCCACCCACATTTACCGTTGGAATAGAAAGCTCTTCGGCAAAATTGATCTTTTCTATTTCATGCTTTTGCACGCAAGGAATGAATTTTAAACTATGCTTTATATCCCTAAGGTCGTCACTTGCATTTAAATATGAATGATAACTAAGGTCGGGGAAGAAAAAGCGTCTACTAATGGTCGGCTTGATTTTATTAATAGCAGAGGTAAATGCCAGCATTAAATCCCTTTCAAGCTCGTTGTTACCTGTTATATCCACTCGTTGAACGGGTGCATCTTCATAATAAATTATAATAATTGGCTCGTCAGCAAGCTTATATTTATCATACATAGACTTTACAAGCCTTAGCCTATGCTCCTCGAGCGGGAGGTCGGGCTGCCTCTTAATTTTTTCTTCAATTTCATTATTCATTGCACTTATTATAGAATTCCCACGGACAGTTACCAACTCATTTAAATATTCATCCCAAGTATAGACTTTTGGTGTAACGTCAAGTGCGGTAAATTCTATATTTCTCTTTAGGCAGTAATTGGAATATTTTATGTTTAATTCGTCGATTGCCTTTTTGTATGAATTTAAGACTATTTCTTTTAGAAGTTCGATATAATCGCCCAACTCCTTTTTAACAGATGAGGTCAAAAAGGAAGTATAGCCCCAAGAAGAGCTTTGAACCTCGGTCCCACCAGGCACAAGACTCCTATTTACATATATTGGTTCACTAACCTCATTTTGATAATTGTCCATCAAAACGGAATTTAGTGTAAGATCCCTTGTAAAAGTGGAAAGCATATAAGCTGGGTCAAGTCCTTCGTGATAAAGTGTGGTTCTAACAGTTTTTCCTGCAATAAATATTGCGGGCTTAATTATAGCCTGCGCACCAAAAAATATCGCCTCCTCACCCTTGGTTAAAAAGCCGTGAGTGGTAATTGCCGCCTTAAAGTTAATTCCATCTTCCTTTAACTTTGAAAGATATTTTACTACGCTTTCAATTCCCTTTTGCTCTCCATATCTATCGCATACATTTATAAAAATAACTATGCCATCATTAATGGTCTTTGAGAGTTCGTCACAAATAGCGATTGACGAGGCAAGGGTTGCCTTTAATACTTTTGCATCTACATTTGAAAATTTACGACCGACTTGAGGCTCGTCCATAGTGTTGATTACAATGACTGCATCTTTGCTTTCGCCTTTTTCTACTATTGCAAGTTGATTAAAGCGAACAAACTCATCCTCATCAGTCGCAATTAACCTTACATTTTCAGGATGCTCCTTAAAATAGTCGAGTTTTAAATATTCATAATATAGCATCTTTGCCATATCCACCTCGCCCTTTTCATATGTCAAAGCGTCGATAGTGGATAATTTATCATATATTTCTTTTATATTAAGCATGATTCTAACGCAATCTCAATCATATCGGTAAAGGAACGCTCCCTCTCTTCAGGAGTGGTCTCCTTTTTTGTGTGGAATGAATCACTGACAGTTAATATAGTAAGCGCACTTTTTCCAAGCGACTGCGCTGTAAGATATAGCCCATAGCTCTCCATTTCAACTGCAAGTATGCCCATATCGCTCCACTTCTTCCATTCATCTTTACCATAATTATAAAATACATCGCTTGAAAATACATTGCCTACATGAATCTTCTTGCCAGCTTTTCTTGCGACTGCAACCGCTTTTTCAAGACTATTAAAATCAGCAAGAGCCGCAATTTGCCCATTTAGATTAAATTGACTGTGAAAGTTAGAATCACTCGATGAGCCTTGTGCAATTATAATATCAAATAGCTCTATATCCTCTTGATAGCTTCCACAGCTCCCCACTCTTATAATCTTCTCAACATCATATAGACTATATAGCTCATGGGAGTATATGCCAATTGATGGTATGCCCATGCCTGAGCCCATCACGCTAAATGGCTCCCCTTTATAATTACCGCTATAGCCCAACATATTTCTTATATCGTTAAATTGTTTAACATCTGTAAAAAAATTTTCTGCAATAAACTTTGCCCTAAGCGGATCTCCTGGCATTAATACAGTTTTATTGATATCTCCCTTATTTGCTCTATTGTGTGCAGTGGACATATTACCTCCTTTAATCTATTATCTACTATCTCTTTTTAACTCTTATATTGCTTAGCATCAACAGTCCTAGTAACACCATTAGTACGAAATAAAATATCGGACTAAATTTGAGCTTTAAAAATAAGAATCCAACTAAAAGCAGTCCGCATACTGGTATTGGAAGCCCGTGAAAGCAATTGTCGTCATCCATGCCAATTACATTAAATCTCGCTAGCCTTAAAGCCCCCGCAACGATGTATATCGCTGTTGCAGCTGCACCAAGTAATTTAAAAGTCCCTTCTAATTTGTCAAAAACTATCATATAGCTAAGCAGTGCCGGCGCTATTCCAAAACTAATTATGTCTCCCATTGAATCCATCTGTACGCCCATAGCACTCGATTGCTTAAACTTTCTTGCAACCCTTCCATCATATCTATCGGCAATCGACGCAAAGACAATAAATGCCATCGCCGTTCTATATTTGCCATCTATTGTAAAAAGTATCGACAAAGCACCGCAAAGCATATTACAAAAAGTAATAAAATTTGCAGCATTTTCTTTAAAAAAATCTTTACTTATTTTCATTTTCATCTCCTTATGGTATAATATATAAATATTATACTAGAAATCAAGAAAAGGTGCAAGATGATGAGGGCTTTGATAGAATTTATGAATACTAGATTTTTCAATCGACTATTAGTCAGCTTTACGAGCTCATCTTTTTCCAAATTATTCATTCCGCTATATAGATGGATATATGATATAGATATGAGTGAGGTCTGTGAGGATCAAAAATTTTCTTCTCTTAAAGATTTTTTTATCAGAAAAATCGACATGAATAAAAGACCTATCTCGAGCGATAAATTTATCTCACCTTGCGATGGAGTCATAACATCTGCAGGCGAGCTAAGTAAAGACAAAACTTTTTTAGTAAAAGGTCATGAGGTAGATGTAAAAGCTCTTTTAAATAGAGATATAATTGCAAGCACTTATCAAGTAATATATCTCTCTCCCAAGGACTATCATCGCTTTCATGCAATCGATGATAATCATTTTATCGACTCATATACTATTGGAAGCACGAGTTATCCAGTAAATGATTGGGGGCTTAAAAATGCGAAGCCCTTTATCGACAATTATCGTCATATAAAAGAGACCGACGAGTACTATTATATTGCAGTAGGTGCAGTCAATGTAAATAGCATAGATTTTACAAAAGACATATTTAAGCAAGGCGATGAAATCGGCTATTTTTCCTTTGGCTCGACGATAGTTATAATCTACAAAAATTACAACGGACCATTAAAGACGGGATCAATAAAAGTAAGAGAGAGTTTAATTAATTGATTTGCGTTTTTTTACATTTTTTGATACAATAGTTAGGAGGATCATGTGGAGGATAAGATGAGTAAAAAAATTTTAATATGGATCATAATTGCCGCTATGGCACTAACGGCTTGCGCTAAGGATAATGCAAAGCCAGTGGAGAATATTGGACGTGAGTCAGAATTTAGAAAAGATTTACCTGAACTTCCTTATGATCCAGCCACTTTGGTAGAATATATTGAGGAAAATCTAGATAAGGTAGAGCAAGACAAGCGCGAGCTCTATCTTTTTGTGCTTGAAGATAGCCTGGTGGACAATCTAGGTCTTGTAAGTAGCATTACTCAAAAAGAAGAGGTCGTAAATATATTAAAAGGATATGATGAAAAAGATCAAATACTCGAAGAAGATCTAAAAACTATCAAGAGCGATTCGGTCAGAAATGAATTGCAAAAGCTCTACGATATGAAATATAAATTATATAAGAGAAAATCTGGCTTTCAAATAACAATAGACTATGAAAAGCTCGCTCAAATGGCGGGCGATAACGAAAGCCTTAAGCAATATTTTATGATTAAAAATGCTGAAAACATAAATCCCTCACTCGATGAAGGAGTGGTGATGATTAGTCCTAGCGAGTTACTTGCAAGGCTCAACACTACCGAGAACTTTTTAATGAATAATAGCGATTTTAAAAAAGCCAACGAGTTTTTATCTCGATATCAATCGTGGATGTTCCTATTGCTCTCAGGCACCAATCTAAGCCCTGTGGTTAAGGATGGAGACTTAACTAGTGAATATAGAGAGCTATATGAAAATTTAAGTCCAGTATCAATTGCCGACAACACTTTCCGTCGTGGCATGGAATTAATTGAGGATAATAATTTTATTTTTGACGATGAATTGATGGCAAAAATCAGAAATATCGTTACTAATTCCAATTATGAGCTAAAAGAGAGAATGGAGATGACTAAATGAAAAAATTCAAAATAGCATTTACGGTTGCTTTTATCGTATTTACTGCCTTTTATTTGTTTGCAATAGTCAAGGATGCTAAAAATCCATTTGAGAATATATTCTCAAATAAAAAAATAGAAGAAAATGAAGAGGAAAAAATAGACGATCTTCCAAAAAAAGATGAAAACTTTGAAGAGGGGAATAAAGTTGCACAACTAACTGATGATGAATATTTCTTTTTGCTATTTGGAACCGACTCTCATGACGTAAATATAGACACTGGTTATCGCAGTGACACCATGATACTAACAAAGGTAAATTTTAAGACCGGTGCAATCACCATGATGAACTTTCCTCGCGACAGCCGCGTTGCAATTCCAGGCAAGGGATTGAAGAAATTAAATGCAGCAAAGGCCTTTGGCGGCACCACTCTTATGATAAAGACTTTCCGCGATGCTTTTAATATCGACCTCGATTATTTCGTAGAGGTTGACTATACTCTTGTGGAAAATCTAATCGATGCAATTGGTGGCGTCCCATTTAATGTCCCGCGCGATATGAACTACTACGATCCTACTGACAAGCCTCCGCTTAGAATCAATATAAAAGCGGGTCAACAAGTCCTAAACGGACATGATGCAGTTGGAGTTTGGAGATGGAGAAAAAATAGCGACGGCAGCGGTTATATGGGCGGAGATATCGAACGCATTGGAGTTCAACAAGAGCTTATGAAAGCTATTATGAATCAAATCTTAAAGATTGAAAATATAGCCCGTTTGCCCAAGATTTTTAGCGAATTAAAAAGCAATATAAAGACCAACTTCAGTGAAAAACAAGTGCTTCAAGCAATTATTTCAGCCTCAAAGCTGGACTTAAATAATATTAGCATGAATACTCTTCCTGGCGAAGGTAAGTATATTGGCACAGAATCATTTTATGTAATACATGAGAATCAGGCAAATGAAATGATAGACAATTTATTTGGAGAATATAGAATAAATGGCAGATAAAAAGACCATGCATCTTAAATATGCCATGAAAGAAGAAAGAACTGGTGCAGGATTTGATAACTTGCACCTTTTATCTATTGAGCCATGCGAGCTTAATATAAATGAAATAGATACGAGCACCAAGTTTTTAGATAAGACCGTAGAATTTCCGAACTATATAAATGCCATAACAGGCGGCGGTAGATTTTCTAAACTAGTAAATAATAGACTAGTTAGCATCGCCTCAGAATTTAATATTCCAATTGTAACCGGCTCCTTAAATAGCTATTTAAAAACGAAAGATTTTACTAGTTTTAAGGCATTTAGAAAAGCGGAATTCGCAATTGCAAACTTAAGTTGCAGAAATTCTTTAGAGGACATGAAAATAGTTTGCGATAAATTAAATACTCCATATATATCGCTTCATCTTAATACTGCTCAAGAATTAATTGGCGATTATGAATATGAATTTAGGGGCGAACTCAAAAATATACAAAATGCAATAAATTATTTTGGCGACAATTTAATTATAAAAGCCGTCGGCCAAGGCATGAGCAAAGAAACTATTAAAAGATTAATCGATATCGGCGTAAAAAATATCGATATATCCGGCTCATCAGGAACCAATTTCAGCAATATCTCAAGGCGAATGAATAACAATAATTATAAATTAAATTACACTCCCGAAGTCGATACAATTAGCTCTATTAAAAACGCAATAATTACAGAAGCAAATTATATCATAGCCTCTGGAGGCATTGATGATATAGAAAAAATGGCAAAAGCAATTGCACTCGGAGCAAATATAACTGCATCGGCATATTATTATTTAAATTTAATCAGCATGGATGAAGAACAAGCATATAGTAAAATAACTATCGATAGATTGAATTTTAAAAAGCTGATGATGCTAACAGCATCGCCAACTATAAAACAGCTACAGAAAAAAATAATATAACAATGTAAAAGACGATATGAAAGGAAAGATAATATGAAAATCAGTCCACTACCACCACCATATTATATAAATGAAAAGCCAAGCAATGGCAAGAATATCCGACTTATAATTGGCCTTGTAATTTTATTTGTAGCAATTTCTTTTTTATTATATGTCTTTGTTTTTAAGAAAGAAGCCCCCGCTGATGTTGAAGAAAAGTCCATCGTTAAAAGCGAGAGCGAATTGCCAAAAGAAGACGAATTACCAAAAGAAGAAGTGGTAATACCGACTATCAATGCGGATGAAGATATAGAAGAAAAAAAGGATTTACCAAAAGATGGATTTTTATTTCCAAGCGATCAAAAATTATTTGATAAAAATGATTTATTAAAAACAGAGATCGGCAAGCTTGAGCTTATGAAAAATGAAATCTATGCTCGCCATGGATATGTATTTAAAGACAAAGAAATGCAAAACTATTTCAACAATCAAGCCTGGTACAGCCCCCGTGAAGATTACAAGCCAGAAGATTTAAATGAAATAGAAATCGAAAATTTAAAGATAATAAGCGAATTTTTAATCGACAAACCTGAAGAGACCGAGGAATAACTTGACAAATTTATTAAAATCTGGTAAAATACCAAAGTATTCTGACCTAGAAATCATGCAAATTGCAATAAGACTCGCAAAAAGAGCAGCTAAGCTAGATGAAGTTCCAATTGCAGCAATAATTGCAAAAGATGGCATAATAATCTCAAAAGGCATCAATCTCACAAGGACTTTAAACGATCCCACTTCTCATGCGGAGATGATTGCAATAAAACGCGCATGTAAAGCAATTGGCAATTTTAGACTTGAAGACTGCGACCTATTTACAACTCTTGAGCCATGTATAATGTGCACGGGCGCAATAATTGAAGCTCGACCAAAAAGACTTGTAATTGCAGCTGGCGACTCCAAAAGAGGAGCATGCGAACTATTAAATTCGCCAGCTTCTAATCATAAGATCAAAATAGAAAAAGGTCTATTGCAAAAAGC
>JALEOH010000011.1 GCA_022766605.1 Ezakiella sp.
ATCAAGCACTGCTGCAATCATGCCAGTTCCATCATATCCAATATCCCATGCATAACTATCGTTAATAAGGTCGTGGGATGTCTGCATATTTGGCTCTTCTGGAAGAGCATATTCTTTATTGACATATACTCTTTCTACAAAATCTAATTTAGAAATTTCCTTTGCAGTCTTATAATCGGTTTCAATTATATATGAATTTAGTATATAGTCTACATTGTCGAGAATACTAAATTTATAACCATAATTTAAAAGTTCTTGTAAACTCATTATTTGAGTATTAATGTTGTATTCTACTGTAGAACTAACTCCGTCTACATCCTTATTATTTAATTTTCTCTGTGGCTCTAAACTTCTGGTTGACATCATTGATATATTATTGTTAATAGAACCATAGACTTCACTAAATCCAGGAATGCTCGATAGATTACTATTATAGCTACCGACACTACGAGTGGACATAATTCCATCTCCTAGACTAGACAATAAATTATTTTTGCCATCTTTTAAAACAACAAAAACGATTATTTCGTCTTCATCTTTAAATATAGATTTAGTCTCTTTAATAAAATCATTTTCATACTTTTCTTCTGCTTCTAGTAAGACCTTAGCTGTGTCCTGGTCTTCTGGAAGCGGTCTTAATTCATCGGGATATCCAGCGGCAAAGCTTGGAATAACAGTCATAAAGACCATTACTAAAGCAATTAAGCTAGAGATCCATCTCTTGTGCTCCATATTGGCACCTCCTATCGTTATTCTATAGTTTATTCTAACACAGTGATTCATATATTGCAATAATTTTGTCATAAAAAATTGAATCGAATCAAAACTTGCAGTGTTAAAGTTTTGTAGTGAGAAATAAATAATAAAACTTCCCTCCTTTTAATCCCTAATTTTAGAAATTTAAAAATTTGCTTAATTTTTCTGTCCTAATAATACATTGGCAGTTATAAAATAATTCAAGTGGATAATTATTTAAAAATTATTTAAATTTTCTTGCAATCAATATACAGCACAAATTTCTTGTATCATAAGCATAGTTTATGCTATAATTTACTAGAGGTGAGCAATGTTATTTGGTCTAGTATCTGAATTTAATCCATTTCATTTAGGACATAAATACTTAATAGAAAATTTAATGCACCATTTTCCTGATGCTAAGATTATATGCATTATGAGTGGAGATTATGTAATGAGAGGTGAGTTAGCTATTTACGATAAATTCACTCGTGCTAGATCAGCAATAGATGGCGGAGTGGATGCTGTATTTGAGTTACCTGCTATATTTTCTTTAAATAATTCTGAAAAATTTTCATACCATGCCATAAGACATCTTATAGAGCTTGGTATCAATGGAATATTTTTTGGCGCTGAGCATGCCGATAGAGATTTGCTAATTTCATCGGCTAAATACTATCAAAATTTAAAAGATGACACATTAAATAAGAAAATTTCTTTTGATAAAAATATATCTTTAAATAATTTTATTAGAAATTCAATCCATGAAAAAATGGGTTATATGCCTGGCTCTAATGACATGCTTGCACTTGAATATATTTCAAAAATAAATGAATATGATAAAGATATAAAAATATTTCCAATTAAAAGAGTTGTAAATTCTTATAACTCTAATATCGACAATGGATATAGTGCAACTGCTATTAGAAATAATATATTAAAATCCGATGGCCTATATAACAGCAACGAAAAGATATTTTCTCTAATAAAAACAGTCGGCATCACTAATTTTATCGAAACCGAAGGCCTTAGCGATGAGGATATCAATTTCATCTACAATGCTATATATAATTCAACCAATTATAATGAACTAGAAACTCTTTCAACGCATAAAAGGCTATCTTCCTCTAGGGTTAAGCGTGCGATAATTAAGTCAATACTTAATATAGATGAATTAGAGCAAAAAAAATATTGCAATAGTCTTTTTATTAGACCACTTGCAATTAAAAGTAATTTTAAAAATATATTATCCAATGTCGATAAAGATATATTAATCGCCAGATATAGAGATGTTGAAAATCTATCTCAATTGAACAGGGAAATCTATTATAAAAATGAAAAATTCAGCAATTTATATCATAGCTTTTATGATCAAAAAAAATATACTGATAGAACAAGTAGAATATTTATAAAATAGTATCAAATCCAATCTTATTCATGGTATCGATAA
Organism: Ezakiella sp.; assembly: GCA_022766605.1. GTDB lineage: Bacteria > Bacillota > Clostridia > Tissierellales > Peptoniphilaceae > Ezakiella. The sequence goes on from JALEOH010000011.1 coordinate 2,186, forward strand.
AATCTTCAGGTGGAGAGGCTTCCATTTGAAACTCCTCGCCCGTCACGGGATGAATAAATGAGATATAATGCGAATGAAGCATTTGTCTATCGGTCTTAATCTTATCTTTTTTTACTCCATAGAGTGGATCTCCAACGATTGGAAAGTTTGCATAGCTTAAATGCACTCTTATTTGATGAGTTCTACCTGTAAAGATATTTACATCGAAAAGAGAATAATTATTTTTATTTTCTATTAAATGAACTATTGTTTTTGCATCTCTTCCGCCCTCTACTATCCCCATCTTAATTGGATTATTGGAACGTGCAATGGGAGCATCTATTTCAAAGTCCACTTCGCGTGGGCTTCCATAACTTATCGCATAATATCTTTTTTTAACAGTTCGAGCTTGAAATTGTTTTTTAAGTGCCAGATGCACATCATCATTTTTAGCAATTATTAGCAAACCCGATGTATCTCTATCCAGACGATGAACTATACCCGGCCTTTCTGGCCCAGCAACTGTGCTAAGGCTCCCCCCGCGATATAAAAGCCAATCCACAACGCTATACCCATAATAACTCTTAGAGCCATGACTTGCAACAAATGGAGGCTTATTTATTACAATTATATAGTCATCTTCATATAGTATTGGAATATCCAAATTCTTTGGTCTAGGTCCTGCCTCGACCCTATTTATTACAAGCTCATCTCCTGCCCTTAATTTATAATTACTCTTGGTCTTTTCGCCATTGACCAATACATTTCCAAATTTTATCTGTTTAGTAAATTCTGATCTCGAACTGAATCCAAATTCCTTGTAATTATTATCAAGTCTTTTCTCGTCGTCAAAACTAATTTTTAACTTCACTAAAATCCCCCTTTATAAAAGAAATTATTAGTAAAAAAGCTCCAACGCAAATTAGACTATCTGCTATATTAAAGACAGGAAAATCATATGAATTGAATAATCTTACCGAAATAAAATCCACCACATATCCATTTAAGATTCGATCTATTAAATTGCCTACAGCTCCGGATAGAAAAAAAGTCAATCCAATCTTTTCAAGAGTCGAAAATTCAGATCCATGTTTTAAAATATAAAAACCAATTACTACAAGAACAAGAGCTGTTATTACTATAAAAAAACTCTGCTTATCTTGCATCATGCCAAAGGCAGCTCCTCTATTTTCTACATAGCTAAATTTAAACCAACTTGTAATTGAAATATCTCTTACAATTAAAAATTTGCTCGCCAAAAATTTGGTGAGCTGATCTGCAACTATAAATATTATAAATAATAAAATATAAATCATTTCCTTATTCTTATCCTTATTTTTCCCTTTTGTGTTAAGCCAATCTCTTCTTCTATTTGAACACGACCATATCCTCTTAACGAAATTAGAGCTGGAAGTTTGATCTCAGTTGAAGCCCTTTCTTCCACACGGTGATTGATCTTTAGTTCTCCTTTTGAGATTTTCTCCTGTGCCTTCTGACGTGATATATTAAATAATTTAGAGAGAATTGCATCCGCTCTTAAAGAGGGAATTAATATTATTTTTTCCTTAAAGATCTTATTTTCTTCCATTTTATCCATAAAATCTCTAAAATAACTTAATTCATATTTTTTAAGCTCAATGCTATGCCTTCTTATATCTCTAAACTCCGAAATTAAAAAATTCTCTATGGATTTTTTTATAACAAAAAATATCTCATCACCAACAATAATATCGCCAATATGATCTCGATTAATACCAAGTGATAGAATCTTACCTAAACAATCGCTGTGCTTAATATCATTAAATTGATTTTTAAATCCAACGACCGAAATAAAATCCTCTTCAGTTAATTGCATAAAATCGGGCGAATATACGGCAATCTTTCTCTCTGCATCATCATATGCACCAAAAAAAGATACAGCAAGGCTGGGCTCTCTGTTTTTTATACTAAGAGCCATATCTTGCCAAAATGGATCCAAGAAATTGGTATCCATAATATTATAATCGTTAATTGAGATATTTGCTTTTTCCTCTAGTCTTTGAAATTGAAGAAACTCATCAGCGTTTTTTAAAAATGAGCTAAGATCTACCAATTATATAGACCGCTCTCCATTAATTCCTCTTTAATGCCTTCTATTCCAACGCCTTTTGGTGCAAGAATGAAGATATCTTTGGTAACTTTTTGAATTTTACCTTCAATGGCATAAATTCCGCCATTGATAAAATCAAATACCTGTCTTTTAAGCTCTGGCTCAAGATGCTCAAAATTAACTACAACTGCATCATTCATTATCAACTTGTCGATGATCTTTGGAGCATCGTCGTATTTTATTGGATCTTGAATTTGAATTTTAAATGTGGAACTTCTTGTTGCAGATACAACTGGTGCAACTCTATTCTTGTCGCGATTTGAATAATAGCTTGTTGAAGTAGGTTGATATTTAGAAACAGCCTCTTCCTCCTCTACTTGCTCCTCATCTTCATATTCATATTCTTCTTCTCCATCTGGTGCAACTAGTAAATTTTTCATTTTATCTAAAAAGCTCATAATTCCTCCTTAAAGTCGTCTTCCAAAGATTCCACTTCCGATTCTAACCATATTTGCACCCTCTTCAATTGCGAGCTCAAAATCATCAGTCATCCCCATTGATAAAATCTCTGGTACTATATTATCTATATTATAACACTTTAGCCTCCAAAATGCTAGACTCATTTTAGAAAAAACATCTCTCATTTCTTTTTCATTAAGACCAAGTGGTGCCACGCACATCAATCCTCTTACCTTGACATTGGGACAAGCTGCGATCTTTTCACAAAATACTTCTATTTCATCATAACCAATACCTGCTCTGTTGTCATCTTTGGTTTGGTTGATTTGAATCAAACAATTTGCAATGATTCCCCTTTTTGCTGCCTCATTTTGAATTTTAGTTAGCAGACTTTCACGATCTAATGACTGTATTAAATCCACCTTGTCAATTATATACTTTACTTTATTAGTCTGTAGTTGTCCGATGAAATTGATATTTAATTCTTTGGGAATTCCATAATATTTGTCCATGAGTTCTTGGACTCTATTTTCTCCAATTGAGTCTATGCCAAGCTCATATGCATCTAAAATATAATCTAGTGGATGAGTCTTAGTTACTGCTACTAAATTTATATCCTCTATATTTCTACCCGATTTTCTTGCAGCATCTTCAATTTTTTTATTAATTTTTATTAAATTTTCTCTAATAAATTCATTGTGCATAATTTCCCTCTGATTTTCATCGATAAATAGTATCTATTTTATCTAAATCTGGATTTAAAATAATCTCTTCATAGAACAATAGGGTACCAATATCCTCATCCCCTATTCTAATTCTAGAATAGTCATCTCCTTTAGATATATAAGTCAAGTCCTCATCAACCATATAAATCAAGATTGGCTTAAATCTTATAATGCCATTTACGTCCTTAACTACAACTCCTTTAGTATCGTTATATTGAACTATGGACTCCGTTGGAATTTGAAGGGCTGGAACTTGACTAAATATAATAGAAATCTTTCCTCTTCTTAAAGTATATATATCCTCCACATGGCTAGTAACCAAAAATCCAACTAATCCTTCTTTATCATAAGTCTCAGGTATGACGACTTTGGCACTTATAAAGGTAGCCTTATCATCTAATGAAATCATAATATTTTTGCCATTTAGCTCTCTTAATTGATTATTATCTGGAAAATAACTAACCAGCATAGCCTTAAAATTATCCACTATCTTAAATTCTAATTTATTGGCGCTTAAATCATTGCGACTAATGAGATCGTCAAATTCATCTTTACTTATGCTCTCAAGCGATTCGATTTTTAAATATTCATATCCATCCATAGCATAGCTTATTATTCCAGGCGGATTCCACATTTCATCAGAACTAACAGACGCCAATCTTTCATTTATTTTTACTATCTCTTGATTAATTTCCTCTACACTTGAATAGGTTTTGTCACTGCCAATTCTATAGTCAAATGTATCAATTATTCTAGACATATTTTTATAGTCGCCATCTACTATATATTTTCTTAATTGCATGTCGATATCTATTATTTCACTATTAAAAATCGAAAGTGCATAATTTAGATTTGCCAATTCTTCACTTAATTTATGATATTCATCATTATTGGCGACTCCAGCTTTTATTACTCCAAATTTAAGTCTTGTCCCCTCCTCATAATTTACAGTTCCTGAAATTTTATTGCTGCTAAAAACAAATTCATCTTTAAGCATCAAATAATCTCCGTCTATGGAGTCATAATATATAACCTCATTTGGCGCTTTAAGCTTGGTTGAATTTTTTTTAATATATGGGCGAACGAAAAAAAATAAAAAAGCCATATAAAAAATGGATATTCCAATAATTAGACCGCTGGAAAATTCTCTTTTAGTTTTAATTTTTTTACCACTATTTTTTTTGTTCAAATTTCCATCACTTCCATAAATTCATGCTTTTTTGGTCTGGTCATCAATTCAAATATTGCCTCTTTGGGATCCTTATCCTCATATAGTACTTCATAGATTTCTTTGGTAATAGGCATCGATACATGATACTGCTTGCTTAATGTATAGGCAGCTTTTGCAGTAACCATACCTTCGACCGTTTCTCCAATATTTGCACTGACATCTTTAATTGCAACGCCTTTTCCAATTAATAGTCCTGCTCTAAAGTTTCTAGAATGGACTGAGTTTGCTGTTGCAATTAAATCTCCCATTCCAGCTAATCCCATAAATGTATACATCGAACAACCAAAGGCCTTGCCTAGCTTTGATATTTCAAATAATCCTCTAGTAATAAGAGCTGCCTTTGCGTTGTCTCCTTGCTCTAATCCGGTTAAAATACCTGCACCAATTGCAATGACATTTTTTAGAGCACTTGCCATCTCAACTCCTAGCACATCATTGTGCACATATACTCTAAAATAATCATTCATGAAAAGATCTTGAATAATGCATGCTACTTCTTCATTTAAAGATGCAGAGACCACTGTGGTATTTAATCTCTTACTTACTTCCTCAGCATGGCTAGGACCCGATAGTGCAACAAATCTAACATCTCCTAAAATATCTTTAACTATATCCGATGCGGTTTTAAGCCTTTTAAAATGTATGCCCTTACTTGCATTGACAAGTATAACTTGGTTGTTGGAATCTATATATGGCTTTATCTTTATTAATATATCCTCTATTACTTGAAGCGGAGTGGCAAGCACTATTACTTCGGAATCTTTTATTGCATCATAAATATCTGAACTCAATCTTATATCCTTTGGAAAAGTAAAATCCTTTAGATATTTATCACTCTTGCCATGCTCTTTAATGTGATCTATTTGACTTTGATCTCTAAAATATAAGCTGACTTCATTTTTATTATCATTTAATACATTTGCGAGACTGACTCCCCAACTGCCCCCGCCTAATACAGCAACCTTCATTTCTTGCCCCCTATCACTAATTTATTTTCTTTGCCTTGCAATAGTCTTTTGATATTATTTCTATGCATAAATACTACTAATGCCACTGTCAGCAGTGAAAAGAATAAATCATATCCTTGAAGTTTTAGTACAAAAATAAATACTATTGCAAGATATGCCATAAGAGCCATGCTTGCAAGGCTCATTATCTTTGTCAAAAAAAACGTAGCTAAAAAGACCAACAGCCCCACTGGAAAAAGCTTTGGATAAAGAAAAGTAAATCCGCCACTTATAGTTGCAACGCCTTTTCCACCGCGAAATTTCATATAGAATGGGAAAATATGACCAATTACAGCAAAGCTCACGGCAATTATTGGAGAAAATCCCCATAATTTTGCAAGATATGCACATATCGTGCCTTTTATGGAATCAAGTGCATAAGTAGCGATGCCAAGCCACCAACCATAGTTTCTAAGTACATTGGTAGTGCCAGCATTATTGCTTCCCTTATCCCTTACATCCTCCCCGCTATATAATTTAACAACTATATATGAAAAGCTAATGCTGCCAATCAAATATGACAAAAGATAAAATAAAAATTTCATTATAGTTTATTTTTCTCCTCTATTTTTATAAACGAAAACCAACGGCACGCCTTCAAAGTCGAATGCCTTTCTAATATTATTTTCAAGATATCTAGTATAAGAAAAATGTGTTAAGTTGGTGTCATTTACGGATATCGATATAACTGGCGGTGCTTTTTGGACTTGGCTTGCATAATAGATCTTAAGTCTCTTGCCCTTATCTTGCGGTGTGGTATTCATCAATACTGCATCGCTGATGATATCATTTAATACTCCCGTCGGAATCCTCTTATTATAATTTTCATATACTTTGATTATTGTATCGATCAAAACATCCACCCGTTGACCAGTTTTAGCCGAAATAAAAACAATTGGTGCAAATTGAACATAGCTGAGATCTTCTCTAATCTTGTTGACATATCTTCTTTGGGTGTCTGTTTCTTTTTCTATCATATCCCACTTATTAACCGCTATAATTAGGGCCTTGTTATTTTCATATGCATAGCCCATGATCTTAGTATCTTGCTCAGTAACTCCCTCATTGGCATCAATCAATAACACGCAAACATCAGCTTCATCTATTGCAGAAAGTGTTCTTATAACGGAAAATCTTTCGATTAAATCTGTTATCTTACCTTTCTTTCTAAGTCCTGCAGTATCTATTATTCTAAACTCACGATCTCGTAAATTTACAAATGTATCGATAGAATCACGTGTAGTGCCTGCAATGTCAGTTACTATTGCACGCTTTTCTCCAAGTATATTATTTAAAAGTGAACTTTTCCCAACATTCGGTTTGCCTATTAATGCAACTTTAATCTCTCCATCGACATTGGTATCGACAATATCATTTGGAAAATAACTTATCACCTCATCCAATAAGTCTCCAATACCAATTCCATGCTCCGCTGAGATCTTTAGCATTTTATCTGCCCCTAATTCATAAAAATCATAAAAATTATCTTCAGAATCCTTAGCATCCATTTTATTTACTGCAAGAATAATATTTGCATTCATCTTTCTTAGCATCTGCAAGATATTTTTGTCGGTTGGAGTAATGCCACTTTTTCCGTCAACTATAAATATTACACAAGAACTCGATTTTATTGCAACCTCTGCTTGTTCGATTATTTCAGGCATAAAATCATCATCACTTGCAAGATCTAATCCACCAGTATCTACCAACAAAAATGGACGACCAAGCCACTCTGCCTTTGCATATAGCCTATCTCTAGTTACTCCTGGCGTATCTTCGGTAATGGATGATCTATTCTTAGTGATTTTATTAAATAAAGTCGATTTGCCAACATTTGGCCTACCAACTAATGTTACAATCTCTCTTCTCATGTTACCTCCAATCAATCTTAATTATATCATATTTATACTTATTTTTAAATAGTTAAATGCAATAAAAAACTGCCCGAAGGCAGCCAGTAAATCAATAAGCCGTGTTCTGTACTAAACAGCCATCTATCTTCGATTATAGTCACCAATAATCTCTAGCAACCAACCATACTCGAGATGCCGCGAGCAACGACATTTTACCTCGCTTCGGTTTTGCTCCAGGTGGGGTTTGCCAAGCCAATTAGTCGCCTAATTGCTGGTGAGCTCTTACCTCGCCATTTCGCCCTTACCACATATGTGGCGGTATATTTTCTGTTGCACTTTCCTTAGGGTCGCCCCCACAAGGCGTTACCTTGCACCCTGCTCTATGGAGCACGGACTTTCCTCATTATAAAATGTAGCTGTATGATCTACTGCTTAATATTTTACTATATTTTTACAATTTTTTCAAGTTCATCGATCTAAAAGTTTCATAGCTGGACTCATATTTGACTGATATTCCTTGGCAAAATTTAGATACTATATCCACAAAATGTAGCTCGCTTAAATCATGGCCAAGGTCAATCAAATTTAAATCTAACCTATGAGCAAGTTCAGCATCGTGATATTTAATATCAGCAGTTATAAATAGATCTGCGCCGGCCTTCTTTGCAGTATTGATAAAATCCGCTCCACTTCCTCCTATATAAGCGACTTTTTCAATCGGCCTATCATTAACCTTATATGTCCTTATAAATTCAAGATTGGGATATGGAGATAGCTCTTTAATAATCTCCATCATTACAAGAACTATACTAGATGGCTCTATTTCAGCCATAACCCCATATCCATCCTCTTCTTGATAAAAATTATAGTTGATATTTCTCGCCATTCTTAAAAGTGGAGTCTTTTTCATACCATAGCGTGATTTATCAAATGGAGTATGATTTGCGTATATAGTGATATCGTTTTTAATCGCAAGTTCAATTGCCTTATAGTAAAAACTATCCTTAGTTAGTGACTTAATTTCATCAAAAAATAAAGGATGATGGCATATAATTAAATTGCATTTGGATTTAATTGCTTCTTTTATATGAAAGATATCACAATCAAGGGAAATATAAACTTCTCTTAATACTTGATTGTCATCCCCAATTTGAATGCCACTATTATCCCACGGCTCTTGGGTGGCTAGCGGAAAATCATCTTCAAATTTTTCAATAAATTCTTTAATTAACATAATTCCTCCAAATATTTTATCTCATCGATTATCTTTTTAGCTGAAGCCATTGTCCTATCGGTTCCAATATCTTCTATCTTCTCTAGTATTGTTCTTTTAACCTCAAGCTCATGCTCTATATATTCGCAAAAAAGGATTGGATTCTGCAATTTTAGAGAGTTAGGATAAAGATAATCGTCCTCATTTTGAATTAAATCATCTTTATCCGATTTAACATATTTCATAATAAAATAATACTTGTCGTCTTCTCTAACAATTATATCTTTTACTCTATTGTAATTAAGCTCACAAAAAGTTTTTCTAATTAGATCGGGCGATGTATGAGGACAGACTATAAATTCATTAAATGAATTAGTCTTTTCAATATCATTTAATAAAATATCCCTTATCAACTCGCCACCCATGCCTGCCAATATAATAGTATCTACTTCATTATTTTTGATCGGAATAAGGCCATCGCCAACCCTTCCTTCATAGTCATATGATTTATCTTTAAATAAATCATTGGACTTTTGAAGGCATTTTGGGGATATATCGGTTGCAATTAATCTCTTTAAATTTCCATTTTTAAATAAAGATAAGCCAACCTTACCATGGTCACAGCCTATATCAGCAACCGTCTTGGCTTTACTTGCCAATTCTACTATTGTCTCTAATCTGTTCATTTATAAATAATACTAATCTAAGAAATCCTTCAATTTGTCAGATCTCTTTGGATGTCTTAGTTTTCTTAACGCCTTTGCCTCGATTTGCCTTATTCTCTCCCTTGTAACATCAAATACTTTTCCAACTTCTTCAAGTGTCCTAGTCTTTCCGTCATCTAATCCAAAGCGCAATCTAATTACTTTTTGTTCACGCTCCGATAATAGTGAAAGAGTTTCAAAAAGCTGATCTCGCAACATAGTGTTGGTTGCGGCATCTTGTGGACTTGGAATATCCTCATCTGGTATAAAATCTCCCAAATGAGAATCCTCTTCTTCGCCAATAGGAGTCTCAAGGCTCACAGGCTCTTGTGCAATCTTCTGCACTTCTCGCACTTTATCTATATCCATCTCCATCTCAACTGCAAGCTCTTCAGGCGTAGGCTCGCGACCTAAGTCCTGCAAGAGTGCTCTTTGGACTCTTAGTAGTCTATTGATGGTCTCAACCATATGGACCGGAATTCTTATAGTACGAGCCTGATCAGCAATGGCACGCGTTATCGCCTGTCTTATCCACCAGGTGGCATAAGTTGAAAATTTAAAGCCTTTTTTATATTCAAACTTTTCTACAGCTTTAATTAAACCAAGATTGCCCTCTTGAATTAAATCGAGAAATGGCATTCCGCGACCCATATAGCGCTTTGCAATGCTTACTACCAGTCTTAAATTAGCCTCTGCCAGCTCTTTTCTAGCGGATTCATCACCTTTTTCTATTCTCTTTGCAATTACTATCTCTTCTTCTGCCGTCAATAATTCTATTTTTCCAATTTCTTTAAGATACATTCTAACTGGGTCATCTACTTTAATTCCCTTTGGAAGGTCGATATCGTGAGTTTTTTCAGCATCTTCTTCGCTTGATTTTTTAGACTTGCTCTTAGTCTCCTGCTTTCCAATTGAATAGTGATCTTCATCGCTTATTTCAATATTTTGTTCTAATATCTTATCATATATTAAATTAATCTCATTAGCTTCGAGTACATAGTGACTTAAATTATCCTGTATATCCTTGTAGGTAACATGGCCAGATTTTACACCATTTTCAAGCAAAAAGAGTATTGAATCGGTTATCGATTTTTGTTTTTTATAATTTTCTACATTCATAATAATCCCTCTCACTCTAATTTCAACTCATCTAACATCTCTAAAAGCTCAATCTGTCTAGTTTCATCCTTGTTTTCTTTAAGCTCTTCTAAGATATTGTCTATTTTATTTTGTCTATCACTAGCTTTTATGCCAGTTATTACATCTTCGATGGATTTTTCCGTTTCTTTTGAGCTTAGCTCCAATTTTCTCAGCCAGCCTAAAGAGTAATTGCGTCCCTCGGATTTCAATTTATTTATCAAATCCTCCTTATCAATTACTTCTTTTTCTTCATATAGTTCGATAATCTTATCAAATATATATTTAAAATTCTCCATCGATAGCATATCAACTACCCCCGATTCTTTTAAAACAATCGCATTTGCCTTTTCGGTTAGTGCAAGATTGATCAAAAGCCTTGGAGATATATTTTCAGATTTTGGAACTCTAAATTCTGCATTGGTATCCCATTGCATTGCGGACTCTTTTATTTGACTCTTTAGAGCCTCCATAGATATATCATAATCCTCTGAAATTTCCTTTAGATAAACTTCCTTGCTTAGTTCATCGGGAAGACGATTTATAAAAGCGAGAATTTGTCTTATAAAGACCAAATAGTCTTCTCTTTTATTTATATCTAGCCCTTCTTTATAATATTCTATTGCAAATGAAAAAGCTGACTTGGCAGAAAATAATAAACTTGTAAAGCTCTCCACACCAAATCTATCTATATATTCATCTGGATCTAGTCCATTTGGAATTACAACTATCTTAGGCTCTGCACCAATATTCTCAAGCGTTTCTATATCTCTTAAAGTCGCCTTTCTTCCGGCTGAATCCCCATCAAGACATAGATAAATCTCTTCGCCAAATCTCTTTAAAAGTTGTGCCTGCCTTTCAGTAAATGCCGTTCCTAGTGGAGCTACTACATAGTTTATACCCATTTGATGAAGCTTTACTACATCTATATTGCCTTCTACTAGCATTATCTTATCTCGATTAGTGCTCTTTTTTACAATATTTAGCCCATATAATAGATTGCCTTTAATAAAGCCTTTGCTTTCACTTGAATTATAATACTTCGGTTCACCGTCGCCTATTATTCTTCCACTAAATCCGACTACTCTACCTTTAAGATCGATAATCGGAAACATCAGACGAGATCTGAATAAATCATAATAATCGCCTGTCTTTTCACTCTTTTTTATCAAATTGGCTTCTTCTATTTCTTCTGTCGTATATCCCTTGCTTTTTAAATAATTAGTCGTCATATTCCAAGAGTCCGGTGCATACCCTATACCGAATTTCATTGCATATTCATAGCTAATATTGCGGCTTTTTAGATATTCCATTGCGAGTTTGCTCTTCCTTAGATTTTCTATATAAAAATATCCAGCCTCTTTATTGATCTCGTAGAATTTATTGGTTTCGTCATGGTTGATATTTTTTTCCTCTTCGATTGGAATATTGGCTCTATCTGCTAGTAGCCTTACCGCCTCATTAAATTCAAGACTCTCATATTTTTTTATAAATTCAATCACATCTCCAGACTCATTGCAGCCAAAGCATTTATATATCCCCATATTGGGATTGACATTAAAAGAAGGAGTCTTCTCATTGTGAAATGGACATAGTCCTACAAAATTTTGCCCACGCTTTTTAAGACTCACATATTCTCCAATAACATCAACTATATCATTAGCTTCTTTTATTTTTTCTATCAAAGCTTCGTCTAAATACATTTTAAACCCTTCTATAACTAGTTGGCAAATAAATCTCTTTAAATTTTTGTGTTGCAAATAAATCGGTCATACCTGCAATATAATCAGTTACAATGCGATCTATATCCTCGTCTTTATCATATATATTTAAATGATCGCCCATATCCTTTGGATGCTTTTTATAATAATCATAAAGCGAGGATATTAGCATTGTAATCTTCTCGCCCTGGATTTTCGCTCTTTCATCCAAATATACATTATCAAACATAAACTGCCTTAATTTAAGCATCATCTTCTCCACTTCGGAGGACATTGATATATCATCTTGGTCGATTGAATTGGCTATTAAATCCTTTACAAGAAAATCTATTCTCTCACTTGCAGAAGTCCCAAGTAAATCAGTTATATCGCTTGGAATATCATCTTCACATAAATTTCCCGCTCTTATAGAATCGTCGATGTCGTGGTTAATATATGCAATTCTATCCGAATATTTTATTATCTTCCCCTCAAGTGTTGAAGCAAGTTCATCGCCAGAATGATGAAGTATGCCATCTCGAACCTCATATGTTAAATTTAGGCCAAATCCTTTTTTCTTATTTTCTAGAAGATCCACAACTCTTAGTGAATTTTCATTGTGGCGAAATCCATATGGACTAATTTCATCAAGCGCTCTTTCCCCCGAATGCCCAAATGGAGTATGACCCATATCATGCCCAAGTGCAATGGCCTCGGTCAAATCCTCATTTAATCTCAATGCCCTTGCAATAGTTCTTGCAATTTGAGCCACCTCTAGAGTATGAGTAAGCCTCGTCCTAAAATGATCTCCAATTGGTGCAATATAAACTTGGGTTTTATGTTTTAAGCGCCTAAAGCTCTTGCTATGGATTATTCTATCACGATCTCTTTGATAATCGCTTCTTATATCGCATTTAGCTTCTTCGAGTCTACGGCCTTTGCTTCTATCGGCGAAGCTAGCATATGGACTTAAAAATTCATGCTCTCTTTTTTCTATATCTTCTCTTATAGACATATATCACCTTCTGCTAAATCGTTTTTCATAAGTCTCGATTATAATGCTCGCCGTCTCCTCAACTGCCTTGCTAGAAACATCTATTACATCGCATCCAAGCTCTTTCATGATTTTGTCGGCATATTCTATTTCCTCTTCAATTCTATCGACTTCAGAATAAAGACTATTTTGCGGAAGTCCGAGTGCGATTAATCTTTCCTCACGGATTTTCATCATAGTCTCAACATTGGTAGTTAATCCAAATATTCTTTCTTTTTCCTTTTTATATAATTCATCAGAAAGCTTTGCCTCTGGAACTAGTGGAACATTTGCAACAAAGTATCCTTTGTTTGCAAGATACATACTAAGCGGAGTTTTGCTAGTTCTGCTTATGCCAACAAGACAAATGTCCGCCTTTCTAATCCCACGAGGATCTTTACCATCGTCGTATTTAACTGCAAACTCAATTGCGTCAACCGTTTGAAAATATGCTTCATCCATCTTTCTTAAAATTCCCGACTCCCTTACAGGATTTTCTTTTAATATCTTCGCAATGGCCTTTAAGGGCTTTTTCATAATATCAATAGTGGGAATGTCAAACTCCTTGGCAAGCTGCTCAATATGAGCAATATGCTCGGTTACAACCGTACTATATATTATGATTGCTGGAATCCCCTTTGCCTCATTAAAAATATCATCAATTTGAGAAGTAGAAAGTATATATGGATATCTCTTAATCTCATATGAACAGTCGGGGAATTGTGCAACCGATGCTCTTGCAAGTTTGCTTCCCGTTTCTCCAATTGAATCGCTTAACACAAAAATGGTAATATCATACATTCTCCCACATCTCCTTAATTTTATTTGATAGCCTCTTACTGGCTGAGCTTATTTCATGGCTTCTATAATAATTTATAAAATCATATACTTCATTCTTATAATCATAGAGATAATTAAAGAATTCCTCCAAGCTCTTTGCATTATTATTTGCATAATTTGCGATTTCTAGCATTCTAGTTTCAATTTCTGATAAATTGTCATCGATGGGCTCTGCTTTGAAAATCGCTATTCTATAGTCGATTATATCATAGATAAATTCCTTTAAATCCGTCTTTAACAGCTTATTTAACTCGGTTAGACTCTCTAAATTAATCCTAATTACAAAATCATCTTCAATAAGTGCATCATCTATTAATCTCGAATCTATTCCAATATTTCTTAAATGGACTTTATATCTTAACTTAAAGACATCCATTAACTCTTTATATATAGTATTATAATCAAAAACTCCAATTGACTCCTCGGTATATACAAGCAAACTATTTTCAATTAAACTCGATATTGAAATAATAGGATTTAGACCAACCAATATATTTATAGTTCCATCCACTCTATCTCTTGCAAATATCCAATAGTCTTTTAAAAGATCCAGTACTGCAAGTCCAGTAATATCATCCATCTTATCTGCAATTGAAAGTATTTTTCCTCCAAGAGTATTTGGGGTATCGCCCATTCTATTTGGGAGATATTGCTCTTTAATATACTCCCCAATGCTATTTTCATTATTCTTTAGCATTTCATATGCCATAATTCCCTTCAAATTATTGTATCTCTTAACTGTTTCGGTTGCCAAGTCAGCTTTCATTATATGGCTTGCTCTTACAAGATCATTGGTCATTTCATCAGCTAATGAAATTTCTGATGCTATTTTTTCGATATATGAACTAAGTCTCTCAGATTTTTCATATAGGCTGCCTATCGGCTCCACATCACTTAACCAATTGAGTTTTGGCAAATAATCCTCTAAGTTCTTAGAAATATCCCTGTTAAAGATATGACTTATCTCCGATAGTTCATTTGCTATCATATTTATAGTTGAGCTTTTTACACGATTCTTATCAGAGCCTTTCTTATATAATATCAAAAACTGATTGGATAGCTCTCCAGATTCATAATATAATGGAAAAAGCAAACTATGATTTTTTATAGTATTCTCTATTATTCCATCAGGCAAATTATTTAATTCAATTGGAAATTCTCCATCGATTATATCAAATTTGCATCCTACAAGTGTCAGTCTTTTGAGTTTAGTATTTTCAAAACGTGCAACTTTACCAATAGCAGCCGATTTTTTCTTTATTTGACTAAGAATATTGTTATAGTTTAAATCATAATCCAATATTAAATATTCATCTATCTTTGTAAAATAATCATCAGCGCTTGCTATTTCAACCTCTTTAGTATAGTTAATTAAAGTCTTATTCTTTGATTTTAAATTTCCAAGGCTAATACCTATACTATTATCTCCATAAAAGCAAAGTAGGTTGATTAATGGACGATAAAAATCAAAAGAGGATTTATTCCATCTCATAGCATCATGAGTCTTGAGCGAAAGGATGAAATCCTCTACATTGTCCATAATATCATCAAGCGAAGAATCGAGATTAGCGCTTATTATTATTCTGTCTTTAAAAACAGCTACTAATACATTTTCATAATCATAGTTGCATTTTATTATCCAGCTTCTAAATGCTGCCTCAATATCCGATCTTATTCCATATATATGGTCGATATTAAGTGGCTCAAGTATGAATTCCAATAAAAACTTATTCATGATTTCTCCTAAAAAGTTCCTCTCGAATCTCTTTATACAATTCGTTAATTCTATTCATATAATCTATATATTTTTCAGAATTTACTCCTGTTTTTACTTTAATAGCATCTGCCTCTTGAGATGCTCTAAGAAGTGATCTATATGCAAGTAAAAATCTCGATGCCCTTATATGCATCTCTATTTCTAATAAAAATCTCTCGATCAATAGATATGAATTTTCAAGAGTCGAATCATCTGACAGATAATTTTCCATCTCACTAGCAAGCATTGCCTTAAACTCCGATTTGAGCTCTACACTATTATTTATCTCTTCGATATTGTCTATATTATACTCAATTATAGTTGGAATTACCTCAAGCTCTTCGCCAAAAAGACTTTCATAATAAAAAATAGTAGCAACCAACTTGTTATCCACAATAACCGTGGAACTATTTACTTTTGAATTGGAAAACTTTGCCAAATACTCATCTGTATCAAAGATTATATAATTGTTTTCTTGATTGATTCCAAGTAATCGAAGACTCTCCATAACATCCTTAATATTTAACTCATATCCTTTGGCAATTACCCTTATAGTATTGAAAAAACCAGTTCCATCATAATAATCAGTGGATGAAACTTTAGAAAAATCCAATACATTACCACCAGATATAGTAAATAATTTTTTATATTTACTAAGATAAAATAGCTCCTCTTCTGAGAAAGTATTCTTCGACTGACCTTCATAGCCATTTTCAAGCTCGTGAGCGCCTTTTTCCATGTAAAATTTCTTTAAAATACTAATTGATTGCATATTTCCCCCAACTATTAATCGATTCATATGAATTAAGATAATTTATTTCTAAATTAAATAATGCATATTTAACTGCTAACTCAAGCATCCTTTTACCCCTTTCGCTTTTTTTTATATCCTCAAATCTATTATTTAAAAGATGCTCTATATAGTCCCTTTCCAACTTGTCTATTATAACATATTCTCCAATATCATAACTAGTCTTTGTTATTCCATTGGAATTTAGATAGTATTTATCCAATCTTTCTCCACATATCAGCGGGCGGTAGCCCATAAAGCTCATAAATTTAAATATCCAAGCTGCTGTCAATAAAAAAGCATCATTTTTACCTAAAGAATTGAGATAAGCCTTGGTAAGAGGATATATATTAGCAATTGAAAAGCCCTCTTCAAGGCTTTTTTGCAACAATTCTATTACAATATGAGCTGAAAGAAAACTCTTGTAGTCCTTGGTTAAAATATCCATCCTATTAGTCGATTCAACTTCGCTTAGATAAAACATATTCTTACCTCGAGAGACAACCAATTTAGAAATAGATAATGTCTGTAATGAAGATGGACTGATATATTTTTTTTCAAGATATACTCCCTGACTTACAAGTGGAACTCTACCAAATTCATCAGTTAAAATTTGAGATATCGCACTTGTATCCTTCCATCTGATAGTATTTAAAATTATAGCTTCAACTTTAATTTTACTAGACATTTAAAACCATCTCTTTAGAAGAACTTGATCTTTTCTCCAATTTTTTCTAATCTTAATATCTATCTTGATCTTAACTTTTTTGTCCATAAAAGTGGACATTTCTCTTTCTGCCGTTCTAATTATGCGATTAATCATATTTCCATTTTTGCCTATGATGATAGACTTATGACTTTCTCTTTCTATATATAGAGTAAATCTCGCTTTAATCCTATCCACTTCTTCATCAAATTCCTCGAGCTCGACATATATGCCATGGGGTATTTCCTCATCTAAGTGTATAAGACATGCCTCACGCAAAAGCTCTTCCATAATAGATCGCTCAGATACATCTGTAATTTCATCCTCGCCGTAATAAAGCGGCCCCTCGTATAATGCATCATAGACAAAATCCTTAAGTGAGTCAAAACCTTCTCCACTTGTAGCTGATATGAAAATAATATCATCAAATAATTCCATGTCGCTATATTTTTCTTTTAATAAACTTCTCTCTTCCTCATTTAAAAGATCTGATTTATTTATCAAAAGAGCTTTTTTTGAATTATCAGTTTCGGCAAGCAAAAAAACCTCTTTATCAAGTCGGCCAGTTTCAAGTGAATTATCCACCACATATAAGTTGACATCAGCATCTTTTATATTTTCAAATATCTGCTCATTCATCCACGAGCCCAGCTTGTTCTTGGGTTTTTGATATCCAGGATTATCAAAAAATATAATCTGCATTCTCTCGTCAGTATAGATAAATTTCATCGATCTTATAGTGGTTTGAGGCTTATTAGTTACGATAGAAAGCTTTTCTCCAATTAATCTATTTAATATTGAACTCTTACCAACATTCGGTCGTCCAATTAAATTTGCAAATCCACTTTTCATAACTCATACCTAAAACCATTTGGAAGCAATTCTCTTATATTAAAGACTTTATAGCTACTATCTTCATTTACAATAAATACAATTGCCTCTGGGCTTAGTTCATAGATTACTTGCCTACAAACTCCACAAGGAAAAGTATTGTCATCATCTCCACATATTGCAATTTTAGTAAAATGCCTTCCTCCGCCGGAAAAATAGGAAAAAATAGCATTTCTCTCAGCACAACTTGTCGGAGAAAAAGACGATATTTCAACATTTGCTCCTACAATAATCTCATCTGATTCAGTCAAGATTGCCGCTCCAACTCTAAAATTTGAAATAGGCGCATAGGCATTTTCTCTCGCTTTTATCGCCTCTTGCATTAATTTTTTATCAATATCTAAAACTCTATAATCCATAAATCACCCAAATATCAAAAATATAAATATTCCTACTATAACTCCAAGTATCGCACCTAATATGGTATCCATCGGCCTGTGTATCTTACCTTCTATTCTCGATTCCGCCACTAACAGTGCTAAAATATATCCAAGGCTAATAACAAGTGCGCTCTTAGAATTAAATCCAATAATAGTTGCAATTAAAAATGCAATTGCAGAATGTCCACTGACAGTGCCGCCTTGAAAATAGCTTCCTCTGTCTTTTGAATATCGACTCTTAAGGGCAACCACTAACAATACAGTTAGAAATAATGCAATTATGGTTAAATGGACAGGGTTGTTGTGAATTCCACCCAACAAAGACCTTCCCACGGGAATCAATCTATCGTAAAATAATAAATAGCCAACTATAACAGCATATGCCGCTGTCAATAAAACTGCGCCAGCTGCAATATCCTTAACTGTTTTAGCAAGTGGATTAAATTCTTTTAAAGTCGCATCAACGAGATTTTCAATAGCGGTATTTACCATTTCTGCAAAAAGCACGAGAATTATTGCACTTAAAAGCAGAGCAAACTCAGTCTTGCTCATGTCAAACATAAGCCCTAAAATCATAACCGCTCCTGCAATAGCAAAATGAATTTTCATATTACGCTCTAGCTTAAACACAAGCACAAGACCATTTGCAGCATTATTAAAGGACTTTAAGAATTTTGGTTCCTTCATAAACTACTCATTATCTCCTTTTCATGACTTCTCATAATCTTTTTATCCTTATAATTTAAATGATCATATCCTGCAAGATGAAGCATACTATGGCATATTAGATAGCTCAATTCTCTAAGATAGCTATTACCATATAGCTTTGCCTGCTTGTAACATCTCTTTCTTGAAATTACTATATCTCCATATAAGTCATCGTCTATTGGAAAACTTAAAACATCGGTCTCTTTGTCGATTGACCTAAACTCCACGTTAATCGCCCTTATCTTAGATGGAGCGACAAAACTAAATCCAATCTCAGTATTCTTCACATTAAGATAGTCTAGACATGCTCTTATAGTTTTAATTATAGTAATAAGCTCCTCTCGACTTACAAAATAACTTCCAAAATCGAGATTTAATCTAAAATCCTCAAGTTCAATTGTCTTTATTCCATAAAACTTCTGTCTATTATTCATCTTTACTATCGCCTTCTAAACCATGAGCTTCTTTTTCCTTTTCTTTTTCTTTCTTTTTTTCTTCTTTTCTAGTTCTTTCACGCTCGTCGAAGTCTTCGTAGGCCTCTATAACTTTTCTTACAAGTGGATGCCTTACTATATCTACCTTTTGCATTTCTACAATGCCAATTCCCTTAGTATGCTTTAGGATCTTTATTGCATGATGCAATCCCGAAATCTTACCATTTTGAAGATCTGTTTGAGTTAAATCGCCTGTAATTACCATCTTAGATGAATATCCAAGTCTTGTTAAAAACATCTTCATCTGTTCAGGGGTGGTGTTTTGAGCCTCATCAAGCACTATAAAGCTATTGTCAAGCGTTCTACCTCTCATATAGGCAAGGGGTGCTATTTCTATTATCTTCTTTTCAATATACTTAGTATATTTTTCGCCACCAAGAATTTCAAAAAGAGCATCATATATTGGTCTAAGATATGGATCAACCTTTTCTTGAAGATCTCCTGGCAAAAATCCAAGATTTTCTCCTGCCTCAACTGCAGGCCTAGTTAAGATAATCCTCTCGAATTGCTTATTCCTAAGCGAGTGCGCAGCAAGAGCAACTGCAAGATAAGTCTTACCAGTACCAGCAGGACCAGTGCCAAAGACTATGTCGTTTTTCATAATTGATTCAATATAAAACTTTTGACCCAAGGTCTTTGGATAGAGGCTTTTGCCATCAGCAGTGTAAGCGATTGGCTTATCTCTTAAATTAAGAGCTTCATTCTCCTTGTGATTATTTGCAAGCTCAATTATATAGTCAATCGAATTAAAATCAATCTCTTTAGTATTTTCATATAGCGACTCTAGTGTGTCCAATACTCTTTTGGCAATATCTGCTTTTTCACCATCAATGCTAAAGGCTCCATCTTTTAGAGATATCTCGACCTCTAGTATTTCCATTATATGCTTAATATTCTCATCAAATTTCCCAACAATGAAGTTGAGAGATTCAAAATTATGAATCTCCTTTTTTAACATCAAACCTCCTTATCTAAGTGAAACCGGCTTATCTAACAATTCGCTAAGGATGATTGCATTTTGCAAATCCTCAGTGTCCAAATCATATATATCTAAATGAGCTTTGTCGAAATTTCTATATTTGTCATCCTTATTATCGCTTATATTACTTACGATATCGCTCGCCATTTTAGGAGAATCATTTAGCTTTTCTATATCATGAGTAGACTCCGCTTTTAAGCCATTATTTTTGTCCGAATTCTTTTCACGTTTTTTTCGAAGCTTCATCGCCCTCATCTCCTCTTCTTTTATTTGCTTAGCCAGGGGATCTTCCTTTTCAGTTAAAACAAGCTTGGGTTTTACTAATTCATGTTCAACTTTCTCACCAGTTAAAATCTCTTTAGGGTTTATCTTATTTTTACGATTTGTGACGAATTCTGCTTCATTTTTACTTGATTTTTCGATTATACTGTTAATCACAATAACAATTACAAGTACAACAATTATAGCTTCCATTATTTATCTTTGTTATTGCCAATAGATGAGCGCATGTCCGTATCAGCCTTTACATTCATAAGCTTATAATAATCAAGTACTCCCAAATTTCCATTTTTAAGTGCTTCTGAAACAGCAAGTGGAACTTGAGCCTCAGCTTCAATGACCAGGGCTCTCTTTTCTTGAACTGCAGCTTTCATCTCTTGCTCGCTAGCAACAGCCATAGCGCGTCTTTCCTCTGCCTTTGCTTGAGCAATTCTCATATCCGCCTCAGCCTGATCAGTCATGAGATGTGCCCCAATATTTCTTCCAATGTCGATATCAGCAATATCAATTGAAAGTATTTCAAATGCTGTACCTGAATCCAAGCCTTTTTCCAATACTGTTTGCGAAATGCTATCTGGATTTTCAAGCACTTCTTCATGAGTTAAACTAGATCCCACAGTCGTAACTATACCTTCGCCAACACGAGCAATAATAGTTTCTTCTCCAGCACCACCGACTAATCTATCTATATTGGCTCTAACTGTTACACGAGCCTTTACTATAACCTCGATACCATTTTTACTTACTGCTGAGATGCTTGGAGTTTCGATTACTTTAGGATTAACGCTTACCCTTACAGCTTCTAATACATTTCTACCAGCTAAGTCAATAGCAGCCGCTCTTTCGAAATTTAAATCGATCTCCGCCCTTTGGGCTGCAATCAGTGCATCAACCAGCGTGTCAACATTTCCACCAGCTAAGTGGTGAGCCTCTAATTCATTTAATTTTAGCTCAAGACCAGCTTTGGTTGCTTTTATAAGTGGATTTACTATAGTGCTTGGGCGAACTCTTCTTAATTTCATTCCAATAAGAGATCCAATGCTTACTCTAACTCCACTGAAGAAAGCTGTAATCCAAAGTCCGACTGGAATTATGTTAAAAAAGATTATTAAAACTACTATTATTGCAATTATTATTGCGATTGAACCAACTAAATTTTCCATTATATCCTCCTTACTACTATCTTTAAATTATCTATTCTAATTACCTCTATATCTGCCCCTTCGGGAATGAAGCCATCTTCTGAGTATAAATCATATTTATTACCATCGATATAGCCCGTTCCTATTGGACGCAGTATAGATGTAGTTGTGCCTTTTTTTCCAACCAAATCAATATATTTCTCCTCGCTGTTCTCGTGATTATTATGCGATAATATCAGCTTATCAAAAAGATATGGTCTATATCCTTTTTTAATGAATATATTCACAATTAAAACTGTAATTGCAACAGCAAGTAACATGACCAATATTGCAATACCCACATTTGCAATTGAATTGATGGTGCTTATAGAGATCATTACAAGCCCGAGCGCACCGAATATTGACGCTCCAGGAACCATTAATTCAAGAATCAACATGATTACACCAACTATCATCGTCAAGACCCATATCATTTCTAAATTGTTATAAGTAATATTTATATAAAAATAGAATAACATGCAAATCAAAGACAAGGCATGGAATGCTTTTCCTTTATAAAATAGTCCAATTACAAAAAAACTAATTGCAAAAAGCAACAGCAGAATTGGAAGAATGCTGTCTATAAAGTTGATATCCAAGATATTTAAATTTTTCATTAAAGACATTATTTCACCACCTTTAACTAAATTATACCCAATTGGATAAATAATATCATTAAAAGCACAAAAAAAGCCCTATAAAGAGCTTAATTTTGCTTTTACCACTTCAGAGATTCTCTTTGGGGTTGCAGATGAACCAACTTCATCCTTAACTTTATTCATAACAGAACCCATATCCTTCATAGAGCTCGCAGAAAGTACTTTAATAGCATTATCTACGATCTTTTCAAGCTCGCTATCCTCCAATTGCTTTGGAAGATATGCTTCAAGGATTTTGGATTCCTCTTTAGCCGTTTCGATTAAATCATCTCGACCAGTGTCTTTAAGGGAATCTATCGTGTCGGTTCTCTCCTTTAATTCTTTTTGTACAAGCTGAAGAATTTTTTCATCATCAGCCTCTACACGATTATCAACCTCGAATTGCTTTATTCGAGCTCTGAGCATAGTGATAGTATTTTTCCTAAGAGCATCTTTCTCCTTCATGGAAGTTTTCAGATCGTTCATCAATTGATCTTTTAATAACATTTTATCACCAACCTAGAAGCCCTTGCGTCTCTTTTTTCTAGCTGCAAGAGATTTTAATTTTCTTCTAACACTTGGCTTTTCGTAGTGTTCTCTCTTTCTGACTTCTCCCATAACTCCAGAGCGTGCGCATTGTCTTTTAAAACGTTTAAGTGCACTGTCTAGGGATTCGTTTTCTCCAACTTTGATTTCTGACATTGTATTCCCCCCTCTCAAAGATGATTCCTACGCTCATGTTGATTATACACCTTATTGGGAAAAATTTCAAGTCTTTTTATTATTTAACCAGGATCTCTTTGCTTTTTAAATCTATTAAGCCTTATATACTTTTTTCTTCTGAATGGGGCCTTTAGGATGCGGATGAATTTCTTAATAAATGTTAGCATATAAACTCCTTTCTAAATAAAATGGACAATATAAAACTCCCCGAAGGGAGTTAATTAAATTTCACCTACTAAATCGATTCCTGGTGTAAGAGTATCTTCACCTGGAGCCCACTTAGCTGGACATACCTTGTCGCCGTGTTCAAAAACAAATTGACTTGCTTCAACCTTTCTTAAAAGGCTCATAGCATCACGACCAATGCCCATATCGTGAATTTCATATGCAGTAACTTTAAGATCTGGATTTATGATAAAAGTTCCTCTTAGGTCTTGCCCTTCTTCAGGTACATAAACCCCAAACATATCGCCTAGAACTCTTGTTCTATCGCTTAACATTGGGAATTCTACCTTTGAAACAGCGGGGCTCTTTGCCTTCCATTCCTTATGAACAAATTCAGAGTCAGTTGAAATACTGTAGATTTCACAACCAATTTCTTGGAATTTCTTATAGTTTTCAGCTAGATCTTGAAGTTCAGTAGGACATACAAAGGTGAAATCACCTGGATAGAAGAAAAATACTGACCATTTTCCTCTTAAATCTTCTTTTTCGACTTCGATAAACTTTCCGTCGTGGTAACCAGTTACCTTAAAATCGCCAATTTCTTGTCCGATCATATTTTCAATAAATAAATCTGTTAACATGCATCCTCCTTATTTAATTAGAGACTTCTGTCTCGTATATTTGTAAGCAATTGCTTACATCAATAATATACCCCTAATGATTTTCTTTAAACATTTTTAAGAAAAGATTCAAGAAAAATTTATTTAATATCTTAGTAAAAAATAAATAACATATATCCAACCTAATAAGCCATGAATTATAGCCCATCCGACTGATCTCCACGTCACATAGCTTATTACCATTGCCAATGCGGTTCCAAAACTAATGCCACTTTTTACAGTCTTTTTTATATTATCATTCATTATATCCCTCCTATTTCTTTCCTATTAGTCCTCCAAGTATTCCTCTTAAGATTTTATTTCCAAGAGTTCTACTAATGGAATTAAGAGCTGAATTGGTCATGCGTCCAATTTGTTTTTCTAGCTCACTTTTATTGCGCTTCTTTTGTCTTTCTGCTCTTGCTTCATCTTGATCTCGTCTAATCTCTTCTTTTCTCTTTGCTTCTTCTGCTTCCAGTTTTTCATCTTGTTCTTTCTTTAATAATATTCTCTCCTCAAGTATTTCAAAGGCGCTTTCTCTATCGACCGAATTACGATATTTTTTATCCATATCGCTTGGAATTAATTCTCTAATCTCATTTGCACTAAGAGCCTCAAAACTAGACTTTGGTGGAGCAATCATAGTCTTTTCGGTAATATTAGGAAGTCCGTCGGCGTCAAGAGTTGAAACTAAAGCATATCCCGATGGCATATTGGTCAACACTTCTTCCGTGCTAAAATTAGGATTATCCCTAAAGTTCTGTGCGGTTTCCTTTATTGCCTTTCTATCCTTTGGAGTAAATGCCCTAAGTGCATGCTGTATTTTATTGCCAAGCTGACTTAAAATCTCCTCTGGAATATCATTAGGTCTTTGTGTTACAAAAAATATTCCAACTCCTTTTGATCTTATCAATCTAACAACTTGTGTTAGTTTTTCTATTAAAACTTTTGATCCATATTGAAATAATATATGTGCTTCATCAAAGAAAAATACAAGTTTAGGCAATTCATTATCTCCAACCTCAGGCAGATTTTCATATAATTCACTCAATATCCAAACCATAAAAGTTGCATAAAGCCTTGGCTTTTGATGTAGTAATTTGGAATTTAAGATATTTATTACTCCCCCGCCTTCGCTATCTTGTCTTATAATATCTTCTATTTCAAGTGCAGGCTCACCAAAGAAATAATCAGCCCCTTCATTTTCAAGTACAAGTAATGATCTTTGAATAGCACCAACGCTCGCACTTGATATATTGCCGTATTTGCCACGCAATTCCTTAGAATTGTCTAACACATATTGAAGCATGCTCTTTAAATCTTTAAGATCTAATAAAAGCAAGCCCTCATCGTCAGCAACGCGAAATACTATATTTAATATTCCTTCTTGAACTTCATTTAAATCTAGTAAATTGGATAAAAGCAGAGGCCCCATTTCAGATATAGTAGTCCTTACTGGATGACCCATTTCACCAAATACATCCCACAACTCAATATCATAAGCACGTGGATTAAAATCCATTCCAATGAAGTTTATCCTCTCACTTATATTTTCATCTATATCGCCAGGCTTAGTTAGAGAAAATATATCCCCTTTTACATCTGGAAGAAATACTGGCACTCCCAGTTCACTTAAAGCCTCCACTATAACTCTAAGAGTTGTCGTCTTGCCAGTGCCTGTTGCACCTGCAATAAGACCATGGCGATTGATCATTTCACTTTTTAAATAGACTTTCTCATCGCCCTTACCAATTAAAATATCCATAACAACCTCCTATTATAGTAAATTAATACCCAATAATAGTTATATTCATTAATAAAATGGGTATTAATTAATCAAGTATTAAAGAACTAATAAACTGGAGGTTATTATGACAAAAGTTTCTATACTAAATCTAATTCCAAAATTCAACGATGAGACCTTAAAAGATGCATATGATAGAGCTGTTAAGCTTGCGCAATTTGCCGATAATGCCGACTTTACCCGCTACTGGGTGGCAGAGCACCACAACTCACCTGGAGTTCTTGGAGCCGCCACAGACACAGTTCTTTGCCATCTTTTAAATCATACAAGCAAAATAATTGTTGGTGCAGGCGGAGTAATGTTGCCCAATCATACTCCGTTTCAAGTGGCCGAAAGATATGGAACTCTCGAGGCACTATTTCCCGGTCGTGTTGACTTTGGCATTGGGCGTGCACCAGGGACTGATATTGAAACCGCAAAGTTGATATATAGAAACACATATCAAAAAGAGGCTTTTAAACAAACCATTATAGACTTGTTGACCTATATGTCAGACGAAGGCAAGAATTTAAAATCAGCTCCATATCCAGGTGTAGGAAGCGAAGTGCCAGTTGTAATACTAGGCTCCTCTGAAACATCTGCATATATTGCAGCAGAGCTTGGACTACCATATTCATTTGCAGGGCATTTTGCACCAAATACCATTGGCTATGCACTTGATATTTATCGCAGTAAATTTAAGCCTTCAAAATATCTTGACAAGCCTTATGTAATGCTTGGTGTAACCTGCAATATTGCAAAGACAAAAGAAGACGCAGATAGACTTGAACAACAAGCCATCTCCATCTTCCTTCAAATAAATAATGTAACTCAGGAAAGAGCAGAATTCTTTAAAATCGATCCCGACAATGCTCCTGAATATACTTCTATGCAAAAATTCTTGATAAGAACAAGTCGTGGACTAAGCATTAATGGCGATATCGATGTTGCTAGAGATAAATGTAAAGAGATTAAAGAGCTCTATCAACCAGATGAACTCATTGGTGCAAGCTATATAGCTGAGGAAGATAAATTAATCGACAACTTCAAATATTTTGAGGACATAGTCTTAAATGACTAGAGTTACTATAATCTTAATAAGTATGTAATAAGGCGATCTTTCGCCTTATTTTTTTATTGAAATTATAAATTCTAATGTCTATTTTTCAAAATATTTGTTGCAATGGCAGATGCTTAAAATGCAATCACCGCCATTATCTTAAATATTGTTGAAACGCTATTAAATAAATAAGTATAAAAAATGTATGAAGCACCAATTAAAGGTAGCCCCATACATTTTTAAGCAGTTTTAGCTCTAAATTTACCGCTTCTCTTGTCATAGTCTATCAATAGATAATCGGTATCCTTCATAGAAGGTAGATCATACATATAGTCCATCATTATGCCCTCAATTATTGAACGAAGTCCTCTAGCACCTGTTTGTCTTTTAATTGCAAGACCTGCTATCTCTCTTAACGCCTTTTCAGTAAAATCAAGCTCGCATCCATCCATTCTAAATAGCTCTTGATATTGCTTAACAAGTGCATTTTTGGGTTCGGTCAGTATTCTTACCAATGAGTCTTCGTCAAGATTATTTAAGGCTACATGGATCGGCAAGCGACCAACCAACTCTGGAATTAAACCAAATTTAACGAGATCGTGCGACTCCATTAGCTGAAATAATTCGCCAGTATCCATGGACTTCTTAGCTAAATGCTCTTGATTAAAACCAATGGTATTCTTACCAAGTCTCTTCTCAATTATTTGCTCAAGTCCATCAAATGCACCACCTACAATGAATAATATATTGGTGGTGTCAACTTGAATCATCTGTTGTTGAGGATGCTTTCTTCCGCCCTGCATCGGAACAGATGCAATAGTGCCTTCAACTATTTTAAGAAGTGCCTGCTGCACGCCTTCACCACTTACATCGCGAGTAATGGAGACATTTTCGCTCTTTCTTGCAATCTTATCGATCTCATCGATATAAATTATTCCCTTCTCCGCAGCATCAACATCAAAATCCGCTGCTTGCAACAGCTTTAAAATCACATTTTCAACATCTTCTCCGACATAGCCAGCCTCGGTTAGAGTTGTTGCATCAGCAATTGCAAATGGTACATTTAATATAGTTGCAATGGCCTTGGCAAGTAGAGTCTTACCACTTCCGGTAGGCCCAACCAATAAGACATTGCTCTTATCTAATTCAACAGTCTCATTATTGTCATGAGTAATTCTCTTATAATGATTGTACATTGCAACCGAAAGTGCCTTCTTTGCCTCTTCTTGGCCTATTACATATTCGTCAAGCTTGGATTTTGTCTCGTGGGGAGTTGGAAGTTCTCCTCCAAGCTCCACCCCGTGATTTAGTTCCTTTAATTCCTCCAGTACTATCTCATTGCAATTTTTTACGCATTCGTCACATATAAAAGCGTATTTTCCTGCAATTAAAAGATTAACTTGGCTAGAATCCCTTCCGCAAAAAGAGCAAAAATCCTTATCCTTACTTACCAAGCTTTTCGCTCCTCAAAACTTTGTCTATTAAACCATATTCGACAGCCTCATCTGCACTTAGATAATTGTCGCGGTCGGTATCTTTTTCAATTTTTTCAAGTGGTTGACCAGTGCATTCTGATAGAATTTTATTTAGTCTATCTCTCGTCTCTAATATCTTCTCAGCTTGAATCCTAATATCTTCCGCTTGTCCTTGCGATCCGCCAAGTGGTTGGTGAATCATAATATCAGCATTTGGAAGAGCATATCTCTTGCCCTTTGTACCTGCAGTAGACAAAATAGCGCCCATACTTGCAGCCATTCCTACTACAATAGTGCTTACATCTGGCTTAATATGTCTCATAGTGTCAAATATTGCAAAGCCACTCGTAACTTGACCACCTGGTGAATTGATATACATTTGAATATCCTTTTCAGGATCTTCTGCTTCTAGAAACAATAGTTGAGCAACAACAAGGTCGGCCATAACATCGTTGACCTCTCCTGTAACAAAGATAATTCTTTCCTTTAATAATCTTGAGAATATATCGTAGCTACGTTCTCCTCTACCAGTTTGCTCAATGACCATTGGTACTAATGATGACATTATTCTTCATCTCCTTCTAATTCTTTATCTTCTAATTCTTTATCTTCTGATTTTTCTTCTTTTTCAGTTTTCTTCTTAGTTTTTCTTGACTTCTTTTCCTTTTCTTCGGATTCTTCTTTATCTTCTGATTTTGCAGCCTTTTTGGTCGTCTTTTTCTTAGATTTCTTTTCTTCCTTGACTTCTTTTTCTTGCTCCTCAGTTTCTTCCTTAACTTCTACTCTCTCTACAAGTGTCATAAGCTCTTCGACAACTTTTTTATTTCTAATTCCTTGATCCATAAAGGTTATATCGTGGCTCTTTGCCATTTCATAGAACTTATCTGGATCCATATTAAATCCTGTTGCAGCAGACTTAATAGCTTCTTCACGATCTTCATCATTTACTTCAATCTCATGATCCTTTGCATATTGCTCAAGAACAAGATTGGCCTTTGCCTTCATTTCAGCAATTGGCTTTAATTGCTTCATAAGATCTTCTTCGGTTTGATTAGTATATTGAAGGAAGAGCTTAAAATCCAAGCCTTGTTGAGAAATATTATATTTATAATCATCAAGCTCTCTGTGTTGTTGATCGTGAATAATCGACTCTGGAACAACAAAATCTGTCATATCGACAAGTGCTTGAACCGCAGCATTTTCATCGCGAACGGCAATCGATTCATTTAATTGTTCTTCTAGACGCTTTCTTACATCAGCTTTAAATTCATCAAGAGTATCAAATTCAGATATTTCACTTGCAAAATCATCATCTAACTCTGGCAATTCAAGTTGAGATATGCCTTTTAACTTTGTCTTAAAAACAGCTTCCTTACCAGCCAAATCACTTGCATGATAACTTTCAGGGAAAGTAACATTAATATCGAATTCATCACCGATATTATGTCCAATTATTTGATCTTCAAATCCTGGAATAAAGCTTCCGCTGCCAAGAACAAGTTCGGTATCCTCTCCTTCTCCTCCTTGGAATGCCTCTCCATCTTTAAATCCCTTAAAGTCGATGATTACCATGTCGTCAACTTGGGCTGCCCTGTCGTCTACAATTAATTCACGTTGATTTTTATGTCTTTCTTGTTCAAGAACAGCATCAACAGCATCATCTGTTACTTCTTCTTCGATTTTTGGAATCTCTAATTTCTTAAATTTCTTAATTTCAATTTCTGGATAGATATCGGTTGTTATCTTCATCACAACAGGCTCTCCCTCTTCAAGTGTAATAACCTCAGCATGAGGATATCCAATGGCTTTAATATCCAATTCTTTAATTAAATTCTCATATTCATCGCCAATAGCAATATTAAGAGCCTCTTCAAAGAAGATGCCCTTTCCATAATAGTTTTCGATCATGTGCTTTGGAGCCTTACCTTTTCTGAATCCATCAATACGATAATGTCCTCTTTCCTTTAGGTAGGCTTTATTTTCGTGGACTTTAAAATCTTCCCATGGCAATTCCCATTCAAAAGTAGTAGTGTTGTCCTTTGTTTCAATAATTTTTACGCTCATGATATTCTCCTTTCAAAATTAAACAGTTAAGCTAATTATAGCATAAAATACACTTTCTTACAAGTTATCTTACTTAACTATACCCCCTTAATAGAAAACTTAAACTCTTAAATTTTATAATTTATTTTCGATTACTTTCAATAAGTTTTTCACTTAAAATTTCCATTCCAAGCTTTTTATACTCACAAATGTGGTATAATAGATATATGATATATTTAGATTATGCATCCACCTCTATTTTGAGGAAGGATATTTTAAAAAAGATTTATGATAATATAGATGAATTTGATGGCAACACTGAAAGTCTACATCAGTTTGGTCGCTCTTCTAAGAGAATTTTGGAAGATTCAAGGGAGGTAATTGCCAATTCTCTTAATTGTGATGTTGATCAAATTTATTTTAATTCAGGTGGTAGCGAAGGAAATAATACAATAATCAATAATTTCAAAGATGATCATATAATTTCTAGTAGCATTGAGCATTCATCAATTAGATATTCTCTTGCCGGGCTAAATGCTACTGATATAAAGCCAAATAAAGATGGATTTTTATCGCCTCGTGAATATATGCAAGCTATAAGAGAAAATACCAAATTAGTTACCATGCAGCTTGTCAATAACGAGGTAGGAATGATAGAGCCTGTAGAAGAGCTTGGCATGACCCTAAAAGCAAGATATCCCGATATATGGTTCCATGTAGATGCTGTCCAAGCCTATGGACATATGGATCTAGATGCCCAAAAACTCTTCTGCGATTCCCTATCGATATCCGGCCATAAGCTTGGAGGCACAAAAAATTTCGGAGTACTATATTCTAAAAAAGAATTCAATCCACTAATTATAGCCGGCAATCAAGAAAGAGGACTTCGTGGTGGCACCTCCAATATAATTGGAGCCTATAGCCTTGCAGAAAGTTACAAAGCTATGCTTAATGAAAGAGAAAAGATAAAAGAACTTAAAGCATATTTTATTAAAAGCCTTGATGAATCTGGTATTGAATATGAAATCAACTCCAATCCCGACCTTACTATCAGCCATATAGTAAATGTTTATTTCCCAAGTCTTAAGACCAATTTTCTCCTGACTTATCTCGATATGAAAGGAATTGCAGTTTCATCTGGTTCTGCATGCTCGGCAGGAAGTCATATTCCAGCAGTAAGCTTAATCGAGATGAATGGAGTGCGTAGAGCCGATTCATCTATTAGATTTAGCTTTGGTTATACCAATACCAAAGAAGATATAGACTATACTATAAATGTTCTAAAGGAATTAAAGCATGAGGAATAAAAAAGTAGTAGTAGGATTAAGTGGCGGAGTCGACTCTGCAGTAGCAGCGTATCTATTAAAAAAAGATGGCTACGATGTTACTGCAATATTTATGAAAAATTGGGATGAAACTGATGAAAATGGAATTTGTACCGCAGAAGAGGACTATAAAGAGGCGGTAAAAGTTGCAAATAAACTAGATATCCCATACTATTCGATCAATTTTGAAAAAGAATATAAAGAAAGAGTATTTTCTTATTTTTTAAATGAATATAAAAGAGGACGCACTCCCAATCCCGATATAATGTGCAATAAAGAAATTAAATTCAAAGCTTTCTTGGACTTCGCTTTTAAACTTGGCGTAGATTATTTGGCTACTGGTCACTATGCACGCATCGGCACTGACGATAATGGCAATAAACTCTTGCTGCGTGGACTCGATAACAATAAGGATCAAAGCTATTTTTTAAGTCAATTAAACAATGATCAAATAAAAAATGTACTATTTCCCATTGGAGAGCTCACTAAGAGCGAAGTTAGACAAATCGCCTCTAATATTGAACTGCCAAATGCAAATAGAAAAGACTCCACCGGAATTTGTTTTATAGGCGAGAGAAATTTCAATGAATTTTTGGCTCAATTCTTAAAGCCAACTCCCGGCGATATGGTAAATGAAGATGGTAAAGTCATCGGCAAACACAATGGCCTAATATTCCATACCATCGGTCAAAGAAAAGGACTTGGCATAGGCGGAGATGGCGAGGCGTGGTTTGTATATGGAAAAGATCTATCTAAAAATGAATTGTTAATATGCCAAGGAGAGAACAATCCCAAATTATACTCCAACAGACTAATTGGAAGTGGCTTTCAAAGCCCTTGCAAGGATTTCATTAGAAGAGATTTTTCCTGCACCGCTAAATTCCGTTATCGTCAAAAGGATATTCCAGTCGAGGTTCATTTTTTAGAAGACGATAGAGTTGAGTTAGTATATGATGATGTAAAAGCAGTCACCCCCGGGCAAGCCGCCGTCTTATATGATGGTGAAGTATGCCTCGGCGGATTTACAATCGACGAAGTCTATCGAGATGAAGAAAGGCTTTTACTATAAATAAAAAACGACGGCTTAAAGGCTGTCTTTTTTTATGGCTATGTATGCATTAATCATTAATTCATTCATAATAACTAATTTTTTAACCCCCCATCTATATAGTAACTCTCTTCTCAAACAATTGGACAAAAAAATTATGAGTGATTGGAATTAATTACGATTTTCTTTTAACGAATCCTATCCCCTCAAATCCTCCCCTGTAAATGCTATGATTTTATTACTGTCTATTATCATAATTTCCTCCTTTTAAAAAAGAAGAGAGGATTTTTAATCCTCTCTATACATTTATTCTTTTGATTTACGGAAATCCGGTCTTGAGAAAGAGTCTTCCCACATATTGCCCACAACTCGAATTGAGCCGGAGTTGAATGCGGATACTCCAAATCCTCTATTGTTTAATCTAACAAACTCTAAGCTTCCCACCGTATAATCTGTTCCACTCAAGTAATCTAGATAAATATAATGTAATGGTCCCGGTCTATAAGCAGGAACTAAATTCTCTTCGCCTCTAGTTCTCCAATATGCATGATAATATCTATTTGGATCTGAATCAATCCTAAATGATGTCGTCCTTTCACCCCAATTTATTGGAGTTCTTCTTACTGATGGACTTACTGGTGATTGACCTATGTCTCCAGTGCCCAGCTCACGGTTGCTTTCCCTTGCATTTGATATTTCCCTTGGATTAAAAGTGGTCCTTATCATTCTACCTCTTAAGTCTTCTTCAATAAAGTTTTCATTTATTGATGAAGATCTTTCTGGAGCATTTCTTTCACTATCATATCTTACATTAGGATTAAACCTACCATAATTACCTAGGTAATTGTTTCTAGCTATATTTAATGGTACAGCTTTATTTGGCCTAATTATA
>JALEOH010000017.1 GCA_022766605.1 Ezakiella sp.
AAAAAGCAGTTATCAAACTTCAATCATATCTAAATTCTATAAATCCGCGATATGGAGTAAATAATGCAGAAATTAAAGCTATGATTGAGTCATTTAAAAAAGATGACAAGGAATCTAAAATAGTACCAGTACTAAAGGGAGATGAAAAAGGTAATTTCAATCCACAAAATAACCTTACTCGTGCTGAATTTGCTGTTGTAATGGCTAGATTAAATAATATATCATTAGAAGGTACTACTTGGTATGAGGCGGCAATGAAATTTGTCTTCGAAAGAGGATATATGAAAGGAAATGAAACGGGAGATATGATGCCCAATAAAGTTATCACCATTGCGGAAGTAGTAACAATTTTTAACCGATATAAAAATTATTTGTTAGCAGAGGGAAATACACTTGGATTGCCTGATGGACATTGGGCTACTGCAGCGATGCAGAGAGCATATGTAGATAAATGGTTGGTGTTAATTGATAATCCGAGCGATGTGGACAGACCTATTACAAGACAAGAATTAGCATCAATATTAACTAGAGTAAGACAACTGACAATAGATCGTGACTTTATAAATAGAAATTCACATTTATATAGGTCATTCCCCGATGTTCAGAAGTCAAATCCATTCTACTATGACATTATAGTTAATGCAAATTAACCAAAAGGAGGGCTTTACCCTCCTTTTACATACGCAAAACACTTGCAATTTAAATTCTTATCTGATATAATAATATTGGAGGATGAAGTGGATAGAGTTTATATTGCAATTGATTTAAAAAGTTTTTATGCCTCGGTAGAATGCGTTGAAAGAGGGCTTGACCCTTTAAATACCAATCTTGTGGTTGCCGATAGTGAAAGAACTAATAAGACTATATGCCTTGCGGTTTCTCCTGCACTTAAAACATTTGGAGTGCCAGGACGTCCAAGGCTTTTTGAAGTTGAAAAAATAGTAAATGATATAAATTGCAAGAGAAATAGCAATAATAATGCTGGCTCGATCTATCTTGACGAATTAAATAAATCTGATTTAAAAGTAGATTATATCATTGCAAGACCTCGTATGGCTTATTATATCGAATATAGCACTAGAATTATAGACATCTATTTAAAATATGTGTCAGAAAGGGATATACATGTTTATTCTATCGACGAAGTCTTTATTGACGCCACTAATTATTTGCATTTTTACAATCATGACCCTCACAAGATGGCTTTAACAATTGTTAAAGATGTATTAAAGGAAACGGGGATAACAGCAACAGCAGGCATTGGAAGTAATTTATATCTTGCAAAAATAGCTATGGATATCGTTGCTAAACATCAAAGAGCTGATAAAGACGGTGTTAGAATTGCTGAGTTAGATGAGAGAAAATATCGTGAATTGCTTTGGGCTCATACCCCAATTACCGATTTTTGGAGAGTTGGAAAAGGGATTGCCAATAGATTAAAAAAGCTCGGACTTTATACTATGGGTGATATTGCTAGGGCGAGTATAGGAGGCGATGATGAATTTTACAATGAAAATCTATTATATAAGACATTTGGTATCAACGCTGAATTGTTGATTGATCATGCTTGGGGAGTTGAATCCTGTACTATATCCGATATAAAAAATTACAGACCAAGTTCTAATTCTATTAGTTCGGGACAGGTCTTGACCGAGGCTTATAGCTTTGAAAAAGCAAGGCTTGTAGCCTGGGAAATGGCAGATGGATTAAGTCTTGATTTAGTTAAAAGAGGTCTTGTTACCAATAAAATTATCTTAGCAATCGGATTTGATATTGATAATCTCACAAATCCAGAAATCATGAAAAACTATAGTGGTGAAATTGTAAGCGATGGTTATGGTAGAAAAGTTCCAAAAGGCGTAAATGCTAGAGCTGCGATTAAATATACTTCGTCATCTAGTATTTTGACAAATACAGTCTGTGAACTTTTTGATAAGATAGTTGACGATAGGCTTTTGATTAGAAGAATAACGATAACCGCAGAGGATATTATTGCAGAAAGAGATATTCCAAGCACCAATGATCAGATTAGTTTATTCGTAGATAATTCCAATAATATAAATATAAAAAGAGAGAGAAAAATTCAAGAGACTATGCTTAAAATCAAGCAAAAATATGGTAAAAATGCAATTATGAGAGCTAAAAATTTAGAGGATGGAGCGACTGCCATGGAGAGAAATAGACAAATCGGAGGACATAGAGAGTGAGCAATAAATTCGATAAAGACAATATATTTGTAAAGACCAATAGATATGATGATATTATAGACTTGCCTGCACCAAATCCCAAGCATCATAAGAGAATGGAAAGAGCAATGCGTGCTGCTCAATTCGCTCCATTTCAGGCATTGACAGGATTTGAAGAAGCGGTAATAGAAACAGCTCGAACTGTTGATAAAAAGATTGTACTAAGCGAAGACGCTATAGATATTCTATCTTTAAAATTAAATTATCTAAAATCAAAAGAGCGACATCTAATAGAGATATTTGTAACATATTTTATAAAAGATGAATATAAAGATGGTGGAATATATGTTAAAGATAAATTTACACTAAAAAAGGTCGATGAATATGAAAGAAAGTTACTATTTACTGATGGTTCGAACATTGCTATTGACGATATTGTAGAAATAGAGTGGAATTAATTTCACTCATTTTTTTATTTTTAAACTAAATTTTTTTAAACAGAATATTTACATAGAATAAATAAATTGTTAATAATGATGACTTATAATGACAATGGTCTCAAATAAGGGATAAAATAGGAGGTTTTTATGAAGAAGACATTATTAATTTTATTATTAGTAGCAGCGATGTTGCTGCAAGCATGTGGCTCAAAGGGTAGTGCCACCAAGGAAGATGGTAAGACAGTAATAACATTTTGGCACTCCATGGGAGGAAGCGTAGGAGAAGGTTTACAAAAATTAGTCGATAAATACAATGCACAATCTGATAAATATGTAGTAAAGGCTCAATATCAAGGAGAATATGACGATGCACTTACTAAGTTAAGATCAGCTTCATCTGGATCACAAGTCCAAGCGGATATTGTTCAAGTCTTTGAGCTTGGTGCACGTTTTATGATTGATTCTGGATTAATAACACCAGTCCAAGAGATGATCGACAAGGATAATTATGATATTAGTCAACTTGAACCAAATCTAGTGGCATATTATACAATAGATAACAAATTAAATTCAATGCCATTTAATTCATCGACCCCACTTTTGTACTATAACAAGGATTTATTTGAAAAGGCAGGAGTAAGCGAAGTACCAAAGAGCTTAGAAGAAATGCTCGAAGTCGGTAAAAAACTCATGGATGGCGGTGTTGAGATGCCAATATCATTATCAATATATGGCTGGTGGATCGATCAATTTATGATTAAGCAAGAGCTTGCTCTATTTGACAACAACAATGGTAGATCAGGCAATCCAACCAAGACCGTATTTGTAGAAAATGGAGGCATGGTAAATATACTTGAAAAATGGAAGGAATTATATGATGCAAATATTGCACCCAATGTAGGTAGAACTGGTGGTAAGCAAGAATTTGTTTCAGGATTGTCTGCGATGACTTTTGGCTCAACTGCATCGCTCAAGGGAATATTATCAGAAGTTGGAGATAAATTTGAAGTTGGCACAGCTTATTTCCCAGCAGTAAATAAAGACGACAAAGGCATGGTATCAATTGGTGGCGCATCGCTATATATGATAAATTCAGGCAATGATGAAAGAAAGGCTGGAGCATGGGATTTTATTAAATTTATGGTTTCTCCACAATCACAAGCGGAATGGAATGCAGCTACTGGATATTTCCCTGTAAATGTAAAAGCTCATGAAACAGAAACTTTTAAAGAAAATATCAAAAAATATCCACAGTTTGAAACTGCAATTGATCAACTTCACGATTCTACACCAGAAAGCCAAGGTGCAATCTGTGCTGTATATCAAGAAAGTCGTCAGGTATTTGAAAAATATGTAGAAGATTTGCTAAATGGCAATAAAACTTCAGAAGAGGCAGCTTCTGCCATGCAAGCAGATATAGATTCGGCTATTAACGACTACAATAGGGCTAATTTGAAATAATGAAGAATAAAGCAAAAACTAAATATCAAAATTCGGCATATGCTTATATAATGCCAGCTATGATTGGATTTTTAGTTTTCACCTTTTATCCTTTTTTCCAAACAATAGTTCGGAGCTTATTTATTACGGATAGAATGGGAAATTCCAATCTATTTGTTGGACTTGAAAACTATCAGACATTATTTACAAATCCATCATTTTACAATAGCTTATTGGTTACCTTGATTTATGTAGCAATAGTAGTGTCGCTTGGCGTTGGACTTGGCTTTTTGGCAGCCTTATTATGCCAAAGGGCCTTCCCCGGCTTAAAGTTTTTCTCGGCAGCATATAGTCTTCCAATGGCTATTGCATCATCTGGCATGGCGCTAGTATTTAAAGTAATGCTAAATAGATCCATCGGAGTTATTAATACAGTATTTAAATCGAATGTAAGCTGGCTCGAGGATCCAACCATGGCTTTAATATCTGTGAGTATTTTAACAGCCTGGTTAAATTCTGGCATGAATTTCTTGTATTTAAGTGCTGGACTTGCTGGAATTGACGATTCTCTATATGAGAGTGCAAGCATCGATGGAGCCAATGGCTTTCAAAAATTTTGGCATATAACTCTTCCGAGCTTAAAGCCGATTATGTTTTTTGTAATAGTAACCAATTTTATCAATGCTTTTCAATCCTTTGCTCAGATAAAATTATTGACCATGGGTGGCCCTGGCGAGGCAACAAATGTCATAGTCCATGACATCTACAAAAATGCATTTGAAAATTATAGATATGGTTATGCTTCTGCAGAGTCGATAGTGTTGTTTTTTATAGTAATGTTATTTACTATAGTTTTATTTAAGAAAAATGGTGGCGGCAAGTCACTAGCTGAAAGGTAGTAATAATGGAAAAAGTAAGAGATAGAGAAGAGATAATAGTAAAAAGAAGAAAAAGAGGCAAGAAAGTCGATGCAAAAAAAATAGTACTATTAGTACTCAATATAGCATTGGTATCGCTGGTACTATTTCCAATAGTATATGCTTTGATGATGGCAATAAAAAGTCCGGCTGAGATTTACTCACAAAATCAAAGCTTATTTCCAAAGGAAGTGACTTTTACCAATTTTATCGATGTATTTAGAACTGCGCCAATTGCAAGATATATCTTTAATTCATTTGTCGTAAGCATAATCATAACATTTTCGCAAGTATTTACTGCAATGCTTGCTGCATTTGCATTTCACTTTTTAAAATTTAGGGCTTCAGGTATATTATTTGCAATAATAATGAGTACTATGATGATACCAGGAGAGGCGACGATCATTTCAAATTTTTTAATGGTAAGTGGTTGGGGCATGGCAGATAGTTTAGCAGGAATGGTATTGCCTTATCTTACAACGGCAATGGGCATATTTTTATTCCGCCAAGCATTTAGATCATTTCCGATGGAGATATATGAAGCATCTAAAATAGACGGTTGTTCCAATTTTAGATTCGTCTTTCAAATATTAATTCCGCTCTCACGCCCAACCATTGGAGCTCTTTCAGTTTCGAGCTTTCTCGGTGCTTGGAATATGTATATGTGGCCACTTCTAATTACTGGAAGTGACAAATATAGAACAGTTCAAATAGGACTCTCAATGCTAAATTCAGTAGATTCAGAGTCAATGGTACTAATGATAGCAGGCGTAGTAGTATGTATGATACCATCGCTTATAATATTTTTATTTGCTCAAAAAAACATGATTAAAGGCTTGACGGCTGGATCAGTTAAAGGTTAGGAGGAAATATGGCAACAGTAAAATTAGAAAATATCACAAAAGAATATGAAGATGGTTTTAGAGCGGTTAGCAATTTAAATCTGGATATTAAAGACAAGGAGTTTATAGTTCTAGTTGGGCCTTCGGGTTGCGGCAAGTCTACAACCTTAAGGATGATTGCAGGACTTGAAAATATAACGGGTGGCAGTATGTATATTGGGGAGAGTGTTGTAAATGACATCGACCCAAAAGATCGCGATATAGCAATGGTATTTCAAAGTTACGCACTATATCCTCATATGACAATTAGAGACAATATGGGCTTTGCACTTAAAATGAGAAAAACTCCACAAAGAAATATAGATAAGAAAGTAGATGAAATAGCAGAAATACTTCAACTAAATACACTACTTGATAGAAAGCCTGGCGAGCTATCGGGTGGTCAAAGGCAAAGAGTTGCACTTGGAAGGGCAATGGTAAGGAATCCTAAAGTATTTTTATTTGACGAGCCTCTTTCTAATCTAGATGCAAAATTGCGCGTACAGATGAGAAGTGAAATCGTAAAGCTCCATAAAGAGTTAGACACCACTTTTATATATGTCACTCACGATCAAACCGAGGCGATGACAATGGGCGATAGAATCGCGGTATTAAATGCTGGAGTTTTAGAACAGTTTGACACTCCACTTAATCTATACAATCGTCCACGCAATAAATTCATCGCTCAGTTTATTGGAAGTCCTCAAATGAATGTATTTCCTTCAGAAGTTTCAAAGATAGACGGAAAATATTTTGTTAGATTCATAACTGAATGGATAAAAATTCCATATCATATGACCAAGTCATTAGATGGCATTAGTCGTAAAAATGTTTATTTGGGAATAAGATGTGAGGATTTCCTTTTAGATGAAGCTGGAATTCCGATTGAGTTTTCAAATGTTGAATATATGGGAAGTGATCTTTATTGTTATACAAGCTATAATAATGAAGATATAGTTATGAGATTTAAGCCAGAAGATGGCATTTATGAAAATAGACCATATAAAATACTTCCAAATATGGATAGAATTTATATATTCGACTATGAAACAGAAGAGACGATAGTTTATCCTGCCGAAGTATAATGAAAAAATATAAATCTATTATTTTTGATTGTGACGGGACACTTTTAAATTCAAAAGATGCGACCATTAGAGCATATGAGCTAATGGTCGGATCTAAATTTAACAATGAAATCAAAAATAAAATCTTTCATCAATCCCGCATAGATACTTTTAAAATGCTTGGACTTAGTGAAAATAAAGAGACAATAGATGAGTTTAACAGATTTTATCGATTGGGTATAAAAGATACTAAGTTCTATGATGGCATACTTGAATTATTGTCAATATTAAAAGAAGAGGGCATTCACATCGGCATGGCTACCAATAGGGAAACGAGTTCAGCCGAGGAAGTCCTAAGGGAGAATGGATTAAATTCATATATATCAGATATGGTCGATGCCGAACAAGCTGGCTTACCAAAACCATCAGGTAAAATGCTAGATATTTATGTTACTAGAAATGGATTAAAAAAGAAAGAGACCTTATTTGTTGGTAATGCAATTTCGGTCCATTTGGCAGCAATAGATGCTGGCATCGATTATGCATATTGCAGGTGGGGCACTAAGGATTATGATGAAAAGGAGGCAATAATCCTGGACTTGCCAAAGAATTTATTGAGTTATATATAGTAAGGAGAGAATATGGCTAATATTTTTGCGCATAGGGGCTATAGTTCTAAATATTTTGAAAATTCTGCAGAAGCTTTTCGCGCCTGCACTGATCTTAATATCTATGGAATAGAAAATGATGTTCAGTTGACTAAAGATGGAGAAATTGTGGTAATTCACGATGAATATTTAAAAAGACTATTAAATGTAGATGGCTTTATAAAGGAATATAATCTAAGCGAACTACGAGAGTTTAAGTATCCCAATGGAGAGAGTATTATTACTCTATGTGAATATTTAGATATAATTAAGGACACTTCTCTAGTAAGTAATGTGGAACTTAAGACAACGGTGTTTCAATATGATGGAATAGAAGAAAAAGTATATAATGCTTTTAAAGATTATAATATGCTTGATAGGCTAATAATATCCAGCTTTAATCATTATAGCTTGCTTAGATTTAGAGAGATCGATAAAGGCATTCCACTTGCAGCTCTTACTGCAACTAAATTAATCGACGTTGATAGATATCTTTTGGAAAATGATTTAATGATCTATCATCCGCTTTTTACTACCGTCGATAATGATATTATAAATATGCTAAAAAATAGAGACATTATGACCAATGTATGGACAGTCAATGATAAATTAAGCTATGAGAAAATGATTGCTCTTGGAGTAGATGGAATTATAACCAATTATCCTATGTTGGATTTTAATTAAGCCCTGCATGGGCTTATTTTTTTGACTAGAATTTACATAAGTGATATAATATTTTTATGGAGGCAATATGAAAAAATTATTATTGACATTGCTTGCGATAGCTTTGATATTTACCGCTTGTAATAAGAAAGTCGAAAATGGAGAAGAATACAAGAAGTTAAGAGAGATTGTTGGAGAGATGGATGCTTTTAAAACTCTATATCAAGATATGAATGATAAATCCTCCTTCATGGTGCATTCATTTAAATTGAAAAATGTAGATGATATTAAGAATAAACTAATAGATTTCAGCTAGTTTATTAGCACATTCTATGCCCTCAGTTTTGTTGCTATTAGAATGTTTTTTGTTAAAAAGAGATGCTTTGAAGAGATTTATCACAATCATTTTAACTATTTATCTATTACATGTATATGTTAATGGTACTTTTAGTATATTTATAAAATAAAATTAATTTTAACATCTGTGCTCAATGTTATAATTGTTCAATTTTGGGCCGAATTTTTATTTGATTATATTATGTATTAAAAGTTAGGGGTGTTATTTGTTGGAGG
This sequence comes from Ezakiella sp., assembly GCA_022766605.1. Classification (GTDB taxonomy): domain Bacteria; phylum Bacillota; class Clostridia; order Tissierellales; family Peptoniphilaceae; genus Ezakiella. The sequence goes on from JALEOH010000017.1 coordinate 8,812, forward strand.
TAGCATTGATAAAAAATAAATATGTAAGATTCATATTAGAATCAATTGCAGACGAAATTTTCTTAGTGGTATTTTTTTGATTTTCATCGGAATAGCAACTGGCAACAGTGGTGTAAGTAATGAGGCTTCGATGCTAGAACGATCTTTTAGTAGATATTTCTCGAGATTATTAGTGCCGATATATTATTTAATTAAATATTATTTGTTAGAAGATCTTTCCAATAAAGAATTGAAAAAGCTATTTATTGTCGTTGTGGCATATCTAATTTTAAGAATAAATAGTGCTGGCAAATGGTTCTTTTGGAAATAAAGTCGCCCTTATTGGGTGGCTTATTTATTTTCTATTTTAATTGTTATATTTTAATTGTTATATTTTCTCATCATGGGGTATATAATTAATAGTTAAAGAAAGTCAAAGTCAAATTGGAGGTGAATTATTTGGCAAGATTGACGGATATTATAGAAGATTTTTTAAATGAATTGTTAGATGATAATAGTGGAGCAGTTGAACTCAAACGAAATGAGCTTGCGCTTCACTTTAACTGCTCGCCTTCGCAGATAAATTATGTGCTTGAGACTCGCTTTCAGCCGAGCATGGGCTATTATATTGAGAGTAGACGCGGCGGAGGTGGGTATATTAAGATAGAAAGGGTTGAGTTTGATTTAAATGAAGAGTTTGAGACTCTTATTACTGAAACTATTGGCGACTCAATCACTATGAACACAATAGATTCGATACTCGATGCACTAGCTCAGGCCAATATTATTACCAAAAGAGAATCTAAGATTATTCAAGCTAGTGTTGAGGATAGAGCACTTATGGTAAAGCCCGAGGACAGGAATAGGGAACGTGCATCTATTTTTAGAAATATATTGCTAGTGGTGGCAAAGGAGGACGGCTATGAAATTTGATGAATATGATGGATATGATGATTATAAAAGAAAAAATGAAGAAGATGGTAGCATCTTTAATATTATAGATTTTAGTGGAATTAATATCAACGATTTTGATCCAAGTCAAGCTGAAGAATTATTAAAAAAGCAACTTGGTCAAAAAGGATTTGAAGAATTTATGAGAAAGAGTACTAAAAAATTTGAAGCATTTGAAAAATATTTAAAAGACGAGGGTATAATCGATAAAGATGACGAATTTATGGGGCCAAGTGATGATGGAAAGAGCATTATGATTAGACATAATATAACGGGCAAAGTAGATAATATAAATCCAAATGAATTTATGCATCATTTTATGAAATTTGAAATGAAGAATTTTGCCAATAATCCATCAAGTAGTATATTTGGTTCTATTATGCCATCTAATGGTAGCATTCCAAATATCAAGATAATTGGAGATCCAAGCTCCAATCCAGATATAGGAAATATAAATATAAATGGCGAGCCAATTAGCAATGTACCAATAGATGAGGATATGGCTAGAAATGCCGTAAATAGTTTAATCAATAAACTAAGTGAGGCAAGTGGCAATATTCAAAATAGCGAAAACAATCCAAACGTACCAAGAGGACGCGTTGATGTAGATATTATGATGAACAATGAAGAGCTAATGGATTTTATTAAATCAATTGAAAAAGTCTCTGAACAAAATAGCAATCAAGAGCCCAAATGTCCTAACTGCGGAAAAGGTAAGCGTGAGTTCATGTTTACTTTGCAAGCTGGTTGCGAGGTCTGCTATTCTACTTTTAAGATGGATTTAATCAATTCACTCAAATTGAAAAATATGATGCCCAATATGGAAAAATCAAGAGGCAATGTGGATGTAGATAAATTAAAAGAGGAACTTGACCTTGCAATTAGATTGGAAGAATATGAGAGAGCGCAGGAAATAAAAAATGAATTGGAGAGGATAATATGATAGTTTCAGGCTATTCAATAGATATGGTTAGGAATATTAGTGGATATAGATATCCCGACAAATTAAGTGTTGAGGAGAAAAGGGAACTAAGAGATAATATAATTTCTGGAATTGCAGCCCTCAATTTGCCACTTAAATATATTCCGAGCTATTTAGCTAATCAAAATGAGATTGACTATATGCAGGAAGAGAATTTACTTTCTATGAATGTAAGCAATGGAGCTGACCCAAGTCTGCTTTTTGATGAAAAAACTGGTCTTGTAATTACTATAAATGATAACGACCATATGCTCATTTCAACAGTCTCAAAAAAATCATGGGATGAGTGCTATAATCAAGTTACTACGATTGATAAAAGCTTAAATAATATATTTGACATTCAAAGGGACAGGACTTTTGGTTATCTTTCTGCATCGACTCCGCTAAGTGGATATGGCATGATATATGATTCTATGATTCACTTGCCGGCACTGATGAATAAAAATAAAGTTATGAATTCAGTTGAAAAAATAATGAAAAGGCCAGGTGGGCTTTTAATTCCATATAATAATATGACTAGGCCATCGGCATTCTTTGTATTAAGATTAATCGTAAAGCAAGATCCCAAAGAGGATTTGGAATTTGCAAAAAATCTGTCAGAAGAGATGTCGATTATGGAAGAGGCTGAAGTTGAATATTTAAAACATGACGAGGATTTTGTTTCATATATAGAAAATAGAGTAAAAAACTATATAAAAGATGGCAAAGTACAGTTTGCGGATTTTCTAAGAGTACTAGATGATGTTAGTTTATATGCAAAAGTCAGCGGCGTTAATATAAATGGAAGCGATATAGCAAATGTATTGATCTCGACACAGCCAGAGCATTTAAACAGGCAAAACATTGATGAAAAAGATGTAGAAAAATTTTATTTTGATAGAATTATGTCATTACTCCCCGAGAAATTAAGGAGTATTTAGAGGAGGATATATGTTTGAATTAAATAATTATAATGAATATGCAAGAGAAGTAGTTAAAGATGCAGACAAAGAAGCCTTGATGATGGGAAGTAAATATGTGGGCAGTGAGCATTTACTGCTTGCAATACTTGCAAAAAAAGATGACCCTACTTGTAATTTACTTGGTCAATACGGGCTAAATTATGGTCGCTTTAAACGCGCCTTAACTGAAATGGTTGGCATTGGAAGCAATAATCAAATAGTCGGCTACGCACAAGGGGCAAGAAATGTATTGCTACACGATGTCTATCTAAAAAAATCGATGATGGATGAAGACGAAGTTACCATAGAAGTGCTTGCGGTTTCGGTTGTTACTGATAGATTTGACGTTACCGAAGTGATTTTAAACAAACTAAACTTTGATCGTGCGGAATTTGTAAAAAATATGACTCAAGATGAAGACGAAGATAGCTCGGACGATAAGAATGTATTTGAAGAATTTACGACCAATTTAAATGAGAGATATAAAGCGGGTAAGATCGACCCAGTTATTGGAAGAGAAGATGAAATTGAGAGAATGATACAAATACTGTCTCGTCGCACCAAGAATAATCCAACTTTAATTGGAGAACCAGGGGTTGGAAAAACAGCCATAGTAGATGGACTTGCTGAGAGAATAGTAGAGGGCAATGTGCCATATTATCTTAAAGACAAGGAAATCTATTCGGTAGATTTGACCTCACTTGTTGCAGGTACAAAATATCGTGGTGATTTTGAAGCGAGGATTAAAAGATTACTGGAGATTGCAGCTAAAAATAGCAATGTAATTTTATTCATAGATGAGATTCACAATATAGTAGGTGCTGGTGGTTCAGAAGGGTCGCTTGATGCCTCCAATATACTAAAACCATATCTTCAAAAAGGAGATATTCAAATTATTGGTGCAACGACATTCGATGAATATAAAAAGTATATTGAAAAGGATTCAGCACTAGAACGTCGTTTGCAAACTATTACTGTTGACGAGCCGAGCGTGGCTGAAACCATTGAGATATTAAAGGGGATAAAGGATAAATTTGAAGATTATCACAAAGTAAAAATCACAGATGAAGCATTGGTAAAATCTGTAACCCTTTCCGATAGATATCTCTCTGAAAGATTTTTACCAGATAAGGCAATAGACGTTATGGACGAAGCCATGAGTAAGTCTCGTACAAAGTCAAAGCCACAAAATGCACTTGATATTTTAAAGGAAAATCTTTTAAAGATCCAAGGAGAAAAGGAAAATGCAATTAAAGCCGAAGATTTTATGAGAGCGGCTAAACTTCGTGATGAAGAAAGAGTAATAGAGGGAAAGCTCGCCAATATGAAGGACGATGGTAGCTCTTATAATGTGGTGGATATAGATACCATTGAGCAGGTTGTTGCAAAGTGGAGCGGAGTTCCTGTTACTCAAATGAATTCCACCGAACTTCAAAAGCTACAAAATTTTGGTGGTAATCTTCGCTCTATAGTAATAGGTCAAGATGATGCTATAAATGTAATTGATAAGGCGATTAAGAGGTCAAAGGCGGGGCTTAAAGATCCCAAAAGACCAATTGCCTCTATGCTCTTCGTTGGCCCTACCGGAGTTGGTAAGACTTATCTCGCAAAGAGAATTGCATATGAGTTATTTGGAGATGAAAATAAATTAACCACACTTGATATGAGTGAATATATGGAAAAGCATTCCGTTTCAAAACTAATTGGTTCGCCACCAGGATATGTGGGATTTGAAGATGGTGGTCAATTAACAGAAATCGTAAGGAGAAGACCTTATCAGGTCATATTATTTGATGAGATTGAAAAGGCTCATCCAGATATCTTCAATGCTCTTCTTCAAATACTTGAGGAAGGTAGACTCACTGATAGTAAAGGCAAGGAGGTTGACTTTAAAAATACCGTCATTATCTTAACTTCTAACGCTGGCACCTCCGATTTGAAAAAGAAAAATACTTTTGGCTTTAACGATAGCAATAGCTCAGAACAAGAGGCTATTAAGAGCAAAGTCGATGCCGCATTAAAGTCGATGTTTAAGCCAGAGTTTTTAAATAGAATTGATGAAATAGTCATCTTCCATTCACTCGATAAACCAGCTGCGAAGAAGATTACAATGCTTGAAATAGAAAAGATAAAGGATAGAATTAAGCACGACTATAAAATAGAAGTTACTGAAGATTTTATAGATCATATAGTTGAGATTGGATTTAGTGACACTTATGGAGCAAGGCCATTAAAAAGAGCACTAACCACTACCCTTGAAGATGAGATAAGTGAGCTAATTATAGACGGCAAGGTTCTAATTGGCGATTCAATAGTAGTTGATTATAATAAAGAAGATAAAAAGGTTGTCGTAGAAAAAGGAGAGCTTGATGGCAAAAAAGAGCCTATATCGGTGCAATAATTGTGGCTATGAATCGATTGGCTATTTAGGAAAATGCCCAGAGTGCATGAGCTGGGGGACTATGGATGAAGTTCTTGAAGAAAATACAAGTTCAAAATCAAATGCAAAATCCAAGACGAATTCCTCGCAAGTAAAAAGGCTAAAAGAAGTCGAGGGGCTAAATAGTGATAGAGTAATAAGTGGCATAAGTGAGCTTGATAGAGTTATGGGTGGCGGAATCGTAAGAGATTCTGTCACCATTTTAACTGCAAGGCCGGGCGCTGGAAAGTCGACTTTGCTTTTACAATTGTCGAATCAGCTTGCCAATATTGGATATAAAACTCTCTATGCAAGTGGCGAGGAGAGCGAAAGTCAAATCAAAAAGAGAGCTGAGAGAATTTTAACAGATATCGAGGATGATTTATTTGTTATGAGTACCAATTCACTAGATGCTGTTATAAGTAAGGCAAAGGAACTTGATGTTGATGCATTAATAGTTGATTCTATTCAAACTTTTGTATTAGATGAACATTTACCAAGTCGTGCTGGCAGTCCAACTCAGTCACTTGAATGCGCTTATACATGCGTTGAATTTGCAAAGGATATTTCAAGGCCTCGTATGGTATTTTTAGTTGGACAAATGAACAAAGACGATCAGCTTCAGGGCTTGAGGTCGATTGAACACTTGGTCGACACTGTATTATATATTGAGGGTGAAAGTGGTGACCCGCTAAGAAGCCTACTTGCAACCAAAAATAGATATGGATCAACAGGAGAGATGGGCTTTTTTGAGATGTGTGAAAATGGATTATTGTCGATTGATAATCCAAGTGAATACTTTATGACAGTCCGAGATGAGCCAGTGGTTGGATCTGCTTTAGGTGTAATAAAAGAGGGTACAAGGCCAATAGTCATGGAAGTAGAAACTCTGATGAATAAGACTTTTACTCCATATCCTTCACGTATATCTGAATCGATTAAAAAAGATACATTAAATATCATGATTAGCATATTGGAGGATAGGCTAAAGCTTCAATTATTCGACATGAATGTCGTACTAAAAGCGGTTGGTGGCTTGAGAACATTTGATCCAAGCATTAACTTTGCAATAGTAATGAGTGTTGCCTCAAGCTATTTTAACAAACCGATAAAAAACCATACTTGCTTTATTGGAGATATCAGCTTAACCGGCGAGATAAGAAAGGCGGAGGCTTTTCAGGCAAAAGTTGCCGAAGCTGATAGAATGGGCTTTAAAGAGATTGCCGTTTCAATTAGAAATAAGGATATAAAGACCAATAATGCAAAGATAATAAGATTCAAGAATATAAATGAGGCCATAGATTATTATTTAAAAGGGAGGAATTGATATGGACAATGAAAAGTTAGAATTAAAGTCCGAGGAGAAGAAAAAGAAATTCATACCAAGCGTCGATACTGTATTAAGACGCCATGTACAACAAGTGCCTGAGGCAACATATAGAGCAAGTGGAATTAATATTATGGGCAGGAGAATTAAATCTCTAGTATTTTCAACAGATGTTGCAATTATTAGAAATACCAATGCCGAGGCTGTCATGGCAGTATATCCTTTTACTCCTGAGCTTTCAATCACCAAGGCAATACTTGAGGTTGCAAGCATACCAGTATTTGTTGGGGTAGGTGGAGGACTTACAACTGGCACTCGTTCGATTGAAATAGCATTTCAAGCAGAACTTCATGGAGCATTCGGTGTGGTTGTAAATGCTCCGATGAAAAATGATGTTATAAAAAACATGAGTGAATATATAGATATTCCAGTTGTTGCAACTGTGGCCAGCTTAAATGACGACATAATGGGAAAAATTCGTGCGGGAGCAAGGATATTAAATGTCGCAGGCGGCAAGAAAACTCCCGAGCTACTTCGTGAAGTGCGAAAAATAGTTGGTGATGAATTTCCAATTATTGCAACTGGTGGCCATAGCGAAGAGCATATAATTGAAACGGTAAATGCTGGTGCAAACTGCCTTAGCTATACTCCAAAGACCTCTCCCGAGCTTTTAGAAGAGATAATGCAAGTATATCGTGAAAAATAAATTTTACAAAATATTTTCTTAAAAAGCCTTGACATTTGTTTTTAAAAATGTTATAATAAATTTAAACAAAAAGCTTTGATTAGAGATAGTAGCTCATATGTGGTCTTTTAAGAGAGTCGACGGTTGGTGCGAGTCGATAGGAAAACTTTGAGTGAATGGGTCTAAGAGTGCAAGGTGAAATTTTTTAAAGTAGCCAAGACGGTTCTCCCGTTATCGAGATAGGGTATGTTAGTACCCGATAGAGTTCATTTTGATTTATTCAAATTGATAAAATAGGATGGCACCGCGATACACGCTCCTAATTAGGGGCGTTTTTTGTTTTTAAAGCTTTTGTTAATTTATTTTTGGAGGATATTATGAAAACAAAAAAACTCACTTTTTCAGCCGTGTTATTAGCACTAGGATATGTACTACATGCAGTAGTACCAGCGATTTTTTTAGGAATGAAGCCAGATTTTTTACTTTTGATGATGTTTATGGGGATAATGATTGCAAATGATTTTACAACTACCATTTCAATCATTCTTGCAGCAGGATTTATCTCTGCAAGTACGACGACTTTCCCTGGAGGACAAATTGCAAATATAGTCGACAAGATTATATCAGGATTGTTCTTATACTTTTGCTATCGCCATCTATATTCAAGCAATAATGTCAAGCCATTTAATTTGATCTTGTTAAATGCGGTGGCAACGCTTATATCCGGCTCAGTATTTTTATTTACAGCGCTAACTATAAGTGGAGCAGGACTAGCTGGATTTATGTCATTATTATATGTAGTAGTGCTTCCAACGGCATTTATTACCGGCATACTTGCAGGCATGCTCTATAAATTAATCAATCGAGTCGCGATTAAATCGCTAAGAATTTAAAGCCTTCGGGCTTTTTTTCTTGCAATTTTATTTTTCTTATGCTATTCTATATTCATGAAAGCAAATTTTGATTGGATAGAACAAATTTATGATGAAGAATTTATCATGGGCATCGACGAAGTCGGTCGTGGCCCGCTTTTTGGTGGAGTATTATCCGCCGCGGTTATAATGCCAAAGCATCGATATATAGTCGGTGTAAATGACTCAAAAAAACTATCAGAAAAAAATCGCAAATTATTTTTTAATTTGATTTGGAAAGAAGCTCTTGCAATTGGAGTTGGCTATTATGACAATAATATTATAGACAATATCAATATATTAGAAGCAACCAAGCTTGCCATGATAGATGCATATGAAGAGGCAAGTATTTTTAAAATGCCTGAAATAGTCCTTGTCGATGCAGTTAAATTAAATATATCTTCCAAGCAAGAGTCTATTGTTCATGGTGATGAAAAGTCCTATAACATAGCTTGTGCAAGTATAGTTGCTAAAGTCTTGCGAGATAATCTATGTTATGGATGGCATAAGATATATCCTAATTATGCTATTTTAAAAAATAAAGGCTATGGCACTAAAGAGCATATCGAAGCTATAAAAAAATATGGAATCACAAATCTACACAGGAGAAGTTTTTTAAAGAAATATGAAAAAGGAGAATAGAAATACAGGTCTACGTGGGGAGACCATGGCAGTAGAGCTACTTAAAGAAAAAAATTATAATATACTTGAAAAGAATTATAGCAATCGATTTGGAGAAATAGATATCATCGCCGAAGATTGCGGCACCATAGTATTTGTTGAGGTAAAGACGAGAAAAAATTATCGATTTGGTCGTCCTCATGAAGCAGTGGACTACGAGAAGATTAGACATATAAAAAATACCGCTGATCGATATATCGCCGAGAAGCAATGGTATCGCCTACCTATTAGATATGATATAATCGAGATAATATTAGAAGAAGATGAGAAAAATAAAATCAATCATATTGAAAATGCCTTTATAGACAGTGAATTTTAGTTGGAGGAAATATGTATTCAAAAGTTAAATCTGCGGTCCTAATGGGACTAATCGGTTCAGTAATAGAAGTAGAATGTGATGTGTCAATTCCTGGTAAACCAGCCTTTAATATTGTTGGACTACCGGATGCTGCAATAAGAGAATCTAAAGAAAGAGTAAGTCGTGCTGTAATTAATTCCAATTTAATTTTTCCAAATGACAAGCGAATCACAATTAATCTTGCACCAGCAAATACAAAAAAAGAAGGCTCTCACACAGATCTTGCAATAGCAATAGCAATTTTAGAAGCTGATGGAATTATAATTGAGGGGAAGACGGAACCATTTTTATTCTTAGGCGAGCTAAGCCTTGAAGGCAAGTTAAATCCTGTCGATGGAGTATTGCCCATGGTAATTTCAATGAGAGACGAGGGCTATAATAATTTTATAATTCCAAGTGAAAATGCTAAGGAATGTTCTATTTTAAATGATGTAAATATATTCCCTTTTGAAAGACTAATAGATATAGTTAAATTTTTAAATGGAGATTTACATCTTAGTCCATTTAAAAGCACTGAGTTTTTAAATGAAGATATACACTATGATGTTGATTTTTCTGAAATTAAATCTCAAGAGACCTTAAAGCGAGCTTTCGAGATAGCCGCAGCTGGAAATCACAATATTTTAATCATTGGGCCACCTGGTGCTGGTAAAACTATGACAGCTAGACGATTGCCGACAATTCTGCCGGATCTTACTATAGAAGAGGCAATAGAGGTAACTAAGATATATTCAGTTGCAGGACTAACTGCAAAAAAAGGCCTGATACGAACTCGTCCATTTAGAAGCCCGCATCATAGTTCTAGCTCGGTTGCAATAGTTGGTGGCGGTAGAATACCAAAGCCGGGGGAGGTAAGCCTTGCCCACAACGGAGTTTTATTCTTAGATGAATTGCCTGAGTTCAATCGAAATACTCTTGAAGTATTGCGTCAACCACTTGAGGATAATGTAGTTTCCATATCGAGGATCAATGCCCAAATAACTTATCCAGCAAAATTCATGCTGGTAGCCTCAATGAATCCTTGTCCATGTGGATATTATGGAGATCCCAATCATGAATGCACTTGCACTACTCAGCAAATCGATAGATATCTAGGCAAGATTTCAAATCCGCTTCTAGATAGAATTGATATGCATATTGAAGTATCTGCTGTCAATTATAAAGATCTTAAGGATACAAGAGAGACCGAAAGCTCTGCCACGATAAAGGCAAGAGTAGATGCTGCTCGCAATCTTCAAATCGAAAGATATAAGGATATTGGAATTACTAATAATTCGGAGCTTAAAGGAAAAAATCTGCAAAGATTTACTAAACTGACCTCCTCATCTGAGAAAATTCTAGACATGGCTTTTAAAAAATACGCCTTTTCAGCTCGTGGATACAATAAGATCTTAAAGCTTGCTCGCACCATTGCCGACCTTGACAATAAAGAAAATATAGCCGATGAGCATCTACTTGAAGCTCTTCGCTATCGCTCATTTGATTCAAAATATTTTTAATAGCTATGAATAATAAATTAAATGCAAATGAAACTATAGTTTGGTTAAACTATTTATTTGTCGACAATAGGCATATACTAAAATTATTAGATTGTTATGGAGATATTAGTCAAGTTTTTATTGCAAGCAAGAATGAACTGATGGAGCTTAATATCTTAAAAGAAGAAAAAATAGATCATATAATCGCAAATCGCGACTATGATAAGATAAAAAGAATATATACTGAATATGAGAGATTTGATTCAAGGATTATCACAATTTTAGACGACGATTATCCAACTAGACTTCATACTATCGACAACAAGCCTGCTGTTATTTATGTAAAAGGTGATATACTTCCTTGCGATGAACTGTCTTTTTCAATTGTAGGCAGTAGGAAACTCACCGAATATGGCAGGAGTGCGTGCGAATATCTCTCAAGTGAACTTGCGAAGCTGGGCATCACAATTATTTCAGGCATGGCAAGCGGGGCTGATTCAGTCGCTCATAACTCCGCAATAAATGCAGGAGGTAGGACAATCGCAGTTTTAGGATCTGGACTAAATATAATCTATCCAAAGAAGAATGAGAAATTATATTATAAAATAGCTCAAAATGGAGCAGTTATAAGTGAATTTCCTGCAAATACCAAGGGCGTTAGTTATAATTTTCCGCGTCGCAATAGGATAATTTCTGGAATGGGGCTTGGAGTTTTGGTAATTGAAGCTATGGAAAAAAGTGGTTCTCTTATTACCGCAAGCTATGCCGCTGAGCAAGGCAGGGATGTATTTGCTGTGCCTGGAAATATAAATAGTCTATATTCTCGAGGCACCAATAAGCTTATTCAAGACGGAGCAAAGCTTGTAATGATGCCTGAAGATATATTAAATGAAATAAGAGAATTTATTCCGCTTATAAAAGACGAAGAAGAAAATATCAACTTGGACTTGACAGATGACGAGTTTAAGATATATGATATCATATCGCAGGCGGAGAGTTCGCTTGATGAAATTTTAATCAAGACAGATCTCGATATTAAAACTGCACAGACGATAGTTACCAAGCTTGAGCTAATGGATATAATAAGATCGAGCGCTAGTGGGAAATATATTATTAATGTAAAAGGAAGATGATATGGATTTAATTATAGTAGAGTCGCCTACGAAGGCACGCACAATTCAAAGATTTTTAGGAAAAAATGCTAAGGTCATGGCAACCAAGGGGCATATAAGGGACCTGCCAAAGTCAAGACTTGGAGTAGATATAGATACATTTGAACCAGAATATATCAACATTAGAGGAAAAGCCCCTCTTATAAATGAATTAAAGGCCGAGGCAAAAAAAGCGGACCGCGTCTTTATCGCAACCGATAATGATAGAGAAGGCGAAGCCATTGCATGGCATATGGCATATTTATTAAATGAAGAAGATGAAGAAAATCGCATAGAATTTAATGAAATCACTAAAAATTCCATCAAGGAGGCAATTAAGCATCCCAGAAAAATTGATATAAATCTCGTCAATGCTCAACAGGCAAGGCGTGTGTTAGATAGAGTTGTTGGATATAATCTAAGTCCAGTTCTTTGGAAAAAGGTCAAGAGCAAGTTAAGTGCAGGCCGTGTGCAATCTGTTGCACTTATGCTAATATGCGACCGAGAAGAGGAGATAAGAAATTTTATTCCACAAGAGTATTGGACCATAGAAGCTGTATTTAAAGAAGGCGATGGTAAAATTGTCTTTGATTTAAAACAAATCCTCGAAGATGGTAAATTTAAGGCGATTGAAATCAATACTAAATTGCAAGCCGATAATATTTTAAAAGAATTAAAATCCGGCAAATTTATAGTAACTGAGAATAAAGAAACCAAGAGATCCAAAAAACCATTTCCACCATTTACAACATCTCTTTTGCAACAGGCCGCCAATAGAGTTCTTGGATTCAAGTCCGGAAGGACTATGCAAATAGCACAAGGATTATATGAGGGTAAAAAAGTTGGAGCAGGCGGCGAAGTTGGACTTATAACATATATGAGAACCGACTCATATAGATTGAGTGAGGAAGCGATTTCTAGTGCTCAAAGCTTTATCAAGTCCAACTATGGTGAAGAATATTATGAAGGCCCTAAGCATTATCATAATAAAAAGAAAGGCACTCAAGATGCCCACGAGGCAATTCGCCCAACAGATGTGAACCGCACTCCCGAAAGCATAAGACAATATCTTTCCGATGAGGAATATAAATTATATAAATTAATCTGGAATAGATTTATCGCCACACAGATGGCAGATGCAAAGATATTAAAAAAATCAATTGAATTGACCAATGGCATATATCGATTTAAATCCCAAGCGGAAGTAATTTTATTTGATGGATATATGAAAGCGACAGGGATTGAGTCGGGATTTAATGATATCGATTTTAGTGCATTTAAAAAAGGTCTTGAAGTCAATCCCAATAAATTAAATGCCAATCAAAATTTCACTAAGCCCCCTGCACGCTTTAGCGAAGCTAGTTTAATCAAAACTCTCGAAGAAGAGGGCATTGGACGCCCATCGACTTATGCTCCTACCATTACAACTCTTATCAATAGATTATATATAAAAGTGAAGGAGAAGTTGTTAGTTCCAACTGAATTAGGCGAGATAGTAAATAATATATTAAAAGAAAATTTTCCGTCGGTAATAAATGTAAAATTCACTGCAGGCATGGAGGATATGCTTGACGAAGTAAGCGAAGGTAAGGAAGATTGGAAAAAAGCTCTAAGGGATTTTTATAAGGATTTTAAAGTCGATCTTGATAAAGCGGAAGCCTCTATAAAAGAGGTTGAACTAGTAGATGAAGTGTCGGATGTCAAATGTGAACATTGTGGACGAATGATGGTCTATAAAAATTCTAAATTTGGTCGCTTTTTAGCATGTCCGGGCTTTCCTGAATGTAAAAATACCAAGTCAATAGAAGATAGAATTGGCATTAAATGTCCCAAGTGCAATAAAGGTGAGGTTATTAAGAAAAGAAGCAAGCGTGGCAGAATATTTTTTGGTTGCAATCAATATCCCGAATGCGATTTTGCAAGCTTTGACGAGCCAACTAAGGAAAAATGCCCAAGCTGTGGAGGAGTTTTAACAAGAAAGAATTATTCAAAATATTGGCAATATAAATGCCTTAATTGCGAATATGAAGAAAAGAGAGATAAAGAGTAAAAATCAATTAAAATACTTGTCATAAATAGCATTTTATGTTATAATAGCAAAGTAAGTATACAAGCATCCCGATATTGACATTGGTTGCCTTTTAAGGTTGATGTCGATAGAGGACGGATGCCAATGAATAAACCGGAGGTATAAAATGAGTGTAATTAGTATGAAAAGCTTATTAGAAGCTGGTGTCCACTTTGGTCACCAAACGAGAAGATGGAACCCTAAGATGGCTCCATTCATCTTCACAGAGAGAAACGGGATCTATATTATCGATCTACAAAAGACAGTAAAGCAAGTAGAAGAAGCTTACAAGTTCATCAAAGATGTAGTAGAAGATGGCGGCAATGTATTGTTCGTTGGAACAAAAAAACAAGCACAAGAAGCTATTGAAGCAGAAGCCAATAGATGTGAAATGCCATATGTCAATCAAAGATGGCTAGGTGGAATGCTTACCAATTACCAAACAATTAAAAGATCTATAAGTCGTCTATTTGAAATCGAAGCAATGGAAGAAGATGGCACATTCGATGCTCTAACTAAGAAAGAAGTTGCAGAGCTTCGTCATGAAGGCGAAAGACTCGAAAAATTCTTAGGCGGAATAAAGGATATGAAAGGCCTTCCACAATGCCTATTTGTAATAGACCCAAATAAAGAAGCAATAGCAGTAGCTGAAGCTAGAATACTTGGAATTCCAGTCATTGGAGTAGTAGATACCAACTGCGACCCTGAAGAAGTAGATATTCCAATTCCAGCAAATGATGACGCTATTAGATCGGTCAAGCTTATAGCTGAAACAATTGCAAATGCAGTTTTAGAAGCAAAGCAAGGCGAACAATATACAAGACCAGTTGAAGAAGACGAAGATGAAGATCTCGATCAAGAAGCTATGGAAGCTAAACTAAGTCAAGATAGAGAAGCACAAAAAGAAATAGAAAAATCTGAAGAATAGGAGTGATATAATGGAAATTACAGCAAGCATGGTTAAGGAGCTAAGAGAAAAGACCGGCGTTGGCATGCTAGATTGCAAAAAAGCACTAGTTGAAACAAATGGCGATATCGATAAAGCAGTAGACTATCTACGTGAAAAGGGACTTTCTAAGGCAGCCAAGAAAGCATCTAGAATTGCAGCAGAAGGAATTGTCGAAAGCTATATCCACGGCGGAAGAATTGGCGTTTTGGTAGAAGTCAACAGCGAAACTGACTTCGTAGCTAAGAATGATGAATTTAAGCAATTCGTAAAGGATATTGCAATGCAAGTAGCAGCAACAAATCCACTTTGTGTAACTAGAGAAGAAGTTCCACAAGAAAAGATTGAACACGAAAAGGAAGTCCTAAAGCAACAAGCACTTAACGAAGGCAAGCCTGAAAATATCGTTGAAAAGATGGTCGAAGGTAGAATTGAAAAATATTATAAAGAAGTTGTTCTACTTGATCAACCATTTATTAAAGACCCAGACAAGAGCATACAAGATCTCTTAACTGATTTAATCACAAAGATTGGTGAAAATATCAAAATTAGAAGATTTACTAGATATGAAGTCGGAGAAGGACTAGAAAAGAGAGAAGAAGATTTTGCAGCAGAAGTTGCAAAGCAAATGAATGCTTAGATGAGTCATAGAGTTGTATTAAAGCTATCGGGTGAATCGATGGCTGGCGGTAAGCCAAGTGGCATCGACATGGAATTTGTAAATAAGATGGCTGAGGCAATTAAAGCCGCCAAGACAGATGATATTGAAATTTCAATAGTAGTAGGTGGCGGAAACTTTTGGAGAGGCCGCGATGCAGCCTCGATAGAAAGGGCGACCTCGGATTATATGGGAATGCTTGGCACTGTCATGAATGCACTTGCACTACAATCTGCTCTTGAGCAAAAAGGTGTTGTAACTCGTGTTCAGACTTCAATTGAAATGAGAGCTGTTGCCGAGCCATATATAAGACGTCGTGCAATACGCCACTTAGAAAAGGGACGCGTAGTAATATTTGCAGCAGGCACTGGTAATCCATATTTCTCGACCGACACCACAGCAGCATTAAGAGCAGCTGAGATAGAGGCAGATGAAATTCTAGTTGCTAAAAAGGGAGTAGATGGAGTCTATTCATCCGACCCAAAACTCGATAAAAATGCTACTAAATTCGACGAGCTAAGTTATGGTGAAATACTAGCACGCAATTTAAAAATATTGGACTCTACTGCAACTAGCCTTTGCATGGACAATGATATTCCACTACTCGTCTTTGGCATAGATGAGTTCGACAATATAACGAGAGCCTTAAAAGGCGAAAAGATAGGAACTATTATAAAAAAATAAGGACAGGAGGCAAATATGCTTAAAGATGTATTTAAAGATGCCGAAGATAGAATGGAAAAATCCATATCAGTCTATGGCGACGAACTAAATTCAATAAGAGCGGGTAGGGCTAATCCTGCACTCTTAGATAGAATCGAAGCAGATTATTATGGAGTAATGACTCCATTAAAGCAAATGGCAAATGTATCGGCTCCTGAAGCCAGACTAATAGTAATTCAACCATGGGATGCACATGCGATCCCTGCAATCGAAAAGGCAATCTTAGCCTCAGACCTTGGCATCACTCCATCGAACGATGGTAAAGTAATTAGACTAGCAATTCCTCAACTAACCGAAGAGAGAAGAAAAGAGCTTATTAAAATCGTCGGCAAGGATTGCGAAGAAGCAAAGGTCAATATAAGAAATATTCGTCGTGATTTAATCGATAAGATCAAAGCACTTGAAAAAGACAAGGAAATCACTGAAGACGAACAAAAGAAAGGTGAAGATGACGCGCAAAAGCTAACCGATAAATTCATTGAAAAAATAGATGGCATGACCAAGGATAAGGAAAAGGAATTGATGGAAATCTAGTTCTTGTATCGTAAAAATATTAAATTATCGACATAATTATAGTGGTATTAAATAATGTTGATAAAGCCCCATTTTTGGGGCTTTTTTGATGTAATACTCTAGATTGACTTATATATATACGGATTGCATAAATTATATACTTATTGCACAATTGATTTATAAATATCTAATATTCAAATTTTAAAGAAAGGAGGGAGAACATGACGAAGAATAAATCAATTTTCATCGTGCTGATGCTTGTTGCTCTATTATTTTTCTTTGGCTATAACTATGGAATTTGTTTCTATTTTTGTGTCTACTAATTTGAGTATGTTCCAAATAGACACAGTAGCTCCAAAGAAAAATAAAGAAGAACCCACTTTAATCACTATAACAGAAAGAAAAACTAGAATGGAAATCATACTAAAAATATAATCCAAAAAATCTAAATTAGTTAATGCTAGTTTAGAAAACTTACTTGGCAAATTAGAGGATTCCACATCGATATTTAGAAGAATAACAAGTGATAATGGATTAGAATTTGCTAGTTTAACAGAACTAGAAAGAAAATATGTTGGTGATGTTTATTATTGCCATCCTAATAACCCACAAGAAAGAGGAAGTAATGAAAAACACAATAGTCTAATAAGAGGATTCCTACCAAAGGGGAAATCACTATTAGACTATATTGAAGACCACTGTATAAAAATAATGAATTAGATGAATAATTTACCGAGAAAAATCTTAAATTACAAAACCCCTTTAGAGGTTTTTGTGGAGGAACTAAATAATTTAGGGCTTATGGACAACTTAGGGCAACTAGTTTAATTTGATGTTACAATTTAAGTACAAAAATTTTTTGCATAATCTTAATTAAACTAGTAGACTTTTTGGACCTTATATGATACAATAAACATATTCAGAGCATTATATAATATACAGACATTTTTTTAAAATATCTTTTATTTATATTATAATGATGCTTAGACATTAAAATTTAAATGGAGGTATTTATGAAAGTAAATAGGAAATGGTTGGCATTTTTTATGGCGATGCTTATCTTATTGACAAGTTTTCCTGCGAGTATCTTTGCATATTCAGGCGAACTTAATTTTAAAATAGATAATTACGACAGTATAAAAAATGACGGAAGTACAGTTAAAAAGGGAGAGGGCATAAGGAAGGAAGATACAGAAGCAGATTATACAATTCTTTTCTATACTGAAAAATCGGACTATGACCCTTCTGCACCTTTTAAAGAAAGATACGACTATGTTGGCAGTAAGAAGATTTCAAATGGAGAAGTCGGCAAATCTCCTGACCTTTCAAAAGTAACTCCAGATGGAATAAAGTTCCCAGATATTGATAAAGCCGTTACTAGTAATCCAACTGAACTTGCAAAATACTATCATAGAAATGAAAATTTAATAAAAGAAAAAAATGCAGGTGAAGATGGAAATCAAAAGCTAATTTCATCTTCAGGAAAGACTGCATTTAGTATCTACTATGATAG
>JALEOH010000021.1 GCA_022766605.1 Ezakiella sp.
CATGCCAAAATTTCAACATAGAAACGAGAGAAGCGAAGTTTCTATGTTAGAAATTGACGGCCATAGAAGAAACCAAGAGAGCGAGGCGAAGCCGAAGGTCGATTGGAGTAGGCAAAAAAAGAACGCAGACCTAATATCTACGTTCTTTAAAAATAGCCTAAAACTATTTTACTTCGACTTCTGCGCCAAAACTTCTTTACGGCCCTAGCCCTGTGATTCGGAGCCCAAAGGGCGAACGAGAACAGAGGCAGGACCTATGCCTGAATTTCAACATAGAAACGAGAGAAGCGAAGTTTCTATGTTAGAAATTGACGGCCATAGAAGAAACCAAGAGAGCGAGGCGAAGCCGAAGGTCGATTGGAGTAGGCAAAAAAAGAACGCAGAGCTAATATCTACGTTCTTTAAAAACAGTCTAAAACTATTTTACTTCGACTTCTGCGCCTACTTCTTCTAATGATTTCTTTAGAGCTTCTGCGTCGTCCTTTGATACACCTTCCTTAATTGTTTTAGGTGCGCCATCAACCATTTCCTTAGCTTCCTTTAGACCTAGTCCAGTTGCTTCTCTAACAACCTTGATAACTTTGATCTTTTCTGCGCCAGCTGACTTTAGAACTACGTCAAATTCTGTCTTTTCTTCAGCTGCTGCTGGAGCTGCTGCGCCTGCTGCTGGAGCTGCTGCAACTGCCATTGGAGCTGCTGCTGATACTCCGAATTCTTCTTCTAATGCTTTTACTAGTTCGCTTAGTTCTAGTACTGTTAATGCTTTTACATCTTCAATTAGTTGTGTAACTTTTTCACTCATTTAAAATACCTCCAAAATTAATTTTCTTGTTTTGCTCTTACTGCGTCTAGAGCATAGACGAGGGAACGAATTGTTCCTTGTAGTACATTTGCAAATCCTTGGATTGGGCTGTTCATGCCACCAAGTACTTGAGCAAGTAGGACTTCCTTCGGTGGAAGCTCTGCTAGAGCTTTGATTTCATTTATATCGATAATCTTTCCATCGACGATGCCTGCTTTTAGTTCAAGTTTGTCATTTTCTTTTGCAAATTCTGTTGAAACTTTTGCTGCACCTACAATGTCTTCATAGGAGAAAGCAATTCCATTAGGGCCTTCTAAGAACTGATTAAAATCTTCTAGTCCAAGTTCTTTAAAAGCACGCACCATCAAAGTATTTTTGTAGACTTTGTATTCAGCACCAGCATTGCGGAATTTGCTTCTTAGCTCTGTTATGCTTTCAACATCCAGTCCACGATAGTCCATTAGAACTACTGATGATGACTTGTTGTACTTTTCGATAATTTCAGACACGATTTGTTCTTTTTCTCTTAGTACTGCCTCTTTCATGCGACACCTCCTTTAAAATTTGTAAAGATTCCTATCGTATTTCGTTATTGAGGCTAAAAAAGACCTCGCAAAACGAGGTCATAAAATCAGATCAGATTTGACAATAACCTCGGCGGGATTTACTGGATAACCATACCTGCTTTCTTCGGAAATTCTTAACATAGACAATGATACCATAACTTTCAAAGCTTGTCAAGTCTTTTTTTAAATTTTTTATAATTATCTTCTAAATTTTAATTATTAATTTTTTCTATATCGAGAGTAATTTACTTGACAAAAGTGAGTTTTTGTGTTACAATCATATTACAGACAAAATTTAATGAAAGTGGGTGCGTTATGAGTAGAGTTGAAGCAATCAAGAATGATTTGAAAGAAATGATTGGGCAAACGGTAGTGATCAAAGCAGACATGGGAAGAAACAGAATTGTAGAGGCCACGGGTATCTTGGCAAATACCTACCCGGGGATTTTTACGGTGGAAGTTAATTTTTCTTCCGATGTGACGGGGATAGTTAGCTATTCTTATAGCGACATTTTGTGTGAGCGTGTGCGAGTAACGCCAACTGCTTAGGATAAGGGCTTAGCCCTTTTTTCTTATTGTATTATATCATTATTTTTGATATAATAATCATGGTGAATTATGGAAAAATTTATTTGTAATGGCAAACTCAATCTATATCTTTATGTGCTTAATAAGCGGGCTGATGGTTATCACGAGATTGAGAGCTTGATGAGCGAAATCGAATATGGAGATGAGCTTTTTATAGATATTAATAGAGATAAAGATGAGCTTTATTGTAGCGATTCTTCACTCCTATCGGACAACTTGGTGGCAAGAGCCGTCGATTTGCTTCGATCGATAAGGGATTTTGCTCCATGCAAGATTATTTTAAATAAATTTATTCCAATTGCAAGTGGCATGGGCGGTGGTTCAAGCGATGCAGCAAATACAATTTTGGCACTTAATAGTCTATATGATCTTAAACTCTCTCGCGATGAGATTTTTAACATTGCTAAGTCTTTGGGGATGGATGTTAGTTTTTTTATCGATGGAGGCATTCAGCTTGCAACAGGTCGTGGAGAGATTTTAGAGAGGCTTGAAGCAATTAGCTGCGTGAAAAAAGATGTTTTAATAGTCTATAGAGAGCCTTCATTCTCAAGCAATATCTATTCTTGGCTCTTGCCTGAGGATTTTGGACGCGAAAACTACAACTCGCTTTTAAAGCCCGTTTTAAGAAATAATAAGGAGCTTGCAAAATTCTATCGTGAATTATTTGAATTAGATTCTAATTTTAAAATGACAGGAGCTGGCGGTGCATTTTTCTTATTTGGCGACTATGATTATTTAGATGAAATAAAATCTATGGTAGATGCGCCATTTAAAATAATTACCAAGGCATATTCGAGGAGTTAAAATGATTGAAACCATTGTTAATATATTAAAAGTCTTATTTGCAATTAGTTTTTTAACTATTACCATATATATGACCAATTATCTTTTTAAGAAAGCCGGTTGGAATAACTTTTTTAAAGTCGTTGCAATATTGGGTGTGGTTGGAATTTGCATGATTGGACAAGTTTATCTTGCAAGGATATATGCATATTTTGAACTTAATCAAGGGGCATCTCCAAAAGTACTTGGATTTAGCCGTATGATTTTCATGCTATTTTTGATTCTTTTAAGCTTGTTTAGCTACTATATGTATATAATTGCCTTTAAGAAAAAACGCTATCAAAAGCAATTGAATTTAATATTGGTCTTTGCAATAGTCTCACTTGTACTTGCCATACTGCCACAAAATGATTATTCTAAGGCAAACCCTGGCACACTTATGCCAAGGCTACGAGCAATCCCATCAATGATTCTTGGATTATATGTTGCAGCTGTACTTTTAATGGATGGATATTATAAGAGAAATGCGCGTTTTCAAAGATATGCTGCACTTTTAATACTGGTGCAAGTCTTTCATTTCATCTATGCTTTTCCACTTAAAGCTAAGGCAGGAGAGGAATATCTGCTATTTATATTGGTATCTATGGCATTTGTGATGATGATATATATTTTTTATCGTCAGCTTTCAAAGATCAACGAGTTGGATAGATTTTAATGAAATTAGAACTATTAAAAACATTAAAGGAAAAGCTTAAAAAAAATAGTACTCTTTTTTTGATGCCGGGGCATAAAAGGCGCGGGCTCGATGAGTTAAACCTTCTTTTAGACACGACTGAGAGTTACGAAAATGACAATTTAAACGATCCCAAAGGCGTAATTAAAAGAAGTGAAACAAGAGCTAGTAATATATTTAAATCAAAGAGGACTTTTTATACTGTAAATGGTTCAACAGGCGGTATAATCTCCTCTATTTTTTATGCAACTAAACCAAATGACACCATACTCATTGCAAGAAATTGTCATATATCCGTTTTAAGGGCAGCTATAATTAATAGGCTTAAGGTAGAGTATATTAAGACCAATTATATTGCTGGAATAGATTACAATATCGACTTTGAGGAATTTAAAAAGGAATTGATAAGATTTAAGCCAAAGGCAGTTGTTATAACTCATCCCAATTATTTTGGCTATCCAACCGATATATTAAAAATAGTGGCGCTGTGCAATAGCTTAAATATTTTATTGATAGTTGACGAGGCGCATGGAGGACATTTTAATTTTAGCAAAAAACTGCCCATCTCAGCTGTGGAAGCGGGGGCGGATATAGTAATTGAATCGACCCATAAGATGCTAACGGGTTTAACTCAAACCGCACTTGTCCACGTTGCGAGTGATATAGTTGACATAGATAATTTATTCGATGCAATTAAATTGTTTCAAACGACTAGTCCAAGCTATATATTAACTGCCTCGAATGAGATGGCTGTTTCATTTGCAGCTAGTGTAGGAAGAGAGAAGCTAGATGAGAATATAGCATATGCATGTGAATTAAATGAAAGCCTAAAATCCATCGATAAAGTCCACGTGCTAGATAATAATTTTAAAAATAATAGATTTACTCGCGATCCACTTAAAATAGTCGTAGGGGTTGATGGACTTAGTGGAGATGCACTTATGGATAGGCTTTATTATGACTACAATATCGAATGCGAGATGAATGATGGCAAAAATATATTGTTGCTAGCCACATTAAATAATAAAAAAGAGGATTATGATAGAGTTCTAGATGCAATTAAGGAAATTTCAAATAGCAATATAAATAATTATGAAGAAAATTATATAAAATACAATCCCTATATCCCTAAGAAGGCAATGGAGCCATATGAGGCATATGAAAAAGAAGGAATAATATTGGATAAAAAAGATGCGCTAAATCAAATTAGCAAGGAATTTATTGCACCATATCCCCCTGGCATTCCGATATATGCCCCTGGCGAGATCATCGATGATGATAAATTTTTGCCCGAGAAAACAATATGTGTAAAATCATTGTAATTGGGTATAAAAACAATGTTAGGAGAATAAATATCTAACAAAAGGGGGTATATTATGATTTATTCAATTATCGTTGGAGCATTGACTGGATGGATCGCATCACTTATCATGAAAGCTGATGGATCTATGGGAGCTATCAAGAATATCTTGGCAGGGATCATCGGCGGAACTGTCGGTGGATGGATCTTAGGTCTAGTTGGTCTCCAATCAAAAGGAGGATTTGTCGGCAATTTGATCGTTGGAATCTTTGGCGCATGCGTCGTCATTGCCATCTATCGACTAATCTTTGGCAGAAAGTAAAAACAAAAAGTAAAAAACAAAAAGTAGAAAACAAAAAAAGCAAAAAACTTAAAAGGAGTATATATGAGTTTGTTATCTGAAGTAAAAGAAAAACTTGTTGGTAAGAATTTAACAATCATCTTACCAGAAGGAGAAGATGAAAGAGTAGTAAGTGCTGCTCGCATTTTAAAAGAAGAGGGACTAGTTAATCCACTTGTTTTAACCAAGGGCTTTGATCTCGAAGGACTTGATTATATCGACATTGATAAAGCCGATATCGAAGATATGACACAGGCTTTTGTCGAAAGAAGAAAAGGCAAAATCGATGAAGAAGGAGCAAGAAAACTCCTAAAGGAAGATCCTAACTATTTTGGGACATTACTAGTCTATATGAAAAAGGCAGATGGACTTGTAAGCGGTGCAAATCACTCCACTTCAAGTACAGTACGCCCAGCCCTTCAAATAATTAAGATGAAGGAGCCATATAAAAAGACCTCAGGTGTCTTTGTAATGCTTAAAGATAGCGAAAGATATATATTCTCAGACTGCGGAATCAATATAGCACCAACAGCTGAAGATTTGGCTGAGAATGCTATTATTTCAAATGAAACGGCAAAGACTTTTGGCATAGATGATCCAAAGATTGCTATGCTCTCCTTCTCAACTAAGGGAAGCGCTCAATCAGAAGAGACCGAAAGGGTCATCGAAGCCACAAGACTTGCCAAAGAAGCAAATCCAGATCTCGTAATCGACGGCGAACTTCAATTCGACGCCGCCTTCGTTCCAAGCGTTGGAGAAAAGAAAGCACCAGGCTCACCTGTTGCAGGTCACGCCAATGTCTTTATTTTCCCATCTCTTGAAGCAGGAAATATCGGTTACAAGATCGCTCAACGTCTAGGCGGTTTTAAAGCACTAGGCCCCATCCTCCAAGGCTTGAAAGCACCAGTCAACGACCTTTCACGTGGTTGTTCTGTGGAGGATGTGGTGGAGTTGGTTTATTTGACGGCTGCCCAAGCAATTTAATTTACGGTTAAAATGAGCCCTTTTGAACGAAAACTTCGGTCGACATCGTTCGACGTATTAGTCAATACGACTCACTTTGTCGCCTTGTTTTCGTCCAAAATCATCTCGTTTTTCCTCGCGAATCTAGATTTGGGGTTAAATCGTTTCTTTTAATTTCTATCTGCAATTGGCAATTGCTCGTTATTATCCATATAACTCGCTCTGCCGTCTTGTCATCAATCAAAATACTCCGATTTTTCCTAAAAATTACAGCGAACTCATGCAATATACATAGGAGGTAATTAGAATGATAGTAATTAAAATATAATTCAAAATAAATAGAAAGGAGTTATATTATATGTTATTATCTATTAGGAAGGCTAGTATGACTATCGACTACAAGGAATTGTTTAAGGTCGATAATTTGAATGTAAATAGTGGAGATAGAATTGGTCTTGTAGGAGCAAATGGTTGTGGCAAGACTAGTTTTTTAAATGCAATTTATAATGAAGAATTTAAATCCGAGCAATTTTACAAGAGTGGACTTTGGGCTTATTTCAAGCAAAGAGATATCACAAAGCTAAAGGATCTCTCGGGCGAAGAGGCAAGTAGGTGGAATATAAATTATTTAATAGATAGGAAGGATAATAGTTTTTCAGGCGGAGAAGAGGTTAGACTAAGGCTAATGGAGGCTTTTAATACTCCGCACGATATTATTATGCTCGATGAGCCTACTGCCCACCTTGATATAGATGGTATCAGCGAATTAAAGACAAGGCTGTATCTAGAAAATACATTTATTTTAGTAAGTCATGACCGCGAGCTACTAAATGAATTCTGCGACCGTTTGTGGATAATTGAAGATGGCAAGCTTATAGATTTTCTTGGCAATTATGACGATTGGATTCGCGAGAGGGATATAAATAAATTAAGCGAGCTTAGGGAATACGAAAATGCGATAGAGGAGAAAAAAAGGCTTTTAAATATCGCTAAAGATCAGCAAATAAGAGCTCAAAGATCACAAAAAAAGCCAAAGCATTTAAGCAAATCAGAGATAAAAGCACGAGAGTTTGGGGCTGTTGGAAAGTCAATTGGTGGCAAAGAAAAGAGCATGTCAAAGGCTGCTAAAAATACTTTAAAGAGAATCGATAGGCTTGGAGAAATCAAAAAGCCGAGCGAAGATATTAGAATTAAACCCGATTTTAGTATAACTGATCCACCACAAAATAAAATAATAATAGAGATAGACGATTTGAGTTTTTCTTATGGAGATACTGAAATTTTTTCTAATGCAAGCTTTGCACTAAAGAGAAATACTAGGACGGCTCTTCTCGGGGTGAATGGTGCAGGAAAGACCACGCTTATAAATCTAATATTAAATCATCATCCAGACATTAGAATTGTCCCTAAGGCGAAGCTCGGTCATTTTGATCAAAGCTTTAAGAATATCGACTTTAATAAGAGTATAATAGATAATATGAGGTCAGTAAGCATACAAAAAGAACATATAAATAGAGCAACCCTTCTTAGGATGGGCTTTAGCAAAGACGGGCTTGATAAGCCGGCTAGAACTCTGTCGGGAGGTGAGCTTACTAAGTTAAGTTTTGCCATGCTAAATGTATCTGATATAAATGTCTTACTAATCGATGAGCCAAGCAATTATCTTGATATCAATAGCTATGAAGCGATTGAGTCGCTACTTCTTGACTTCGAGGGAACTATGCTTTTTTGCAGTCATGATGGATATTTTATAGATAGCATTGCCGAGGAGAGATGGGAAATTAAAAACAAAAAACTATTTAAGCTTTAAATATTATGTAAATTCAGCGAGAGCAACTATGCAATCGCTGTTTTTTTATTTACTTAGGCTATAGCTGTTAAATAAAATGGATTCATTATTTTCTATTCTATAAGCATTTATAGTCATAGAATTTCCTTCAATTACCAATTCACAATAAATCGGATTGGTTCTCCATTCGTAGTCATTGGAGTTAAAGTCTAAGAATTCATAGTTTGGAAGTATTGGATCCTTATTCTCCACCTCATAATCAGTTCCGCTATACCATTTTAAGCTACCTGCATGGCCTGCTGTTATATATAGTGGAGCATTGTCACTTCTATTGCCATTTCCATCTACCATAGATCTAGTATAGACGTGGTCGTGACCAGCCACTACAAGATCAACTCCAAGTCTATCGAATAGTGGTGCATAGAATTTTCTTATTGCAATTGTGTCCATATCGTCGATATGATTGCCGCCAGAATATAGTGGCTTATGCATATAGACCACCAGGAATTTTCCATCGCTTTTAGCTTCTTCAGCAGCACGAGCGAGCATCTTTTCCTCATATTATCACCTCACGACTCATTGTAAAACAAATCTATTAAGCAATGGTTAATCATCTGTTAATTTATTGTAAAATAATAGGACTGCACTAATGCAGTCCTATCGACATTATCTATTCATATTTACTCGTCTTTGCAGCGAGACTAAAGAATATATATCCTAGTATAAATAATATTACAAGAGCCATAATGGCGATATTTTGTTTGCCGGTAATTGAGGTGATAACACTTACCAAAAGCGTGCCTGTTATACTTGCTCCCTTGCCAAATATATCAAATATGCCAAAATATTCTCCACTTTTTTCAGGCGGAATTATCTTTGCATAATAGCTTCTTGAGAGAGCTTGTATTGCCCCTTGAAATCCACCTACAGCAACAGCAAGTATCCAAAACTGATATAGCTTTTCTAAGAAAACTCCGTAGCAGGCGATTAGCGCATAGGCGATTATATTTATCTTTAATAGGCTTTCGGTCTTAAATTTCTTTGCGATCTTTCCAAAGAATATAGCACATGGGAAGGCGACTATTTGCGTAACTAGAAGAGCTAGTATAAGTCCGTTGGAATCAAGACCAAGGCTAGCACCATAAGCAGTTGCCATGCTTATTATAGTATAGACCCCGTCGATATAGAAGAAAAAGGACAGCAAAAAGTATTTTATCTTCTTGTGCTTTGCAATATCCGCCAAGGTCACCTTTAGTTTTTTAAATGAACCAGTAAATGGATTTTTAATCGCTTCAACATAGTGCTTTTGTTCATAATTCTTTAAAAGAGGAAGACTCAGCACACCCCACCAAACTGCAGTTATTGCAAATACTATTATCATAATAGTATTCATCGCAAGACCGATTTTAGGGCCAAACATTATTAAGCCAATGCTTATTATAAATGGAATGCAAGATCCGATATATCCCCAAGCATATCCTTGACTACTGACATCGTCCATTCGCTCAGGAGTGGTTATATCTGTGAGCATACTGTCGTAAAAGACGATTGAGCCATTAAAGCCGACCTTGGTAATTACAAGTACGATTAAAAACCATAGCCACGAGCCAATAAAGGGCTGAATAAAAGTGCCGAGTACTCCAATTGTAAGAAAGATGGTAAAGAGAGGTTTTTTTCGACCTTTGCCATCTGAAATGGTACCGAGTATTGGGCTTAGTAAGGCTACTATTAGAGTCGCAGCCGTAATTGCATATCCCCAATATGCGAGATATTGATCATCGCTTAGATTTTGGGAGCTTGCAATTGAGTTAAATAGCACGGGTATAATAGTAGTTGCCAGCAAAATATATGCTGAATTTGCAATATCATATAATATCCAATGCTTTTCTAATTTAGTTAATTTAGTCTTCATAAAATTCCATTAAAATCCTTTCTAAATTCTATTGGCGGATCTCCTCCACAATATATATGTCGATAGACCTCCTCGAGATAGTTTGGGGCGCGATATATGCACTCATCTATAAGAGGTATTAGCTTAGCATTTGAAATAGAGGCATAAGAAAAAGGCTTCTCTCTTATAACTTGTCCCGCAATTGCATCTTTGCCAATTAGCTTTAATAGACCAATTACAGTTTTTTCTTTAAAGGAATTAGGAGCTCTAAAAATATTTTTTAATAGCTTAAAGTCCTTTAATCCACGCCTTATCGTCTTTTCATCTATATTATAGTTTTGATATATATCATATAAAATATTGCTATAACTATCGTCAATTACAAGACTTGATTGCTTAAAATCACGTGGATCTTTACTGTCTTTTATAAGATAATATCTATCGAGTTCACTTTCGATATCGATATGTGAATAATTGTCTTTTACCATTGCCTCCACCGTTGGATGAAGTGTGCTATCTAATAAAAAATGGAGTGAAAGCCCCAAATAATAGTTAAAGTGTAAGCTCCTTGCACTATTTTTTATAAGGACTGGGCGAATGATCTCACTTAATTCATTAAAGCTGGTGTTGTGAATTATATCTCCCGTTCTATCGTTATTTAAATTGAGCCCGATGTTAAAATAAAAAATATCTGGCCCTTGATTTGCGAATATAAATAAGCTAGGGTCAATCTCCACTATGCTCTTAATATTGGGCGAGAGCTCCTTTATAATATCTCTGCCAAATTTGTAATGAGTATAAAAACTAGGCATATTCCTCCTTTGCTATCTACAATTAGATTCTAGCATAATATTGTTAAGATTATGTTAATCAACCTCGTCTTTTTTAAAGCCACGCCCATGTACTTCGGTTAATTCACTAATTCCTACAAAAGCACCGTCGTCTATGCGAGATACTATGCGCTTTAGGATTGCAACCTCACGTGAATTTACTACAAGATAAAGCACATATCCCTCTTGGCGACTCCAGCCACCTTCCGAGTGAAGCATTGTTACGCCGCGGCTCATTTCAAGAGTGATTGCCTTTGCAATCTCGGGCGACTTATAGCTTGCAATATAAACTGCTTTTAAATCTCCCTTGCTCATTTGAACTTTATCTAAGACTGAATATGATAGATACATAGCAATTAGAGTATATGCTCCGCGATCTATTCCAAATAGATAGCTACCTATTCCTACCACAAACATATTTAGCATCATAAGGACGGAGCCGATTTGCATATTATATTTTTTCTTCATAACAGCAGCGACTATATCAAATCCACCTTGGCAACATCCATTTTTAAAGAGTATGCCCATTGCCGTTCCATTTAACACTCCTCCAACTATTGCAGAGAGCATGGAATTATCGAATGAAATATATTCGTCGATTCCACGAAAAACTATCATAGTAAGCGACTGGACTATGGTAGATATAAAAGCGTAGAATAAAAATTTCTTGCTAAGACTGCGAAGGCCTACTAAAAACAGTGGCAAATTTAGAATAAAAACCAAAATACCAGCCGAGATGCCAGTTAGATATTGAATCATAATGGAAATACCGCCAATGCCTCCACTTAAAAACATATGTGGAGTGTAGAAAGCATTTACCCCAAACGAAAATAGCAAATTTCCTAGGACTATTGCAGTCAGCCGCCTTTTCATCTCGTAAAAATCGCCCAGCACCTCGAGCTTAAGGGGATTTGGACGATATCTTATAATATTATTCTCATTTATTTTGCTTTCCATAGTTTTTTACATCCTCGCTTTCTAAAAAGTTCACCGCAATTGCAATCGATTCTGTCGTCATCTTGTGACTGGCGTTTGTTATTACATTGTATTCCAAGAGATTTTTATTATTATAAAATGGTTTTAGTACATGGATAACTTCCTTATTGATTTCAGTTGGGATAACAGGATCCTTGTCGCCGTCAATTATACATATTGGTCGATTTTCAAGCTTTGAAAGAAATCCTGCCGGATTATAATAGCGAAGAGTATTCTTAAGCTCAAGAGCCGCTTCGTCATTTTTTAATCTACCACGATTAAGGCGATTGATTAGTCCGTTGTAATCAAGGGCACCATTAAAACACAATAAAGAGCCGAAAGGATTTTTTACAAATATTCCTGCAGCGACCATCGAGCCCATCGAGTGGCCTGCGATAACTAAATTATTTGCATTAAAGCCTTTTTTCTCGCAGATATAATTTATTATGCTTGGGCTTTCCGATATGGATTTTATAACTATTTCAAATAATCCACCATCGGGAGTAATCGAAAAATCACCAATCTTAAATTCATCTGATCTCGTACCATGACCCATCTGCTCGACCATTAAAACATAATATCCAAGGCTTGCAAAAATCTTTCCACGAAACATCGCCTTCTCTCTAGACGAGGTAAAGCCATGATAAAATACAATTGCATGCTCAGGCTTTTTACCAATTGGGCTGAGTTCCGTGCAATCTATGCCATTAATTTTAATATCCATCTCTAATACATTCAAAAATTCCATATTCACCTCAATTTAAAATCAATCTCATCATAGTTAAAATATCTTAATGCCTCATTAATCTTACTAAATACATGTGAGCCGAAAAATCCACGATTCGCCGAAAGCGGCGATGGATGGGCAGATTTTATAATAATATGCGGCTCTGATACAAGGCCTGCTTTTTTTTGAGCAAAATTACCCCAAAGTACAAACACTTTTGGCCTAGTATCTTTATTTAATACATCTATAACTTTGTCGCTAAAGCCCTTCCACATAGCCTCATCACTATTTGCCTTGCCCTCTATTACAGTTAAGCTTGCATTTAAAAGCAATATGCCCTCCCTTGCCCATGGGCTTAAATCAGTAGAATTATTTTTGATATTAAGATCATCATCTAATTCCTTAAAAATATTTCTAAGAGATGGTGGCATATAAGCCTCTCTACTAGTAGAAAAGGCAAGTCCATCGGCGGTATTTGGCGTATGATATGGGTCTTGCCCAAGTATAACCACCTTTACATCAGAAAGAGGAGTGAGCTTAAATGCCCGAAATATATTATCGAGCTTTGGATAAAATATCTCTTTATCGTCTAAAATCCTCATTGATAATATATTGCAAATATTATCGAACTCCTCGCCATCTAAATAGCTTTTAAGAGCATCTCTCCAGTCATCAGAAAGAGTGGAGATGAGCCTATTTTTTAATTTTTCTTTATTGATCATTTCTTCCATAATGACTTCTTTCATAATCATATTCTATCACAAGAAAATGATTAATACAATTCTTTATTTATAAATAAAAAACCCACAAAATTGTGGGGATTTTTATTGAGTTCTAATTGCTTCAAGCGCTGAGAGCTTGGTGGCTTTACTTGCTGGATAATATCCGCTTATTAAGCCGACTATAGTCGAGAATGCAATTGCAACAAGTATAAGCCATATTGGAATAAGAGAAATCTTTACTTCCTCTCCGCCAGGTCCCATCATTGGTCCCATCATGCCCATGCTTTCAATTGAACCGCCCTTAGCTGCATAGCTATTTATTATATTGCTTACAATAAGGCTAAGCCCAACGCCTACAATTCCTCCGAAAAAGCCGATTAGTGCAGCTTCGCTCAAAAATATTCTTCTAATATCTTTGATGCTTGCGCCAATTACTTTCATTATGCCAATCTCTTTAACTCTTTCATATATGCTCATGACCATGGTGTTTGCGATGCCTATTGCAGCAACTAAAAATGCAACTGCGCCAATGCCACCCAATATCTTTTGTTGAGTTTCGCTCGCCTTAATCATAGGCTCGATAAATTGCAGATTGCTTCTTGCATTATATCCTTCTTTTTCAAGCACTTCTAGTATGCCCTTGACATCTTTCATATCATTTGCACGCACGAGTATCGATGAATATTTACTTTTTCTATTTCTATTAAAGCCGCCGTCATATCCACCCTCAGCTTTATTTTTGTCACTTAGACGCTTGGCCTCTTTGTTGATCTGTTCGGCAAACTCCAAAGTGACATATGCATTGCCGCTTATCTCATAATTGTCTGATTCAAGTACGCAAATGGGATTTACTTTAAAAGACTTGGCAAATTTGGGTTGATTATCCACAAAATATCTGCCTAGTTGAAATTCAATTTTATCTTTTTTAAGATCGATCGGGCTTTCTTGGTCGGGACTCCATCGATTATTTCTTGCCGTTGGGTTATACCAACCATTTGCGGTTTCTTTTCCAAACATGATGGCGTTGCTGTCCTCAGCGGTAAGAAGCCTTCCCCATTCTGGTGCAAATTCAAAAAATTCAAGTTGCTCTGGGTCGACTCCATATATCATAGCCCAGTTGGAATACTTTTTACTAACCAGCTGCACAGACCCTTGCTCGACTTCAAGCATGGGCATTACCGCTTTTACATTTTCTATCTTTCTTATTTCATTAACCGCCTTGTCATTAAGTGGATTAGCCTCTTTTTGTTGATTATTCTCTTGATTATACATAGGGTAGGGGACGATAGTTATGATGTCTATCGAGCCCATTTCCTCCAATTGTCTATTGGTTGCTGCTTTCATACCAAGCCCAAGGCTTAGCATGACTACGATCGATGCACAACCAATCATGACGCCTAAAATCGTGAGAACAGTCCTTAACTTTCTTCTCCACAGATTTCTAAGGCTCATTAGGAGCGTATCTATACTATTCATCTAAAGTGAGTTCCTTTTCGCGCTTCCTATGTCTTATCTTTCTTATGACGATTAAAATGACAGCAGCTAGTGCAACTATTATTAGCCAAAAATACCATTTTGTGGCAAGATTTTTTATTTTTGAACCAATGCCTTGTGGCTCTTCGGGCATCTGAGGCATTTCTCCCATGTCATTTGGGTCAAATGCGGGAGCTTCGCTAACCATATATTCGACTTCCTTAACCACCTCTTGCTTTTTACCAGCGGAGTCTTCGTAGCTGTAAATGACTTTTACCTTTTTATTTCCAGGCTCCATCGAGTTGATGCTTGCATCGTGAGTTTCAGTCGAGCCCATATTGAAATTGCCGATAAAATAAGTTCCATTTTGTATCTCTACGCTTGGATCGTCGCTCTTTACCTCAACCATCATATTATATAGGGTAACTTTACCAGTGTTGTAAAAAGTGGTTGAAAGACTTGTGCCATTTCCTGCCATGAAATTATTCTCGGTTTGAATTTGGTCGACTTCAAGTCTTGACTGTTGAATAACCGGAATTCCAATTGACTCAGTTGATTTAAATTCATTATTCTTATCGTCTTCATATTCAAAATCGGCATTTATCTCATAAGTCTTAGCTGTGGCATCGGGGACTGTCGAGAATCGAATTTTCTTTTCTACAGTTCCACCAGGTGCAATCTGATCTATAAAGAAAGTATTTGAACTATCGATTGGCGTAAATATATTGGAGCCCGCAGTATTGGACTGAGGATTGGATTTTTCTGGATTGGACAATTGTATCTTTATATTCTTAACAGTCCTTTGAGCATGAGTATTTTTGAAATTTAAAGTCATAGTAAATTCCGTACCGGCCTCGGGGAGTTGTGGCTCGAATGAATATTTTTCTATTATTAGCTTTGGAGTGCTAGGCTTTTTATCCTTGCCTTCGTTGTCCTTTTCGGGATTTGAGACAAATAGTCCAGCGACTTGCTCAGTTGCAAGTGGCTTATCCTCAGTGCTATATTGATCAAAATACTCTACGCTAAAGCTAATAGGATAGTTTTGTGTGGTACTTGCAGGACTTGCATAATAAGTGAATTCATAATGCTTGACCTCACCTGGAGCAATAGTTGCTTCAAAGAATTGGCTAACAGTTCTTGCAACTAATCCACTTCCATCGACCTTGGACTTTACCATTACTCTTTTTGCCTCGGACTGACCTTGATTTCTCAAATCAAAGGAAATAGTTGCGGTATTTCCTGGATAGAGGGTTTTCTTTGGCACTACTAGATTTTCAATAATAAGTGCACTTTGAGAGTCAGGACTTTGATTTACAGTTAGGAAAAAGGATCTCTTATTTTCAGGTGTTTCTTTGCCTTGATTGTTAGGGTCTTCAAGGCTAACTGTAAATTCATAATTGCCGGTTTTAATATTTGGCGTGCTTCCTAATTCAAATAGAAAATCCTTCTTCTCACCAGGATATAATACTTCGATAGTCCTTGTATTATAATCTTTTAGTAGTGTAAATCCACCGTCTTTCATTCCCTCAAGTCTAACTTGAGCATTGTATACGGGATCTTTAGTTGGGTTCTTTACAGTAACAGATGCAACTACCATGCTACCGGGTTTGATATCATACATATTAGGATAGACACTAACCTCACTTAGCTCAAGTCTTTGATAAGCTGCCTCGCCATTTCTAGTTACTCTAATCGTGGTTGAAAGCTTTCCAGCTGATTGACCATTTACAAATATATTAGATGTAACTACATAATTGCCAGCCTTTGCATTATCGGGGACGCTTACTCTAAAATTTAATCCTGCAGTATCCTCAAGTCTATTGCTATATATATCATAATATCTATTTTTTCTATAATCATATGGCCTTAAACTTAACTCGGAATGACCGTCTTTAATATAGATATTTTGAGTTTCAGCTGTTTCAAGATTACCGCTTACTATATAATCATAGTCATATCTACCATCTCTATCGAAGCTAAGGGTTGCCATCACACGAACATCAACTGTATCGCCCGGCTCTGCCTCGATATAAGTATCTCCATCTAGTCTTACATTGGGCCTATCAATGGCACCAGGCTCCTCGCCTGTAGCATAGATATTTACCATGCTAAGCGATAAAAATACTACTAACAATAAAGAAATATATTTTCTCATAAATCCTCCTCTAATTAACTTTCTCCTCTTCAATTGTCGCCTCCTTGTGTTCAATTGGAAGAGGCGTAATTTTTTCAATCTTTTCTATTTTTCCATCTCTAAAATGCACAATTCTATCCGAATAGACAGCCGTTTCAACATCATGCGTTACTATAATAAGCGTGCTTCCAGCCTCGCGCACCATGCTTGTCATAAGCTCCATTACTTCCATACTCGTCTTTGAGTCGAGATTTCCCGTAGGTTCATCGGCAAAAATAATTCGCGGCTTATCTACAAATGCACGCGCAATACTTACCCTTTGCTGTTGTCCACCACTCATCTCGGATGGCTTGTGATGAAGTCTAGATCCAAGTCCAACCTCATTTAATATATCGCGAGCCATCTTGTCGCGCTTTGATTTTTTTACCCCCTTAAAGGTAAGACCAAGTCCGACATTCTCGAGCGCTGAAAGAGTTGGAATAAGATTATATGATTGAAAGACAAATCCTACATTTAGTTGACGAAATTTTGTCATATCCACTTCATTTAGCTTTTCAAGATGAATGCCACCCACGATTATCTCGCCCTTGGTCGGCTTTTCAAGTCCCGCGCAAAGATTTAACAAAGTAGACTTACCGCTACCCGATGGCCCTATAAGACATAGGCATTCTTTGTCGTAGATCTCAAGGCTTACTCCATTTAGCGCCCTGATCTTCTCTTCGCCCATGCGATATATCTTATAAAGGTCGACTAGCTTAATTAATGTCTCCATCGATTCCCCTCCTTGATATTCATTTTATCACTATAAGCTAGTTTTTACAAGTTGTTGACGCAATTGTAATCCAATTTACATAAAAAAGTAGCAATTGGGTAATTATTATTTGGAGGTAGTATATGATTAAAATAGAATTGCCAAAAAGAGATGAGATATTTTCTTTGAAAGAGGAGGCATATAAAGATAAAACTCTTGAGGAGATTGTAGATGAAAATTTTAAGGGAGAAAAAATATTAGGAGCGGTCTTGTCGGGCAAAGTCGTAAATCTCGACTATATTCCACAAGATGGCGATTTAATTAAATTGGTGGATATTAGAAATTCAATTGGGCTAAGGCTTTATACGAATTCTCTTATCATGATATTTAGAATGGCAGAGCGCAAGCTCTTTCCAAATCGTCTCTCAATAATCGACGCCTTTATAGGCTCGACTATATATGTCGAAGAGGAGTCGGGGGGATATCACTATGAGGATATCAAGGCGATTGATTTAGAGATGAAAAATATAATTGCCAGTGATTATAAAATAGAAAGCGAGAAATATCTTAAAGGAGAGATGCTAGATCTATTTAAGGATGAACCCGATAAGATCAAGCTTATTAATACAGCGGATATTAAGAGCGAATATCTCTACAGGATAAATGAATTTGTCGATCGTTTCGATGGAGAGCTGGTAAATCGTACGGGATTAATCGATAATTATAATTTAAAATATTATTATCCAGGACTATTGATTGAATTTCCATCCGCTTCAAATGACTTTGATACCAAAAACGAGGTCGAGCAGCCTTCGCTCTCTAAAGTATTTCACGATGAGCATAAATTTGCAAAGCGCATCGGAGTAAAATATGTAGGAGATTTGAATGAAAAGATTTTAAATAAAGATGTTCGCGAGCTAATACTGGTTTCTGAAAGCTATATGGACGATAAAATTCGCCAAGCTGCATATGAAATATTAAATGATCCAGTAAAGAAAATCGTTTTAATAAGTGGACCATCTAGCTCGGGTAAGACCACCACCGCACAAAAATTAAAAGTAGCTCTCTTAAAGCATGGAATAAAGACCGTTGAGATTTCGACCGATGACTATTTTGTCGACAGAGAAAAAACTCCTAAAAAGCCCAATGGCGAATATGACTTTGAATCGATCGATGCAGTCGATGTGCATCAGTTAAATTCAGATATAATGAAATTAATTGAGTTTGGCGAGGTCGATAAGATGACTTTTGACTTTATGGAAGGAAAGAGCATAAAGACCGGAGAAAAATATCATTTGGGAGATAAGGATATAATAATAATAGAGGGAATTCATGCGCTCAATCCAAAGCTAAGTCATGAGCTACCTGAGAGAAATAAATTCAAGATATATCTCTCGGCTTTAACCACCATGAATATCGATGCGCTAAATAGGCTCTCTACTACTGATGTTAGATTTCTAAGAAGAATGGTGCGCGACGTTAGGACGCGTGGCAGAAATGTTTCAAGCTCGCTTGATGAGTGGAAGAATGTTCGAGCAGGTGAGGATAAATATGTATTTCCATATCAAGAGATGGCGGATTTAACTATAAACACCAGCTTGATATATGAAATAGCAATAATTAAAAAGCATGCGATGAAATTATTAGAGCAAGTGCCAAAGGACGACCCCAATTTCGTTCGTGTAACCAGACTAAAAAATATGCTAAGTTTATTTATCTCAATAGATGAAGATGAACTCGTGCCAAACACCTCAATACTTCGTGAATTTATCGGTGGTTCGATATTTGGAAGTGAATATGATCTTTAATATAAGAGCCTACGGGCTCTTTTATTTTAGATCTTTAAAAAATCGAGTGACCTCAACCCTATCACCAGCATCGGCTCGGTAGCTATACATAAATAGCCTTTCTTTGGCTCTAGTCATGCCCACATAAAGAAGCCTTCTCTCCTCTTCGACATCTTCTTTATTTGCAATTTTGCCAGGAATATCCCCATCTATTAGATCTATTAAAAATACATTGTCAAACTCAAGACCTTTAGACGAATGCATGCTAAGGAGTTCGATTTTTGCATCTTCCTTTTCATATAGTGCAAGTTTTTTAATATAACTAAGCCTTTCTAAAAATTCACTCGGACTTAGTCCTTTTGAGATGCTAACCATGCTTTTAAAATATCTAAGTACGCTATCTAAAGCCCTTTCCTGTTCGCTCTTAAGATTATTAAGATAATTGACATATCCACAGCTATCTAGTATTGTCATAAGACCATTTTTAGCAAAATGAGCCTGGGCATAGTTTAGGCTAGATTTTAGACTGGTGATAAGCTCTCTTTTATAAAGTGGTATATTATAATCATTTATTATTGCATCTAGCACATCCTCATTAGCTCTAATATTAAGATTGGAAAGCTCTAGCTTACTTATATATCCATTTAGCTTATAGTATATCTTTTTATATTTTTCAAGTGATCTATCTATTATAAAGTCGACTATATTATAGACATCGCGAACTATGCTTGTTCGAAAGAAGTCGACATTGTGATCTTTTAGATTAAATTCAATATTATTTCTATCAAGTGCATCCATCATGGCAATTGCAGAGAGATTTTTCCGATATATTATGGCAATGCTTCCATTTAAATCGGGAATGGTCTCTATTATAGACTTATATTGACTATCTCTAGTTTTTAATATATTTACCTTCACGCTCTCTAGCTTACCCTTGTCGGAGATTATCTCCTTCTCGTAGCGGATTTTATTCTTTTTAATAAGCCTATTTGCCGAGTTTACTATCTCGCTACTGCTTCTATAATTGGTCGACATATACAATATCTTTGCATCTTTAAATTCACGATCAAAGTGCATTAAAAGAGCAGGGCTTGCTCCGCGAAATTTATAAATGGACTGATCGTCATCTGCAACTACAAATAGATTTCTTTCAACGCCAAGCAATAATTTAATAATATCCCATTGCCTGTCGGAAGTGTCCTGTGCTTCATCGAGCAGAATAAAATCAAAACGCGCTTGGTAGCTCTTGCAATAATCCAAATTATTTTTAAGAATATCATAAGCTTCATTTAGTAAATCGTCGAAATCAAATAGATTATTGTTTTTTAGATATTTTTCATAGCCATTAAAATATTCACTTAAGTTTACTATGCCCAGCTCATGGGATATCTTTTTGGTTATTTCGATTTTATAGTGGCATTTGACATAGCTGATTGCAGAGAGTATATTTTGATACTTTTCATTTTCAAGTGGCGCACCTTCGATTTTTCTTGAAATCTCATCCAAGACTTTAAATCTATCATTTCTATATTTATCATCCTCAACCATATTAAATGGAAGATTATTCATCCTACGATACTTAGCGACTATTTCATATGCAAGTGAATGTATGGTACGGATGTTTTTCACATTCTTTCCGCCAGATAATACTCTCATTCTATTTTTCATATCAAGCGCACTTGCACGCGAAAAGGTGAGGGCGAGTATTCTATCGGGATCGACCTTGTGCTTTTCTATTAGATTAATTATCCTAGATATTAAAATAGTCGTCTTGCCAGCACCCGGCACAGCAAGCACGAGGCAAGGCCCCTTAAAATGTTTTATTGCATCTATTTGCGCATTTGAAAATTCCATGCTTTAATTATAATCAAATTCCAGCAAATTGTCCAATAATCGGTTTATTCTATTGAGTTTTAAGCTAAATTGCATTATAATTTAGCATATGAATGGAGTTGATAATATGGAGATAATAAGAAAAAACTTAGGCATATATGGTGCCAATAGCTATATTATATTTAATGATAAAAATGCAATTGTAATAGATTGTGGGGGAGATGCCGACACTATTGTAAAGATATTAAATGAAAGAAATCTAAAACTAGAGGCAATACTTCTAACTCACGGGCATTTCGACCATATTGGAGGAGTGGAGGAATTGCGAAAGCTTACTGGAGCTAAAGTCTATGGAGCAGAACTCGAACGCGATCTATTTGAAGATGCCAATAATAATTTATCAAAGGGCACCTTGCTTGGAGAGATTATTTTAAAATGCGATAATTTCTTTAAAGGTGGCGACATTTTAGAATTCGATGCAATTAAGCTCGAGGTAGTAGCAAGCCCTGGACATACTGAGGGTGGAGTGCTCTTTTATTCTAAGGAGGCAAATGCACTTTTTACTGGCGATACCTTATTTAGCCGTTCGGTCGGAAGAACAGATCTATATTCGGGCAATCAAGAAAAACTAGAGTCTTCTCTAATTATGATCGCAAAGGATTTTGACGATGGAACTACTATATATCCGGGTCATGGACCAGAGTCGAGCATAGCGTATGAAAAGGCAAATAATCAATATATCACAACGCTATTAAATAGATGATAAAAATTATTACAGACGGCCTTGAGCTTCATCCATCGCACGAGAATATAATCTCTGCGCTTATCGGTCATAAAAAGCCTGAAGACAGCAATATCGACGCAGAGCTTATGCTAAGTGATTTGGGAGAGACGGTAAAGGCAACTTGGATATCGAAAGGCAAAAAAAGCGAGCTAGTGTATCAAAAAAACAATCTAGACACCATTGCATCGATTAAGATTGCAATATATCGCCTACTCTCCCATTGTTTAAATAATACTCTTCCTTGGGGAACTTTAACTGGCATTAGACCTGTTAGATATCTCGAGCAGAATATAGAAAAATATGGAGAGAGTAAAGCTCGCCGATTATTCTTGGATGAATTTGGCGTAAGAGAGGATAAATTAAATCTTGCAATTGAAATATTAAATCATCAAAAGCCAATATTGGATTATAGAGGAAAATATCATTTGATATATATTCATATTCCATTTTGCCCAACAAGATGCAAATACTGTTCCTTTTCTGTCATGAGCCTTGATAAGAAATTAAAACATGGGGTGGACGAATATTTGGATTCTCTAATTGAAGAGATCAATTCATATGACGACTTTATGGCGACTAAGCCCATATCAATATATATTGGTGGCGGAACGCCAAGCGTCCTTAGCCCCGTACAGATAAAAAGATTATTTTGTGCAATAAAATCCAAGTTTAGCATGGAGACGATTAAAGAGATCACCTTTGAGGCAGGTAGACCCGACACCATCGACGAAGAGCTTTTAGATGCATTAAAATCAGTCGGAGTAACTAGGCTTAGCATCAATCCACAGAGCATGAAAGACGATACTTTAAAGTCAATTGGTAGACTCCACAGTGCAGACGATATCTTAAGGGCATTTAATTTAACCAGAAAATATGATTTCATAATAAATACAGATATTATTTTAGGACTTGAGGGAGAGAACATGGCTGATGTAGAAAATACCATCGACCAATTGATTAAGCTAGATCCCAATAATATAACCGTCCACTCGCTTGCACTAAAATCAGGTAGCATTTACAAGAATGAAGAAATAGATATCAATAAAAATATAGAAGAGATATATAATATGGTAAGCAATAAATTAATTCAAAATAAATATAAGCCATATTATCTCTATCGCCAAAAAAGACAGATTGGCGAAGAGGACAATGTTGGATATCAAAAAGGAGATAGCGATAATATATTTAATGTACTAAGCATGGATGATACAGTAGATGTGCTTGCATTTGGAATGGGAGCAGTAAGTAAATTTGTAGATCACAATGGGAAAGTAGAACATGTCTTTGGTTATCGCGATATAATTTATTACTTGGAACATTTTTATGATCTAAATGATAAGAAAAAGCAATTATATCTAAATAAGTAAATATAGACATGCCTTGACATGGCAGGCAATAAGGATTACAATTATATTAATCAAACAAATGGAGGAAATTATGGACAGAATGGGAAATCTTCGCCGCAGTATATATGCTGGCGAATTAAGAGATAGCAATATTGGCGAAACCGTCACTTTAATGGGATGGGTTGCTCGCTCAAGAAATTTAGGGGCACTTATCTTTGCAGATATTAGAGATATCAAGGGCATAGCACAAGTTGTCTTCGACGGAGAGGACAAGGAATTATTTGAAAAAGCTGGAAGCTTAAGAGCTGAGTATGTAGTAGCAATAAAAGGCGTTGTGCGTGAAAGAAGCTCTAAAAATGCTGAACTCCCAACGGGAGATGTCGAAGTACTAGCTTATGAGCTAAAGATACTAGATACTGCAAATACTCCACCAATCTATATTAAAGACGATGACAATGTAGCAGAGGAGATGAGATTAAAATATAAATATCTCGATCTAAGAAAGCCAAGATTGCAAAAGACCTTGATGACTAGATCTAAGATATATAATATAGTTAGAAATTTCTATTATGAAAATGGCTTTACCGAGGTTGAAACTCCCATTTTAGGAAAGTCCACACCGGAAGGGGCTCGTGACTATCTTGTACCAAGCCGCGTGCATCCGGGTGAATTTTATGCACTTCCCCAAAGTCCTCAAATCTATAAGCAACTCTTGATGATTGCAGGCATGGATAGATATTTTCAAATTGCAAAATGTTTCCGCGACGAAGACCTAAGAGCCAATCGTCAACCGGAATTTACACAAATCGACGTCGAGATGAGCTTTGTCGACGTTGAAGATGTGCTTGGAATTCACGAAAAGCTAATTACAAGGCTTTTTAAAGAAATATTAAATAAGGATATTGAAGTGCCATTTAGACGAATGAAATTCGACGAAGCAATGGATCGCTATGGAGTTGACAAGCCCGATTTGAGATTTGGCATGGAGCTTACCGATTTAACTGATATAGTTAAAGATGTCGACTTTAATGTCTTTAAGTCCGCGGTCGAAGCTGGCGGAGTCATAAAGGGGATTTGCGTTTCTGGTGGCAATGATGCAATAAGCAAGAAAAAGCAAAAGAAGCTAGAGGACTTTGTCAAGGATTATCGAGCAAAGGGACTAATCAATCTAAGATATGACGACGAGATGACCTCTTCAATCGATAAATTTATCGACGCGGATATTAAGAAAAAGATATTTGAAAAATTCCACGCCAAAAAAGGCGACATGGTATTTATCATCGCCGATAAATATGAAGTGGTAAGCCAAGCCCTCGGTGCACTTAGAAATAATCTTGCTCGCGAGCTTGATTTAATCGATGAAGACGACTATAAGATACTGTGGATAGTTGACTTCCCATTATTTGAATATGATGAAGAGGAAAATCGCTATGTTGCTAAGCACCATCCATTTACTTCTCCACGCGATGAAGATGTCGATAAGATGCTAACAGACCCCGCCCATTGCTATGCAAAGGCATATGACCTTGTAATAAATGGCGAAGAAATGGGAGGAGGCAGTATTAGAATCAACAACAGCGAAATACAAGACAAGATGTTTGAAGCAATTGGCTTTACAAAAGAGGATGCACATAAGCAATTCGGCTTCTTCATAGAGGCTCTAAGCTATGGAACTCCGCCACATGGAGGCATCGCCTTCGGCGTGGATAGAATGATACAGATGTTTACCAAGACTTCCAATATACGCGATGTAATTGCATTTCCTAAGACACAATCTGCAACCGACTTAATGAGCTCTGCTCCAAGCGCTATAAGCGATCTTCAATTAAAGGAAGTCTCGCTCAAGGTGGATATTCCATCTAAAAAGGATGAATAACCGATTTGTAAGAACCATTGCTCTAATTGGCGAGGATAATTTTAAAAAATTAAGTAACGCCTATATAACCATAATAGGCGTGGGTGGCGTCGGCGGAAGCACCGCCGAGTCACTAGTTCGTGCTGGAGTTGGCAAATTAAAATTGATAGACTTCGATGAATTTGAGCCAAGCAATTTAAATAGACAGCTTGGCGCTACCTCATCTACCATTGGCATGAAAAAAGTTTCTGCATTTAAAGAGCGATTTCATGAAATCAATCCCGACTGTGAAATAATTGCAATCGATGAAAAATTAGATGAAAATAATTCAGCAAAATTACTCCAAGATTCGAGCTATATTGCAGACATATGCGACGATGCCATCGCAAAAAAACTCATAATAGAATATGCAATAAAAGAGAATATACCATTTATATCGGCAATGGGAGCGGGCAATCGCCTAGATATATCAAAGCTTATGATATCCACACTCGATAAAACAAAATACTGCCAACTTGCCAAGAAGATGAGACAGCTCTTGCCAAAGCCACTTCATAAAAAAATAAAAGTTGCTTTTTACGATAGCGAAAGCCTACCATATAATAAGGAAGCAGGCGTAGTTGGAACTATTTCAACCTCTCCAAGCTATATGGGCATAAGGATTGCAAGCGAAATAATAAACGAAATAATTGGCAAATGATTTTATCTAAATTAGGCTATAAATACAAACTGCCCTTTTAATTATAAGAGGGCATTTATCTTGCATAAAAAATCGAGTGATGATATAATTCATATAAGAAAGGCAGAATTTATGAAGATAATAGGAAGAGTTGAAAAAATTAATAATAACAAAGCTTATATATCGCTACTCCGTGCCTCCGCCTGTGGTGCGAACTGTGAGAGTTGTAGTGGAAGTTGTGAGACTATAACTCATATGATAGAGGTGGATAATAATATAAATGCACAAAAAGGTGAGGTAGTCGAGGTCAAAATGCAAGAAAAAGATGGATTAAGGGCAAGCATAATCTTGTATTTTATCCCATTTATCTCGCTCCTCTTTGGAGTATATATTGCATATCTTTTAAAGCTAAGTGAGCCCATGATGTTTTTATTTGGAATAATAGCAACCGCCATTACCTATGGCATCATTCATATCTACGATAAAAATCAAAAGAAACATGAAAAAATAAAAATTGAAATAGCAAAATATAATCCATAAGACCGCAAGAGGTCTTATTTTATTACAAAATTGTGTCACAAGCCTTGCAAAAAGAAATTAAGTCTGCTATAATTTATTCGTGACGAAAGTCAAATATTCATTTATAATATGGAGGTAATAATGGATTTTTCTAATTTAAAA
The DNA here is from genome assembly GCA_022766605.1 of Ezakiella sp. Classification (GTDB taxonomy): domain Bacteria; phylum Bacillota; class Clostridia; order Tissierellales; family Peptoniphilaceae; genus Ezakiella. The sequence continues at coordinate 26,333 of JALEOH010000021.1, forward strand.
GCTCATGATCCCGAAATCTACCAAGTGATCATGGATGAAAAAAAACGTCAAGATTCACATATCGAGTTAATCGCAAGTGAAAACTTTGTAACTGAACAAGTTATGGAAGCTATGGGTAGCTACTTAACAAATAAATATGCTGAAGGATATCCTGGAAAGAGATATTATGGCGGATGTGAAGTAGTTGATATTGCAGAAAATATCGCAAGAGATAGACTATGCAAGCTATTTGGAGCAGAACATGCCAATGTTCAACCACACTCAGGAGCTAATGCCAATATCGGAGTATATTTCTCATGCTTAGAGCCAGGCGACAAAGTAATGGGCATGAATCTATCAGAAGGTGGCCACTTAACTCACGGTTCACCAGTTAATATAAGTGGTAAATATTTCAACTTCGTAGCTTATGGCGTTGATTCCGAAACTGAAACCATAAACTATGATGAAGTTGCTGAAATTGCAAAGAAAGAAAAACCAAAGCTCATCGTAGCAGGCGCAAGCGCATATCCAAGAATTATCGACTTCAAGAAATTTAGAGAAATCGCAGATTCAATCGGCGCACTATTCATGGTAGACATGGCTCATATCGCAGGACTTGTTGCAGCTGGTCTTCATCCATCGCCAATTGGAGTAGCAGATTTTGTAACTACAACAACTCACAAAACTCTAAGAGGACCAAGAGGTGGTGCAATCATGTGCAATGAAGAAAATGCAAAGGCAATCGACAAGGCCATTTTCCCAGGCACACAAGGTGGCCCACTAATGCACGTTATCGCAGCAAAGGCAGTAGCTTTTGGCGAAGCATTAAAACCAGAATTCAAAGAATATCAAAAACAGGTTGTAGAAAATGCTGCAGTTCTTGCCGACACACTAAAAGAAAGAGGACTAAGACTAGTCTCAGGCGGCACAGATAACCATCTAATCCTAATCGACGTAAAGAGCAAAGGATTCACCGGCAAAGAAGCTGAAGCCATGCTAAATGAAATCGGCATCGCAGCAAATAAAAATACAATTCCAAATGAAACCGAAAAACCATTCGTAACAAGTGGTATTCGTATCGGAACTCCAGCAATGACCACTCGTGGCTTCAAAGAAGAAGACATGAAAGAAGTTGGCAACATCATCGCCGACACTCTCGATAGAAGCTATGATAGGGAGAAGTTGAAGGATAGGGTTAGGGTGCTTTGCGAATCCCACGTCCTTTATAAATAATTTGGGGTCTAAATTGCGCCTAACTGACTTCTCGTCATTGCAATTGCTCAAAGTATCAACCAATACATTTCGCAATTGTGATTTCCTCGGGCGTTGTTATGCATCGATTTATGCTCCGAATTTAGTTTTGCAGAGTCAAGAGAGGTTATATACTTATAGCCTCTCTTTTTAAATATATTGAATTATATTATCATTCGACGTATCAATCAATACGCCTCACTTAAGTCGCCTTGTTTTCGTCCAAAAGCACCTCATTATATCTGACTAATTAATAAATAAAATTGTTATATGCAATTATGTTTTATAAAGAAAAGAAATACGGTGGAAATGCATCCAATTTTTCCTCGTAAATTTAGCTTTTGACGTAAATTAGTTTTGTGGAGGCACTAATTAGATTTAAAAGAGAGATTTTTAGTAGATCTCTCTTTTCATTGTCAAAACTACGCCTAACCTACCTTAGTCATCGCAATCGCTCAAAGTATCAACCAATACATTTCGCAATTGAGATTTCCTCGGGCGTTGTTATGCACCGATTTATGCTCCGAATTTAGCCTTGCAGAGGCAAAAACCTTATAAAAAATAGAGACTGTTATATTGCAGTCTCTTTTAATTTGAGGTCTAAATCGCGAACTACTTGTCTTTCAAAGGTTGTACTCCTCAACGTATCAGTCAATACGCCTCGTCTTACAAACGTTTCCAAGACTTCGCAGCTCATCGAATTATCCTCCCAAATTTAGTTTTGTGGAGGCATTAATTAGATTTAAAAGAGAGATTTTTAGTAGATCTCTATTTTTCATTGCTAAAATTACTCATAACTTACCTCTAGTCACCGCTCCCGCTCACGCTCATATTTTCTTAAAAGAATAGTACGTGATCTTGGCGGATATATAATTGTTTGCACTTATTCAATTGACAGATGTACATGCATCTCATATATGCTCATAGAATTATATAATTATTGATATATTGGCTTTGTTATCATAATTATAAAATGTCCATAGCATCTCACTGGTAAATTTGAATAAGCCGTGGAATGGACTTAGCTAGCAAGTAGACGCAATTAAAATTAACAATGAGTAACACAACAGCAGAGTTATATTACATTTTCATTACATTTTTCTAATCAAAATTATATGGTAAAATCTTCTTTACAATTATAGGATAACATTTCATTTATATCTTTTCACATACAATATAAATAACAAATCGCATACTAAAGCCATTTGAAACAAAATATTTTTAAAATCATATTTTCTTAAAAAACCTTGATTATTTCGGTGTCCGAACTAGTCTTGTGGGCAATTGTGATTCAAATCACATAATCGCCTAATTTTTATATGGCATTTATTACGATTATGACGCATACTTTAGCATAGTAAACTTTACAAAGAACCTAAAAAGTATTATTATACTTGGTGAGGAATCATTTTATATTTTTTTAAAGCTATATTTAAAAAATTATACTAAATAAATGAACTAAAGGAACACGGATAATCCAAAGCTAAAAACCCGAGACTTAAGCATTGCAGTCTTGGAAGACAATTATTAAAAATAATTTAAAAAGCCCAAGCTTATCCTAATCTTATTCTAGCCACTAAGAAAATATATAATGACCACTAGCATAACGCTAAACACAAACACAGAAAGGAAGTAAATTATGAAAGAAAAATCACCGGCAAAACGCCTATTGGCCCTAGCCCTAGCATTTATAATGGTTCTAGGTATGATGCCACAAAACGTATTTGCAGAAGTCGAACCAGCAAACTGGGTTGACGATGCAAAAACGGCAAGGTATTGGCCAATACCCCACCAAGGTAGACTTGTTAAGGTATCAAGCGCTGACCCACTTAAAAACCCATCAGTTGAATACGTAGGAACCTATACAAGACCTGATGGTAGAGAAGTTGTAAGACTATCATTTTCAGTTTATGCAGGGGCAGTATCAGGAGTTTGGGAAAAGCTAATAATAAAACCCGATGCTGAGCTGGCAAAATTGATCGACTGGAGCCTATCAGGCATGGGTAAGGGAAGACCAGCTCAAGCCACTACCTTCCACGACACTGATAGACTGAATAATGAATTTGTAGGATTTGACAAAATTTCAGATGCCCAATCAGGTTCAGGAAACACCTATTCAATGGACATGACAGAAAGAGGAACTCAAGCAGTAAAGACCATCGCTATCGGTCCATGGGGACAAGAATCACCAATTGACCTTGTTTTAAAGGAAGGTCAATCTGTAAAAAATCTTATAAACAACCCACTGATCCAAGCAAGACTTATGGACAAAGAGTATGAGAGAATCTACTCTACTACAACAGCAGAAGCAGAAGCAGTACCATACTCATCCTATACTTTCTCGACTTTCATCCCAGTAAGGGTAAACCTAGGAGAAGGTACACTTATGACAGACGTAGTTCGTAACTAC
>JALEOH010000001.1 GCA_022766605.1 Ezakiella sp.
ATATTATTTATAGATATTGCATCGGTGATATCTGCAAAAAAATAAGGCCGAAGCCTTATAGTGGATTGGTCTTTGGTTTATTGCCAACACGTGGATAATTTTTTGGTGTTTTATTAATTTTTTTAACAATCAAAATATTTCTTTCTCCAAAGTCCATTTCTAATTTTTTTACTTCTAATACTTCTCCACCAAGAGTTTTTAATGCCTTCTCACATTCATCTAGCTCTTCATCTAGACCTGGGCCTTTCATAGCGATAAATATTCCACCGACTTTTACAAATGGTAAATTGTATTCAAGTAGAGTATTTAACCTAGCAACCGCTCTAGAAATGGATAGATCATATTTTTCTCTACCTTCTTTTCTTGCATAGTCCTCAGCTCTTGAATGGATGGTCTTAATATTTTTTAGATCAAGACCAAGTATTACTTCATCTAAAAATTTAATTCTCTTATTTAGAGAATCTAGTAGCATTATATCCAAGTCTTCTTTTAGTATTTTTATTATTATCCCAGGAAAGCCTGCACCAGTACCCACATCTATCATGGATTTAATATTGTATTTTTCAATAAATGGAAGCACGCTTGCAGAGTCAATAACATGCTTTTGCCACATTTCATCATAGTCATCAATTGCAGTTAAATTCATGACCTTATTCTTTTCAATTATCATATTTAGATATTTATCAATTGATTGTTTTTTCTCTGCCAATCTTTCATTTATCATCTTCTCCTCTTTCATGCTTCCTCCTTTCTAACTCTAGATAAATCATGAGTACATTGATATCAGAGGGGCTTACCCCACTTATGCGACTTGCTTGACTAATAGTCTCTGGTCTAATTCGATTAAGCTTATCTATCGCCTCTATCTTTAGACCTTTAATATTACTATAATCGATGTCATCAGGAAGAGGTCTATCCTCTAATTTATGCATTTTATTTATTCTACTTTCATTTTTAGCTATATATCCCTCATATTTCACTTCGGTTTCAATCAATAGCATAAGCTCGGGATTGAGTTTAGTATTAATTGGAAATATTTTTATTAATTCATTTAGTCTTACCTCCGGTCTTTTTAGCAATTCTTTTAAATTGCTCCCCGTCTTTATTGGAGTTGAAATAGACTTTATCTTAGCATTTGTCTCTTCATTGGGATTTAATTTATAATTTTCTAATTCTTTTATCGCTTCTTCCAATAATTCTCTTCTATGAGTCATACGCTCTAGCCTATCCTTGGTTGCAAGACCAATATCATAGCCCTTTTTAGTAAGACGAAGATCTGCATTGTCCTGCCTTAATGTAAGACGATATTCTGCACGAGCTGTCATCATTCTATATGGCTCATAGCTGATTTTAGTAACCAAATCATCAATCAAAACCCCTATATATCCTTCATCCCTTTTAATAGTAAAACTATCCTTACCCAATATATTATTTGCTGCATTTATACCTGCAATTATTCCTTGAGCTGCCGCCTCCTCATATCCAGAGGATCCATTTATCTGTCCAGCAAAAAATAGATTTTTAACAGTCTTGCTCTCAAGTGTACTCTTAAGATCTGTGGCAAATATTGCATCATATTCAATTGCATAGCCTGGCCTCATTATTTTAACATCTTCAAGTCCAGTAATCATTTTATACATCTCTTCTTGCACTTCTTCGGGCATTGAGGTGCTGACCCCTTGTACATAAAATTCATCAGTACTTTCGCTTTCTGGCTCTAAAAAAACTTGATGGTCATCCCTGTCTGGGAAGCGCTTTACCTTATCCTCGATACTAGGACAATATCTTGGCCCTGTTCCTTCAATTGCACCAGAATACAAAGCCGATTTATCCATATTAGCTCTAATATAATCATGCATTTTCTTAGTTGTATGAGTTAAATAGCAATTTAACTGTTCTCTTTTTATATCTTCTTCATCATTTAAAAACGAAAATGGTGTAATAGTCTTATCTCCCTCTTGTACTTCCATAAGCTCGATATTTAGACTCTTTTTATCAACACGAGCGGGAGTTCCAGTCTTTAATCTTCTAAGAACTATGCCATGTTTTTTTAGATTGTCACTCAATATATTGGACGGAAAGCGTCCATCTGGACCCGATTCAAATATATTTTGTCCAATATAGACCTTACCCTTAAGATAAGTTCCAGTTGCAAGTATTACAGCCTTTGAATAGATTTTTCTCCCATCGCGAACGACAATTCCTTTAACGCAATTATTTTCTATTATAATATCAATAGCTTCCATCTGACGCAGGCGAAGATTTTTGGTATTTTCTAATTTCTGCTTCATATATTCATGATATTTAATCTTATCTGCTTGTACGCGGAGCGAATGAACAGCAGGCCCCTTTGATGTATTTAACATTCTAGATTGTATAAAGCTTTTATCGATATTTAAGCCCATATATCCGCCAAGAGCATCAATCTCACGCACTAAATGCCCCTTGCCCGTTCCACCTATATTGGGATTACAGCTAAGAGCAGCAATTCCATCTAAATTCATAGTTATTATTAAAGTATTTATTCCCATATTAGCAGCAGCTATTGCTGCCTCACATCCAGCATGCCCTGCTCCAACTACAATTAAATCATATTCCATAAATCACCATATTATTTTCCTACACAAAAATCTTGAAATACTCTATCTATCAAATCCTCATCGCCAGATCTTCCTAAAATCGAATATAAATCGTCAAGAGCAAGCCTTAAAGAAACCTCGACTATTTCAAAGGGCATTAGATCAATATCGCGTCTTGCAAGATATAGATTTTCTCTAGCAGATAAGAGCGCCTCCTTATGTCTTATATTAAAGACCGAAAGATATTCTCCATCTATGTCTGTGATAAATATTTCCTTAATCATCTGCATCAGCTCGCGAACTCCTCTATCCTCTTTTAAACTTGCGATTAGTATTTTATCTCCATATCTATCTAGCCTAGAAATATCGAGCTCAATCCCCTTATCCTCTTTATTTACTACGATGATCTTTTCCTTATCGCTCACCGACTCCAATATCTCGATATCACCCTTATTTAAGCTCTCCGATCCATCTAATACGACTATTACTATATCCGCCTCGCGTGCAGCCTTATGACTGAGTTCAATCCCCTTTGATTCAACTATCTCCTCGGTCTCTCTTATGCCCGCAGTATCGATTAAATGTAAATATAGTCCATCATATGAGATATATTCTTCTATAGTGTCCCTTGTGGTTCCTGGAATTTCGGTTACTATTGCTCGCTCTTTATTTGTAATTGCATTTAATAATGAACTCTTGCCGACATTTGGCCTTCCAATTATCGCCGTCTTAATTCCTTCTCGAATATAATTAGATCTTTTTTCATCTTGTAAAAACTGATCTATCCTCTCTACAATAAAATTTATCTTATCTTCCATGTCGTCAACATCACCAAGCTCAGGATAATCAATTTTCGCTTCGCACTCGGCAATTAAATTCAATAGTTCTTCTATCAAGCTTTCTAATTTTTCACTTAATTTTCCACCCAATATTTTGGTATAAAGTCCTTGTTCCTCTTTTGTTTGCGAGTCAATTATGCCCTCTACTGCTTCTGCTTCAAGTAGATCTATTCTTCCATTTAAAAAGGCGAGTTTAGTGAATTCTCCAGCCTCTGCAGGAACGGCTCCAAGCTTTAATAATATCTCATAAATATATAGGCTAGTAACATATCCTCCGTGGCAGTATATCTCAACCATATCCTCGCGAGTATAAGTCTTTGGAGCCTTAAAATAACAAGCAAGGCACTCGTCAACCACCTCATTATCGTAGACTATATGACCATAGTGCATATATCTTGGCATTATATCCGCATTTGTCTTAAAAATATTTTTTAAAATATTTAAAGACTCATCTCCAGACATCCTTACTATTCCAATCCCACCACGACCAGGTGGTGTGGCAATCGCAGCAATTGTTCTCATAGCAAAAAACCCGCTATTGCGGGTCCCTCGTAATTACTATTGCTCTTCTTGGTTCTTCTCCTTCAGAATGTGTAGAGACGCCTTCAATCTTAGATATCTCTTTGTGGGCTATACGCCTATCATATGGATTCATTGGTCTCATACGATATTCGCCGTCATTAATTGCCCTTTCTGCACATTTTCTAGCAATGCTTCTAATATCTTCTTTGTGACTGTAAACATAATCTCCACAATCGACCTCTATGATTAGATCTCCTTCATAACGACTACGAATAAATTGTCCACAAATATAGCTAATTGCATTTAAAGTATCGCCCCTCTTGCCAATTAAGCGTGAATTTAAATTATAATCATCAAGAACTATGTCCAAAACGACATTTTCCTCTTCTTTTCTTTCGTCTATAACTTCTACCTTGCCATCAAAGCCCATCTTTATAACAAGATCTTCTAAAAACACCCTAGTCATCTCAATGATCTCTTCATCATCAGTTATAACTTCGATATCATCGAGTAATTGAGATCTTCTTGGTCTAGACTTCTTTTTCTCGTCTTTATCCTTTAACTTGTCGATGCCATCTTCTATCTTTTCGCTCGCATCGTCATATAATTCCTTAGCCTTATCAGTTGTGCTAGAAATAAAATCCTTTGCATCATCTACAAAATCATCGAGTTTATCTCCAAACTTATCTATCAAATCTCTGTTGTTCTCTTTTTCATCCAAACTGTTAGCAATAAGGCTTTCACTATCTTTAGCATCTCTTCTAACAACGGTAACCGTAGCATTTTTAGCTCCTAGTCCTAAAAATCCCTTGGAAGGCTCTTCTTCTACGATTATTTCCACCTCGTCTTTAGTTGCATTTAAAACCTTGAGTGCCTCTGATACTGCTTCTTCCACTGTCTTCATTTCAAGAGTAATTTTATCCATCTATTTCTCCTTCTTCTTAAACAAAAGATCCCAATTGGTTATAAGTGATTGAATTACTGTAAATAATGTACTTGTAGTCCAATATAGTGCAAATCCACCTGCATATTTTCTTGAAAACCAAAATATCATAATTGGCATTAAAATATTCATCATTTGCATTTGCTGAGCCTGAGCTTGTTGCTCCGCTGTACCTACTTTTGGAGTAGTAAGCGTTTGCAAATATGTTGTTACACCATTTATAAGTGGTAGACCAAACCAGTATGGATCTGGCAGTGTCAGGTCTTTTATCCACAAAAAGGACTTTAGCATTCCCTCATACATCCCTGCCTCATGAAATACATATACTCCTAAATCACTCATTACTCGAATAAATGCAAGTATAACAGGAAATTGTATCAATAGCGGCAAACAGCCTCCCGTTAGACTAGCGCCATTCTCGCGATAGAGCTGTTGAATTTTAATATTAGCAGTCTGTGGGTCATGCTTAAATTTTATTTGAATCTCCTGCGCTTGTGGCTGAAGTTCCTGGGTCTTTTTCATCTGCTTAGAGCTTCTAAGCTGTAATGGAAGGACCATTAGTTTTATAATAATCGTGGTTATTATGATTGTTATTGCCAAAAAACTGAAATTTTCTGGCTCTTCTCCAATTTTAGAGACTAGATCGTATACAAATCTCATCAAATAACCGAGTAATTGTGCAATTAAATTCATAAATCTTCCTTTCAAACTTATGGAAGGGGATCATATCCTCCTTCGCAAAATGGATTACACCTTAAAATTCGCTTTAAGCTGAGGAAGCTTGCCTTAAAAAAATTATATTTTTTAAATGCTTCAAGTGCATACTGGCTACAAGTCGGAGTAAAACGACAATGAGCTCCTGGAAATACATATTTGGATATATATTTTTGATAAAATAGTATCAACTTAATTGCAATATATCTCACTTTAACAACTTCCCCTGCTTTAAAACATGAATTAAATTTTTTCGAAGCTCCTTGTAGGTTAAGTCTAGAACTCCAACTTTCGGGATAATTATTACCGTAAAATCCTTTATATTTGGCATCAATTCTTCCAAAATAGCTCTAATTCTTCTTTTTATAAGATTTCTCTTAACCGCATTTCCATGCTTCTTGCTCACAACAATTCCGAATTTTTTGGCCCCACCACGAAATCTAATTAAAAAATTTCTATTACCAGCTGTGGTTGACCTTTTGTATAGAGCATCAAAATCGGCTGCTCTACGCAGCCTGTTCTCGTCTTTTAGCATTAAGCAGATAAAACCTTTCTGCCCTTTGCTCTTCTTCTTTTTAGTACTTTGCGTCCTGCTGTAGTTCTCATTCTTTGTCTGAAACCGTGTACCTTCTTTCTTTGCCTATTCTTAGGTTGAAATGTTCTCTTCACGACAATACACCTCCTTCAAATATAAAATATTTGAGCCAAGCTCAAATTCATTCACTTATTTATTTTACCATAAAATTAAGATTTTGTAAAGGATTTTTCAATAAAAAACCTCCCTAATTTAGGAAGGATTTTATCATTTGCAAACAATAGTTCCAGCTTCTCCTCTAATTCCCTCAACTAATTTATCAAGAGAGGTGATAAGAGTTTCACGATTATCTCCGCTTTTTACAAACTCGATTGCACTCTCTATCTTTGGTAACATCGAGCCTGCGGGGAATTGACCTTCTTTAATATATTCTTCTGCTTCCGCTATAGTTATTCTAGACAAATTCTTTTGCTCGGGAGTATTAAAGTTTATGGCAACTTGTTCCACTCCTGTCAATATAACAAGATGAGTGCATTCGCATTCAGCTGCTAGCATAACAGAAGTTCTGTCCTTATCTATAACAGCATCGATTGCGATTAATCCATCGTCTTTTTTTATTACTGGAATTCCTCCACCTCCGCCTGCAATTAGACATTCTCCACGGTCGATCATCTCCTTGATCAATTTCTTTTCTATAATCTCAAGTGGCATTGGACTTGCAACTACTTCGCGATATCCCCTGCCCGAGTCTTCAATCATAGTTTTTCCATTTTTCGCCATCTCATCGGATTGCTCTTTAGTATAAAAAGCTCCTATTGGCTTAGTTGGATTGTGAAAGCTTGGATCCTCCTTATCGACCAATACTCTAGTAATAACAGTAGGTACCTCAGACTTAACTCCAATTTTTTTCAACTCATTTTCAATGGCGTTGGACAGTTGATATCCTATAAATCCCTGACTCATTGCAACGCACTCGGATAGTGGCATGGTCTCAGTAAGTTTAGTCATCGCACCGACATCGATGCTAGTCTTAATATATCCTACTTGCGGACCATTCCCATGACAAATAACAACCTCATTGCCATCTTTTATAAGCTGAGCTATTGGAGATGCAATTACATTTACAGATCTTAATAGATCATTGTAGAAAGTGCCTAGAGCATTTCCGCCAAGTGAAATTAAAATTCTCTTCATATATCCCTCCATAAACGATATATCGTTATTTTATCACAAACTATCAACTAAATGCAAGTATTTGTCCACCTTGAGATAAATAATATTGAAACTTTATTCTCTATCTAAGAGGTATTTTGATACAGTTATTAGGTTAAATGTTTAATCATAGTACAATTGGGTATAATTATATTGTGTGATTGTAAATCAATCTACAATATAATTATTAGGAGGAAATAATGAATAAGAAAAATGTTTTAATTGCAGATTTATTAGTAGGATATGTCAAACTTCACAATATCCACTTCAATGTAGTGGGGAATGGATTTAAGGAAGCTCATGAATATTTTGAGCATCTATATGATGATGTGCACGATTTCTACGATGAGGTTGCAGAAAGAGTGAGAATGGACGGCGATATTCCTGTTGCATCTGTTAAAAAATATCTCGAGTTAACCACAATAAAAGATGCTGAAGATAAAGAACATTCAATTGAAGAAGCTTATAAGATCGCATTAGATCTATATAAGAGCTTTAAAAACAGCGTTCACGAATTGAGAAAAGAAGCTGATGAAAAAGGAGATTATGCATGGGTTGGACTAATGGAAGATATTGCAGACAATCTCGATAAAGAAATTTGGATGATGGAATCCTTTTTAAAATAATGAAAAATAGCTTGTAGATTGCAAGCTATTTTTTTGTCCATATCTCCAATAGATAATAATTGCGACGACTAATAAAGAAAATTAGGTGTCATTTAGACCACAAATTTCGGTGGAAATGTCTCGTCCATGTCCCTAGCTATTTCAAATAAATCTTCTCCCGGCTTAACAATATGAACGACCCATGATGCATCAATTCTCCAAAGATTTGCCTGCACGCTAAATTCATTCCAAATATCTATATCAAATATCCTAGTCCACGATTCTTTGATCTCCCTTTCAATATCTGGAAACATTCCCTTATACTTCCCGCTTATAAAATTAAATTGATCCTTAACTCCAAGCAATTTGATTTTATCTTTAAATCTTTTAGCATCATCTTCATCCTTTGGAATATAGATGTTATTTAATACATGGTCCCATTTAGCTCCATCAAAATATATTACTTCCTCAAGCGGGACTCTTAGACAATAGACTAGTTCTTTTTGCACAGGTTTTAAACAATTGTTTTTGCTTACTGAGCACCATATCGGATACTCTGCCTCACTAGATCTTCTAACCCTTTTTTCTGCCTCGCGTACAAAAAATCTATATTTTTCCGTAAAGAAATCTGCAATATCGCCCATATGAAGCCTTACATATATCTCTTTATTTGTTATCTCACCTTTGTTTTTCAGTTCATAATATGAATTTTCATGCTGTCTCGTATATAAATTTACATATTCCATAATTCCTCCATATATAAAAAAGGGGGCAAATCCCCCTTTTTTATTATAGTGCCAGACCTTTTACAGTCAATTTTTCACTAAATAGTATCTTAGTATATCCAACAGTTAATTCGCCTGCAATGGTATTTGCAGCAACTGTTACATATACATCTATTCCATCTACAGGATAGATGTCAAAGTCATCTATATTTTCCTTTGGTTTTCCCACGCTCACGACTGGGTTGGGTTCAACTCCTCACGATGAGCATCCATCGATATCGACAGTAACGGCCGTTTGTCCATTCTTTTCGATATACTTTTTTGCTTTTGGGTCTAATAATACTTTCATTTAATACTCTCCTATTCTCCAGAAATTATTTCGCTCCTATTATAAATTTCTTCACTTAGGACTCCGCCACGCTTAGCAGCAACTACACCAGCTACTATTGAATCGCTTACATTGAGTGCAGTTCTTCCCATATCGATCAATGGTTCAATTGCAATCAACAATCCAGCAAGTTCAATTGGTAGTCCCATGCTTGATAGTACGACGATTGCAGCAAATGTTGCACCGCCACCAACGCCAACTATACCAAAAGATCCAAGTGCAGTAACTATAATGAGCTTTGCTAAAAATCCTATACTCCATGGATCAATACCAACTGTAGGAGCGATCATTACAGCAAGCATTGCAGGATAGATTCCTGCGCATCCATTTTGTCCTATACTTGTTCCAAGCGATCCCGCCAAGTTTGCAATTCCCGTTGGGACGCCTAGATTTTCTTCCATATTGGAAATAGTAATAGGAAGAGCTCCAGAGCTTGAACGAGAAGTAAATGCAAACATCAAATTAGGCATGGACTTTTTAAAGAAAGTAATTGGATTTAATCCACTTATTCCAATTATAAGTCCATGAATGATAAACATAATTATAATTGCCACGTAGCTTGCAATTATAAAGGATAATAATCTTAATACTTCACTAAAATTCGAGGTCGCAGTCACATTTGCCATAAGTGCCATAACACCATATGGAGTAATTCTTAAAACTATTCTAACCATTCTCATAATTACATCCGAAAAAGCATTTAGCATACTTATAAATGCATCTGCACTCTTGGCATTGGTCCTCTTTAATAATAGTGCAGCAAGACCTAACATAGCTGCAAAGAAAACAGTGCTTAAAGTTGCATTTGAGCCTTGACCGGTCAATGCATAGAATGGATTGGTTGGAATGATTTCTAGAATCTGTTGTTGAATCGGCTTAGATTCAAAATTGTCATATGTGTCCATCATCTTTTGACCTCTTGCAATTTCTGCATCGCTTGATTGCAAGCCTTCTGCAGTTAGACCGAAGAGATTGGAGGTTACAGCTCCTACAAGGGCTGAGATTGCAACTGTTACCATCAACACTGCCATAATTCTCAAAGCAGCCTTTCCAACATTTTGTTCTTGGTTGGCAATTGCCTTTGTAATGGAGACAAATATCAATGGGAAGACTATCATCCTAAGTAGTCTTACATATCCTGAACCAACTAGGGTAATCCAGCTCATCGCCTTGGTTGTAACTTCTCCTCTACCAAAGATAAGTTGAAGTAATGCACCAAAGATAATTCCGATTACCATTGCAATTATGGTTCTTAAGTTAAAGCTAATATTTAGCTTCTTCATGAAGCTGATTGAGTATAGACATACACAAAATACAGCCACGATTGCCAATACGGTTAATGTCATAATAATTCCTTCTTTCCTATGATTTTATTAAAGCGAAGCGCGCTCGTAATCATGGAATTTAACTTCTTTAAATCCCAAGGCATCAAAATAGATTTGGAGTAGGCTTTTGAATTTCGACTCATATTCTTCAATAGCTCCATTTTCATAGAGTTCTTTTTCGACTTTAATCTTGATATCGTTAATCCTCTTGTTTTCCTTTAATATATTCTGCTCTTCTTTATCTATAATAAGATCATGACTTACAACCTCTGGAGAAGGTAAATATACATCTACAGAGGATTTAGATCTAATTACAAGTAGATTACCGTCTTTAGGCTTTATTTCTCTTTTGCTTACTTCTATTTTTCCAAAAGAATATTTTAAGCTAACACTGCCATCGGCATTGCTTTGGATCTCGCGAAGAGATCCATCGGAGCCATAATGATAATTATATGTGAATAGATCGGCTAAACTCGCCATATCCTCTTCAATTTTTGCATCGAAGAGCGCCTCTTTTTGTCTATCTTGAATAATAAAATATATAACTAATACTATTAGTGCAATCACGATAGCAAGGGCAATATATAGATAGATCTTATTTTTCTTACTCATTGATTCCATAACTCACCTCCCAATCTACAAGAGAAAAACTCTCATTATTTTAATACCCCAAAAAAAAATAATTCCATCAACAACGATAGAATTATTTATCTACTTCTAAATTTTTATGCGGACAGGCACACTTGCCTTTGCACTCTTTATTTTCAAATACAATATCTTCTTTTTTGAATACAAAGTATTCAAAATTATCCTTCTTTTCTATTTGTACTTTGACCTCATCACGAATCGGATATCTCTCAACTACTTTACCCTCTCCTTCTGGAGTCTTTACAATTTCCTTTAACTTTGGCAAAGTTTCAAGCTTTTCCTCATATACCTCCTGCTCATATGTCAAGCAGCACATAAGTCTACCGCACATCCCGCTTATCTTAGCAGGGGTAAGAGATAGCCCTTGATCTTTTGCCATTCTAATCGTAACATTTTCAAAGTCTCTTAAAAATCTACAACAACATAGTTCTTCTCCGCATGGACCAAGCCCACCTAAAAGCTTTGCTCCATCGCGAACGCCGATTTGTCTCAATTCTATTCTAGTTTTATATTTAGAAGCGAGATCCTTTACTAAATCCCTAAAATCTATTCTGCCTTCAGCATTAAAATAAAATAGCAATTTTGCATTATCAAATGTATAGGAACTATCTATAACTTTCATATCTAGATTATGCTTGTCTACAAGTTCCTTACATGTCTTTAAAGCCTCGCTCGCTTTTATAATATTTTCTCTATATCTTTCTAGATCATATTCACTAGCAATTCTTAATACAGGCTTGAGTTCCTTACTAAAATCCTCTTCATAAGCATCATAGCAAGCTTTTACAGCAAAGCCTAGTTCTTTTCCTCGAACTGTTTCAACTACTACTGCCTCGCCCTTAGCTATTTCCAAGCCATTACAATCAAAACTGTAAATTTTACCGGAGCCTTTGAATTGTATTCCTACAACTCTAGTCATATTAACCTCCTAAGCCAATTTTATCATAAAGAAAAAACAATGTCAATTTAATTAGCTCTAGGAGATAAAGAGATCCGCAAGTAATAATCTCTTATTGGCATTGCCCAAATAAGCTCTTCTCGCACTGTCAAGTGTCTTTAAAAGCGATATTATCTTATCTCTCGTTAATTCGCCTTTTTTTATTGCAATCATAGTATCATCAAGCCTTGCATCATCTCCCCCCTTTACCTTTAAGGCATCTTTTAAGACGCAAATCGTATAGCTGGTAAAAGTCATAAACTGATCTACCTCCAATTCTTCTTTAGTATATTTTATTGGATCGCGTAGAATAAATGCCATCATAAAATCTTTCAAATCACTAAGGCTAGTATTTAGATATTTTTGTGCAAGCCCCGCTGAACCACCAGCTAATTCTAATATCTCTTTGGCTGGTTTTTGATGCAATATTTTTTCAACTTCATCATCAGAAAGAGGATTAAATCTTATATTTAACAATCTACTTCTAATTGTTGGAAGCAAGCTCTCATATTTATCGGTAATTAGAATAATTACCATGCCAATTGGAGGCTCCTCAAGTAATTTTAAAAGTGCATTTTGGCTCTCGCGATTCATCAAATGGGCACCGTCAATTAAAGCAAATTTCCGCCCGCCCGAATAGGATTTTAGCGAAGCAAATTCAATAAGAGCTCGTATACTATCTAGTTTAATCATATTGGAGCTAGGCTTTATAAAAAAAAGGTCAGGATGAACTGCTTCACCGTCGACCTTTCCTATTTCATAAGATATTAATTCAAGGGCTATCGTCTTTTTTCCTATGCCCTCTTTTCCACTAAAACAAAGGGATATGGTCTCTCTATTAAAAAGCTCCCTAATTATCCCCAAATTTTTTTCATGACCAACAATCATTATATCCTAACAAACTGCTCCACATCTAATACAAAGACAGTTGCTCCACCAACCTTAACCTCAAGTGGATAAGGAATAAATGCATCTCCTGGCATAGTTACAGTTAATAGTGAAGTTGTAATTTCTCTTTGTTTGCAATTATTTTCAATTATATCTAGGCAATTTTTGAGTTCATCATCATCAACCCCAATTAACAAAGTGGTATTACCTGCTTTTAGAAAACCACCGCTACTTGAGAGCTTGGTTAAACGGAATTTATTTTCGGTCATTTCATTTACTACAGAATTCACATCTGCATCTTGTACAATTGCTACAACTAATTTCATAGTAACCTCCTATTTATACTATATTTGTACCCAATAATCACTTTATTTCAACTGATTTTCAATATAACTTGCAACTTCATCTAAAACTTCTCCCTTAGATAAACTTGCGTCTACCACATAATATAAGCCATTTTCTCCAAGTTTAGTCCCAACTATATCCCAATAGCCATCTTCTACCTTGTCAAAAAATCCATCTCCTCTTAACTCAACTCGATCCAGCTCCCTCTCGCCAACAACGCGATTAAAGCTACTCTTGTGTGGCATCATTAAAACTATATATTTATCAGGCCGAAATCCATTTAGCGAAAAATCATTTAACTCTTCAATCCTTTGTGCTCCAAGTCCAAGTCCATATCCTTGATAGCAAAGACTCGATAATAAAAATCTATCAGCAATAATTGCCTCGACATCGCTCGGAAGAGCCTTTATCATCTCATAGTTCTCGCTTCGCATCGCAGCAAATAAGAGAGCCTCCGTTTGTGGAGAGATATTGGTGCTTTTATCGAGCAATATCTCCCTTATTTTTTCTCCAACGGGACTTCCACCCGGCTCCCTAAAAAAGAGAATATTTCTATTTTTAAATCGCTCTTTAAGACCGGATATAACAGTGGATTTTCCAGTGCCATCCGGTCCTTCAATTACAAAGAATTTAGTCATTAATTGGCATTTACAATTATATCGTAGTAATAGGGATTATTTATATCCACATCGGGAAATCTCTTATATAATACGATTTCTTCGTTAATTTGAGCTCTATCTATTTTAATTTGACGAACTTTTGTTAGCATACTTGCTAACTCTCCTCTTGTTATTGCACGGTCGCAATTTTGTGGATCATTAATTCCAGTAAGCCATCCATCTACATATGCTCTTTGCATTGCAGGTATTGCCCAGTGGTTGGCAGGCAGAGAAAGAGTATTTCCCTCAAGTGTAGTAAATTCCTTATATCTTACAAATACGCTTACTACCTCTGCTATTGAAATAGGCTTCTCTGGCATCATATTACCTTCATCATCACCTTTCATATATCCGCTTTCCTTCGCAAATTTCATTGCAGCATCAAACCAGGATATGCCATCTAAGCTAATTTTATTAAGCCTTGCAAGCACAACCGCAAACTCTGCTCTTGTAAGAGTGTTATTTGCATTAAAATTGCCATTTTCATCTCCCATTAATATGGGATTTTTTTTAAGCTCGTTCTCATCTTTTTTAAATCCATCTATTACAGCTTTTGCAGCATTTGGATCAACCCCTGCCCTTGGATTAATGCTCGATAAAAAATCCTGTAATTTTTTTACTGCTCCAACATATCCTGGCGTATTTTTAAATTGCTCAATCATGGTTGCAATTTGCTTTACATATTGATCGCCTAGATATTGCATTTCATTCAAATAACGTCTATATTCTTCCTCTTCTTTTTTCTTAGCAGCCTCAACCTCTTTCTTCTTTTTGGCCTCTTCTTCCAATCTCTTTTTCTCAGCCTCTTCAGCAGCTTTCTTCGCTGCTTCCTCAGCCTTTTTCTTAGCTTCCTCTGCCTCTTTTTTCTTTTTGGCCTCTTCTGCTTTCTTTTCTTCTTCTTCTTTTTTCTCTGTAGTAACTTCCTGTCCATTTTCTTCGGCAAATGCCACTGGCGCAATATATAATAAAACCGCCGCAAACATAAATACTGCCAAAGCTAGTGCAATAATTCTTGCAATTTTCTTAGTATTCTTCATCATTCCTCCACAACTCCCACAAAGGCAATATGCCCTCGATTATTTTCATCATATTCTTCATTGATATCATCATCTAAATAATGACATCCTTTAAAATCTAGTGCTTGAACCTTCCTTAAATTGATATTATGGGATGCTTGATCCAATTTCAACATACCATTATCCTCGCTAAAACTGAGACCCGCCTTTTTAATCTTATCCTCATCTCTTCCGCTTACGCTTCCAAAATATTCGAGTATCGACTTATCCTCTATAGTAGCAATTAAAAATTCATCTGCTTCATCGATAAATTCAAAAGTATAGCGATTGCGCCTTACAAAAACCATGATTACATGCTCATTAAAAAGCCTGCCCTCAGTTATCCAACCACAAGTCATGCCATTAATCGAGCCGTCTTTCTTCTTTGCAAAGAGCAAAAAATCATTTTCTAAAAAATTTTCTGTTAAAAACATATCTCCTCCAAAGCTATTATAACAAATTTGGTCAATAAATTAAAGTAGCTTTATGCCAAGCTTATTTGCGTGATCAATTGTCTCCTCGTCCCAAACTCCTGCTTGAACTTCTCCAATATGTCTTTTTTCCAAAAAAAACATACAAATCCTCGATTGCCCTATACCTCCTCCTATAGTATAAGGAAGCCTTCTTTCAATTACTGCCTGGTGATAAGGAAGTTCTAGTCTTTCTTCTAAATTCTTTTCTCTGCACTGCTCGACAATTTTTTCTTCATCAACCCTTATTCCCATGCTTGAAACCTCAAGTGAATTATTAAGAGTAGGATTCCAAAATATTATATCGCCATTTAAATCCCAATCGTCATAATCTGGGCTTCTACTATCATGAGGCTTGCCTGATTTTAATTTTTTACCAATTCCTTGAATAAAAACCGCCCCATATTCTTTAGAGATCGCCCTTTCCCTCTCTTTGTCATCAAAAGATGGATATAAATCCTCCAATTCTTGAGAAGTGATAAAATGAATCTCATCTGGCAATTTTTTCTTTAATACATATGGATAAACTTGATTGATAAATTCTTCACATCTTTTAAATGAAGAATAAATCTCTTTAACCACCAACTTCAAATAATCACTATTTCTATCTTCTTTTTTAATTATCTTCTCCCAATCCCACTGATCGACATATGCAGAGTGTATTTCATCTAAATCCTCCTCCGCTCTAATGGCATTCATATCAGCATAAATGCCTTCATATATACTAAAGCCATATTCTTTAAGTGCATTTCTCTTCCACTTGGCAAGCGATTGAACGATCTCTACATTCGTTCCATAATGTCTAAGATCGAAGTTAACTGCCTTTTCACCATTTAAATTGTCATTTAAGCCCGTCTCAGGTCTAACAAAAAGCGGCGCTGAAACGCGAGCAAGATTTAATGTATTTGCAAGATCCCTTTGGAAATAATCTTTTATCGACTTGATTGCAATTTGTGTTTCACGTAAATCTAGCTTTACTGCATCTGAATTATTGCGCATATTTTCCCTCCAATAAACTATTTATTCAATTATACCAAAAATTTAAAAAATATACAAAAAACAGGGACAAGCCCTGTTTTAAAGTAACTATGAAATTATCTAGCCAAATATTCTTGGATGGTCTTAATCAATCCTTGAACTTCGTTTGAACTTGGTCTTATATCTAAGAAAATCTTTGAGCAACGGTCGATCATTTGACCTAATTCAAAGCTCCTGTCGCCCATAATATTTCTTCTATGTCTAGCTTCGCGTCTAGCTGCTCTTAGATCATCAAGTTCCGTCTTGGTTGCTCTCTTATCAGCAGCTGCTGCATAAAATGCTTTTTGTACTGCAGCATCTAGCTCATCTTCAGCTTCATATAGTTCAGCAACTGTAATTTGTGGTCTTAATCTAATATTAGTAACCTTAGCGATTGTCTTATTTAGTGCATCAAATACATAACTTGGAGCATCCTTTAGGTCGTACATATAAAGGAATCTTGCCTTATGGAGTTTTGCATCTAGATCACTTCTTACATATAAGTTAGCTGTATCGTTTAATGTAAGATCAGGATATGTTAAAAGCTTAGCTTTCAACGCTTCAAACTCAAGTGCATAGCTCTTCATATCATCAACAGTTGCCCATGGGTCACAAACCTTTACTAGACCAACGAAAATATATTCTGCAATTTCGACATGAGCTTGGTCAACTTTATATCTTAAAGCTGTTGTAGCGAATCTCATTGCAACGCACATTCTTGCTGCTAAGATAATTCTTTGTGGAATAGATGATAGATCATATATTTGGCTAAATCCTAGGGCAGCTTTTTGTCCGCCATATGAATTTTCTACTCCAACTTCCAATTCGTCCATGCTTTTATTGAACTCATCTAGTAATTCTTGATCTTTTTTTCTGTGAATGGTAATGCTATTTCCATCTGCTCTTATTTCATTAATTTCTCTTTTTGCTTGTTGGAATAGATTTTCTTTTTCATCATTAAATTCCAACTCTTTTGACTCTTCTGGGGTGTCGATAATTACATTAGTCTCTAATTCTTCAGCAAATGCTAAAGTTGGAGCAAGTGTAGTTATGGCAATTAACAATGCCAACGTAAGTGATAATAATTTCTTCATAATTTCCTCCTATGATAATTATTTTTTAATATCATTGAAAGGGCAAAAGCCCTTTCAATGATATTATTTAAAGCTAAAGCTAATAGATGCCCTTTCCTCTCCAACTATTGCTTCTGCTTCAAAATTCTTTCTCCATACACCAAATTCAAATCCATTGAATTTAGCAACAGCCTTGCCATTTTTAGCTTGAATATATTTTGTAATTACTCTATCGTCAGCACGAACACGGAATTCAACTTTTCCATTATAAGGATTTCCATTTCTAGTGACTACAGCTGTAACTGAGAATATACCAACTTTTCTTTCAGAATTTGTAAGTTCTTCTATTTCAAATACAACTTCTTCCGGCTTTGCTTCAACTATGATATTAGTGCTTGTATAAATCGTTGCATCAGATCTTAGCTTTACATATAATCCTGCTCTTCCAGGCTTAAGTGCTGTGAGTGCGCCTGTTACAGGATCAACTTCTAATACGCTTTCATCTGTTGACCAATATTCTAGATCGATATTCTTTGCATTTTCTGGATAAACAACTATATTTTCAGATGCTTCGAATCCTTCGCCTTCAACTAAAGTATATCTATCCTTTACAAATGACAAGGACTTAACCTTATCTTTATCACGTGAGATTGGTGGGGTTATATCAGGATCACCCGGCTTTGGCTTGTTCCAATATTCGGTATTTCTTCCTGTTGGATGAAGAGGTGGAATTCCATCTAGATATCCGCCTGGCTCAACTATAGTTAGTTCAAACTCAGCCTTAACTCCATTGTCTTTTGCTACGACAGTGATAAATACATTACCTGGCTTAACAGGAATGATTTCTCCTCCACTTACAATTGCAATATATGGATTTGAAGTATACATTATATAGTCCTTATTCTTAACTTCGTTAGGGAATATAACCGGTCTAATCTTGGTCTTCTTGTCAGCTGCAATATATCCTGCATTGCCTTCCATAAATTCAATTCTTTCAACTCTGATCTTTGGTCCTGTGATCTTTTCCATTTGTTCGTGAAGCTTTTCAACATGCTCATCTAATTCACCACATGTTACATCAATTCTCCACCACATACGGCTTCCTTCGTCGATACAGTCTTTTAATGGCTTTGCCCTAAATCTTCTAGTAGCTTCATTGCATCCACGATAAACTCTTCTAGCTTCGCTTAATTCTCTGCTAAATGCCGACTTCTTCCAAATGGTAGCAATATCATGTGGTTGAAGATCAGGATAAGCTAGTAGCTCTTCTGCTAGTGGTTCGAATCTATCGATATATTCCATTATTTGACCTTCACTAGCAAATGGATTTAAGACATATAGTATTCCAACTAAGATATATTCTGTCATCTTGGTGTGAGCTGCTACTACCTTATTTGCAAGCTCAGTAGAAGAAAATCTAATTGCGCGACCAATTCTAATAAGCAATTGAATTCTTACAGGGATAGTTGTTAAATCATAAATGGATTCTCCAACAGCTTCACTTTGGATAGTTGCTGCGCTGACTTCGAGTTCTCTATTAAGATCTCTTGCAGCCTCGTGGAATTTATCCAAAACTTCCTTGTCTTCTTCGCTTGCTGGTTCAATATCTTCTACGCTTGAAACCGCAGTTTGGATATCGGACTTTAATTCCGATACTTCGAGTTTTAACTTGTCGTCGTTGATTTCAATTGGTTCTGCGGGTTCAACATCCGTTGGCTCAACAATTTCTTCAACATAACTGTCGGAAATTTCGAGTCCCGTGTTGCCATTATCTTCAGCGAGGACAACTGTTGCTAAAGGACTGACGACTGGCGTCAACATTAGTAGTGCTAGAACAATTGCTAGCAAAGTACTTGCCTTCTTCATTGTTTCTTTCCTCCTTATCGTTATTTATTATATGATGAAGTTTACATATTATATAAAATCCATCTTATAACCTAGTAATTGAAGCTTATGTTTTTAATTATATTTCTAATTCTAACCTCAGCTTCGAAATCGCGTCTCCAAACTCCGAAAGTAAAGCCTGTCCAAGTTACACTTCCCTCTCCGCGTTTGAAGTAGACAAATTTTTCTTTAACTCTATCTCCGCTTTTTACTGTTATATAGCCAGGCCCTTCATATGGTCTACCATCTACAGTAGCTTTTGCACTAACCGTAAATACTCCCGCCTTTCTCTCAGATGGAGTAATTTCAGTAATCTCTATAATTTGTTTAGATAAGTCGGGATCAACTCTAACCGTAAATGTAGTCTTTAGACCATTGTCGGTTAGAACTGTAATAACCGCTGTTCCTAGATCGCGAGCAACTAGTATTCCATCTGGCCTTGCCTCAACTATATCAGGTCTATCAGAATAATATATGAAATCGCGAATGGCAGTATCTGGATAAACTCCAATTCTGTTTTCCACTGCAAATGTTGTACCTTCGATCATAGTCATCTGTCTAATCGAGTTAAAAATCGACCTTGGAATACTTGGATCCTTTTCAGGCTTAATTGGCTCTGGCTTAATATCATCGGGGATTTCAGGCTCAGGCTCTGGTTCTGGCTCTGGTGGAACATAGTCATTTATTCCAATAACTGGAATTGCTTGCCTACCAGGAACTTTAATTCCAGGATTTACCACCTGTATATTAAATCTTGCAATAATCGATTTATCTTTAGTCTCTACAAATACATTGGTATTGCCAGGTTTTACCGGATAGACTATTCCATCTCTAAATACACAAATATCCTCATCAAGCGATCCAAAGACAAATTCAGCTTCAGCATCTTCTGGCTCATAGCTAAAATCCAATTGACCTTTTTTATCAATCGCTATATAGCCTTGGCTTCCTAAATTAAAGCTAAGTCTTCTAATCTGTGGCTTATCATCAATTGTAATATCTGTATCATGATCATCGATATTATAATCTGGAACATCTTTTCCAGTGGTGGTAATTGCCTTTAGACAGAAATTGGCATTTGGTAAGCTTGTTGTTAAATCAGTCCAACCATTTCCGGTGCTTGAATAGAATGATTGACCAGGTAGCCCAACGGCCTTTGAAGTATATCCTGCTATTTGCGTTTCAATTGGTAATGGAGTTCTATTGTTAGGACTTCTCATATACATAACTATCGCAAATTGTTCTTCCTCATGAAGTTGGACTGGATCTACTTTTATATTGTAATAGCCTGGATATAGTAGATTTCCTCCGCCAATTTTAATTCTATTATCAGACATATCACTAGTCGATTTAAGATCTCTCACAACATAGATTTCATATTCAAGTTGGTTGCTAACATTGTAGAAGCCCACATTGTGTAACAATTCATCATAATTGGCTTTAAAAATATTCGCCATATATCCCTCACCACCAAATCCAACTGAACGAGTTGCTCCAAGTGGGTCATATTGGTGAATAATTCCTCTTAAATCTTTCTTGCGCGGAATAAATACGGTAGGACTCTTTCCGATAAGTTTATCATAATACGATACATAATAATATCCGCCGTCTAAATAATCACTGCCCCATGAATTCTTGCATATCCATGCTCCATTTCCCGGTGGTTTTTGAGTAAAATAATTTGCAGGGAAATTATCATCCCAACCTACTATGGTTACTGCGTGGTCTGCGACTCCACTTACTGGATTATACATCGAATTGTGAGTTTTATTTTCATAATATCTTGAAATATTTACCGTGGAATAAACGCCACCATATTCGCTAATAGCCCATTTAAGGCTGTCAACCTCGTTTCTATCATTTACATCTTGTAGATATAAAACTCGGTCGATATCCATCATTCTTCTAAGTGAAGGATCCGAATATGAAATTACTGGATCATATGGATCGTCTACTTCAGCAACAGGTCCTTTACCGCTTGCGAGATATGCAGTTGCCATATCGCGATTGCCACCCTTTGTTATGCTCCAGTCAAATCCATGCATATTTCTCATATGCTTTTCACTAAAGTCATACATGCCCTTTCCTGCTCTAAGAAGAACTGACTCCATGGAACCATATGCAGCAAATGCCCAGCAACTTCCATTTTCACCTTGATCGCGTACTGGAGTTACCATTCCATTCTTTCTCAAGTCAAATTTTGAGGGGAACATGCTTCTTGTCATAATTCTAGGTGAATCAGAATTATATTCAATTGGCGAAGATCCAATAGCCGGTTGATTAGGATCAAAGTCTTCACTTATCTCGATAATTTCAAGCTCAAGCTCCTCATATGGTGCATCCTCTACAATTTCGATCGGATTATTATCTTCTATTAGTTCATCTATCTCAAGGTCGTTTGTTACAATATCGTCATTATTTGCTAGCAACGGATTTGTTAAAGCAATAACCATGAGTAATGATAATAAAAATGCTAAATATCTTCTCATATATGCCTCCTGTCGTTAATATTTTTGTAACCTGTAACTTATTTTATCATGTTTTAAGTCAAATTACTAGAGCTTTTCGAAAATTTTTTTAATCATCTCTTGTAAAATCTATTTTACAAGGCTCTCATCTCTATGTTTAATATTATAACACTAAAAAAATTTAAATGCAATACCTTTTAATAAAATTGTAAATATTTTTAAAAAATATTTTCTTGGGCATTCAACTCATCTCCTCAAAAAATATTTTAAATTATTAAAGTATTTTTTATTTTAAAATATTGTTTTTCTTTTCTTTTTTTGTTACAATATAATTAAGGTCTAAATCTATTATAATCTTAATGCTTGCTCGAATAGGCTTAGACTGGCTATTTTGTGGTTACAAAATAATACAAAAAATAATTGAAAGGAGATTTAGTATGAAACTAAGCAAAAAGTTTACGCTTCTGATTTCTGTAATCTTATCATTAACTATGATAATTACGCCATTTCAAGCATTTGCTCAAAATGATGGTCTAGAAATCAGCGACGAATTCATCGTAGAATCGGATCCATTTTTTAATGGCGATATCGTAGATGAAAATGTAGAACTTACTATGGATGAAGAGACAATAATTGTCGATGAGTTACCAATAAGTGATGCTCCAATGAATCCAGAGTTCGATCAATTTGATCGCCTCATGTCCGATGGTGGAAAGAATTTCGGCCTAAGACAAGACCCTGTTAAGATCAATACAAACTATGATCTAATTGACAATCAAAGGGGGATAAAAGCTCAAGGATACCCTGCGAGGTATGATATGCGCACAATGAATAAAGTTACTCCTATGAAGAATCAAGGTCCTAATGGAAGTTGCTGGGCATTTGCGACCTATGGTTCTTCAGAGAGTGTCCTAATGCCAAGATATTATGACTTCAGCGAAAAGCATTTGAGAAATACTCACGGCTATGACTGGGGTCCAAATGATGGAGGAACTCACCAAGTAAGTACTGCTTATCTATCTCGTTGGTCAGGCCCAATCGATGAAAAAGACGATCCATATGGACCATATGCATGGAATTCACCTCATGGTCTACAAAGAATTATGGATATCGACAAGGTCATGTATTTGCCAGACAAGAGATCAGGAGCTCAAATCGACTACATTAAAGAAGTCCTAATGAATTACGGTGGAATCTACTCCTGTATCAACGGGGGCGAACAAGATCTTAATGTACGAACAATGGGTCACTATATGCCATATAGAGCAGCTGCAAACCATGCGGTTACAATAGTTGGTTGGGATGATAATTATAGTAGATATAATTTCTTAAGAACACCACCTGCAGATGGAGCATGGATTGTAAAGAACTCTTGGGGAACAACTTGGAAAAATAGCGGCGGCTATTATTATGTATCTTATTATGATTCAGTTGTAGCTACCTCAATGGCATGCTTTGTTATGAAAAATAAAAGCTCAAATGAATCCATTTGGTATTATGATGACCTCGGTATGACAAGCAATATCGGTAATGGTAACACTGGTTATTTTGCAAATGTATTTGGCCCTGCAAGGAATAATATCGATGTTGTTGAAGTGGGCTTCTTTGTTCCAAGTAACGGTGCAAGTTATGAAGTATATATTTCTTCAGGGCAACAAGCCAATTTCAATCAAAGAACTAGAGTTGCAAGCGGAACTCTTCAATATGCAGGATATTACACTGTAAAAATCCCTGCAACAAGAGTAAATAGCGGAGAATATTTCTCACCTATTATCAAGCTCACAACTCCTGGTTATAACTATCCTATTCCAGTAGAAAATCCAATTAACGGCTACTCCTCTAGAGCAAGAGCAGGTAGAGGCCAATCATATATTTCATATGATGGATATTCGTGGAGTGATCTTACCAACCAAAGATATAATGCCAATGCATGTGTAAAGGCTATGACTGTTCCAGCAGGTGCAAGTCCTAATCCAAATGTAGTTAAGATCTCATCTGTTAGCTTCCCACAATCGAATTATGAACTAACTACTGGAGATAGCATAAATCTAGAAACCGTTATTACTCCAGAAAATGCAAGCAATAAGCGTCTAACATATGCTTCCAATCCATATGGAGTTGTAAGTATATCGCAAGACGGAATCCTAAAGGGATTAAAGGAAGGAACTGCAACTATTACTGCAACCTCAAACGACGGCTCATATAAGAGAGCTACCGCTACTGTTACAGTCAAAAACAAAAATAGCGAAATTCCTGTAGATGGAATTACACTAGATAAAAACAATTTGAATATTGCAGTAGGCCAATCAGCTACGATTAAAGCAACGGTTAGCCCAAGCAATGCAACCAATCCTCGCGTCACATGGACAAGCTCCAATCAAAGAGTAGCTACAGTTAGCGCTGGAGTTGTAAGAGGGGTTGCACAAGGAAGAGCAACTATTACTGCAACGACTTCAAATGGTAAGAGTGCTAGCGCTATTGTAAATGTTGGTCCAAGTGGAACTCTTATTTCTTATATTTCACTTACTCCAAATAACAATACCATAAAAGTTGGAGATTCCTATACTATTAGAACTACCATCCAACCAACTAATGCAACCAATAAGACTCTTGAATGGCAATCTGCAAATCCAAGAATTGCAAGCGTCAACTCAAATGGTCTTGTCACTGGTATATCCGCTGGTAAGACTACTATTACAGCGAAGACAACCGATGGTTCTAACAAGAGTCAAATTGCATATGTAACCGTTGAGAAAAAGGATAATAACACTCCTGCCAACAATCCATTTATAGTAAATGTAACGCCAAGCAGAACTACTATTAACTATGGCTCTAGCCAAACTCTAAGAATAACTGCCAAGAATAAATACAATCAACAAATGAGATATGTAGATGTCAAAGCAATTATAACTAAACCAAATGGCGATACTTTCACTAAGACTGGAAGAATTGGTTCAATCGGCTATTTAAATCTATCCTTAAGTTCAGGAGAACTAAATCAAGGCGGAGAATATAGTGTAAGAGTTGTTTGTAGCGGTAGAGGATTTGACAATGGAGAACAAACCACGACATTTACAGTTGCCGATACCAGACCAGTTTTTAAAACGACTCTAACTCCACGCAGCTCATCGATCTATAATAACGAAAGCATTTATTTCGATGTTCAAGCAAGTTATGGACGCTATAGCATCGCTTATGCAGATATTGCATTTACTGTAACCCTACCAAATGGAACAGTTCACAAGAATAATTTTAAGACAGATAATTACGGTCGCTTTACCATATATTATTCACCTGATCTATCCCCTGCTGGCACTTACAAAGCAAGAGTTGAATTATCTAAATCCGGCTATCAAAATTCAGTTGCAGAAACTACTTTTGAAGTTTTAAAATATGATAATCCATATCAAATAAACTTCAATGTCGAGCTAGATAAAGAAGCTTACGCATTTGATGAACCAGCAAATATCAAGGTAGTTGCTTATGATAAAAATGGTCGCGCTCATCAAAATCTACCAGTTAATATAAGTCTAACAGGTCCAAATAACTTTGAGTTTAAATTGATGAAATATACCGACTACTACGGTTCATTCCCACTACTAATTAGAACAAATTCAAGCATGGTTCCTGGAATTTACACTCTAAACCTAAATGCCAATAAATACGGTTACGACGAGGGAATTGCATCGATTGAAATTCCATTTGGCGTAAATCCAGACCCAGTCGACCCAGTCGACCCTGTTGATCCTGTTGATCCTGTTGAGCCAGGCGAGGCTATCTACAAGATGGTAGAGACCGACGAAGCTGCAAAGATGATTGAAGATAATCGTGGAAATGATAATTTCGTTTTATTCGACGTAAGAACCAAGGCCGAATACAATGAAAGCCATATCGACGGAGCTATTCAACACGACTATTATTCTCCCGACCACGCTGAATATCTAAAAACTCTTGATAAAAATAAAACTTATCTAATCATCTGCAGAACTCAAGTAAGAAGTGGTGCAACCGCAGAGATGATGAGAGATATGGGCTTTAATAAGATTTATTGGGTAAATGGCGGTATGACCAAGTGG
This sequence comes from Ezakiella sp., assembly GCA_022766605.1. GTDB lineage: Bacteria > Bacillota > Clostridia > Tissierellales > Peptoniphilaceae > Ezakiella. The sequence continues at coordinate 25,908 of JALEOH010000001.1, forward strand.
CTACGCGAAGGCCGTCCAGTTATATTCCCTGAATATGAAAAAGCACTAGAAATCAATATGTTCGCTGACAAGAAGAGCTATAGCCAAGGCGAGGAGATCAGAGTTAATATCCAAACAAGCGATCTTGAAGGCAATGGCGTTAGAAAAGCAAATCTTCTAGTTGAACTTCAAGATGAGGGTGGAAATAGAATTGACTCCAAATCCATCCAATCGGGCAATCGTGGCGAAGCTGAGGTAGTATTTGCCGCTCCAAACTCATTTGGAAAATACCAAGTTGCTATAAAGGCAACATACAATGACTTTAAAGCAGGGACTGGACTTGCAATGTTCAGCATTGGTGCAAGCGATTCCTCATTTATGAGTTTTGACGAAAGAAGTAGAGCGGGTCATTTCAGACATCTAAATACAGGTGATTTTGAATATGAATCACTCAAGAAATATTATGGAAAGAATATACTTCAATATTTCGTAAAGGATGAAAATCTAGGCAATCACCAATTAAGAGAGCTAATCGATCCTAACAAGAAGACAGTACTCGTCTTTGGCTATCCAGGATGCGGTGCTTGTGTTGAAATGTGGAAGGCAATGGCTCCACTATCACATGAAGCATATAATTTTATAGAGGTAGTTACATCAGTTGAAGAGGATGTAACAAGCACTGTCAAATTCGTAGATAATGTCTTAAAAGATCTAAATATCGAACACTTTAAGAGCCATATCTTCTACGATGCAGATGATAAGATTTGGGCAAGTCGCCTTGAATTTTTAACAACACCAAATACTGTATTGTTAGATGAAAATGGAAGACTAGTAAATATCGCTGGAGCTCTTGATGCTAAAGGCCTATATGACTTCTACGAAAAGACCTTTGGAGAAAAAATCGATGGATCAGAGCCACCAATCGACCCCGATGAAAATAATGGAAGAATTGAATTATCATTTGCAAAGCCCGAAGTTAAAAAGGGTGAAAGACAACAAATAATTGCAAGCCTATCCACCAACTCATCCGCTTCCCTAAATGGAAATACAATTAGGCTAACCTTGACCTATCCAAATGGAAAGACAGAAAGCTTCAATAGAGCAAGCTCATATAATGGCACTGTTGCTCTTAATTTCACAGCATCTGAAGCAGATCCCGATGGAGAATATCAAGTAAGAGCCGAAATAATCGGTGGCAATATTAAAGCAAATCCTGTAACTGGATTATTTACTGTTATCAGTGATAATCCTGGACCAAATCCAGATGATCCAACAAGTAGCTTTAATTTAACAGCCGTAGTTGATAAGAAAAACTATAATCCAGGAGAGACCATCATAATGACGGCAATTCTAACCGACTCATATAATAGAGCAATGGTAGGAGAAAATGTCCACATGACTTTCATCTACCCTGCTGGCAACACTTATGAATATGACAAGAGAACTGACTCATATGGTAGAGTAAAGCTCACCTTTACTACCAACTACAATGTCCCTCAAGGTAATTATACTTTTAGAGCAATCTATGGTGGAAAGACAGTTGAGAAAGTATTCTCAATTGGAGAAAAGAGTCCAGATCCCGATCCAAATCCAAGACCAGATCCAAATGATGGAAATAGTCTAAGCTATCAAGATAGATATAATCGTGGCGAATTCAATCATTTAAGTGATGGGGATCTACTTCCTAAGCTAAGAAATGCCTACGGTAAAAATATCTTAAATTACACTGTAACAAATATGAGGGGTCAAAATGTCACCGTACGCTCCATCGTCGATGGTAAAAGACCAACCGTTGTTGCAATGGGCTACCCAAGTTGCGGAGGATGTCAAGCAAGCTGGAAGAGTCTTGTCAATATTGATAAATCTAAGTTTAATATGTTTGAGGCAATGACCTCTGGCGATGCAAATAGCATAAACAATGTATTAAATAGACTTGGATTGAGTCAAATGTCAAGTTATTTCTACTACAATGCAAGAGATATTTTCAATCTCATCGGTGCAAATTATGTTCCATGTCTACTCTATCTAGATAGGGATGGTAATATTACAAATGTCAGCTATTTCAATAATAACAATGAAGTAATTTCAATTGTAAACACCATTACAGGAACTACAAGTAAATAAAATAACAAATATTAAAACTTGCCTCGAAATGGGCAAGTTTTTTACATAATAATTATATTGAAGTTTAATAAGCTAACTATTGCATAATTGTTAATTATCTGCTAAAATAAATTATGGGCTAAGTGCTATCACGGTAAAACATCGTGATAGATAAAATCAATTGGTCCTGAAAATTTATGGATAAAATCCAACGAAAGGAGAAAGTGAATGAAATCAAATCACAAGACAACGCTAGTATGTGCGATACTATCGCTACTTCTAGCACTAACTCCAATCCCCGCATTTGCGAGAAGCTTTTACGGGCAAAGACACAACGATCAATCTACAATTCCACAGCAAATCATAGTAGATGATCTACCGGTGCATGAAGCACCACGCGATCCTGCATTTTCTAGTTATATACCACAGTCTTATAATAGATATGCTAGAAGTTCGGCTATCAAAACCGGCTATAGGCCTGCTCCATTTAAGGCAAATAACAATCCAAATGCTGTTCCCGCCGCATTAAGAGCTAATCGCCTACCAGCAAAATTCGACCTCAGAGAAGAAAATCGAGTAACTGCTGTTAGAGATCAAGGCCCTAATGGAAGTTGCTGGGCATTTGCTACCTACGCTTCAGCTGAATCGGTCTTGATGCCAAGGCGAATGGACTTCAGCGAAAAGCACTTGAGAAATACTCATGGTTATGACTGGGGTCCAGATGATGGAGGTAACCATCAAATCTCAACTGCCTATCTATCACGCTGGTCAGGCCCAATTGATGAGAGAGATGATCCATATGATCCATATGGCTTTACCTCACCCAATGGACTAGAAAGGACAATGAATCTCGACAGCGCTCTATTTTTACCAGATGTAAATAAAGGAGCCAATAACGAATCATTAAAAAGAGCTCTTATGAACTATGGTGCGGCCTATACCACCATATATAGTGATGAATATTATTTAAATAAAAATACTATGGCTCACTATCAACCCTCTAGTAGTGGTCGAAGAGGTGACCATGCTGTAACTATTGTTGGCTGGGACGATAACTTCAGTCGCTTTAATTTTAAGCAAACTCCTCCAGGAGACGGCGCATGGATTATTAAAAATTCATGGGGAAATCGCTGGGGTAATCTCGGTGGATACTATTATGTAAGCTACTATGATAAGATCGGCGGAAGCAATAACTGCGTCTTTATTCTTAAAGACAAAGAGCCAGGTCAATCCCTATGGTACTATGATGAACTTGGCATGACTTCAAGCTATGGTAATGGGGATACTGCCTATTATGCAAATGTATTTGGGCCAGTTGACGAAAATACAGATGTAGTTGAAGTTGGAATTTATCTTCCATCCAATGGTGCAAGCTATGATATATATCTTGCAAGTGGAAATGGAAAAGTCGATTTAAATAATAGACAATTGGTTGCAAGCGGATATTCTGAATTTGCAGGATATTATACAATTGAAATCGATAGAAAGACCATAAATAAAGGCGAATTATTTGCACCAATAGTCAAGGTTACCACACCAGGATATAATTATCCTATTCCAGTTGAAGCCCCTATAAGAGGATATTCTTCAAGAGCAAGAGCTGGTTATGGACAAAGTTATATTTCATATAATGGTAGCTCTTGGCAAGATATGACAAGTCAAAGCTACGACACAAATGTCTGTGTAAAAGCTATTACAGAAAAATCCAACAATAATTATGATATTAAAGTAAGCTCGATATCATTTAATAATAGCAATGTCGAAATTAGTAAAGGAGAAAAATTAATTCTCTCGCCAAGAATAATGCCAGAAAATGCAAGCAATAAAAAATTATCTTATAGCTCAAGTCCAATTGGCATAGTCGATATCAATGACAATGGCGAGCTAACCGCAATTAAAGCTGGCACAGCAACAGTTGTTGCAAGCGCAACCGACGGTTCAGGAGTAAGCACTAGTTTAAGAGTTAATGTAGTCGATAAATCCGAAGTTCAATCCATTACGCTCAATATGAATAAATTGAGTCTAAAAATCGGTGAGAGCTATCAACTTAAGGCAAGTATACTTCCTGCAACTGCTAATAATTTAGTCACATGGACTAGCTCCAATCCATCGGTTGCAACCGTAGAAAGTGGATTGATTCGTGCAAAAGGACAAGGTAGTGCAACTATCACTGCAAAAGCCGTAAATGGATTAACTGCCAACTGCCAAGTTGAAGTAACTAGCAGGACTGTCTATGTAGAAAGTATCAGTTTTAAAAATTCAGTTGAAAATATAAATGTCGGAGATAAATTTATTATCGATCCAATAATAACTCCACAAAATGCTAGCAATAAAAAACTCAACTACTATGCAAGTCCATATGGTCTAGTTAGCATTAATGGCAATGAAATAGAAGCTCTAAAGCCAGGTACGGTTACTATAAGTGCTTATTCGACAGATGGATCTTATAAGAGATCGAGCTTCCAAATTATAATTTCCGAAAAAACTTCAGATATACCAGTTACTTCTATCTCACTTGATAGAACTGAGTTAAATCTAAAGCCAGACGAAGGAGCTCAAGTATATGCAACTATCTATCCAGAAAATGCTAGCGACAAATCCATCTTTTGGTCAAGCTCAAACGAAAATGTGGCAACAGTTAGCGATGGATATATAAGTGCAACTGGCGTAGGAAGTGCTATTATTACTGCTAAAACTTCCAATGGGCTTAGCGCCAAACTAAGCGTCAATGTTAAAGCAGATGAGCCTGAAGTCGGCAATAGTAGAGTTGAATTAACCAAAGAACTAAATGCCGGTTATAATCAAATTATTAAAGTAACTCCAATCGATCAAGATGGATATGGTATAAGAGGAGCTTATATCACAGCAAAAGTAACTACGCCCGATGGATTTACAATCACAAGAAGTGCATATAATAGCTATTATTATGGGGGTAGTGTAAGTCTTGTAATAGACGGAAGCTATTTGAGAATGCCAGGCGAATACAAGGTCGACATATTAGTTTCAAAGGATGGTTATAATCTTGGAAGCTATTCCACGAATTTTATAGTAAAGGACTTCAAGGCAAGCTTTAATATAAATTTAAATGGAACAACTAAAACCGTAAAGGTCGAAGAAGCTATAAGTTTTGAAATTGCATCGACTTTTAATAACTCAAGGCTTAGCTATGTAGACATTACCCCAAGCATTGTCTACCCCGATGGAACAGTTAAAGAGCTAGAAAACTTTACTACTGGCTCAACAGGATTGGCAAATATCCAATATATTCCTGAATATGAAGGAGAATATACTTTTAAAATCTATTGCCAAAAAGATGGATATAATGATGTATATAAAGAAATTTCTTTCATAGCTGAAAAGCCGGAGGAAGTAAATGAAAATGCTCTTATTATTTCAGTCGATCCTAAAAATAAAAATTACAGGCTCGGCAATACTGCTTATTTCAAAATAAAAGTAAGCGATCCCAATGGCCAAATTATCAGAAATCAACAAGTTAATATTGTAATTACAGGTCCAAACAACTATTATTATAAACTTGCAAAATACACCAACTACTATGGAGAAACCACCCTCCAAATATCATCAAGAGGATATGATGCAGGAGAATATAATATAAAAATAAGTGCAAAACGCACTGGCTATGATGAAGGATATGCAATTGCAATAGCTAATTTCAACTAAATTATAAGGGCGGACTCCGCCCTTACTACATAAAAAAAATCACCGATTGCTCGGTGATTTTAATGTCTACCTATGTAGAGCTTACTCAATTGGTTCGCATGCTCCTGTTGGGCAAACATCTGCGCAACTTCCGCAGCCAATGCATTCATTTGCATCGATTACATAGATATCTCCTTCTGTAATGCAATCAGTTGGGCATTCGCTTTGGCATTGTCCACAAGCGATGCAATCATCTGTAATGTGATATTTCATAGTAAACCTCCTTTTTTTTTGCAAATTCTCTTTGCAAATCTATTATACCAATTATCTTACATTATTACAACAAAAAATCAAAATTTTATGAAAATTTGTAAAAAATTAGCATACGCTAATTAATTTACTTGATTTATTGTTTAAAATATTTTATAATCAAGCTTAGGTGATAATATGAGAATGAGAAAGAAATGGTGGGCCATCCCCACTTTATATGATTCAGGTCGAGCACTTTTTTGGCCTGAGGAATATAAAGGAAAGTGGCATGATTACTTTAAAAATAATAATAAAATAGTCTTGGATATCGGCTGTGGAAGCGGAGAATATAGTCTAATGGAGGCAAAGCTTAATCCCTGCGTCAATTATATTTTGTGGGATCGCGATCCTGGCGTTTTAGTTTATACACTAGAGAATTTGCTTAAAGCTGGACTTAAAAATGTAGTTCTTATTCCACGCGATATCAAAGATATAGAAAATATCTTTGGCGAAGAAGAAATAGATTTTATGACTATTCACTTCCCCAATCCATGGCCTAAAAATACCCAAAATCATCGCAGACTTACCCACACCAATAAACTTTTGCAATATAAAAAACTTTTAAAAAAAGATGGAATTATCGACTTTAGGACAGATGATTTGGAATTATATAATGATACTCTTAATTATATAAAAAAAGTCGGTGGCAATATTATCGCTCATTCAAGCGACAGCCCTGCCACCGACACTATTAGTCACTACGAAAAGAGATTTAGATCTCTTAATATTCCAATTAAATCGATTAGATTTAAATTATAAAAAACCGCCGTCAATTTTAATATTGGCGCCACTTACATAACTTGCATCTTCCAGTAAAAATTTGACAACACTTGCAATCTCACTTGCCCTGCCCATTCTGCCAAGTGGTATTTCCTTAGTTAAATTAAGCTTATCCTCCAAATTTATATTGAAATTCATCCTAGTATCAATAACTCCCGGGCTGATGGAATTGACCCTTACTCCAGAAGGCCCAAGCTCCTTTGCAAGTGCATTTGAAAAGTTGATTAGCCCCGCCTTACTAGCTGAATATACCGCCTCGCAACTAGCACCGCTTATGCCCCAAATAGATGAAATATAAATAAGCGAACTCTCTCTTATGCCACTTAATGCAAGCAATTTATCCACGAGTAAATGGGTTAAAATTATTGGAGCATTTAGATTAATATCCAATATCTTTTTTATAATATCGTCATCCTGTCGATTAATCATATTGATATCGCTAAATCCAGAGGCAAATACTATTGCATCGATATATTTATATCTTTTATTTATATTGTAAACAAATTCATCAAGGCTAGGCTTGCTAGCAAGATCCAGCTTATAGAGTTCTATATTGGCAATGCTATTTTTTAAGTCATAATAATGTTCATTTGCAGTAGCTATAATATGATAGCTCTCCTTTAGTTCATCATATATCGCTCTTCCAATTCCACCTGATGCACCAATTAAGATGAGATTTTTCATGCTCTATCGATTAGATCCTTAAATATATTTAAAAATTCTGGATAATTATCGACCAAACTCTCTGGATGAAATTGGACGCATTGTATAAATTGATCTCCAATATATTCCATAGCTTCGGCTATCCCATCGCGACTTCTTGCAACTATTTTAAAATCCATTGCAGGATTTTTTACCGCTTGATGATGAAATTGATTTACAAGTATCTCGCTTTTTCCAAGTTGCTTTGCCAAATGACTATCCATATCAATATTTATCTTTAATATACCATGAGTTAAATCATGCTCAAAAGAATGTCCACTTGCACCTTCGACTTCACTTTTAATATCTTGAATTAAATCCCCACCTTCAAGCGCATTTATCAGCTGCATGCCCCGGCATATGCCAAGTACGGGCTTCTTTGATTTTTTTGCCAATCGATATAGTTCTTCCTCGAATTTATCCCTTTTAAAATCAATATATTGTACACTTGGATGAAAATCTGCATCATAAAGCACTGGACTAATATCCTCTCCACCTGTAAATATAAAGGCATCTGCCATTTCTACATAGCCTTTTATCAAATTCACATCATCGGTAATAGGAGCAACTAGTGGCAAGGCACCTGCTTTTTCTACCGCATATGAGTACATGCGAGATAATCTAGTATAATATACATCATCCTCGGCAATTACATTTCTGCTAGTTAAGAGTATCTTCTTCAATTACTTCCTCCAATTCATCTTTAGAAATCTTATCCTTTCTAATGAAGAAAAGATATATCCCAAGTACAAGTAGTGGTATACTTAGCCACTGTGAAGTCGATAGCCCTGCAAATATTCCCCTATATTCATCGCCTCTAAAGAATTCCAAAATAAATCTTCCAATTGAGTACATGAGCAAATATAATCCAAGAGTCTTACCATCTTTGCGCTCTTTTTTATTGAATAATAGTAGAGTAATTACTATAATTGCATTTCCTACCACGCCAAAAAGCTGAGTTGGAAGTAGTGGCACTCCTGCCGGAGCAAAGCCGGTGTCTGGAAAAACCACCGAGATTGGACTATCGCAAACCATACCATAGCAGCAACCCGCAAAGAAGCAACCAACGCGCCCAAACATCTGAAGTATAGGCATGCAAATTCCAAATAAATCCAAGACCTTTAGCGTCCGAAGATGCTTATTTTTTTTCATGATAAAATATAAGCCAACTCCGCCACCTATTAGTCCTCCTAAAAATACAAGACCACCTTGGAATGCGACTTTAAATCTTTCCATTAAAGTATAACTTGAGTCAAACAATATTAAAAAGCTATCTGGATCTGTTATCCAGTAAAGCACCTTTGCTCCTATGCCACCTAAAACAATAGTCTTAATCATCATATCCAGACCAGTATCGAAATCGACCTCTGGATATATCTTTTGATATTTTAAAAATATCATAATAGCAATCATGCCTACGGCAATTGATAAGCCATAGGCAGGAATCTTTAAACCAAATATATCAAAATATAAACTCATTAATACCAATAACCCCTTCCTCTATAATACCAATTATTTTTAAATCTCGGCCTTATGCAAGATATGCAACTGACGCATGTAACCAAAAAGATAAAACCAACCACCAGCCCAATTATTCCAAGAACTCTTGATAGCTTAGCAAGTTGACTGTCAGGATTATATCTTAGAGCCGAACCCGAATATATTATTGCTAGAATTCCAAATAAAATTGCAAGTATTCCACTTTGCTTAAAAATCACGAGCAATATCGATAATGTCGCAAATATAAAAGCTAATACTGCCTTATCTTGCCCACTCTTACCAATCTTGTCTTCATCGATTATATCATCATCACCATAATATTCATATTTCATTAATATTCCCCTTTCAGTTTTTTAATTATCTCACTTAGATAATCTCCATCTGCAATTTGATAAATCTCATCTTGTGGACTATTTGACCTGCCAAAATATATCCCTTTGCCACTAGTTGAAGGATCTACTATATCCTTTGCAGACGAAATATGGACATATCTTAGCCCAAGCTCTTTTATCAAATCGACGGTATCGGGTCTAACTCCACCCGAGATAATATCAATACCATCTACTTGTAAAAGCTCCTTGATTATATCTTTACCCTCTTTTAAAGAATTTCCACCCTTGGTAAGTATTCTATTGACCCCAATACTCTTAAGCATCTTAGCAGCCTTTACTTTATCTTCTACCACCTCAAATGCTCTATGAAAAACAACTTCCATATCCCCTGCAAGCTTGACCAATTCACTAGTAAAATTATAATCTATGCTTCCATCAAAGTTAAGTGCACCAAATACAACACCATCCGCTCCAAGCAAACGGGCAGCAATAATATCCTCTTTCATAACAGAGCGATCGTATTCACTATAGCAAAAGCCTGCAGCTCTTGGCCTAATCATAACCATTTGCTTGATTCCAGCATCTTTTACAAGTTTGATCATCCCATATGATGGAGTAATTCCCCCAACATCGGCAAGGCTTACTAGCTCAACTTGATCTGCTCCCGAGTTTTTTGCAATTATAGCAGATTCAAGAGAATCTACACATACCTCAAATATCATCTAATCACCTCATTTGAATTTTTATTCTATATATATTATAATATAGATTACTTATAAAATAAAGTAAATTAAGGAGATTCCATGGAAAATATTTTTTTAGACGCTACCGATGGTCACAAAATTCCAATATATATTGAGCGAGCAAAGGAGGAAAAGGCTGTACTGCAATTTGTGCACGATTCACTTGACGACTCCACTCGTTTTTTTGATATAATGAACGAATTTAAGAATAAAGGAATTACAACTATAATATCCGACAATAGAGGTCATAATCGTGCAGTAACTAAACCCGATGATCTATTGTATTTTGGAGAGCACAATGGATGGAATAATTGCGTTGATGATTTACATAAAGTAAATCAATATATCGATAGCTTTACCCGTGCTCCCAAATTCATCTTAGGAGTAGGAATTGGCGCACTCTTAGTTAGAACATTTGTATTTAAATTTGGCCATAGCGTAAATGGCGCCATTATAGTAGCCAGCCTTCCCTATCTCGATAAAATCCATCAAAAGATATTCGACTTTATAATTAGCTTTAATATCTCTAAATATGGAGAAAGATATCGCTCATCTATATTTTACGACAAAATATTCACTCATCTTAATAAAGATTTTAAAGGCCAGCTTGGAACTGAATATATCTCAAGTGATATAAGCGTACAGGATCAATTTAGAAAAAATCCACTAACCAATGGCGTGCCTACCCTTTCTTTATATCACGATATATTGCGAGGAGTTAATATGGTTCAAAAAAGTGACTCCATAAGCTATATTCCAAATAGTCTACCACTTCTATTCATGGCAGGCACAGATGACCCGATGGCTGGAGGAATAAAAAAACAAAAAAGACTAGTAACCATCTATTCATCTAAGGGGAAAAATGCAGAGCTCGTCTTATTTAAAGGAGCTAGACATGATATTTTTCATGATATCTCACGCAAATCTGCAATTGATGAGGTTGTAAAATTAATTGAAAGCTCAAAATAAATATTTTAGGCAATTTTTTTATTTCTTTATATGGATATTTGCAACATTTCTATATCTTGCAACCAATAGAATTTATCCAAACTCCATCGACCCGGCGATATTTTTAGATAACTATATACCACTTATTCCATGGACGGCAATACTATATCATCTATGGTATCCATCTCTTATTTTTTTAGTAATAAAAATGAAAAACAATCCTGAACTAGAAGAATTATTATTAAAATTTGCAATTGCAATGTCAGCTTGTTTTATAACCTATAAATTAATTCCTGCAATAGTAAGTGTTCGCCCAAGTATTGATGGAGAGAAAATATTCGATATAATCCTGCGATTAACCTATTATATAGATGCGCCAACCAGCTCGCTTCCATCGAGTCACGTGGTCTTAGCACTAATTGCATATCATTATGCAAAAAAACATAATATAAAAATTCTAAGATATTATGAGCCAGTAATCCTGTTCGTAACTCTGACCACTAAACAACATGTCATAGCCGATGTACTACTTGGCATAATATATGCGTCAGTTATAATTTATTCTAAAAAAATTGATAAACTCGCACGCTTTAATACGGTATCTATAAATTTTATCTATAACAAAACGATTTGCTATAAATAAAATCTATTTCACTTTTCTATAGTTTTGGCATATAATGAAAGCAGGAGGTATATTAATATGAAGAAAAGAAATATCACTTTACTTAGTGCTGGTCTTATAATCGGCGCTATTGGAGCATTGCTCGTAGTTTTTGGCAATCCAAAGAATATGGGCGTATGCGTTGCATGTTTCTGGAGAGATATTGCAGGAGCTCTTGGCTTACACAAAGCAGCCCCCGTCCAATATATCAGACCCGAAGTCTTAGCATTTGTACTCGGTGCATTTATTACATCCATTATTGGCAAAGACTTCAAAAGTCGTGGTGGTAGCAATCCACTAATCAGATTCGTGCTAGGATTCTTTACCATGGTAGGAGCTCTTGTATTTTTAGGCTGCCCACTTAGAATGCTACTAAGAATTGGTGGTGGCGATCTAAATGCAATAGTAGGACTTGTTGGATATGTCTGTGGTATACTTGTCGGCATCTTCTTTATAAAAAGAGGATTCTCACTTGGAAGAAGCCACAAGCAATCCAAGATTGCAGGATATATCATGCCACTAATTGCAGTAGTACTCCTAATCTTCTTAGTCGCTAAACCAAGCTTCATCGCTTTCTCCGAAAAAGGACCAGGCAGCATGCATGCAAAAGTAATCATTGCACTTGTAGCAGGTCTGCTAATTGGAGCAATCTTACAAAGAACTAGAATTTGTACGGCTGGCGGATTTAGAGATGCATTCTTAGTTAAAGAATATGGTCTATTATATGGACTTGGTGGAATAATAATTGGTGCACTAGTTGTAAATATGATTGCAGGCAATTTCCAATTAGGATTTGCTTCTCAACCAATAGCACACAGCAATCACTTATGGAATTTCCTTGGCATGGTCTTAGTTGGTCTATGCTCAGTCTTACTTGGAGGATGCCCAATTAGACAAACTATACTATCAGGCGAAGGCGACAACGACGCAGCAATAACTGTCTTTGGTCTAATCATCGGTGCGGCATTTTGCCATAACTTTGGACTAGCTGCAAGCGGAGATGGCGTTCCAGTAAATGGCATGATAGCAGTTGGAATCGGACTTGTTGTTGCACTAGTAATTGCAGCAACTGCAAAAAGGGAGGAAGCATAATGAAGAAAATCGATGCAAGAGGACTTAGCTGCCCTGAACCAGTAGTACTAGCAAAAAATGCAGTAGATGCTAGCGAAAAGCAAATCGAAATAACGGTTGATGCACAGGTCTCAAAAGAAAATGTAAGCAGATTTCTTGAAAATGCTGGATATAAATTATCAGTAAAAGAAAGTGGCGACGATTTTATAATTAATGCCACCAAATAAGGAGCAGTAAATGTATGTAATCACATTTCATCAGATGACAGATGCACTAATGATGGAAAAACTTGGCAAGGCAATAGAACCCGACTTTAGATTAATCCCTGTACCAAGGCAAATCTCAAGCTCGTGTGGACTAGCTGCTCAAACTTCGCTCGATCTAAAAACAATCGAAGAATTAATTGCCACTAACAAAATCGATGCAGATGGCATCTATGAAAAAGACGGTCACAATTACACTGTCATAAAAGAACACTAAGACAAAAAACCGTGGTTAAATTGCCACGGTTTTTTATTTATCAAAATAAAATACATAAATTGCCACATCAAAAAAGGAAGCTTTAACCGCTCCCTAATTTATTTTATATGAATTCTATTCTCTCTCTAAAATATTTTCCATTGTATGCCATGCAAGTGTTGCGCATTTTACTCTAGCTGGTAGATTTTTAATATTTTCAAAGACTCTTGCGTCTTTTAAACTTTTATATTCCTCTTTGCTTAGACTCTCTCCCCTTATCATATTAAGATAGCTTGAAATTATCTTTAGAGCCTCCCCTTTTGACTTTCCTTTTAGTATATCGATCATAAGCGAGGTAGATGCACGACTAATAGCGCAGCCCTCGCCAATAAAGCTAATATCTTCTAATATATCTCCATTCATCTGTAACATCAAGGTCAATTCATCTCCGCAGGACGGATTATGCCCAAGCTCTTTAAAATCAGGGTCTTCTAGCTCCCTCATGTTTTTCTTCGAGGTTGAGGCTTCTAATATTAAATCAGTATATATTCTATCTAGTTCCAAGCTTTAGAACCTCCTTTACATAATCTATCCCATCTACGAGTGCATCTACATCTTCTTTTGTGTTGTAAAGATAAAATGAGGCGCGCGCAGAAAATGGCCTTCCCAAATATCTGTGAAGTGGTTGTGCACAGTGATGCCCAGAACGAATCATTATCTTTTTGCTATCCAATATAGTTGCTATGTCATGCGGATGAGCTCCGTCGATATTAAAAGCAAGCACTGCTGTCCTCGTCTTAAGTGGGGTGGTATAAAGCTGTATGCCCTCGATATCGATAAATTTATCATATGCATAGTCGATAAGCTCCTTCTCGTGCTTTTCGATATTCTCCATGCCAATCTTTTTTAGATATTCTATGGCTGCAGCAAATCCTACAGCACCTCCGACATTTTGCGTACCTGCTTCAAATCTTTGAGGACTATCCAAGAAGCTTGCCTCTTGCTCAAATACATATTCGATCATATCGCCACCATAGTGAAATGGATTTAATTTATTTAGAAGCTCTTCTTTGCCATATAATAGTCCAATTCCCATTGGGGCAAGCATTTTATGCCCTGAGGCAACATAAAAATCTGCATCTAAATCTTTGACATCAACTCTCATATGAGGCATGCTTTGGGTGCCATCGACTATAATAAGTGCATCTGATTTTTTTCTAATATCTGCAATTATAGTCTTTAAATCGATAATTGCACCAGTGACATTTGATGCATGGGTTAATGCAACCACTTTGGTCTTTTCATTGATTTTGCTTAAAAGTTCGTCAACATCAAGACTAAAATTCTTTAAATAAGCATATATTAGCTTTGCATTGTTCTTCTTAGCTATTGCCTGCCAATTGACACAATTGGAGTGATGGCTTTCTATGCCGGTAACTATCTCATCATCGGCCTTTAATAGATCACGGCCAATGACAGTCGAGAGTAGATTTAAACTCTCTGTTGCGGACTTAGTGAAAACTATTTCATTGGGCTTTGCATTTATAAAATCAGCGACTACTTTGCGGGAATTTTCATAGGCATCTGTAGCAAGAGAACCCAAGCGATGAGCCGATCTATGTGGATTGGCATTTGACGAGAGATAATAATTTACAACGGCATCTAGCACTTCTTTCGGCTTTTGCGAAGTTGCAGCCGAATCTAAATAGTGTATGCCATCTAAAATTGGAAAATCTTTAATTATATCTTGTAAATGAAGCATGCTTCTCTCCCTCTAATTATCTCTTCAAGACGTAGTTGTGTGCTTTGTCTCGTATCTATATCCATCATTTCCAGTGCTTCAGCAAACTGCGCCTCAACGCACATAAATTCCGCCGTCTTTTGTTCTATTCCGCGACTCATAATATAGTCTAGTATCTCAAGCGATGGTCTTTGAAGAGTAGCGCCATGAACTGCCTCAATTGTATCCTCTCCAACTAGTAATATTGGAACTGTACTATTGTTAAAGTCCTCTCCAACTGCAACAACAACTTCATTCTCCTCGCCCTTTGCCTTAAAGCTACCACTCGGAAAATCTATACAGTATTTATAAGTCTTTTTAGAGCCATCATCTAGTACTCCATTCATATTGATCAAGCCATTAGTGTATGGAGCATTGTGATTTACCTCAGTATTTAAATCATAATCTGAGCCATCCCCACAATAATAAGCTCCTTCCATATGCATGCTCGCACCGCTATTATCGAGATCCGCCCTCATATTGTATATGACTTTTTTGCCACCCAAAAATATTGGTGCAAATTCAAGCCTTGCATCTTTGTCTAAAATAAATTCGATATCACCAATAAGATCGCTTTCATCTAAATCATATAAAAAATACAATTTTGCTCTTGCGCCTTCTTTAAGCTCAATCTTTAATTTATGAGCATGAGGAGCATCTGCCTTAACCGTAAATCCTCCCTCAATGACATCGCCCTTTTCTACTATAAAATTTCCTTGGCTTATTTTCCAAGCTCCCTGCTTTGAAAAATCAGATAGTTCAAAATCATTCTTTACTATCTTTGCCTGTACTTCCTCGGAAATTAGCTCAAAGCCCTTTAAAAGCTCTTTGTCATCTATTATTTTATCATTTACTTTTAAATGTTTAAAAGTTTTAAATTTAATCTTATTAACTGTTAATTCTGGCATATTATCACCTAACCTACTGTCCCTTCTAGTTCGAGGTTGATTAGATTATTCATCTCAACCGCATATTCAAGGGGAAGCTCACGTGAAATTGGATCTGCAAATCCACGCACTATCATCGCCTTTGCCTCAACTTCGCCAAGGCCACGACTCATCATATAGTCTACGACCTCTTCGTCAATTCTACCGATGCTCGCCTCATGACCTGCCTCGGCATCTGGACAATGGCTAATTATAACAGGGATGGTATCCGCCCTTGACTCATTGTCTAGCATAAGGCTTTCGCAGCTGGCCGAAGATTTAGAGCCAGTCGCATTTTTATTAAAGCGAACCATTGAGCGAAAGACCGATATCCCGCCGCTTTTTGAAATTGAACGCGAGTCTATATTGCTAAAAGTATTTGGCGCATTATGAATAATTTGCACACCACTTTCGATTATTTGACCAGAGCCAGCAAAATTAAGCGTAACATTGTCGCTTATTGCCCCTTCTCCATTTAAGACAGATCCAGGATAGAGCATGCTTACCTTTGAGCCAAAACTGCCTCCAACCCATTCCATGTGTCCATTTTTAGCAATTACTGCACGCTTGGTATTTAAATTATACATATTTCTCGACCAATTTTCTATCGAAGTAAAATTAAGATGTGCCCCTTCTTCTACAAAGAGTTCAACAGCACCCGCGTGGATATTTAATACATTGTATTTAGGAGCAGAGCATCCTTCGATAAATCTACAACTTGCACCCTCGTCAACTATAATCATAGTATGCTCGAATTGACCAGCACCCGGTGCATTTAAGCGATAATAAGTTTGTAACGGCACCTCTACATGAACTCCCTTTGGAACATAGACAAATGTTCCACCACTCCACACCGCATAGTGAAGCGCAGAATATTTGTGAAGACCAACTGGGATGGATTTTTGAAAATATTTTTTCACCAATTGCTCGTGCTCTTTTAAGGCTGTATCAAAATCCAAAAAGATTACTCCTTGGTCGGTCAATTCTTTTTGTACATTATGATATACTACCTCTGAATCGAATTGTGCTCCAACACCGCTTAATAAACTCTTCTTCTCTGCCTCGGGGATTCCAAGCTTATCAAACATCGTCTTTATCTCCTCGGGTACATAATCCCAATTATCCTCTCTATCAGCATTAGGGCTGACATAAGTTGCAATATTATCGAGATCTACCTCGCTTAAATCAGGACCCCATACTGGATTTTCTAGTTCATAAAAAACATCCACCGCTCTTTCACGAAGTTCTCTCATCCAAAGAGGCTCTTCTTTTATTTCAGAAATTTCTCTAACTATATCCTTTGTTAAACCGCGATCAAGCTTCCTTCTAACCTCTACATTCGATATAGTATCGTAAATTCCTCTTTCTATATCATCTACTTGAGTCTTTTTAACCATTTTGCTCTAGCTCATTTCTTAAAAAACCAAATCCTTCATCGTCAATTCTCTTCATCAACTCAGCTGTACCCGTCTTTACAAGCTTTCCATCCATTATAACATGGACAAAATCGCTATGAACATGGCGAAGGATTTCATGATGGTGAGTAATAACTATCAAGCTCGAATCATCACGCTCTCTAAATTTTTCAATACCACGACCAACTACATCAATCGCATCTACATCAAGACCCGAGTCGGTCTCATCTAATATTCCAAGCTCAGGCTCCATCATTAGAAGCTGAAGTATCTCGCTCTTCTTCTTTTCTCCACCTGAAAATCCAACATTGACAAATCTCTCTTTATAAGAGCTGTCCATGTGAAGCTCTTCCATTAGCTCGTCCATCTTGTCTCTTAATTCAAAAAAACCAATATCCTTATCCCTTGCCTGCATGGAGGCACGAATAAAAGCCTCCATAGTAACACCGGGAATGCCAACGGGATTTTGATAGCTCATAAACATCCCCATCCTCGCCCTCTTATCAGCAGGCAGTGTTGTGATATCTTCATCTTTAAAAATTATATTGCCACTATTAACAGTATATCCACCAGTGTTCATAATGACATTTGCAAGAGTCGACTTGCCACTACCATTGGGTCCCATAACCACGTGGACTTCACCAGGGCCAACCTCAAGTGAGATATCCTTTAATATTTCTTTATCATCTATGCTTGCATGGATGTTGTTTAATTTTAAAAGCATAATGCCTCCTTTAGATTTATTTTATGCGAAATCTACTTCGCTAACTATGTCGAATAAGATGGTTTTATCCATCTTTTAATAATATAACCATTTTAATTTAACAATAAACAAAAATTAAAATAATCACTCTCAATTTTTTTTGAGCACTTATATTATAAGTAAAAAACAGTCAAAATGCAATGATATTGATTATACTTGTACATAATTAACCAAATTGTCACCAAATAAAAAAGGAGCCACAGCCGCTCCGTTTTTTATGCTGCCTTTCACAGCCAAGATAAAATCTCATGGTTACAAAATTAACGAAAGGAGTGGGAATATTCTTCCCACTATATTTATACCCTCTTATATCAGATTAAAATACCAAAATCGATTTTAAAACAAAATTTTTAAGAAAAAATTTAAATAATCTTCTTTTAAGATGGATTTAAAAATAATTTTACAATATATTATTTTATATTTTTGTTTATAATCATAATAAAATAATTTTATATTATGTAAAATGAGATATTTATGCCATTTGTGTATTTTTTATGAAAATATTCATTTATTTTCTATTGACTTTACTAAAGGAAAACACTATAATAAAGACAGAGTAATAAAACCCGTAAAATTACTCAATAAAATAAGAGGAGGTCAATATGGAAACCTTAACAAAGATTATTACGACTATATCTGGATTTTTATGGGACAATATCCTAGTCTACGCACTACTAATTACAGGAATATATTTCACAATTAGATTGGGATTCCCACAGATAGTCAAATTTGGTCAAGCTATGAAAGAAGCTTTTGGAGGACTTTTCTCTAAGGAAAAGAAATCAGGAGGCGTTAGCTCCTTCCAAGCACTCGCAACAGCAGTAGCAGCTCAAGTAGGCACAGGAAATGTCGCAGGGGTTGCTTCCGCAATAATATCAGGAGGCCCTGGTGCAGTATTTTGGATGTGGGTCTCAGGAATACTTGGCATGAGTACGATATTTGCAGAAGCGGTTTTAGCACAAGTCTATCGCCAAAAAGAAAATGGAGAAGTATATGGAGGGCCTGCATATTATATGACAAAGGGCTTAAAAAACAAGACCTTCGGTAAAGTCTTAGCTGCGATATTTGCAATATTTATCATACTTGCTCTATCAATTGCTGGCAATATGGTTCAGTCAAATTCAATCGCGGCAAGTATGGAGCAGGCATTTGGAATTAAACCAATATATGTAGGATTGGTCCTTGGCGTAATGATATTTGCAATTGTAGTAGGCGGAATTCAGAGAATTTCAAAATTTGCCGAGCTAGTCGTTCCATTTATGGCAATAGTATTTATTGGAGTAGGCATTGCAGTAGTTATTAAGTTTAGAGCAAATCTCGGCCCTGTATTTAGTCAAATTTTTAAATTTGCATTTACTCCTGAAGCAGCCGTAGGTGGTGCCGTTGGATTTACTGTAAAACAAGCAGTTAAATTAGGACTACAAAGAGGACTATTTTCAAATGAAGCTGGTATGGGTAGTACACCACATGCTCACGCCGTAGCTGAAGTAGCTCATCCAGTCAATCAAGGTCTAGTAGCAATGGCAGGAGTTGTAGTAGATACTCTTATCATCTGCACAATGACAGCGCTAATAATTTTGCTACCAGGCGCCAATGAAGGACTTGCCCCTGGAGTAACCGGAGCCGTCGTAACTCAAAATGCTTTCAAACTTGCTTTTGGTAATGTCGGTGAGATGTTCCTTGCAGTTACACTTTTATTCTTCGCCTTTACAACAATACTCGGTTGGTATTATTTTGGCGAATCGAATATCATGTATCTAGTTGGTAAAAAAGCATTATTGCCATTTAGAATAATAGTCGTAGCAGCTGTTGTATTTGGAACAACACTATCTGCACAAATTGTTTGGGATATATCCGATTTATTTAATGCACTCATGGTGCTACCAAACTTGATTGCAGTCTTATTATTATCCAAGGTGGTAGTAAATAAGAAAAAAGAGTTTGAACAAATTCATAAATAATTCAATTTAAAAACTAGGTAGAGAAATCCGCCTAGTTTTTTCTTGCCAATATCCACCCAAGTCTACCATGAAAATTATTTTATTTTTTTTAAAAAATTAGTAAAAAATGCTTGACAGACGGAGTTAATTGATGTATAATAAGCATGTTGTTGAAAATAATTTAAATAAATATTTACAATGTCGGGGTGTAGCGCAGTTTGGTAGCGCACGTGCTTTGGGAGCATGGGGCCGAAGGTTCGAATCCTTTCACCCCGACCATTTTTATATAAAAGATATATTTAATATATTTCTTAGCACTCTCTTAACAAGAGTTTGCTATAATTAAATTGAGAATTTGACACTATTAGGAGGATTTATGAAGAAGAAGTTTTCTATTATATCCATTGTGGCTATCCTACTAGTTTTGATATATATTCAGTCATCCAATTCCCGTTTCGACCGCGTTGCGCTGGCACGTGGAGAGGAATTGAATAAATCTGTCGATGTAAGCAAGTACTATGAGGCATCACTTCGTGGATCGATAAATAAAAATAAAATTAAGATGAGTCATGCTTTAAACGATATAAAGCGTGCTGAAATAAAAAATAATAAAGAAAATGTCCTTAAATATGATGTGGATATCAGTATTGAAACTAATTTTAAGGACGTTTTTAAGGACTGTCTATTTATTGGAGATTCCTTGACAAGTGGACTTTACTATTATAAATATCTCGACAAGGCAAATGTCATGGCAGACCTTGGCTTTAATGTTAAGAAAATTCGAACAAATAAACTCGAGGATATTAAAGCAGCTGCTCCTAAGCGAATTTTTATTATGCTTGGCACCAATGACTTGGTTCATGCAAAGGACAGTGATAAA
Source organism: Ezakiella sp. (assembly GCA_022766605.1). Taxonomy (GTDB): domain Bacteria; phylum Bacillota; class Clostridia; order Tissierellales; family Peptoniphilaceae; genus Ezakiella. The sequence continues at coordinate 46,859 of JALEOH010000001.1, forward strand.
TTTATTAAAAGCTACGAAGGCCTCATCGAAGATTTAAATCGCATACTGCCAAAGACCAAGCTATATATAACATCTATTTTGCCAGTCGATAGTAGAGTAAAAGAAGCAACGGATAAAATCAACAATGAGCTCATTTCTTCAACCAATGATAGATTAAATAAACTAGCCAAAGATAAAAAAATCAGTTTTATAGATCTTAGACCATATATAGCTGCTCATACGGATTTCTATGCAAAAGATGGCATCCATATCAATAGACATTTCTATAAATATTGGCTTAAATTTATCGAAGTAAATTTCATGGGAGGCAATTGATGAATAATTTATTTAAAACATTATCTTTAGTCATCGCAATGCTTTTGCTTGGCGCATGTTCCAACAAAGTGGCAAAGAAAATTACAATTGAAGATGCAAATAAAATAGCCTCAGAATTTCTTGATACAAGTCGAATGGAAGATGATGATATAGACATGCTTAGTGATATTACTCTTATCGATAAGAATTTAGTAGAAGCATACAAATATATGAGACCCATTACCAATCTTGAAACTCAACAAATTATAATAATTAAGCCCGTTCAAGATAAGATGGAAGAGGTCAAAAAAGCACTCAAGGCACACTTGGATAATTCGATTGAAATATATGATAGCTACTTGCCCGAGGAGGCTGCTAAACTTAAAGAAGCCGAACTATTTACTACTGACGATTTGGTTATATTGTTGGTGGGGGAAGATGCAAAAAAAGCAAAGGAGAAGATTTTAGAGTAGCGAAGGCTACTCTTTTTTATATTATGGTATTTAGTTCTAATTTATTTTTATTTTATTTTTTACCAATAGTTTTAATAGTAAATTTGTTATTGCCAAAGAGATATCGCAATCTATGGCTTTTAATTGCAAGCCTTTCTTTCTATGCATGGGGCGAGCCCATATATATTTTTTTGATGCTTGCGACTATTATAGTCAATTTTATCGCCGGATTATATATTAAATATCATCCGGAAAATAAAAAAGTCGCCCTCATAATCTCTTCTATATTTTGTCTTGGCACGCTTTTTTTCTTCAAATACATGCATTTTATAACTTCTACATTCGGTATAAATATTGCAAAACTTGCACTCCCACTTGGTATTAGCTTTTATACTTTTCAAACTCTTAGCTATACAATCGACGTATATCGTGGAAGGGTCGAAGCTACCAGTAGTTTGGTCGACTTTGCATTATATGTAGTGAGTTTTCCTCAGCTAATAGCAGGGCCAATAGTAAAATATATAGACGTGCATAAAGAGCTTAAAGACCGCAAAAGTGATCTAGAAACATATGCCGATGGATTTGAAATCTTTTTACAAGGCTTATTTTTAAAAGTCTTACTTGCAAATCCAATGGGCGATGCTTTTAACTTGGTGGAATTTAGCAATACAACCGGACTGCTTGCTCTTTTTAAGCTGGCATGCTACACTTTCCAAATATACTTCGACTTTGCAGGATATAGTAAAATGGCAATTGGACTTGGCAAAATGCTTGGATTTAATTTCCCAGAAAACTTCAACTATCCATATACTTCAAAGTCGGTAACTGAATTTTGGACAAGATGGCATATAACTCTCTCGAGTTGGTTTAAAGAATATGTATATATCCCGCTTGGTGGCAATCGAGTAAAGATAGGCCGACATATATTTAATCTATTGGTCACTTGGACTCTAACTGGATTGTGGCATGGTGCGAACTTCAATTTTCTCATTTGGGGCTTTTATTATTTTCTAATATTAACTATTGAAAAATATATATTAAAGTCAATATTAAACAAACTGCCCAATTTTATATGCTTCATATATACCATAATTGTAGTTGCAATTGGATGGCTGATATTTATAGCGGAAGACCTTTCTATAATCGGCGATTTCTTTAAAAGCCTATTCACTTCGCCCTTTATAGACGGTAGAAGCCTATCGATCTTGCTTCAATATTTATTATTATTTATCATTGCAATTTTATTTTCGACTGATATTCCAAAAAGAATTTATAATAGATTAAAAAGCAGCTATTTTCTCTTGATTCCACTTTTTATACTTGCGGTTGCAATGATAGTAACTGGTAGCTTTAATCCATTTTTATATTTTAGATTTTAGAGGTTGATATATGAAAAGTAAAAAAATATTTGCATTAATAATCCTGACTTTATTAATAGCCTATCCGATATATAGCGCCATAGTTAAGACTGACTACGAAGATTTTGAGGGAAGAAAGCAAACTGCCCTTCCAAAACTCACCACCCACAATTTTATAGGCGGAGAATTTTCTAAGGAATTTGAAGACTATTTAAATGACCATGCAGCTTTTAAAAAAGAGCTAAACAGCTTAAAGAGCCTTGTTTCATATGGCATCGGCATTCGTGAAAAAAATAATATTATTCTCACTAATAATAGACTATATCAAAGTGCATTAAAAAATCCAAGGCTATTAAATTTTATTAAAAATAGTAAAGCTCGAATAATCGCAATCCCATATAGCCTTTATTATGCAGAGGATTTGCCACTAGCTATTAAAATAAAAAATGAAAAAGCTAATTATAAAAAAGAATATGATGATTTTATCGAGTCCATTAAAGACCAAGAATATATAGACATGTCTACTCTCTTAACTATCGATGATTATTATAAAAGCGATCATCATCTAAATGAGAATGGAATAATCAAGCTCGCCGAAGCACTTAGCTTAAATAGTAATTTTCTGCCCGAGACCAAGCAGGAATTTACTGGTGGACTCTCTAGAAAAACGGGTTTCCCAGTCAAAGACGAGTTTCTTCCTCAATATCCAATTGAACTTAAAAATGAAATATATAAATTGAATGATGAAATTCGCTATTGCTACGACTTTGAAAGCTTAAATCACGCCGACCCCTATCTATTTTATATGGGGGGTAATTTTGGTAAATTAAGCATGGATGGCTATGGAAATGGAAAAGCAGTGATAATTAAAGATAGCTTTGCCAATCCCATTTTGCCACTTTTTAAAGATATATATCGAGAAATCATCGTGCTTGATGCCCGATTCTTAGATGAAAAAATTGAAAATGAAATAGCAAAAGATGCAGATATATATGTAATTGCTGGATTTTAAAAGAGAGATGTATTAGACATCTCTCTTTTAGTATGCTTATTCTACATCATTTACCGCAGACCATGAATAGTAAGAGCCTTCATAGTTTTTAACATCGTCATATCCACACATGTCCATTACAAGTTGCATATAACCCGATCTAATTCCGCCCGTACAATAAGTTACTATATCTTGATCTTCTTTCAAGCCAGCATCTTTAAATAATTTCTTTAGTTCATCATTTGATTTTAAATATCCATCTGAATTAAATAGACTTGTGAATGGAATATTTATAGCACCAGGAAGATGGCCTCCCTTAGTTTCTCCATATAATACAGCTCCATCATATTCATTCTTCTCTCTGGAGTCGACTACTACATATTTTGTATAATCTCTAGTTAGTTCATCTGTATTAATAACATGATCTCTATCGATTTCATCTATATCCACCTCAGCTGGAGCAAGAGTAGTTGGATCCGATTCCATCTTTGCTCCGCTAGCGATTAGAGCATTGACACCACCATCTACCATCTTAACATCGTCATATCCAGCAGCTTCTAGCTCCCAAAGTATTCTTCCATCTTCACCCCAGCCTTGACTTGTGGTACTAAATAGAATAATATCCTTATCTTTATCAATGCCAAGCGAAGAAAGTCTTGCTGCCAAATCTTCCCTGCTTGGAATAATTCCCCAGCCTGGTTCGTTATTTGCAATATCGCTTATTGCAAGAGCTGGCCATGCGAGGCTTATCGCACCTTCTATAGTCTTGTCATCGCCGCCACGAGCATCGATAAAAATGGTGTTCTTGTCCCCGATTTTCTTTACTGCATCCTTAGCACTTATAATATATTCGCCAGTAAATGCTTTTTCTCCGTTGTTAGTGCTATTTGTCTTACATGCAACAAAAAGCATTAAAGCTGCAAGCACAATAATTAAAAATTTGTTTCTCATATATTTAATTTCCTCCTTAATCAATATCTGTTATACCACTATTTTTATATTAAATAACAAAAAAGCATCTACTATAAATAAAATCTATAGCAAATGCCTTTTCAATAAGAAAAACTAATAATTATAGAATTTTAATTTCTATCTCTTGTTTTTAATATTATCTACCAATTCTTCTATTGTCTCTTCTTTTTCGTAAACATATTTGCTCTCTCTAATTGGAACCAGCTTCCATCCTACCCTTTCGAGTATTAGGCTCATTTCAAGCTCGGATCTCAATTTTTCTGGGTTGTGAAATAGCTCGCCTTCATAAGTCATAATAGCAACTTTGGGATCCATTACAACTAGTGGAATAGGATATTTTCCTGCACTATGACTTGTTGAAATGCTAAATCCCCTCTCTTCTAGTTCGCGCTTAATATCCTCTTGGAATGGAGTAAGTTCGTGACTAGCTTGCGATAGATCGTGCTTTTCATTAAAATAATCTATGGTAAATTGCCTAATATCGCCCGTCTTTAAATCTTTACTCAAAAGACTGGTAACCAAAAATTCTTGATCTCTTGCACGAGAGAATGCAACATTATATCTCTTTTTATTTAGATCTTCTGCTCCCTCGCTCATAAGCCTTAGTGGCTTATCCTCGGGGCTATCGACCATAGAGATAAACATTATATCACGCTCATCACCTTGAAAATCAACAGAAGTGCCTGCCATCATTCTCCTTTGATCATAATCGATTAAATCCACTTGATCCATCAATTTATTTTCGATTAATTTAGATTGATTTTCACCAAGTAAACTTACAACCCCAATAGTCTTTCCGTCATACATAGGATCTTTTAGCATGTCTTTAATCATTGAAACAATTGTTTCTGCCTCGACCTCGTTTATATCCCCATCACGCTTGCCCTCGACCTTTATGAGATTAAGTGCGGGCTTTAGGCTGGTGTCGTTGACATCACGAAGCGGAAGTATCTTTCCATCGTAGCTTAGCTTATTGGAATATTCTATAATATCTGGAACCGATCTAAACTGTTCTTTTAATAAGAAGGATGGGAAGCTTGCCTTTAGTACATCATACAAAGAAGTAGTAAGATCCATCAAATGATAATTGGGGAAGTCCTCCGAAAGCGATGCTGCACGAAGTGATGAAACTCTTTCACTCGATATATTGGAATATAGTGGTGTCGTTTGCTTGTCATCTCCAATTGCAATTAACTTGTCGCTAGTATAAACTATTGGAAGGCTTAATATATCGGCTTGGCTTGCCTCGTCAACCACAGTAATGTCAAACTTTTGTCTAAGTGCTACATTTGCCATGGCATCATCGATTGTCATAACCCAACATGGAACATAAGCTTGACAGCGACTTAGCAGCTCCTCGGCCTTTAGCTTTAACTCTTTTGCCTCGCGACCTGTCCCCTTCCCTATCTTCTTATAAGTTAGCTCCAATCCCTTTAGCGATTGCCTTATCTCAGGATTTTCATCCATTCTCTTTAAGAAATGATACCAGCTAAGTGTTTTGGCATATTCCCTGTTGTTCTCGATAATGCTCTTTTTATACCAGCTTAGCATCTTTCTCATCTTTTCATATGGACTCTTTACGATTTTCGCAACTTCTGCGTCCAATACTTTGGCCTTCCAAGCCTTTTTTATGCCATCTGGTACTACATGCTCTCCATGAATTCCAAATCTCTTGTTGATAAATTCACAAAGAGTTGGTGCCGACTCAAACTTTTCCAATATCTCGCGCCTATTCTTAGCTATTTCTACCTTTCTTTCAAGATTCTTTATCTCGATATAATCCTCTTGATATTGCAACATTTTTTTATCGACGCTGTCATGATAGAGTCGATTGATTACAGCTACATTACCATCATTTTTTAATAGCTCATTATTTTTCTTTAATCGTTTTAACTCTGGCAGATATTCCTTATTGTGAATATTCATGAGTTTTAAGAGATTATATATATCGCCCGAAAGATAGCTTAGCACCTCTCTATTTGGATTTTCTTTAACAGGTCCCATTTTATTTATTATTCTACTTGGAATTATATCCCCAAGCCTATGGAGCAATCTCATATAGAGATCTTTAAAGGCATATAGCTCCTCAAGAGTTTGGAAGATGCGATCCTTATTTTCAAAGTAATTTTCAAAGCTCTCTCCATCTTTATCTTCGATTAACTCTACATAGACCGCCTTTAACTCATCCAATAATACATTGTAGTTCATTAATACTATTGCATCATTTACATCTTTCTTAGTGCGAATTGGTTCGCCATTTATTCTAAATTCATCCAATACTTTTTTGCGATTCTTTTTAAATAGAGTATCAAAAGTCCCCGGCTTTTCTTTCTTGGAATAAATCTCCTCAAGCTCTTCCAGCTCTTTAATTATATCGTGGCGAGCAATTGCAGGATAGCTAATCGACTTACCGGTGATAATTTCAATATTCTTTTCTCTAAATTTATCAACTTCCATCGCAAGGCGACTTAGCTCATTGTATTTTTTGCCATCTATTATGGCAAGACCTGCCTTCAAGGCATCTTCCTTCCAACGCGGAAGCTCGATATATTTCTTTAGCTCTTCTAAATCTAAAAATATCTCGCTATAATCTCCATAGTCTGTTAAAAGCTCCTTGCCAACGCGAACTCCCTCATCGGTAAGCACAGTCTCAGCCACGGAAAGGGGCTTGTATTTAAGTTCAATAAACTCTAGCTCATCCAATTTACTTAATACTTCGCCAAATTCATCTGGAGTTAGCAATTTACTAAAATCAGGCAGAGATCCATTTAATATCTCCTCTTCCTCAGGAGTTACTTCTCTATTGGTGCTATAAATATAATCGAGTTCATCGTCGGTAAGTGGGAAAGCCCCCTCTACTGTTCCGGGAATTATCGACATTAGCTCTTTATTTGCTACTATAAACTTCGCTGCCTCAACTGGAGTTAAAAGCTCATCTGCATATTTAATATCCTCTCCCTCAGCAGAGAGTATTGCAATGATCTTATCCTCGGTCTCTTCCATGCGTCTTTTTAAATCCTCCCTCTCTGCTCCAAGTTTTTTTGCCTTGGCTTCCATCTCGGGAGTCGTATGATTTGCAATAAATTCATTTATATAATATAGAGTTTCATTTATATCGTCATTGGTATCCATGAGTCTACTTACGACCAATCCATTAAAGGCGGGATCGATCATATTTTTAATGACTCTTAGTGCTTTTTTCTTTTTGGATAGCACAAGCACTCTTTTACCTTCCGCCAAGAAATGACCTATCATATTTGCAACAGTATGTGTCTTGCCGCTTCCTGGAGGCCCATCAACTAGGGTTACCGAATTTTCATATGAATTCTTTACAATATTTAGTTGCTCTTGATTAAATTCCTTAGTAAAATATCCATCGCCATCTGGTAGTTCTGAATCCTTTAGTCTAATATTTGCCTCACCGCTGATTTGAGCAATAATTGGAGAGACCTTTCCTCCCTCCGCAAGTTTAATTGCCCTGTCAAAAGTCTCAATAGTCGCGCTGGATTTTGGCGCTAATATAAATAGATTTCTATTGATTAAAGTAAGGCTAGTTAGCTTGTAGTCTAAATTTATATCCTCAACCACCGAACCATCAGCGTGAAGCCTGCTTGCAAGCCCTCTTAAAAAGCTAGTGGTGTCTTTTGAAGAAAGTGGATGATAAAAATTATCCCTAAGCTCCTCGCTCACTCTTTTAATCTCAAGTGGATTGATATTTCCTACTTTAGATAATAGCTTTACATTTAATTCACTTGGTACATTTGAATTAATGACCTCGATTATCTCCTTTTTAGCATCGAGTGAAATATTTACTTTCTTAGTAAAGACAGGATAGTTAAGCGAATCGTTCTTGTCAGTCCTTAAAATGGCATTTGCAATATATAGTTCAAGCTCTTCATTTTCATTTTGAATAATATAATATAATTTTAAAAATTCCTTATATAGTTCTTGAACTCTACGGTCTTCAACCGACTTTGATGAAAAAGGTCTTTTTATCCTAATTAAAAAATCATCCTCAGAAGAGCCAACCGAAATATAACTGGAGTTTTTGGGCATCTCATCTAGGAACATGTAAAAATCCAGCTCATCAAGCTTAGAAAAAGTTCTATCTTTTTCATATGACAGCTGTCGTAAAAATCTTAAAAGTGAAATTGAATTCTTCATATATCCTCCACCAATATTGTAACACAAAATTCATATTATTAAAAGCCTAAGAGAAGTGCAACTATTTGCTCTTTAGACATTATTTTTTTTTACATGATAAAATTTGGATTTAAAATATTGATTTTTATCCTAATTAGTAGTAAAATATTCTTGAGAGGTGACTTATGAATAAAATTTATACAGGCAAAACTAAAGATGTCTATGAAATTGACGACAAGACAGTACTTTTAAAATTTAAGGACGATGTTACAGGAATCGACGGAGTATTCGACCCTGGTCAAAATCAAGTTGGCTTAACAATTGAAGGCGCTGGCCACTCGGCAGTTAGCATGACAAAGTTTTTCTATGAAAAGCTCAACAATAAAGGACTAAATACTCACTTTGTATCAGCTGATCTAGATAAAAATGAAGCAGTTGTAAAAAAAGCAAAAGTATTTGGTCAAGGAGTCGAGGTTATTGTAAGATATCGTGCCGTAGGCTCTTTTATTAGAAGATATGGCAAATATATCGAATCGGGTACTAAGATTCCCGAATATGTTGAGGTTACTCTTAAAGACGACGACAGAAATGACCCACTAATTACAAAGGATGCACTTGGGCTTTTAAATATTATGACAGGCGATGAATATGAAGAGCTTGCTGCACTTGCAAAAAAAATTGGAGCATTTGTTAAAGAAGAACTTGCAAAAAAAGACCTTGAGCTATATGATATTAAATTCGAATTTGGTATGATCGATGGTAAAGTTGCCCTTATTGACGAAATAAGCGGCGGCAATATGAGAGCATATAGAGGAGATGAATATATCGAACCACTAGAGTTAGAAAGAATTTTATTAGGATAGTATTGATGAACCCATGTTACATTTTTGTTGCATGGGTTTATTTTTGCATTAAACTGGGCATAAGATAATTATAAGGTTGAATAATCAACCGCTTCACAATTAGTGAAAATTTAGCATATGCTAAAAATATTTAGGAGGAAATTATATGAAAAAGACTCTAAGTTTATTAGTAGTAGCTCTTATGCTACTATCAGTTCTATTCGCCTCGCCTGTAAAAGCCGAGTCAGATAGAATTAACTATCTTAAAGAACAAAAGATAGTAGAAGGCAATGAGAACGGAGATCTCATGTTAAGCGAACCTATTACACGTGCAGCACTTGCAAAAATAGTTGTATATGCTATTGGCAAAGAAGATGCTGCCGATCAATTAAAGAATGTAAAATCCATGTTTGTCGATATGAATGTCGGCGGATGGGCCAATGGCTATGCAAATGTTGCAGCAACCGAAGGCATAATGAATGGATATCCAGGTGGCATATTTGCACCTAATGACAATGTTACCTATGAGCAAGCAATAAAGATGCTAACAGTAGTGGCAAATGGCAAAGATCTAAGCGATGCAGAAAAGCCAGCTGGAGTTCCTTGGGCAACTCCATATATTACTAAAGCTAGCTCTCTTGGCATATTAAAGCACTTAAATATCAGCGACTTTAAAAAGGATGCAACTCGTGAAGAAGTATTTGATATACTATATGAAGTACTTCAATTAAAGAAAGACAACAAGACCTTTGCCTTTAGAGGCATGGTGACCGAACTTGATAAAAATAATGGAGCAAGGGTAAAAATCCTTCGCACTGACGACAAGAGCGATCTTAAAGTGGGCGACTCTCCAATATTTAGCTTCATAAGCGATATCAATGCACAAAACTATCTTGGACGCGTAATTGATTTTAATTTCGATGGCAAAAATCTAATCAAGGCAGAAATTGCTCGTGAATATGAAGTTGTAGAAGGTAGCCTTGAGTTTGGTCGCGATGGTCAAATCTATATGAATGAATCAAAGAGAGGTTATATTGTTGACGAGACAGAAAAATCCGAAGATAGACTAGTAAATATCATCCACAATGGAGAAAATTACTCTCTATCCAAGTTTGAAAAGGAAAAAGTCGACTATGCTCAAATCACTATTCACAATTCAAAAGTAGTATTTATTCGCTCATTTACTTTTGAGGATATTGCACCAGTTGCAGATATTAAAAATAACGATGTATATGTAATCCGCGATACTTCGCCAAGAAAGGTAGCCCTTCAAAATCTAAGCAATATAATGATGCTAAAAGATGGTCTACTAACCACCATCGACCTAAATGGTCTTGAGCCTGATGATGTCCTTCATATCTACAACAAGGACATGGCAATTGCAACTAGAAATAAACTCTCTGATGTTCACTTTAAAATAGTTGCTGGAGAATTGGTAATAAATGGCAAAAATTATCCACTACCTGATAGGGACAATTTTAGAGCAGTATTAAATGTAGACTTTGAAGCATATGATAGCATTTATCCAAAGAGATCAAATGATACTCTAAATGCAATGCAAAACAAGAAAAATGTAATTGCACTAGACATGTATGATAGAGTTGTACTCGTTCGTGGCGATCTGAATGAAATGGAAGAAACCATGATAGTCGACGCACTTACAGCAAGCGAAATCAGATTGAGAGATAAGAATAATAAATTGAGCGAACACAAGGACAATCTTGCAATCGAGATTAAAGAAGGCGACAAAGTCCTAAAGCTTGCCAATCTGAATAGATCCGACCTTGTATATGTATTTTCAAATGATGGAAAGATCTCAAAGATTGCAAAAATCGCCAATGCAGCTGACGACTTCAAACTAGTTGATAAAAATAAAGATGGCTTTGTAATAGACAATCGCCCAAGTCGTGGAAGATATGCACTAGTTACAATCGCTGGCAAGACTTATGAGCTTGATCGTGATAGCCTAGTACTTGTAAATGAAGGCGATTCTTATGTATTTTCAGATATTGATCATGTTAAAAATACAGCTGATACAACAAAACAACTTCGCGCTCATGTAATTACAACTGCCGATTTCAATGGCGCAAAGACTGGAGCAAAGCTTCCACTCTCAAACCGTGATGACTTGGTAAGTATAATAGTATTTGACAACTACCAACAAAGCGAGCCAATCAAGGAAAGCAAGGTAGTTATGATGGAAAATGGCTTTGATATCAAGCTAGACCGCGAACTAAGAGTAGTGGACAATAAAGGAGAAAAATTCTCCATTCGTCCATCTAAAAATGCAAGTCTAGAGGTACTATCGCCAGGAGAAATTGTAAAATTAAATCTTGGAAATGATGGAGCTGTGGTAAGTGCTGAAAAGCTAATCAATACCAATATGAGAACTTACACAATTGATGAGGTTCTAGTAGAAGGTAAAACAACCACCCTTAAATTTACAAGAGTGGACAATAATGAGAAATTCACAAAAGTCTTGGATAAAGACTGTGTGATATTTGGTGAACTAAAAAGCGGTGCAACAATGAGAATGCATGTAACCGCTGATGATATCGACGTACTAGAAATAGTAAAATAAGACCAAAATAAAAAACTTGCGAAAATACTTCGCAAGTTTTTATTACATATGCCATAAGGCTTTTATTTATCATTTGATCAAATAATTTATCAAAAATAAAACTGCCATCCCTGATAAAAAAATGAGTATATAACTCACTGTCTTTATATTTATACTCCTATATCAGCTTGTGGAAAAGATCATTTAAGGCTATCATAATAGATAT
>JALEOH010000007.1 GCA_022766605.1 Ezakiella sp.
TTTGTGAGAGAAAAAATTGATTTGTGGGAGATATGACCAAAAATTTCTCACGCGAAAAAAGAGTAGATTAAAAGGCATCTACTCTTTATTCTCTATTTTTGTAATATTTTTTATTATATAACTTAATCCAAGTATGACCCAGAGCATCACTATTATGCGATTGATATAGACTATATGCTCAAACATTCCATGTGCTAGTATGCCAGCTGCAGAGGCGAGCACCGCTGCTGATACAACTCTTATATAGTAGTCGCTTGATTTTATACCACTTTTTATTACATTGATAAAGCTTGCTACTATCAAATATAAAAAGGCAATTAGTCCGACAAATCCCGTTTCAGCTAGTACTTCAAGATAGGTGTTGTGTGCATGAAATATTGGCATAGAGCGGATGTATTGCTCGAATACTTGTTTGAATGTCTTGTGTCCAAAGCCAACTCCAACTGTTGGATGATCTCTAATTACATCGGTTGTGATTTCCCACATTCTAAAACGATAGCTGGTCGAGGTGTCGGCAAAATTGAATATGGATATAATTCTATTTTGAATACTTTCCGGTAGAAAACTAAATCCAAGTGCAGCAAATGGCATAGAGAAAAATATCAAGCTTCTTAATGTAAAGAACAAGAATACAATTGCTGCCACTGCAATTGCTACTAATCCTCCACGCGAGAAAGTTAGCATTAAGTTCAACAATAGAGTTCCAACTATTCCAAGATAGACGAATTTCTTAAAGCGATCCTTATTTGCCCAAAATTGTGCTACTGCTATCGGGGTAGTCAGTACTATATATTCCGCAAATATATTGGGATTATAAAATACCGAATAAGCACGCCTTGTAATCTCATCTTTTAAAGATTTGTCAATCCATTCGCGATTGACCGAGCCCATGAAAGTAAATTGAAATAAGCCAAATATTGCTACCAAAAATGCTCCAATTGAAATAGAAGTCAAAATTGTATTTAGCCTCTCTTTGCTATCAGTCTCTTGCACTAATAAGAGCATGGTGAAAAATGCTCCAAAATTCATAGCAAGATCTCTCATGCTCCCAATCACATTTAGTCCTGTAAACGAATTTATTATCGCAAGCACAATTATCAACAATATTGGTATTATCATGCTATTTAATTTGAATTTTTTCTTTAAGACTACTATATCTAATATAAATATGGCAAAAAATAAAAATTCGCAAGCAAGTATCAGCGCATCTGGTAAAAATGCATAGCCAATTAAGAATAAATTAAGCGCGTGGAATCTATATTTGATTGCAAATGGTAAAACTACCCATGATAGGCTTACTAAAATACCGGCACTTACCCCAAATGCAATGCTTGCAAGTGCTGCAAATGCGATGGTAATTATAGTATAAAAAAGATAAGACATTCTTTTATTGGCAGTTAGATTGATCTTATTCATTCTTTAACCCTCCATCACTATAAGCATATTTAAAGAATTTTATTATCAGTGATTCACTACATATATCTTTTTTTATAATTAATTCCATAAGATATGATAGAGCAATGAGCGATATACCAAAGCATACCAAAATATAGCTTCTTAATATCGAGGTTAGGCTAGTTACTAAAAATACTAAGGAAATGCCAAGCCCGACCACCCTCATGAGTTTAATAGGGGCATCTATTGCATTTAAAAAGAGTGAATTATTTGCTTTAGCCTCTTGCTTTTTAATATTAGATCGATCGATGGCATTATATATTTTAGATTGCGATGCCATATCCTCATCCATAAGCTTTCTTATTATTACTGAACGACTTGGCTTTAATCGCCTATTAAATATGCTGTGAAAGCGTGAGTTTAAATAGATATTTTTAAGAGAGCGAAATAGCCACGAAAAAAATCTAAATACAATTGAATTAGTCAAGAACATCGAAGCCAACTACATGCGATTCCATATTTATAAACTTGGTCTTAATCATATATTTAATTCCAAGTCTTATTTGCTCTCCTGCAAGCCAATATATTGTACCATCATCCTTTACTTTTGCATCAATTGTGAAATTAACAGTAAATTTTCCTGGCACAGGCTTATTGACCCACTCTCCATCCAATTCAAGAGCTTCCTCATATGGCTTTTTATTGATCTCTGAAATCTTTCCAAGCTCCACAAAGCGATCAGCCCAATAGAGCAAGTCGCCAATATTAAGCGCATCTACACTCGCCTCTCTTACTCCAGCTAATTCAAATGTAATCTTAGCATCTTTCATCATTGCAGATTCATCTGGCTTTAATACAAATCTCTTTATACCAAATACAATTGCAAATACTACCAATAGAATAACTAATAGGTCGACTAAATTAATCAATCCAAATAGTCTACCTTTCTCGTCGATTATTTTCATTTTAACCTCCAACATTTTCTTACTAGTCTATTTTATACTAAATAAGGCTCTTTGTAAAGACTGATTAATCATTTCAAATATATCTAGATAATAACTTTAACCTCCGTATTAGATCTCATGCCCATCATACATAAAAAAACACCAGCTCACAAGGGCCGGTGCATATATATCAGACTCTTTCCGATTTTTTTATACTTAATAATAACCTAATAACTATATATACCACTGGGAACATTAGATATCTACTCCAGACCTCAATTAGTGAATAGCCAAATACATCATAATTAATCCAATGGCCCTCTCTACTAAATCCCAAGTAGGTAACAACTGCATCTATGATATTTCTTAAGTTAGTATATTTTTTCATATCTTCATTATATGGTTGAAAGTCCATGACCAAGGCGAGCAACGGAAATAATCCCGCCAATATCAATATGAAATATAATAACGATGGGAAATTTATAGTATCCTTCACAATAAATTCAGCAATGTTTTTTATGAAAAATATCGCTGACGCAACTATAGATGGATATATAAACCACTTAGGTGCATAAATATCTCTTCCGTCATTCATATATATAACCCTCCTACTTGCCTTATATCCCCAAGTTCTATCACATTTTACAGCCTCAACAAGCTCCTCCCACTCACTCGTCATGGGCTTGATTTCCGGTTTTTTATTTGCTTTTGCATACGATGGATTAAGTATAGTGCTAAATGCTATTAACAGCACTAATATGGTTGATATAATTCTTTTCATTTATCTTTCTCCTTATATTTTATTTCTTCTAAATTATTTTAAATTTATCATGTACAAAAGAAATAATAACATCGTACATGATTCATTACTTTACTTCCTCTATATTAATTTTACCATCTATTAAAACTATTGTCAAGTATAACTTACATTACTAATTGATATTGAAATAATATCTACTGTTTACTATATCGATAAAAACATTTTTTGATAATAATCATCTTGAGATTATAGCTTTAATGTAATATATTAGATCACGGTATAATCCCCCCCCAAAAAAGAGACTGTCATAATAAACAGTCTCTTAATAATCAATTTTTCTGTATTTAAATTTCTGAGGAAAAATTGGATGATTTCGGACGATGGCAAGGCGACAGAGCGAGGCATATATAAGATATTCCGAGTGAATGTCGACCGTAGCCAGAGTTCGAAAGGACCAATTTTAACCAGAAATTTTTACATCATCCCTTGCATAGCCATCTGCTGCTGTGCCGCATTCGCATCTTCGCTCTTGGCGTCTACAACTGTGGCTTCAGTTGTGAGTATCATGCTGGCAACACTTGAAGCATTTTGTAGGGCGGAACGAGTGACCTTTGTGGGGTCGACGATGCCAGCTTTTATCATGTCGACATATTCGTCGGTGAGGGCATCGTAGCCTTCACCACGCTTGGAGGACATGACTTTTTCAACTATGACTGATCCTTCTTTGCCTGCATTTTCTGCGATTTGTCTTAGTGGTTCTTCAAGTGCTCTTAGGATGATTGAGACTCCTGTCTTTTCATCGCCTTCTGTTTCATTTAATAGTGGACGAACGTCTTCAATTGTGTCTAATAGTGCAACGCCGCCACCTGCAACTATGCCTTCTTCAACTGCAGCGCGAGTTGCTGCTAGAGCATCTTCGATTCTCAATTTCTTTTCTTTTAATTCAGTTTCGGTTGCTGCGCCTACTTGAATTACTGCAACGCCACCTGACAATTTTGCAAGTCTTTCTTGCAATTTTTCACGGTCAAATTCAGAATCGCTTTCTTCATATTGAGCTTTGATTTGTCTTATTCTATCGTTGATTTTGCTTTCATCGCCAGCGCCTTTAACTATGACTGTATTTTCCTTTTCTACTTTTACTTTTTGACAAGTTCCCAGCATTTCTACTGTGGTTTCCTTTAGATCATAGCCTAGATCGCTTGAGACTACTGTTGCGCCAGTTAAGATTGCAATATCTTGAAGCATTTCTTTTCTTCTATCGCCAAATCCTGGAGCCTTTACTGCTACACAGTTAAATGTTCCTCTTATTTTATTTACCACAAGTGTTGCCATTGCTTCGCC
The DNA here is from genome assembly GCA_022766605.1 of Ezakiella sp. Classification (GTDB taxonomy): domain Bacteria; phylum Bacillota; class Clostridia; order Tissierellales; family Peptoniphilaceae; genus Ezakiella. Next base: position 4,441 of record JALEOH010000007.1, read on the forward strand.
TTCGATGTCTTCGGCGATGATTAAAAGTGCGCGTCCACTTTGAACGATTTGTTCAAGTAATGGTAGGATTTCTTGGATGTTTGAGATCTTTTTATCGGTAATTAAGATATATGGATTGTCTAGTTCTGCTACCATCTTTTCAGTATCGGTTACCATGTAGCTACTTACATATCCACGATCAAATTGCATTCCTTCGACAACCTCTAATGTTGTACCCATGCTCTTTGATTCTTCAACTGTGATTACTCCGTCGTTTCCAACCTTTTCCATTGCATCTGAGATTAGTTTACCAATTTCAACATCTCCAGCTGAGATACTTGCAACATTTGCAATTGATTCTTTGCTTTCAACTTTCACTGATGCATTTTGAAGGCTTTCAACTGTCTTATCTACTGCCTTTGAAATGCCTCTTTTTAATATCATTGGATTTGATCCTGCTGCTAGATTCTTAAGGCCTTCCTTTACTATTGCTTGAGCAAGCAAAGTTGCAGTCGTGGTGCCATCGCCTGCTATGTCGTTGGTCTTAGTTGCAACTTCTCTTAGAAGTTGAGCACCCATATTTTCTGCCTTGTCTTCTAATTCGATTTCACGAGCGATGGTTACGCCGTCATTTGTAATTAGTGGTGAGCCATAAGGACGTTCCAACACTACATTTCTGCCCTTAGGTCCAAGTGTTACCTTAACTGTATCTGCTAATTTATTAATTCCACGCTCCATAGCGCTTCTTGCATCTATTCCATATAAAATATCTTTAGCCATTTTACCCTCCTATGCTAATACTGCTAATACGTCCATCCATTTGACGATTAGATATTCCTTGCCATCTAATTTGATTTCGGTACCAGAATATTTACTAAATACTACCTTGTCGCCAACTTTAACTAAATCTTTCTTCTTTTCATCTTTCGTTATTTCTTCACTTACTGCAACTACAACCGCAATTGAGGGTTGTTCCTTTGCACTTTGTGGAAGTACTATGCCCGATTGGGTCTTTTCTTCGGCTTCTTGCTTTTCAATAAGCAATCTATCGCCTAATGGTTTAATAATCATGATAAAATCTCCTCCTTATAATTTGATTATTATTGTTAGCAAACAATAGTGATGAGTGCTAATCATAAGTATATTATATCCCAAAAAAAACATTTTAAACATTTTTTTGAAATTTTTTTCTAAATAGGGTAAAATATTCTTGGGAGGGATTTTATGGATATTATAATTGAGAATATAGGCAAGATTAAAGAAGCAAAAATGAATCTCGGCAAGCTTACTCTTGTTGCTGGAGCAAATGATTCAGGCAAGAGCACTCTACTTCGTTCGATTTATGCGGGAATTAGTGCACTAAGCGATGAATTCACTACGAATGATTTTTTAGATGAATTTAAGGGATCGATGCTTAAGGTCGGTGCAAAAAACGGTAAAATCGAATTAAAAGACAAAATCATCATCAATATTGATAAAATAAATACTATTTTTAACAAAGAGTGCTTGGAAGATATTCCAAATGTCTATTATATTGACGACCCATCTATAATTGACTATGAATATGATTTTATTTGCAAGCAAAGATCAGTGGTCTATCATAAAAAGGATCTATATGGAGATATTTATAATAGCGTTGACATTTTAAAGATGGATGAGTTAGATGAGTTAGGCAAGTTGGTTGTTAAAGGCAATTCCATATATGTCGAAAAGGAGGAGCTATATCCCAATGTAAATATTTCATCGGGTGCTAAATTATTTTTAATTATAAAAAAACTTATTACAAGCGAATTGATTAAGTCTGGCGACTTTTTAATTTTTGACGAACCTGAAAAGCATTTACATCCCAATTGGCAGCTAAAATTTACAGAGTTAATTGCTAATATAATCATCAAAAATAAGATAAATGTAATCCTATCCACCCACAGTCCCTATATGTTAAATGCTGTTGAAGTATATGCAACTAAATGCAATATAGAGCCCAAGTTTTATATGACAGAGGAATTAGGCGGCGAGATTACTCTCATAGACGAAACTTTAAAATTAGATGAAATCTATCGCACGCTTTCCCATGCCTTTGATACATTGGAGGAGGTGATGTATCGTGAATGAACTCTTTAAAGATAATATAATGAGCTTAAAGGATATATCTATCGACAATCACGATCCAAAAAATCCCGAATACATGACCGAAAGTGAATATATGGCGATTAATTTTGACAAAGTAAAGGAGGCATATGTAAGGACTCGCGGTATATATTATCATCCTAAGAGCAGCGATGCAATTGTCATTGATGACAATAAAATTACCATGATCGAATTTAAAAATGGAGTAATAGACCGTGAGCTGACAAGTGAAATAAGAGAAAAGATGCTAAACTCCGTCTTAATTTATTGCGACCTCGAAGATAAGAGTTTGGGCTTTACTAGAGAGCATGTAGATTATATATTGGTATATAATTATAAGAAAAATCCCTTTGATCCCAACGATAAAAAATATCGCTATCAGATGAATGTCTATCGTGATAAGATTAAAAAAAATATATTCAAAAAGGCCAATATGCGCTTTAAGCAATTTGGCCTTGAGATCTATGAAAAATATCTATTCAATAATGTCCTAACATATAGCATGAGGGATTTTCACGATTATTTTACCTCAAGATTACCCGAAGAATAAAAAAGTTAAGGCTGGCACTAGTGCCAGCCTTTTAATAAAGTCTTTGAAGTGCCAAAAGCGCCTCCTCGACTGTTATTTCTTTATTCCACGCTTGATTATTATTCCAACCAAGACTACGCGCAATTGCTACATAACCATTATATCCTTTACTTACCCCGTCTAGTTTAAGGAAAAACTCGTCCTTTAGAGAATCATCATTAAAATCATGCTTTAATATTACCAAAATCTTTGCCATCTCCTCGGCTTTTATCGACTTTTTAAGATCGACATCCTTTAGATATTTTAAACCGTCGTATCTCTTGATAATATATTTTGGATCTTTATCGATATATCCCCAATTGAGTTTGCTATAACTCTTTAATAAATCCTCATAGCTAAATGGATCTTGATAACTCTTATTGCTGGCAACTCCTGCTCCAAGCTCCACGATCTCATTTATATCAAGCTTGGTATCGCCAGTTGGCTTAAATAATTCATCCTCTCCCAAATCTGCCATAAATTTTCCAGTAACAGCATCTAATAGCTCTGCTCTATAATTAAATGAATATACTAGCTTAAATTCCTTGAGCTTTCTTGCACCCGTTAACTCATCATAGCTAGCAACTGGATAAATAAAGAGTTCTAACTTGTCATCTCTCTTAAATAGATTCTTAACATCCTTTGCCTCGATTTTCTTGCTTGGATATTCTATCTTGTCTAATATGCGATTATAGTTAAAACTAACAAGTCTATCGCCCTCATATGAAAAACTAATGGTATCATCTTCCACCAGATATCCATTTAAATCCCTCATAAATAAGAAATTGGCTCCATATTTGCTCGAATTAGTTTGATAGAGCTTGTGGTCTTTAATTCCAATTTTCTTTAAAAACTCCTCTGACTTGGCAAGTGATTTCGCTTCATCGGCCTTAACTTTATTCTCTCCACTATATTCATGATATGAAATTGGCATCAAATCCATCGCATCTATCGATGCATATTTAATATTATCATCATTACTAAGACTCATCTGATAGATATATCTGGATTTGTCATTTGAAATCAGACTGCTATTTGCTAGCTTAAATGACTTTGGAATATTAAATAAATTCCTAACCTTAGCTTCAGCTTCCTTAGCACTCTTAAGCCCCTTGATTTTATCTATTTCCTTTTTCTCAGCAGGGCTAAGCTTTGGCGTAGAATCTCTTGCTGCTTCTTCCGCTTTATAAACTCCATCATATTCATTTTCTTGCTTAATTAAATCAAGTGTATTGGCGTCTACAATTGGCTTGTCGTTTTTAAGTGCATAATATGGATGATATTTTTCATCCAGTTTTTTTAATATCAATACCATTTCTTTATCTGTCAAGATTGCATCATATGCCTCAGATTTAGTTTTCTTTGGCTTGAAATTCTTTATATTGGCATTGGAGATGAATTTTGCATTGGCATTTAGATCATAGCTAGTAAGATTTCCGGTATTTTTGCTATATTCCATACTAAAAGCCGCACCATAGACGGGAATATCTTTGATCTTTAGTCCATAAGTTATCCTATAATTATCTCTACTACCAGTTAAATATAGTTCATAAAACTCGAAATCCTTGTTGCCATATATCTTATTTAAAAGCTTCTTAGCTCTATTCTTAGCTCCTGAGAGCTTGATCTTTACGCCATCTGCTTCTAAAAAAGCATTATAACTAGTTATTACTCCATCTTTAGTAACAACCGCTCTTATATACTCGTCACTCTCACTGTCCTTGTATCCCCAATTGATGATTATCTCATCTTCATATATATCAGTGTCTACCTTATCAAAATTCACCGGAATGTCAAATATCTCACGAACTCTTAGTATCGCTTTCTCGACATCAACTTCCTTCTTTGCCGCAATTAGATTTGTGCTTTGTACGCTTGAAATCATTCCAAAAACCAAAAGCAACACCACCAACATCGATAAATGCTTCATAATATCCCTCCTTAATTAAATTACTTATTAAAGCAAATCTCTGTATTTAAAATATACCCTTTCTATTTAGTTAATCAATCATAATGCAATTGTACGCAATTAACCAAATCTGAAATTAAATTTAGCTTACTACAACTTTCAGCACAGATATGAGTATATCATAGTTTTTTCGATTTCAGAAGGCAAACTTAATTTTATTTTTCCATTTTGATAATTATCAACAAAATTAAATGGGTATTATATTAATAGAATTTATATATTTTGCTAGCTCTCATCTAAATTTTTCAATATAAAGGAGTTGTAATATGAACAAATTATTAATTTATCTAACTATACTATTCTTAGTATTCTCTTTATGTGATGTTGTAGAAGCTATCACGTCAACTGAAGAGGATATTTTATGTGTAAGCAAAGAAGTTGAGGATTTTTTCAACCGCAATATTCATCTAATTGAGCCATCTGTTGGAAACTTATTAGATTTAAATACAGTTTATAATGCGTATTGGGGAAATGGATTTTCTATTAATGATATATCCTACTTTCCTTATTATTGTAATGGAGAGCCGAAATTGTTTTTATCAATTTACAAAATAAATAATAATTTTGATTGGACTCTATCCCCAAATAGTTTAATAAAACAGTATTTTATCGAACAAATTGTGCCTAAAATTCACATTCCTGATTTTAAGAAAAAAGCAATTTTAAATCAATCAAGAAGTAGTGCAGGAGGTGTATATCTCTATTTGGATATGCTAGAACAGCAGGGTTCGGACCCAATCTGTGCTTGTTATGCTGCAGCTTCAATTTTAAGATACATTGGTGCTGGTAATATATATGCAAAGGATATCGCCAACTTTGTTAGTTCTGGTAGTGATTCAGAAATTATTAGATATGCGAATTCTAAAAACATTTATCCAACAGATTACGATGGCATCCTACCAGAACAAATAGTTTCCTATGAAATTTCTAATGATCGACCAATTTATATGGGCATGAAAAATTATGGCGATCGCGATGGATGGCACGCTTTTGTGTTACGTGGATATAATTTCGCTACTAATACCTATTCTATTTGGAACCCATGGTATAGGGAGTATGCTGAAATCTCAATTTATAGTAAGTCCATATCATACGGAAATGATATTTATATTTGGGGTGATTCAATATATGAATGGAGATAAGATAAAACTAACAAGCTTATTTTTTATCGCTATTATCTTACTAATAATTTTAAGTATTAGCCGTGGTGCGCAACAGCCGCTTCTTAAGATTGACGATAAGCTATATACAATGGTTTATTCAACTGAGGAAATTCCTTCTTTTCTGAGCAAAATTGATACTATTAAATATAATGAGGAAATAATTAACATTAATTCTAAAAATAATAGCTCTAATTATCTTTCTGTAGATACAAAAATTTTCATTGATGACTCTGGTAATATAATTAGCTATGACAAAAATTTATTTACTGCATGGGAAGAGTTAGGCTATGAATAAGATACCTATTCTTGCTTTTGTCATGCTAATTATATTCTCTCTTGGATGTAAGAGTAGTGGGGTAGATTATGAGATTAAAGAGATTAATTATAATGGTATAGTATATAGCCTATATGAATCCAGAGATATTATCCCCGATTATATCAATGAAGTTATGACAATTAAGCGTATGGCGAGAAATAAATATGAGAAAGAAAAATTTCTCGATGATGAGATAATTCTAAAAGTTTTTGTTATTGATGAGCCAAATAAATTGATGATATATGATGACTATAAATTTTATATTTATAACTCCAACTTAAATGTACTAAAAAAGAGATCTGCTAGAGATCTCTTTTAATTATACTAATTCAATAATACACATTTCAGCTGCGTCGCCACGTCTTACACCAGTTTTTACTATACGAGTGTAACCACCGTTTCTATCAGCATATTTTGCATTATATTCTGTGAAGACTTTCTTAGCTGCCTCATTACCATAGAGGAAAGAATTTACCTGTCTCTTAGCATGGAGGTCATCTCTCTTTCCGAGTGTGATCATCTTATCTGCTAATCGTCTTAATTCTTTTGCTCTTTCCACAGTAGTAACAATTCTACCATGAACGAGTAGTGAGGTAGTCATATTTCTAAGCATTGCTTCTCTATGAGCGGACACGCGTCCCAATTTTCTATGCGCCATAACTCCTCCTTAATTTTCTTGTTTCAAGCTCAATCCAAGCTCATGAAGCTTGTCAATTATCTCTTCTAAACTCTTCTTGCCGAGATTCCTTACAGCCATCATATCGGCTTCAGTCATTTCGGTCATTGAGGCGACGGTGTGAATTCCTGCCCTCTTCAAAGAGTTGTAACTTCTAACCGATAGCTCAAGTTCTTCAATCGACATTTCAAGATATTTTTCTCTTTGTCTTTCATCGCGAATCTTTAAGATTCCCTTTGTATCAAAGTCTTTACTTAGTCCAGCAAATAATGAGAAATGTTCGATTAATATCCTTGCTCCATAGCCAGCAGCATCAACTGCGCTAATGGTGCCATTGGTCCAAACCTCGAGCACAAGTCTATCATAGTCTGTAATTTGACCGACTCTCGTATTTTCAATACTAAAGTTTACTTTTTTAACAGGCGTAAACTCGGAATCGATTGGAATTATACCAATTTCTGCCGTTTCATTATCTTTCATGGCTTCCTTGTTCTTTTCTTGGAGAACATAGCCAATTCCATGATTAAGCATCATCTCAATGTAAAGATGTCCAGTTTTATTAACAGTTGCAATATGATGATCGATATTTACTACATCACAATCACTTCCTGTTTCAACATCCTCTCCCGTTACTTCCTTGGGTCCCTTAACATCGATCTTAAGCTTAATAGGATCTTTGGTATAAGATTTAACAGCTAAGCCTTTGATATTTAAAATTATCTCGGGAACATCTTCCAAAACTCCAGGAATCGTTGAAAATTCATGAAGAACATCTTGGATCTTGATGCTCGAAATTGCCGAACCTGGGAGCGATGATAGCAAAACTCTTCTCATTGAATTTGCAAGGGTTGTGCCGTATCCTCTTTCAAGAGGTTCAATAGCTATTTTTGCATAGCTCTTGTCTTCGCTTTCTTCTACTACTTCAATTACTGGTTTTTCGATTTCCATGAGCGTCCCCCTTTTACTATAATACTAGACTCTTCTGCGCTTAGGTGGCCTGCATCCATTGTGAGGAATTGGCGTTTCGTCCTTAATAAGCGTTACTTCGAGGCCTGTTGCTTGCAGTGCTCTTATTGCAGCTTCTCTTCCGCTGCCTGGTCCCTTAACATAGACTTCTACATATTTTAAGCCATGTTCCATTGCCTTTTTAGTTGCTGCTTCTGCTGCTTCTTGAGCTGCAAATGGGGTCGATTTTCTCGAGCCCTTAAAGCCAAGTCCGCCAGCTGATGCCCAACTTATTACATTGCCTTGCATGTCTGTAAGAGTAACCATGGTGTTGTTAAAAGAAGACGAAATATGAGCTTGTCCTCTTTCTATATTCTTTTTGACTTTTCTCTTTGTACGAGTTGCCTTGCCTTTTGCCATTATTACCTCCTACTATTTTGAACCTACTGGACCTTTTCTAGTCCTAGCATTGGTCTTTGTTCTTTGACCTCTAACAGGCAAATTTCTTCTGTGGCGAAGTCCACGATAGGAACCAATTTCACGAAGTCTCTTAATATTAAGAGCTACATCACGACGAAGATCGCCCTCTACTGAAATATGCTCCATTGCTCCTCTTATAGCAGCAACGTCAGCTTCTGTTAGATCTCTAACTCTTGTATCTGGATTAACTTTTGCATCAGCTAAAATCTTTGATGCTGTAACTCTTCCGATGCCATAAATATAAGTTAGTCCAATCTCTATTCTCTTATCTCTTGGTAAGTCAATACCTGCAATTCTAGCCATTATTGTCCTCCTTAACCCTGTACTTGTTTATGTTTAGGGTTTTCACAGATTACCATAACTTTGCCTTTTCTCTTAATGATCTTGCATTTATCGCAAATCTTTTTAACAGATGGTCTTACTTTCATGTTATCTCCCCTTTATTATTTATTTCTCCAAGTGATTCTGCCCTTGGTTAGATCATATGGCGAGAGTTCAAGGGTAACCTTGTCCCCTTGAAGCACTCTTATATTATTCATCCTCAGTTTACCTGAAAGATGAGCGATGATCTCATAGCCATTGTCGAGCTTCACTTTGAATATAGCGTTTGGTAGCGCGTCGACTACAACGCCCTCTACCTCTATTGTGTTCTTCTTTGACATAAATGTCCTATCCCCCTATTATCGTACCCTTTTAGTAGGCTTCTTAGATTTTTGTTAGTAAATGAAAACTCCGTGTCAAATGCATTGTCATTTAAAAAGGACAAATGCCTGATCTTCTTCTTCTTAGGCCTGTCGACCTTTCTCAAATCACCATCGACAATTGTGACATAATCATCATCAAGCACTTCATATATCACAAAATATCTAAACTTATCTCTTCCAGCCTTAGATCTTACGATCTGTCCGGATACAATTTTATCTATCATTCTTACCTTTGAGGCCATCAATAATACTTGCTTTGACCTCATCAACTGAACGATTGCCGTCAATTTTTAAAACTATGCCAAATCGATCATAATATTCGATAAGGGGGCTAGTCTCTTTCTCGTACACACCAATACGCTTAAGCACCGTTTCTTCGTTATCGTCGTCTCTTGTATAGAGTTCTCCTCCACAATGATCACAAACTCCCTCTTGCTTTGGTGGGTTAAATTCCACATGGAAGCTTGCTCCACAGTCTTTGCACATTCTTCTGCCACAAATTCTTTTTACAAGAGCGTCCTTATCGGTCTCGATATCGACGACAGCATCAAGGCGAACTCCCGCCTCATCTAGAAATTTTGTCAAGCTTTCAGCTTGGTTAAGATTTCTTGGAAAACCATCTAAAAGAAAACCATTCTTGGCATCCTCCCACGATAGTCTATCCTTAACAAGCTCAATTGTTAGATCATCTGGAACGAGCTTGCCCTCATTCATATAGCTCTTTGCCTTTAGTCCGAGTTCGGTCTCATTTCTCAGATTTTCTCTAAATATATCCCCAGTAGATATGTGAGGAATATTAAATTCTTCTTTAATAAATGTCGCCTGCGTCCCCTTGCCAGCTCCTGGAGCTCCTAAGATCAATATTCTCATTAGTTCAGGAATCCTTTGTAGTGACGCATGGTCATTTGAGCCTCAATTTGCTTTACAGTTTCAAGTGCAACACCAACTACGATGATAATTCCCGTTCCGGTAAAGCCTACTCTTAGATTGGAAAAGTGTTCTAGAAGTAGAGGCATGGTTGTTAGAATGGCAAGTGCAACACCACCGATTAGGTTGATGCGGCTTACTACCTTTCCTAAATAATCACTCGTTGGCTTTCCTGGTCTGATGCCTGGGATAAATCCACCTTGTGATTGAATATTCTTTGCATATTCTACGGTGTTAAATTGAATTGTATTGTAGAAATATGTGAAGAATATAATTAAAATTATATTTAATAGCATATAAATCCAAAAACCAACTTTGCCCTCTGGTGTTAGGAAGTTTCTTAAGAATCTTATAAAACCCCCATTGCTACCCGAAAACTGAACGATAGTTCCTGGAATTTGCATAAATGTCGATGCGAAGATAACTGGCATAACTGAAGCCATATTTACCTTAATCGGAATATGAGTTGCTTGTCCGCCATATATTCTTCTTCCGACAACTCTCTTTGCATATTGGACTGGAACTCTTCTTTCTCCTTCTTGAATGAGAACGACGAATACAACAGTTGCAATAAGCATTAAGAACCAAATTAATACTGTTACCCAAGAGGTCATACCACTCTTTACAAGTCTAAATGAGTTGATAATAGTTCTTGGCATTTCTGAAATAATTCCAATGAAAATGATTAATGATACCCCGTTGCCAACGCCCTTTTCTGTAATCTGATCTCCCAACCAAATTAAGAAGCTGGTACCAGCAACAAGTGTGATAATTAGAATCAAGTGTTGAATGAAATTGGTTGCAACTACAGCTCCGCTATAGATTCCATAAACAGAACCGGCAGCTTGAATAAATGCAAGTACAACTCCTGTGATTCTTGTGATCTTATTGATCTTCTTTCTGCCTTCTTCACCTTCTTTTGCCAACTTTTCCAAGCTTGGAATAGCAACAGTCAAAAGTTGAATGATAATTGAAGCGGTAATATGTGGATATACACTAAGAGCAAGTATACTCATTTGTGAGAAGCCACCACCGGCCATTAGGTCTAAGAAGCCTAAAATGCTTCCACTTGCTGCTGAGAAAATCTCAGCTATTCTTTCTCTGTCCATAAATGGAGCAGGAACTTGATTTCCAAATCTAAATATCAATAGGCAGAAGAGGGTAAAGAGAATCTTTCTTCTGATCTCTTTAACCTTCCACGCATCTCTTAAGGTCTTAATCATTATTTCACCTCAATGTTGCCGCCGGCTTTTTCAATCTTTTCCTTAGCAGTTTTACTTACCTTGTCAGCTTTAATTGTAAGCTTTCTCTTAAGTTCACCATTGGCAAGTACTTTGATGTTCTTTACTGATCTATGAACTATGCCCTTTGCTTTTAGAGCATCTAGATCAACTACATCTCCATCTTCAAATCTATTGAGCTTTCCTAAACTAACTTCTTCATAGTCGACAGCCCAGATATTTGTAAAACCTCTTTTGGGCAATCTTCTAAATAGTGGCATTTGGCCGCCTTCAAATCCGGGTCTAACTCCTCCACCACTTCTAGCATTTTGGCCCTTGTGACCACGAGTTGAGGTCTTGCCCATTCCTGAACCAATTCCTCTGCCAACTCTTTTTGGGGTCTTTCTCTCAAGTCCTTTTAAATTTTCTAGTTTCATAATGCCTCCTAGTCAATCACTTCTACCATGTAGTGAACTTTTTGGATCATGCCACGAATTTGTGGAGTATCCTTAGCTTCAACTACTTGGCCTATTTTCTTAAGTCCTAGGGCCTTAACAATCTTTCTATGACTTTCTGGTGTGCCGATGAGACTTTTCTTTTGTCTATATTTAATATTTGCCATTTCTCTCACCTATCCTAGAATCTCTTCTAATTTCTTGCCTCTTGCCTTGGCAACATCTTCAGGACGCTTTAGACTCCTCAAGCCTTCGATTGTTGCATTTACAACATTTCTTGGATTGTTGGTGCCTAATGATTTAGTTCTAATATCCTTAATTCCTGCAAGTTCGCAAACTGCACGAACAGCGTTACCAGCAATAACTCCGGTACCTTCCTTAGATGGCTTTAATAAAACACGACCTGCGCCAAAAATTCCTGTAACTTCGTGTGGAATTGTCGTACCTTGGAGTGAGACTTCGATCATATTCTTCTTAGCATCAGCAACGGCCTTTCTAATAGCATCTGGAACTTCAAGAGCCTTGCCCATGCCAACGCCTACTTTTGAATTCATGTCTCCAACAACTACAAGAGCTGCAAAACGCATGTTTTTACCACCCTTAACAGTCTTGGAAACCCTATTTATGGCGACAACTCTCTCTTGTAGATCGAGTTCGCCTGGTCTAATATTTTCTGACATCTATACCTCCTTAGAAGACTAGTCCAGCTTCTCTAGCGCCTTCAGCAAGTTCTTTAACACGTCCGTGATAGATGTATCCAGCTCTATCAAAGACGACTTCCTTGTGACCTGCGTCGATCGCACGCTTAGCAATTAGCTTTCCAACTTCTCTTGCAGCTTCTTTGTTACTGGTGCTTTCTAGCTCAAGACCCTTATCTAGTGTAGATGCACTAGCAATAGTTACCATCTTAACATCATCGATAAGTTGAGCATAGATATGCTTTGACGAACGTCTTACACATAATCTTGGCCTTTCATTTGTGCCGGTAACCTTGAGGCGGACTCTTTGGTGTCTCTTCTTACGAGCTGCATTTTTATCAATCTTACTAATCATTTAAACCTCCTACTTACCAGTCTTACCAACTTTACGACGAACATATTCATCGGCATAGCGGATACCTTTTCCTAGATATGGTTCAGGTGGTCTATATCCACGAATATGTGCAGCAAATTGACCAACAGCTTGTTTATCAGCTCCTGATACTATAATGGTATCTTGTGCTGGAACCTCAACTGTCAAGCCCTCTGGGATATCCAAATCTAGTAGATGCGAAAAGCCTAAAGTTAATCCTAACTTTTTGCCATTTAATGCCGCTCTATAACCAGTACCAACTATTGTTAGTTTCTTGGAGAAGCCTTCGCTTACACCAACTACCATATTGTTAATAAGGCTTCTTGTCAAACCGTGGAGAGCTCGAACCCTCTTGGTATCATTAGCACGCTTGACTTCATAACCGCCTTCAACTGTTTCTAATTTCATCTCAGGAACCATCGTAAGTGAAAGTTCACCCTTGGGTCCCTTTACCTTTACGTCTTGGCCTTTTACGTCGATCGTAACTCCTGACGGGATTTCAATTAGCTTTCTACCAATTCTACTCATCTTTCCCTCCTTACCAGACGTAGCAAATAACTTCGCCGCCTACTTTATTAGCTCTTGCTTCTTTATCGGTCATAATCCCCTTTGAAGTGGATATGATTGCGATTCCAAGACCGCCAAGAACTTTTGGTAGCTCGTTTGAATTTACATATATTCTTAGACCGGGTTTTGAAATTCTTCTAATTCCAGTAATAACCCTTTCTTTCTTATTTACATATTTTAATGCTATGCGAATTGTATTTTGCACATCGCCTTCTAAAATTTCATAACCTTCAATAAAGCCTTCTTCTTTTAGAATCTCTGCTATCGCAAGCTTAATCTTACTAGCAGGAACATCAACCGATTCATGTCTTTGATGGTTGGCATTCCTGATTCTAGTTAACATATCAGCAATAGGATCAGTTAACATTTTATTCCTCCTTTACCAGCTTGCTTTCTTTACTCCAGGAATTTCACCCTTGTAGGCTAGTTCTCTGAAGCAAATACGGCAAATACCATATTTTCTCAAATATGCATGTGGTCTTCCACAAATTTTGCAACGATTGTGTGCTCTTGTAGAGAATTTTGGTTCTCTATTATGACTTGCAATTTTTGATTTCTTTGCCATTGTTCCTCCTTACTTCCTAAAAGGCATTCCTAGAAGCTCAAGCAATGAATGTGCTTCTTCGTCTGTCTTTGCAGTTGTAATGATAGCAATATCCATTCCGTGAATATCCTCTACTTCATCATAGATGATTTCAGGGAATATCAATTGTTCCTTTACTCCTGTCGCATAATTTCCTCTTCCGTCAAAGCTATCGGAGCTAACTCCTCTGAAGTCTCTTACCTTCGGTAGAGAGATATTCATAAACTTATCGAGGAAGTCATACATCTTTTCCCCTCTTAAAGTTACTTTGCATCCGATTTTTTGTCCCTCACGAAGCTTAAAGTTAGCAATTGACTTTCTTGCAGTTGTAATAACTGGTTGTTGACCAGAGATCAATGCAAGTTCGTGAACTGCCTTCTCAAGAATCTTAGGATTTTCCTTAGCCTTTCCAAGACCAATATTTAGGACGATCTTTTCTAGCTTTGGAATTTCATTGACGTTTTTATATCCATGTCTCGAAACTAGTTCGGGAACAACTTCATTTTTATATTTTTCTAATAATCTTGGAGCCATTTCTCATTCCTCCTTAATCAATGATTTCCCCGTCAGACTTCCTAAATCTAACTTTAGTACCGTCTTCTAGGAATTTATAACCAAGTCTGGTGCCCTTCTTTGAAGCTTGATCATAGTACATTGCATTACTTACATCTATCTTGCCTTCACTTTTTATAAGTCCACCTGGTCTATTTGGTCCCATTGGCTTTTGGTGCTTAACTTGAATATTGACCCCTTCGACAATTATCTTGTTTTCCTTTGGAAAAGTACGCAAAACCTTACCAGTCTTGCCCTTATCCTTTCCTGTAATGATAACAACAGTGTCTTCTTTCTTAATCTTCATTTGGCACTCCTTATAAAACTTCTGGAGCAAGTGAAACGATCTTCATAAAGTCGCCTTTTCTTAGCTCTCTTGTAACCGGTCCAAAGATACGGGTTCCAACCGGATTCTTGTCGTCTTTTATAATTACGCATGCATTGTCATCAAATGAGATATAGCTGCCATCAGCACGTCTTACTGGACGAACAGTTCTTACTATAACAGCTTTTTGGACATCTCCTTTTTTAACAACTCCGCCGGGTGTTGCGCTTTTAACAGCAACAACTACAATGTCCCCAACGCTGGCGATCTTTCTTCTTGTACCGCCCAACACTTTAATAACGAGGACTTCCTTTGCGCCAGAGTTATCTGCAACTCTCATGCGGCTTTCAGCTTGTATCATATTCTCCTCCTTAATTAACGAGCAGCCTCGATTACTTCAACGAGTCTCCATCTTTTGGTCTTTGATAATGGTCTTGTTTCCATGATTCTTACCTTATCACCAATCTTGGCCTCGTTATTTTCATCATGAGCCTTAAATTTAGTTGTGCGATTTATTCTCTTCTTGTATACGGGGTGGGCAACTTTGACTTCAACACTAACCGTAATGGTCTTGTCCATCTTGTCGCTAACGACGATGCCGACCTTCGATTTCCTTAAATTTCTTTCCATCATTATGCCTCCTTCCTGATTCCAAGAACTCTCTCTTGTTCGATAGTCTTAATCTTTGCAATTTCTTTTCTAACTACTCTTATCCTTAAAGGATTGTCTAAACTACCTGTTGCAGCTTGAAAACGAAGATTGAATAGTTCAACCTTGAGATCATTTAGCTTTGTCTTTAGTTCAGCATCCGATAATTGGCGAATTTCCTTAACCTTCATTAACTTCACCGCCCTTTGGTTCAAAATCCGCTTTGTGAACGAATTTGGTCTTAATTGGTAATTTATGAGCAGCAAGTCTCATAGCTTCTCTAGCTTCTTCTAGAGGAACGCCGCCCATTTCAAACATAATTCTACCAGGCTTAACAACTGCTACCCAGTATTCTGGAGCACCTTTACCGGAACCCATACGAGTTTCAGCTGGTTTCTTAGAAACTGGCTTATCTGGGAAGATCTTAATCCAAATATTTCCGCCCCTCTTAACATATCTTGTCATAGCACGACGAGCAGCTTCTATTTGATTTGAGGTAATCCATGCTGGTTCAAGGGCTTGTAGTGCATATTCACCGTAAGTGATGGTATTTCCCTTTTGGGCAAATCCCTTCATTCTACCACGGTGGACCCTTCTTCTCTTTACTCTTTTAGGCATCAACATAATAATTTCCTCCTATCTTCCTTCTTTAGATTGTCCTTTGACAAATCTCTTTCTTCTCTTTTTATTTCTGTTGTCTTGTGGAGGAGCGATTTCAGGAAGCTTACCATTTAGAACTTCGCCTCTATATATCCAAACCTTAACTCCAATCTTACCATAAGTGGTATTAGCTTCAGCAAAACCGTAGCTTACATCAGCTCTAAGCGTTTGTAGAGGAATTGTTCCTTCACTATATCCTTCACTTCTTGCGATATCTGCGCCACCAAGACGACCAGAAACCTTGGTCTTAATTCCCTTTGCGCCCGCTCTCATAGTTCTTTGAATAGCTGATTTCATTGCACGACGGAAAGCAATACGTCTTTCTAGTGCACCAGCTATATCTTCAGCAACTAGTTGTGCATCGACATCTGGATTTTTGACCTCTTCAACATTTACAATTACATCCTTGCCAGTAATTTTATTTAGCTTATTGCGTAGAGCCTCAACTCCTTCACCACCACGGCCAATAACAACGCCAGGCTTTTTGGTAAAGACGCTAACCTTTAGCTTACCAGCAGCACGCTCTATTTCTACTTTGGAAATTCCAGCTTGATATAATTCTTTTTTAATAAATTTCCTGATGTTGTAGTCTTCTACCAACAGATCAGAAAAGTCTTTTTTGCTAGCGAACCATTTGGAATCCCAATCTTTTATAACACCGACTCTAAGTCCGTGTGGATTAACTTTTTGACCCATAATTTTCTCCTTTACTCATCTGCAACTACAACGCCAATATGACTTGTACGCTTGATAATTGGATATGCCATTCCCTTAGCCTTTGGACGATATCTCTTCATCCTTGGACCGTCATTGGCATATGCGTCCTTTACATATAGCTTTTCTCTATCTGCATCGAAATTATTTTCTGCATTTGCAACAGCGCTCTTTAATACATCATAAAGTACTCTTGCGCCGTGCTTTGGAGTAAACATTAGGAATGCCAACGCATCGTCAACCTTCTTGCCTCTAATTTCATTTGCAATAAAGTGGACTTTTCTAGGACTAATTCTTACATATTTTGCAATTGCTCTAGTTTCCATAATATCCTCCTATTTTAATGGGCTCTTGCCATCTTTATTGGCATGTCCCCTATAAGTTCTAGTAACGACGAATTCACCAAGTTTGTGGCCAACCATATCCTCTGTAATATATACTGGAACATGTTTTCTGCCATCGTGGACAGCAATTGTATGACCTACAAATTCAGGGAATATTGTCGATCTTCTAGACCATGTCTTAATAACTTTCTTTTCGTTCTTATCGTTCATAACGACAATCTTCTTCATTAGATGGTCGTCGACGAAAGGACCTTTCTTTACCGATCTACTCATTTATTCCTCCTTACTTGGTTCTTCTTCTAATAATTAGCTTATCAGATTTCTTATTCTTCTTACGAGTCTTAACACCATGGCTCTTCTTGCCCCATGGAGTCATTGGTGCAGGGCGACCAACAGGTGCTCTACCTTCACCACCACCATGTGGGTGATCTACAGGGTTCATAGCCGAACCTCTAACATGTGGACGACGACCCATATAACGGCTTCTACCAGCCTTACCAATAGTGATAAGTTCGTGTTCCGAATTTCCTACAGTACCGATAGTTGCTCTACATTCTAGTAGAACCATTCTCATCTCGCCTGATGGTAGACGAAGTTGGGCATATTTGCCTTCCTTAGCCATCAGTTGAGCTTCATTGCCAGCTGAGCGAACGAGTTGTGCGCCCTTACCTGGCTTGAGTTCGATATTGTGGATGGTTGTACCAACGGGAATATCCTTTAATTTAAGAGCATTTCCTACTTTAATATCTGCATCTTCTCCTGAGACAATGACATCTCCAACCTTTAATCCAGCTGGATGAAGAATATATCTCTTCTCGCCATCTCTGTAGAAAATAAGAGCGATATTAGCAGATCTATTTGGATCATATTCGATGGCATTTACTACGCCTTCTACTCCATCCTTATCTCTCTTAAAATCGATAATTCTATATTTTTTCTTAGCTCCGCCACCTCTGTGACGCATCGTAATTCTACCCTTATTATTTCTACCTGATCTCTTTGGAAGAGAAATTACAAGGCTCTTTTCTGGAGTACTCTTTGTAATTTCCTCAAAGGTAGATACGGTCATATTACGTCTACCAGGGGTTACTGGTTTAAACTTTTTAATAGCCATCTTATATCTCCTATTCCATTCCTTCGAAGAATTCAATTGTCTTTGAATCTGCAGTTAGCTTTACAATTGCCTTCTTCCAATCAGAAGTCTTACCTTCAATCATGCCTTGGCGCTTTTTCTTGCCTCTAACATTCATGATGTTAACTTGTTCGACATTTACGCCAAAAATCTTTTCAACAGCCTTCTTAACCTCAGACTTATTAGTAGTCTTCTTGACACGGAAAGTGTATTTTCTCTCTGCCATGTCGTCCATACTCTTTTCAGTAACGACAGGGCGAATAATTATATCATAAGCATCCATTAGATAAATACCTCCTCAAGTCTCTTAACAGCAGATTCACTTAGTACAAGCGTATCGTGCTTAATTATTTCATATACATTTATAAGATCTGCATAAGTTACAGCTGTCTTTTGAAGATTTCTTGCGGAAAGATAAGTGTTCTTATCTAAGCTTTCGGTAACGATAAGTGGCTTATTTGCCTTAATATTATTTAGGAAAGCAATCATTTCCCTAGTCTTTGGTGCATCGAATTTAATTTCATCGACTACAACCAAATTTCCACCTTCAAATTTATCAGTAAGTGCTGACTTAAGAGCAGTTCTTCTAGTTGACTTTGGAAGTTTATAAGAGTAATCTCTTGGCTTTGGTGCAAATACAACTCCGCCGCCCTTCCATTGTGGTGAACGAATAGATCCCTGTCTAGCAGATCCTCTACCCTTTTGTTTCCAAGGCTTTCTTCCCCCGCCTCTTACCTCACTACGAGTCTTGGTGGATTGGGTGCCTTGGCGTCTATTGGCCAAATGATTGACCACAGCTTGGTGAACAGCAGCCTCGCTAATTGCTTGAGCAAATAACTCTTCGGCAAGTTCAATTTCTCTTAGCTCTTCACCCTTCATATTTAAAACTTTAATCTTAGGCATGAAATCCTCCTTTACTTCTTAAGTGCACTCTTGACGAGAACCATAGCATTCTTTGGTCCTGGAACCGCACCTTTAATTAGGAGCAAGTTTTTGTCTGCGTCAACTCTTACTAGCTCAAGATTTTGAACGGTAACTTGTTCGTTTCCGGTTCTGCCCATCATTCTGTGACCCTTAAATACACGTCCTGGATAGGTACCCGCAGATAGACCACCCGGTCTTCTGTGGAATTTCGAACCGTGGCTCATACGTCCTCTTTGGAAACCATGACGGCTAACGACGCCTTGAGTTCCCTTTCCCTTTGAAATGCCAGTAACATCGACGAAACTACCTTCGTCAAAAATATCTACTTTTACCTCACTGCCAAGTTCTAATTCTTGGAGTGATGAATCTCTTAATTCTCTTAAAAAGCGCATTGGCTTAACGCCAGCCTTTTCAAAATGACCTTTCTTTGGCTTGTTTGCAAGCTTTTCTCTAATAGGATCAAATCCCAGTTGAACTGAGTTGTATCCTTCCTTCTCGACCGTCTTCTTTTGAACGACTACATTTGGTGTCGCTTCAATAACGGTAACGGCAACAAGTTCCCCAGTGGGGCCAAAAACTTGTGTCATGCCGAGTTTTTTTCCCATTATGCCTTTCACTTAAGCACCTCCATAATTTACAGCGGATTGATTTTCAATCATATAAACAGCCTAGCCTTAGCTATAGCTTGATTTCGATATCTACCCCAGTAGGTAGATTCATTTTCATAAGAGCATCAACAGTTTGTTGTGTTGGATTAATAATATCGATGAGTCTCTTATGTGTTCTTTGCTCAAATTGTTCTCTTGAATCCTTATTAACGTGAACCGAACGTAAGATAGTAATGACTTCCTTTTCAGTTGGAAGTGGAACAGGACCCGAAACTTGTGCTCCAGTTCTCTTTGCTACATCTACAATCTTCTTTGAAGAATTGTCTAATACTTCGTGATCATATGCCTTTAGGCGGATTCTAATCTTATTCTTTGTGCTCATTATACCCTCCTTCGTATGGTTAATTGCCCTACATACGACGCCTTCCTACAACGCTACCGTGTGTTTCTTCTTCCGCTTAAAAAGAAAAACCGATAGTGCTTCGGCTAGCGTTTGAAATCTCGTTTCAAACTCGATGAGAAAATTACCCAAACCGGCTTGGCTTCACCACTTGGCAACCTCTCTCATAACGCCACTGACTACGGGCACTTACTTAGTATAACAAAAAAAGACTTTTGTGTCAAGCATTTTTCTGTCTTTTTTTAAATTATTTTAAAATTATTTCCATATGGATTTAACACTAATCTAACATGTCTGTATTATATAGGAAGATAATTCAGACATTGTTTTGCTATCAATCCTTATTGATAAAATATCCTATTGCAATTCCTATTAATGCCGTTATTATCCATGCAAAACCCGAAGATCCAAGCGGCAATTTATATAAGAAATTTTGGATAATTGCTAAATTGGGATTAATAGCCTCTATTCCATATAGCACGCCCATGACGAGCGCTCCATATACTCCTCCGCGATAGACCGATCTTTTAATCTTTCCACGGAATAGATTTAATATTATTAAAACCAGCCCCGATGGATAAAGTGTGCTTAAGATTGGAACTGCAAGTTTTATTATTTGATTAACTCCAAAGACGGACAATATAAAACTCAGTACACTTACAAAGACTAATAAAAACTTTTTACTTAGTTTACCGCCACTTATGGTATGAAATCCATCCACAAATACAGTGCTTAGTCCAACCGAGGTCGTTATACAAGCAAAACTCATACTAACTGCCAATAGAATTTTTCCCATATTGCTACCAATTGCCTCAACGATTTTTATAGTTGCATCAGTTCTTGCAATATCCTTAAATCTAATAGAGCCGGTTGCTCCAAGATATACAAAGCCTCCATAGACAATTGTAAGGCCAATTGCAGCAACAATCGTCGACATATAGGTCGCTTTTTTCATCTCCGATTCATCTTTAACTCGCGACTTTATACTCTGGATTGCAACATATGCCGTTGCAAAACTGCCCAAGGCATCCATGGTCTGATAGCCCTCTCTAAATCCAAGTGCAAATGGATTTGCAACTGTTGGCTCTCCAGGAACTCCAATTGGATTTACAATTCCCTTTACGATCAAAACAATAAGAAGAGTCAAAAGCACTGGCGTAAAATACTTTCCAATTATATCTACTACACTAGATGGTCTCATAATTAAAATAGCGTTTAAAAGAAAATATAATGCAGAGACCACTATTCTTGAAATTGGTATGCCCCAAAGCTCTCCCCAGTTTAGCTCGCCAAATATCGGCACAACTCCTATCTCATAAGTTGTTGCACCTGTGCGTGGAATTGCAAGCAGTGGCCCGATGCAAATTAAAACCAAACTAGTAAATATAAGTCCGAATTTTTTAGATACTATTTGAGAAAAATCGAGCATATCCCCACCGGTCTTTGCAGAAGCAACAACTCCAAGCATAGGCATAGCAATTCCCGTAAATAAAAATCCAAGCATCGCCGTCATAAACATATTTCCGGCGTTGATGCCAATATGAGGTGGGAAGATTAAATTGCCCGCCCCTAGGAACATCGCAAAAATTGCAAAGCCTGTTACAAAAGTATCTTTGATACCAAAACTAGACTTCTTCATTATAATTGCCTTCGTCTAAATCGTCGCTAACTGATTGATTTATTTCACTTAACTCGCAAGAATTATCGGCGCAGCAACATTCCTCCGCCTCATGAAGTAACCACTTCTCCTCTAGCTTAGCATTTTTAGTCTTAGCTAAAAAAAATCTTATTGCAACTATAACTAACACAACCAGTGCTATATTAAGTGCAAGCTTTACAAATAAATCGAGTGCGCTTATGTAGAACAATAAGCTTTGAAAATTTGAATTCATAATTCCCTCCTATTTAGATAAATAGTAGCACAAAGACATCATCTTGTCAACATTATCATCATAAAATGCGTGGGCTTGACATAGAATAAAAAAAGTTATATAATTGAAAATGCACCAGAAAATGGATGCAAAAATATTTTCGCATCGCTTTGACCTTTGAAATTTCTTTTGCGAGCGAAGAGAAGTGAATATTTTCACAATAAAGGAGGAATAATGAGCCTAAAAAGACTTTTCTTAAGTCTTGCCGTAGTCTTGCTGTTGGCATTTGAAATAAATGCTAAAGATGATAAGACAGAAATCACTATCTTAAATGGAAAATTTAAGGTAAAAGCTGAGGTGGCAAGTCTTGAAGAACTAGAATCATTTGTTGAGCAAAACTATCCTGACTTCATAATTAAAGAAAAGAAAGAACTTGTAAGAGGTCAAGTATATGAACTTGAACCAAAAATCGAATTTACGATTAAAGAAGATGAAAAGGTAATGGTTGTAAAAACCAAAGCGGGTACCGTTTTAGATATATTAAATTCCGCAGGCATTGAGCTTAAGCCAGATGATTTGGTATTTCCAAATCTAAATGAAAAGCCAACCGATGCAAAAATTACTTTATTTAAAGCAAAGGAAAAACTGGTTGATAAAGAAGAAGCTAAGCCTTTTGATACCATATATCAAGAAAGTAAAGATCCAGCATTAAAAGAAAATAAAGTAATCCAACAGGGAGTAAATGGCGTAAAGAAAATAACTAAAAAGGAAAAATATGTAAACAATGTATTAAAGGGTAGCGTAGTTGTCAAGGAAGAAGTTGTTAAAGAAGCAATTCCAATGATAATTGAAACCCCAATGAAGTCACTTGTAAACGAAGTCACTATTAGTAGTGACGAATTCTTAAGTCGTAGCATGACAAGAAAATTAGTCATGACAGCGACTGCATATGAAGCAGGCCCAAGGTCTACCGGCAAACGCCCAGGAGATAGAGGCTATGGCATTACTGCATCGGGAACCCGTGCAAGACGCGGCTCGGTTGCAGTTGACACCAAGATCATTCCATTTGGCACCAAGCTCTATATAAAGAGCCTCGACGCTGAAATCCCCGACTATGGCTATGCCATTGCAGAGGACACTGGCGGAGCAATCAAAGGAATGAAAATCGATTTATTTATGAACACGGTTGCAGAATGCTTCCAATTTGGTAGAAGAAAAGTAGAAGTATATATACTTCCTGCTGACACACCAGATGAATTATTTAAATAATTAAAATAGATCCTAAGACGCATAGATAAAAATTAAAATCTATCGTCCTAGGATCTATTTTTTATATACATAAATCCCTACCCAAAAAGCCCTCCTACATAATCTCGCGTTCTCCTATCCTTAGGTGCATTAAATATAGCCGTAGTTTTATCATACTCAACCACCTCTCCATTTAACATAAATAGGGTGTAGTCTGAGATGCGCTTTGCTTCAGCTAGATTATGAGTAACTATAATTATGGTCATATCGTCTTTTAATTTTATTAAAAGATCTTCTATTACCTTGGTAGAGTTTACATCTAAGCTCGAACATGGCTCATCAAGTAAGAGAACTTCCGGATTAATTGCTATACTTCTTGCAATAGATAGGCGTTGCTGTTGTCCCCCTGATAGTCTGGTGGCATTGCTATCAAGATCATGTTTAACTTCATCATATAGTCCTACTCTTATTAAAGCATCTTCCACTGCTGACTTATAATTCATATTGTGATAATTTAGTGCGAGCTCAATATTTTTTCTTATCGACATCGGAAATGGGGTCGGTCTTTGAAAAACCATTCCCACCTTTGTCCTCAATTCTTCATCAGTATAATCATTTATATTTTGCCCACAAATTTCTATTTTTCCTAAAAAACGACCTCCTCTTTCCTTTATAATATTGTTTAAACTAACCAATAGCGTCGTCTTTCCACAACCCGATGGACCAATAATTGATATAATTTTATTTTTGGGAAAATCTACATTGATATTCCTAACAACCTGTTTGTCCCCATAATATATGTTTAAGTCCCTTACTTTAATCATCTGATCTTCCTCCTATTAACATCGCAGAAATATTTATAATAAATAACAATATCATCAAAACCACCGCCGTCTTATATCCCATACTCGATGAAATTCCTTCATTTATCAGTATATATAAATGATATGGAAGTGACATATACGGCTTTAAAAGCGACTTTGGAACACCAGTATATATAACTGCTCCGGTAAGCATAATTGGTGCAGTTGCACCAAAGGCAAGACTACCTCCAAGTGTAATAGTTTGAATTATTTTATTCTTTAATGCTTTCAATATTATTTTTTTTATAACAAAATATCTATCCAGTCCCAATGAAAGCGCCATCTCAAAAATATCTTTAGAGAAATTCAAAAATAATTTTTCCACTCTAATTTCAATAAACGGAAATATCATTATAGCAAGAGTTAAAGATGCCGATAAAAGTGATCTACCTATTGCTAATCTGTAGACGAACATAGTATAGCCAAATAGGCCTAGCACAATTGATGGAATACCGGAGATCATTTGAATTATCAATCTAATAGAGCTTTTAATTTTAGAATTTTTCAAATAAAAAACAATATATAT
>JALEOH010000037.1 GCA_022766605.1 Ezakiella sp.
AGGAATTGATGGAAATCTAGTTCTTGTATCGTAAAAAATATTAAATTATCGACATAATTATAGTGGTATTAAATAATGTTGATAAAGCCCCATTTTTGGGGCTTTTTTGATACAATACTCCAGAATGGCTTATATAATTGCATAAATTATATACTTATTGCACAATTGAAAAGAAAAACTCACGACTAGTAGTCATAACTATAGAAGAATACAAAAAATAAAGCCCATAGAGGCTTTATTTTTTTGATAGTTAAAAGAAAATAAAATATGTAAAGGACAAAAGAACTTACATATGAGAGATAACGATCTTCTAAAAAAATGAATCAGACTGTATTGGCTGATAAATATAATTTAAAAGAACAAAGATATAAACTTCTATCGGTTACAAAATAGTTACAATAATATTAAATAATTTAATAAAACATAAATCTGTAAATTGATTAAGTATTTTAAAATCAAAAAATTTAAATTTCTAAAAACATGAATAGACGTTGCAATTACAGCGATTGCAAAGTGTAAAATAACTTTTTTAAATCATAAATAGGCGCTTGAAACTTATTTTCATTATAATAAACATTATAAAATCGGTTTTAATTAGGCTAAATATGACAATATATTAATTATTTATAGAAATCTGTTGTTGAAAAAAAAAACAGCTATACTTTTACTTAAGATGATTAGTAGAGATGACTGGTCGTCAAGCATGCTACGACAAAGATAAAAGCAATGCTAATAAAGATAATGCATGCAATATTATCCCGAGGAGGTCGATATTCCAAATAGATAATAATAGCGAGATGCAATTATATTTGATTTAATTATAATATATTGATTAGATAGGAGGGTCAATATATTGGTGGTAGCTCCTATACTAAATTTGTTATTAAATGAAAAGGAGAGATATGGATAATTTATATAATAATAAAAGTAAAATTTTAGCTCTAATGCTTGCCTTTTTGATGATCATTGGAACTTTTCCATTTGAGGCTCTTGCCGCACCAATCTCATATGCTACTGGTGAAGAGATAAGAACCAATGAATGGTCTACGGGGAGATTTCCAATGGCTACTCAATATAGCGGATTGTATCCAAATAATGCAGGCTCGGTTGGGCTAAAATATGAAGGAACAGGGCGAGATGAAAAAGGCGAATTTATCAATATTGAAGTAACTCATGTTGGTAAAGTAGATCAAGAAGGCTCTAAAACAAAAGAGGAAATGCAGAAAGGACAGGGATGGTCTCATCTAGTCTTGCGCTTCGACGAAGTTCTTTGGGATAATGTCAATCTTGAAATTTCAACCATACAAGAGAAGATAGAAAAAGTAGGTCAACAACCAAGATGGGGTAAACTCTTTGAACTCAAAAATCGTTTGAAGGGCAATAGTGACATCTATAAGACTGATGACTATTCAATCTCAATTCCGCTAACAGAAGTGTTTCAAACTACCTTTACTGCGCAGCTAGGTCAAAGGGCATTGTTAAAGCTATATTTAAAAGATAATCACAATTTAAGTGACAACAACAACTATCTAATTGAACATCGTCTAATGGGTAGAACCAATGAGACCTATCCACAAATATATATTAGACAATATTTAATGGGAGTTAAAGATAATGAAATTAGGCAGTTTAGGGAGCCAGAATATCAAACATATACTGGAAGCGTAACAATTCCTTTTAGAACTGCTCTCGAATATGTGCGTTATACGGGCTTTGGCCGTGACTATATGTCTAATGTATATACAGATGTATATATAGACTGGTCAACCAATGAGCTTCATGTAAACTACGCTTATGAAACTAGAACATCTATTGTAAATGGAAGTAAAACTCAGTTTGTTCAATTATTCCCTGCTAAATTCAAGGAAGTCTTGCAAGAGAGAAATGGAGTGGTTGGTAGATACAATCATGTCTATAAGCGTGGTGATCTTGACTGGGGTTCAGACCGTGGATTCTATTTTAAAAAATCAGATTTCACTGCTGAGAAAGATCAACTTTCAGGATATAGACTTAGAATTCCTGTATCCGGATCTAATTATGACAATTATCCATGGACTTGGGTAACAGAAATCACCAATCCAAATGGCAGGAATTTAGCTGGCAATAATGGTAGATTTATGGCATATAGTGCGACAGTTGGTCCTATAGCAAACCACACAGTCTACTATATCGACCCAGATAAATTAATCGATAATTTCCCAGATATCGATGATTTAAAATTCACTAGCTTCTTTGTAAGTCGTGAAGGCAATAGTGTTCCAGGAGTAATTAAGAATTCAGAATCCATCGAATCACTTGGCGCGACCAAGCTTATGACTCAATCTCCAGTAATCGACGATATCTACACCGATTCCAATGTTATTACTGGTCATACTGGTTACGATAATAGAAATCAAAATGTATTTATAGTAGCGACTAATAATAAGCCAACCAAAGATACCAATAGAGATTTGGTAAATATCGATGGTAGTATAGAAATCTATCCAGAAACTTTTGGCAATGTATTTGACAATATGTTAAAAGACGAAAAGATTTCTTTTGAAACCATCTATCGACATGCAAACTATCTAAGATCAAGACCAATTGATGAAAAGGTCAAGGCTAGAATATATTTTGAAAAATATGAAAATGATGAAACAAAAGTTGTAGATGTACCAAGCTCCGATAAATATAGAGGAGAGGTTGGATATGTTGAAAATGGACTTGGCGCAGAAAATATGCCAGCAAATCCGACCAAAGAAGGCTATATCTTTAAAGGCTGGTCAACGAAGCCAACCACTGCAACTGCATTTAAAGATGCCACAGCATTGACAGATGTTGCTCAGTGGAATGAGCGAAAGGCATATATATTTGATGCAAATACTCCAATAGACAAGTCATATCATGTCTACCCAGTATGGGAAGAGGAGAATAAGGGCATCAAAGTAATCCTTCACTCAAACTATAATGATGAAATTCATGAAATTGCCATTGCGTATGATGAAAATATTCCATTAAAAGCGACTATTGAAAGGGCAAGCGAACTTGGAGAGCAATATGCAATAATTGCAAATGGTAAATACTCCACTCTATCTGTATTGCCAAATGGATATACTGTTGAAGATACTTCAACAAGAGCTATAGATCCATTATTTGGAATTAAGAAAGATGCTAGTGGAGATAAATACAATCTTGTTGGTTGGTCTACAATGGCAGATAACGAAAATATGCTAATTGAAGACTTGATTTCAAATATGGCGATTATCGCAAAAGAAGGCACTGGAAAAGATACTAAATATTATTTCACAACCGTAAGATCCAAGACTCAAGGTATTGGGCAAGCTGCAGCTGCTAAACAGCTTATTGAAATCAAGCCAGATCAAAATAATGAAATCCATCTCTATGCAGCATGGAAACCATATTTTGATATAACACTTACAAAGTCCTGGTATGATGCCACTGATGCAAGCTATGCCAATAAATCTATCAAGGATCTTCTACAAGATATAGCTCATGGAGTTGGTGCAGATGTTCCAAAGGAAAATACAGCTCTTGCAAAGCCAGTCCAAGTCGGTCTATTAAACAGAACGGCAGTTACTGAGGCCAATGACCCAACTGTAACTGACAAGGCAAATTATTATATAGTAAATAATAGTTTAAAGGATTTACCAGCAAATGGAGAACCATTAACATGGCATGTACCATCATATGATATGTATGGTAAGCGTCTATCATATATTGCGGTTGAATTCGAGCCAGGTCAATCAGGCAAAGATAAATATGCAAACTTCGCAAATAGCTGGACCAATATTTGGACTAAGGTTGGAGACAATCTAACACCAGGCTCACACAATTGGGATAATAAAACCATTGCCAAAGTCCAAAGCGTTGTTCTTCCAGATGCTAATGGCGAAATAGATGCATTTGCAAGTGCGACCGTAAGACAATTAAAAGAAAATGGAACGTCAGTTTCAGAAAAAGAATCCAATTTATCAAAGGTTGGCACAAAACCATCTTATGAAACAAAGCTATTTAACTTAAAGACTAGCTTAAATCATCCAACATTTATAAAGATGTATGATAGAGATAAAGAAGTTAAATTAGTAAAATCAGACGATACAAGAGTTCAAGTAGTTAAATTTGATTTACCTGAAGTTGTAGAACCGATAATCTTCCAAAAAGATCCAAATGGCGGTACCAATTGGAGAAGAGTTAAAGTAAAGGATGATGGTTGGGAAATTTATACTGGCGATAACAACTATGAATTCTATGAAGATAGTGCTAATAATCAGTGGATATTAAAACTCGATCTTGTAGGCAAGAATAGTTATAAATATCTAAAATATAAGCAACAAGTAGAAGCTCAATATTTTGGAGATAGAGTTGCTGTTCAATCAGTTACATCTGTTGCAGATGTCAATGAAAGACCAATAGTGCCAGCTCTTGATGGACTTGAACAAAGAAGACTTGAAACTATAGATAATGAAGAATTTGTAGTAGTTCGTGCGCTCATCCCAGTTGCTGAACTAGGGCAATTTGAAGAGAGAGCAACCCTAACGCTATTTGACGCTAATGCAAAGGCAGGCGATGAATTAAATAGGGCATATAAGAATCTCGATGGAAGCAATGTAACTGCAAAAAGAGAAAATGGATATTTCGTATTTAAAGTTCCAAAATCTGCTAATCCTAATCTTTCTCATGGATCAGATGTAGCAGTTTATGCAGAACAAGATGGCTTTATACCATCTAGATCAAAACTTCCACTTAAGCTCGACATCAAGGGTCCAGAGATAACGACTCATGACCAACAACTATATATTTCGGAAGATGTAAATAGATTAAATGTAATTGGTACTGATGAAGCTGCAAGTCTAATTGACGTTAACCCTCAACTAACAGGCACATTGAAATTATTAAAACAAGAATCTACTTCACTTGGTAGAAATTGGAAACTAAATGGCACAGCAGCAGATACCGCAAGTAATACCACTTATACAGTTTCAATGGAAGATGTCTATGGTAATGTTAGCAAAGGTGACTTAAATATTGAAATCGTCGCTCGTCCAGTGACAGATGCCATTACAAGCGGAAAGCAACTTAAGAATGAAATTTCTGGCGACTTTACGACTTATAGACATGTTGTAGAGCTTGAAGGAGCTAAAGTTGCTTCAACCATCAAAGTTTATCTAAAAGATCCGGCAAGTAATAAGACAAGTCCAGTAGCTTCAGTTATATGCGACAATGCAACTCAAAAGATTTTCCTAACAGAGTCAGTTGGCAGAAGTATCGACAAGAGAGATAAGAAGATCTATATCACACAAACCGATAGTGAAAACCGCTATGTAGAATCAAATGCAGTTGCCGTAGATATGGATGTTATAGGCCCAGTTCTTCCAACTATCGAAGTCTTAAATCCTGGCGAGAAAAATATTGTTCTTTCCAATATAGCTGATGATATTGAGCTAATATCTCTAAGAGTTGGTGACAAAACTGTTAGATTGACAAGAGATGCCACTCATAGAGATCTTTGGAAAAACGATAAGTATGAAAATGTAGTTGAGACAGAAGGCAAGCTAACTATTATTTATGAAAATAGATTTAGTCCAAATGCCGAAGTAGTTTTAGTAGGGCTAGATTACTACCAAAATCCAAGTAGTCATTCAGATGTTGTAGCTGACTTCAATACTCCTAATAGCCCAACTGTTGTTGCTGAGAATAAAGGTGATTCATCTACAACGGTCAGTGGAACATCAGAATATCCTGGTGGAAAGATAACCATCTATGAAGTAACTGAAACCATTAATGAAGAGACTAAGGAACCAATAAAAGTTTATACTCCATTGGATTCAGTAATAGTAGATGCAGATGGAAATTATCAAAGGGATATAAAACCGCAAAAGCCAATCGGTACTGTGATTGCAGTTGCGGTTGAGGTAAATGGCAAAACCAGTCCTTATGCTGAAACAACAGTTGTGGAAAATTCAAGCATAATTCCATTTGATCCAGATGATCCAAATGCACCACAAAACCCAGATCCTGAACGTTATGTAACTATCACTCTTGATGCAAATGGAGGAACTTTTGCAAAGGGCACTAAATCTTCGTTCCATGTCTTAAAAGACTATGTAGTTAAATCATCTGTATTTGAAGATGCAAGACTACGTATTGACCCACCAATCAATATGATATTTGATAGATGGACTCTTAACGAGAGTGGAACAGAGAACTATCCAGATGAGGGCAAGACTTTTGTAAGCAATGCAACCGTCTATGCACAGTACAAGGCAAATGACAATATAATTCCATTTGATCCAGAAGATCCTAATAAGCCAAACAATCCAGACCCAAGCAAATATGTAACAGTTACACTTGATGCAAATGGTGGAAGCTTCAAGGCAAATGCCAAATCATCATACTATGTGAAGAAGGCCTATACAGTTACAACTCGTGACTTTATGGATGCACAAAGCATGCTTATTCCACCAAATGATAAGGCATTTAACAATTGGTCATTAGACATGGAAGGTGCAACGGAGTTCCCACAAGCTGGAATGAGATTTGCTGCTGATGCAACAGTATTTGCACAATATCGCGAAGGAAGAGATGTAATTCCATCAACTGGAAATGACAAGCCAGACGACTATGTAACAGTAACATTTACTGCTGATAACACTAAGGCAACTCTAACAGGAGAGCAAAAGTATTATGTAAATCCAAAGGCAGCTGTTAAGCTTGGCGGGCTTGTAGCTCCAATAATTAAACCAAGTACTGGATATGCAGTATCCTATCCAGCATGGACTTACTCAGACAATCAAAATGCAGCAAGCATTATAGCAGCGGACGTAACTGCAACTGCGAGTCTATATGATAAGGATAAGGTAATCCCAGTTCAAGATGGTGTTAATATTACTAAGCCTGCTGGATATCTAGATATTGTATTTAACAAAGGCGAACATGGTAAGCTTGAAGGCACTTATAAATATTATGTAAAGCCAGGCACAGCATCGACCGATGTGCCAACTCCAACTATCATTCCAGATATTGGATATAAGGTAGCGGATCCAAGTTGGAGCGTTGCAATTCCAACAGAATATACTGCTAATTTTGAAACTACTGCCAACTACAAAGCTCTGCCAGATATATCAGATGAGCCACAATCAGGCTATGTAATGATATTATTTGAAGCAGGCGAACATGGTAAGTTAGATGAAAAAACAAATAAAGCAATTATATTTGTAAATCCAACAAAGGAAATCGCACTAGCAGATAAAGCGCCAACAGTTATAGCAGACATCAACTACTCACATGACGGTTGGACAATTGATGATCATAATGTTGATCTATCTGTAGCCAGACTTTATAAAGAAAATACTAGAATAAAAGCTAACTATACTTCTGATATTTCAAATGTTTCAAAAGATGACTTTGTACTAGTACAATTCAATGCAGGCAAGCATGGAATTATTGCTAGTGGTAATGCCAACATCTATGTTAAGACTAATAAAGAAGTTGATTTAACAGACAAAGCTCCTAAAATTATAGCAAATGAAGGTTACACTCATATTGGTTGGGATAAGCCACTAAAACAGGTATTTGTTGAAAAAACTGATATTACTGCAACTTATGGCGACCCTAACGACATTTCAGATAAGCCAGTAGATGGCTTTACAAAAGTTGAATTTGTGGATAATACTCATGTAACAATAAAAGAAGGAGCAACAAAAGCTTATTGGGTAAATCCAGAAAAGGTAGTGAGCGTTCCAGCTCCAGATGTGGTAGTGGAACAAGGCTACATGCACATTGGTTGGTCCGAATCGCTAACTCAAAAGTTTATTAGCTCAACCACTATTAAGCCACTTTCAATGGAATCTACAGATGTTCAAACAACTGAAAATCCAAGTTATACTGAAATCATATTCTTAACAGGAGATGATGGCAAGATTGCAGGAACTACGGATACCAAACATTCGATCTGGGTCAATCCAGAAAAGCAAGTTACTATTCAACCGCCACAAGTAGATGCAGTATCTGGTAAGAAACTTACTGGTTGGGTGAAAGTAGGCTCTAATCCAGAAGAGTTTATAGAAGTTGGTCAAGTTATTAAAGGACAATTCACTAAAGCCAATGGCATTGTTCAATATCAAGCAAAATATGGCGATGTAGGTGACATCAGTGACAAGCCAGAAAAGGGTTATGTATCGGTCACTTTTAAAGCTGGAAGCTATGCAAAATTCAAAGGTAAAGATGAAAATATAAGAGAAATCTCTTATTATGTAAATCCAAAAGCTAAAAAGACTTTAGGAGAACTATTAGTTGGCAATTTTACAGAACCAGAATTAGAATACTATGATGGTTACGAGCAAAATGGAACTAATAAATGGGATCCAGATTTGGTTAAAGATGTTACAGTGAATTCCGCCTTAAGTTATACAGCAAATGTCAAATCAAAAGGTAAAGTTGAAGATGGAACAGCAAATCCAAAAGACTGGAAGACAGTAGAGTTTAGAATATTCGACTATGATACTCAATATGCAAGTATCGGTAGAGGTATTAAAAAATACAAAGTCGACCCTAAGGAAACTGTAACTCTAAAAGCTCCAGAAGTAAAAATCTTAAAAACAGGCTATTCCCTAGATGGTTGGAACCACAAGTTAAAAGATGTTAGATTCGAAAATGACACCGTAATCTATGCTCTTATCGGTGGAGATATTTCAACCACACCAAAAGATGGCTTTGTAAAAGTTAACTTTGCACCAGGAGAAAATGGAAGCTTTGAACAAGGCTCAACTACTACTATCTATGTAAGAAAAGATACAGTTGTAGACCTTGCACCAAGAGCTCCAAAAGTAAATCCTAATGAGAACTATAGCCACAAGGGTTGGATAATTGGCACTAAAGAATTTGGAACTGATAGTATCAAGATGAGCTTTACAGATGCTGAAAATACAATTACAGCAACTTACAATCAAGATATTATTGACGATCCAATGACACCTAATCCACCTGCTGGATATGCAAGAATAATCTTTGGAGCAGGAGATCATGGTAACTTTGAAGATGGAGCAAAAACTAACTTTGATATTAGAATTGCTGCTAAATTAAAGCTAAGCGATCTTAATATTCCAAAAGTAATTGCAAATGAAGGATACTACTTTATCAAATGGAGTGAGGACCTCGACACTTTAATTACTGAAGATATGGATGTTACTGCAGAGTACTCACAAGATATTATCCCAGGAACTGACCCTAACACTCCGCAAGCTCCAGGCACAGTTAGAATCAGCTTTAGCCCAGGACTATATGGTAGATTTGTAGCAAATCAACCGACATTCTACGATGTAAGAGTTTCTGCTAATAAGACACTAAAAGCTCTTAGCAAGCCAGTTGTAGAAGCATTTAATGGCTACACTCATGTGGGTTGGGATAAGGCAGACACCACACCGCTTAATGCCAATATGACAGTTACTGCAAACTACAAGGAAAACATCAATGGTGGTGATAATATCAAAGACCCAATTCCAGAAGGCTATGTAAGAGTGGAATTTGACCCGACCAATAAGGGTAAAATCACAAGCGGCACGAGATATCAAGATGTCTTAATCGCAGCTAACAAAAAGCTAGGAGATTTATCTAAGCCGGTAGTAGAAGGTGTAGATGGCAATGTATTTACTGGTTGGGATAAGGATAACAGCACTCCACTTGATGCCAATATTCCAAAGAGAAAGCTACTTGTAACTGCACAATTTAGCGATGATATTAAAGAAGTAGACGATCCTAATTCGCAAATTCCAGAAGGATATGCAAGAGTAGTCTTTAAGGCTGGAGCCCATGGTCAATTTGCAGAAAACACAGTTAAGGCTTATGACCTACTAGTTAAAGAAGGCAAGTCTAGAACACTTGGCGAAGTCAAAAAGCCAGGCATAGTTGCCAATGCAGGTTATACTTTTGACAAATGGGATAAGACGGACGACACTGTATTAGTAGTAAATCAAAAGACAGAAGTCACCGCTCTTTACAAGCAAAATGTTATTATAACTGACGACCCTAATGCTCCAAAGAAAGATGGATATGCTAGAGTAAGTTACAAGACAGATGAGAGAGGAAAGATTTCTGCTAATATTAATGGTTCAAAAGTAGATAATCTAAACGCAGTCTATATCGATGTATTGCCAAATACCACAACTGTTGGAGAGCTAAATAAACTAGTTACTTTGACACCAATTGAAAGCAATGTATTCGAACGTTGGTCACTACCTGATTCTTATCCAGTAGTTAAAGATGTAGAAGTAAAAGCTATCTATCTTGACGGTAAGACAGCAACCCCAACAATAGTTGCAAGAAATATTGCGGAAAATAATTTCACAACCATTGAGGGTAAGACAGAGCCAAATGCAAAGGTAGTAGCAAAAGTGGGTGGAGAAACAGTTGGAACAGGAGTTGCTGATCCAAATGGCAACTATATCATTAAGACCGAAAAACGCTTAGCAGTCAGAACCGAAGTATCAGTTACTGCAGTAGCAGCGCCAAAGTCTGAATCAGATGCAAACAAAGCTTTTGTATTTGACGACTTTGACAATGATGGAAATCCTGATGGAGATACAGTGCCACCTGCAAAACCAGTAGTAGATACTCCAAGAACAGCTGACACTTCTATCACTATGAAAGCTCCAAAAGAAGACGATGCAGCCATGATTACAATTGATGTTAAGGATAAAAATAGAAATCCAATAACAACTGTTGTGGCAGAAAAAGATGCAGAAGGCTGGAAAGTAAATGGTCAGATTATTCCTGTTGATAAGGAAACTGACAAGATGATTATTCCACTTCCACCAAATACAGAGCTTAAGAAAGACGACGTGGTAACTGTAATAACTACCGACACTTCAAATAACAAATCAGCCCCATATGAAGCAACAGTTACAGATAAGACTGTATTGCCAAAACCAGAAATAACCACTCCAAGGCAAGGAGATGTAGTAGTTACTGGTAAGGCAGAGGACGCTAAGAGGGTTGATGTAGTAGTTGTAGATAGAAATGGTGCAAAAATTGCTGAAGTTAATGACCAAGCAGTAAATGCTGATGGCAGCTTCACAGTAACCGTACCAGCATTAGTAGATGGAGAAAAGATTACTGTAACAGCCAAGGCGGACGACCGCTTGCCATCTGAAGCAACTAAGAAAGTTGGATTGGATCTCGATAAGATTAAAGCTACTGCAAAAGAAGCTGATGATGTAGTCGCAGATGCCAAAGGAGATGACAACTGGAAGCCAGATGGCCCAGATGCCAACCCATTCGATAAAAATCTAAAAGAAAAGCTCGATGCTGCAAAAGATGTGATTGAAAGTTCAGAAGATGCAAACGACAATAATGACCCAACTCAAGAAGCAGTCGATGAGGCTGAAAAAGAACTACGTGACGCTCTTAATAAAAAAGATGCCGACACTAAGGTTACAATTGTTGAAGACATTGTAAAAGAAGGCAGCAAGCCATCAGCCGAAGATATCAACATAGCTCAAGAAGCAATCGATAAAATCGAAGGTTCAATCGACCCACAAGCACCAAACTTCGACCAAGATAAGAAGGACTTGCAAGATAGACTTGACAAGGCGAAGGCAATTGATGAGTTAAAGGATGCTACAGATAAACTTGACAATGCTATAACTAAAGCTGAGGAAGAAAAGAAACCAAATGATGCTATCGATGAAGCTAAGGACAAGAGCAAAGATGCTAAAGATATCATAACAAACAATGATGGTAAGACAGCTGAAGAGATTGTCAAAGTTATTAAAGAAGTTGAAAAGATAATTGAACTACTTGGTAAGCCAGTAATTCAAGTTTCAGTACAATCTTTGATTAATGGTAATAGAACATTATCATTTACTACAAATCCAGGCAGATGTAAAGTAAAAATCACTATAAGATTTAAATCCGGAGGGGAGAAAACCATAATTTCAGAAACAGATCCAGTTGGAACTGGAACATTTACACTGGATGAATTTTTCTCTTCTAACGATTTTGTAACTATTGAGGCTACAAGAAAAATAGACGAAAATACCGTACCGGATTATTTAGATAATTCCACCACGATAAGAGTCTATTAAAATATATTTAGCGAGGGCGCTTTGCCCTCGCCTAAATAAATAGGAGGTTATATGAAAAATAAAATAATAAGTTTAGTATTGGCAATTTTAATGTTGCTTGGAATTTGCCCATTTAATATTTTAAATGCCGCAGAAGGGGAAAGTGAAAGACTGGAAGTCACTCCAATAGAGGAAGGCTTTCAAATTGACCTCACTGGTTTGGTCGCACAAATACAAAACAGAAAAAAGAGATCATTAGATTTTGACATTGAGAATTTAGAACTAGATAATTTATTGGAATCTAATGCTGATAATTATGAAAAATTTATTGCTATTAATAATAAATTCTCAGATAGAATGGCTCCAAGCAATATTACGCCAGAAACTAATCCCGATGATTTTGCTAAGGCAAGTGTTATGGTTGATATTTCAGATCTCTTAGTTGAAGTATTAAATATTACAGAAGTTAAATATGTAATTGAAAATGTAGCTGAGACTTATCATAAAGAATATATCGTAAAGAAAGATGCAGATATAGCTAAGGGTGAATTTCAAATTGGAGTTTCTTTTGAAATCGATGTGCCAAAAGAAAAACCATTAGCATATGTTGTTTTTCCCGATGGTAGAGATGCAAGAGCTGCGGTTGAAGCATTAACAAAGAATGACACGGTTAATGTAAGAATTGGCTTTGTAGCCCATACTGGAGTTGAAGTAAAGTGGCATGGCACTGGTACCAGGCCTTCAAATTTAATTTCTAATTATTTTGCTAAAAATAATGCAAAAACACTTTTCGAAATAACAAATCAAGATGTTGATTATATATTAAGAAGTGGCACGGGCTATATATGGGCAGGTCATGATAATCCACAATACGAAAACGCTATAGCAGAAGCACATTTATCAATAAATGATAGAAAGACAGCTAACACAATTTCAGTAAAGATCAAAGATAAAACTCAAGGTCAGCTTGATGGTTCTAACTACTATTTCGAAGTAACAGGAGATGCGCTTACTGGATTTGCAATAACCATGCGTGAAAAGGTTTCTGTCGATTTTGATGCTGGAGAAGGAAAGTGGAAAGATCCAGCAACAAAACCTGCTACTCAATATACAGCTTATGGTTTAAAAGTGGATGAAACTTTCATGAAAGATCCTGATAAACTAGGACCAATAAATGTTCCTGATGCAAATTCAGCTCTTACACCACCAGTAGAAGCTGGTAAGCCAGAAAATGAATTTAAAGGCTGGGCAACATCTGCTAATGGAGAAACAGTTGACTTTAGCACACACAAAATTGAAGGCAATACTACTTTCTATGCAATCTATGGACCAAAAGCTCAAGGAAAAGTCAATGTAAAATATGTTGATTTAAAGACAAAAAAGGAAATCAAAGAAGCAGAAGTTAAAGAGGGAGATTTAGATACTGAAGTAACAACTCCAGATGTTTCACAAGCACCAGAAATTGCAGATTATGTATGTAAATCAGTTAC
>JALEOH010000038.1 GCA_022766605.1 Ezakiella sp.
GGAGATCATCCCGCCGATATATGACGATATTCGCCTGCTTAGTAAAGACTATTTTGCAAATAATAAAGATGGTAAATTTGCATTATTCAATATGAAAAATGAAAAGTTGACCGAATATGAATATGACTATTTAAATGCCGATTATTTTGAAAATAACGGAGGCATAATATCCGGATTAAAAGGCGACGAGGCAGTTTTCCTAGATAAAAATGGTGCAACAATTCCATCGCCCAATATAAGCGGGGCAATCGATGCCTATAAAGATAGAGATCTATTTGTAATTGCTGCCAAAGAAGGCCTTTATTATTTCGATAACGATACTTTAGTTTCGTTTTCAGCAAGTCCAACGCCACTCGAAAATCTACTACAAGTTCATACCAAAGAGCATACCAAAGACTATGTTAAAATCTATGGAAACAATCTTCCGGATATAACCAATGACGTCTTGATGAAGCTGATTGACACTCGTAGTGGCATGAGTAAGCGAGATATAAAATATGAACTAAAAGGCGATATATTATATGTCACAGTCGATGATGGCGACAAATATGAACTGATGGTAAATCTAAGGACGCCAAGTCTTGTAAATTTAGATGATATATTTAAAGAAGAAAATAAAGGCGAGATGGAGCTAAGGATAAAAAAGTGGGCAGGCATTGACGATAAGGCCGTACTTGTTGGCTTCGCGCTCGATGATGAGCTTGTATGTTATTTTGTCGATAAGAAAAAACCAGAATATAAGATAGAGCGATTTAACTTTCCTTATGAGAAAATCGAAGAATTTATCAAAATCGAAGACAATGAATTCTTTAAGGCAAAACAAAACCCAATCATAAATGTCGAGGCATGATATGTCAACTCAATCAAATAGCGAGAAAATAAAAAAGGAAAAAGACGATATAAAAGAAGGCATAGTTTCTAGGCTGTCTTTTAATAAAAAAATAACGATAGAAGCAGATGACAAAGTCTATAATTCCAAAGACGCTCTTCCAGGAGAGAGAGTTCTATTTAGAAAGAGAAGAAAGTCTGTGGAAATAATCAAGATAAAAAGCTCCCCCTATATTAAAAATATCAACTGCCCTGTACAAGATCGATGCGGAGGATGTCGCTTTCGCGAGCTGGATTATCTAGATGAATACACGATAAAGGACATGGAGCTAAAGAGGCTTTCTGATGAACTTAATTGTGAATATTTGGGACTATATACTCCAACTGCCACCGAGGGATACCGCAATAAGATGGAATATACTTTTGGAGACGAAATAAAGGGAGGCTCTCTCAAGCTTGGTCTTCATGAAAAAGGCAAATTTCACAATATAATCGAATATGATAATTGTAGACTCGTCCCTAAAAATATGGATAGGATCAAAAAAACCATAAGGGAGTTTGCAGAAAATTCCGGATACAATTTCTACCATCGCTTTAACAATAGCGGATATTTTCGCCATCTAGTCATCAGGCACAGCCTATATGAGGATAAATATCTATTAAATATAGTTACGACCTCAATTGGGGAGCTAGACTTAGATCAATTGATTGCAAAATTAAAAGAAGATAAATTACTTCCTACAATAAAGGGTATCTACCATACCATAAATGACGCCGTGAGCGATGCAATAGTGGTGGATAAAATCGAGCTTATCTATGGAGAAGCTGATCTTATTGAAAAGCTAGATGATAAATTATTTCCAATAGGCCCGCTTTCTTTTTTTCAGACCAATACAATTGCGGCGGATGAGCTTTATAAATATGTGAGAGAAATTGTCGAAGAAGCAGATGAGCTTTGGGATCTATATGCAGGAAGCGCAATAATAGGAGCGCTTCTCTCCGATAAGGCCAATAAAATTTATTCAGTTGAGATCAATCCTGCAAATATTTTAGATGCAAAAAAAATGCTAGAACTAAATGATATAAAAAATGTCACGCCAGTACTTGCAGACTGCAAGGACTTTGTTCTAAAAGAGGATAAAGCGGATTTTATAATAGTCGATCCACCGCGAACTGGTCTTCATCCAAAAGTGGTTGATGCAATCAATAACTCCCATGTGGATAAAATAATTTATGTGAGTTGTAATCCAGTAACCGCAGTGTCCAATGTGATTATGATGGATAATTATCGGGTATTAAACTTAAAAGGCTTTGATAATTTTAGAGCAACTCTCAATGTTGAAATAGTGTTAATATTAGAGAAAATCAAATAAAAGTAAAGATTGGAGATTAGAATGAGAAGATTATTAATACTAATGATGGCTCTTATGCTGTCACTAAGTGCATGTAAGAAGAACGATAAGACCGAGTATGTCAAAAATGACACGACTCGCGAAGAGGCTAATGCCCCCGAAAAAGATGAAAAGAAAAATGAAGACAAAGAAACTGAAGTCGCTGAAGCAAGCGACAAAGCTGCAAGCGAAAGCAGTCCTAACTTAAATGACTATTTAAACTCCGTTACCGAAGAGGAAAAAACTCAAGTAATGGATGCATTAAAGCTATTTTCCGCTAAGGATAGCAAGGCTTTACAAGAACTAGTTGATGAAACCAGCGCTGAGATTGCAACCGAACAAAATCTCGAATATAGCTATGTAATTTTTGACGATGCAGGCGAGCTTAGTGACTTTGTAGAAATTAGAAAGCAAACGGAAGAGATGCAAGGCGAAGGCGTGCTTACGATGTATATGGGTGCTGTAAATGCAAAGAATTGTGAAATGCAATTTAGCCTAATCTATAATGAACAAAAAAAGCTACTAAATTACCGTTTCTATCCAATTCAAGATCTTGAAGAAAATAAAAAGACTTATAGCGCTCAAATTGCAAAAGCCGAAGAGATAATAGCTTTGCTTGAAAGTAAGGATTATGAGGCTGTTAAAAATAGCATGAGCGATAAAATCGAGATGAGCGAAGAAGAAGAGAAGCAATTCTTCGATCAAGTTGGCTCCATTGTCGAAGGCTCAAGCAATAGAACCAAGCTTGAAGTCGTAGATATGCTAGCTCGTAGCACAGTTCAAGCTGTTAAAGACCAAGGAGTTGAAGGCAAGCTGATAGATATTACCATAACAGGTATATATGAAACAGGTAGTCCAATCTACTATAATTTCGTATTTAGTGAAACAAGTGAAATGCTTGGACTAAGAGTAATCCCAGAACAAACTAGTACTCCTGATATGATCGAAGCTCCAACTGAAGGAACTGAAGAAATCAAAGAAGAGGAAAAATAATGAACAAGATAGAAGAGCTCGCAAAGAGAATAGATAAGAGCAATAATATAGTCTTCTTTGGAGGTGCGGGGGTGTCGACTGAAAGTGGCATTCCCGACTTTAGAGGAGCAAGCGGAGTTTACAATGAAAAGCTAAATACAAATATTAGCCCAGAAGAGATTGTAAGCTCCGATTATTTTTATCAATTCCCAGAGGAGTTCTTCTCTTTTTATAGAGAGAAGCTCCTCTACCCACAAGCTAAGCCCAATTCGTGCCACAAAGCGCTTGCTCGCCTCGAGGAGATGGGCAAGTTAAAAGCTATAATCACCCAAAACATCGACGACCTTCATCAACAAGCGGGAAGTAAGGTCGTCTACCAGCTTCATGGAACCGTAATGAAAAATCATTGCTTAAAATGCAATAAATTCTATAACCTAGAGGATATATTAAATATGGATAATGTCCCCACTTGTAGCTGTGGTGGTATAATAAAGCCAGATGTAGTCTTATATGGTGAAAGCCTTGATGAAGATACAATGGTAAAATCAATCGAAGCCATTGCGCACGCCGATCTATTAATAGTAGGTGGCACTAGCCTTGTCGTATATCCTGCCGCCAGTTTTATCAACTATTTTAGAGGTAGCACCATGGCACTTATCAATCTCACAAAGACCAATTATGATAGCAATGCCGACATAGTAATAAATGATAAGATAGGCAAAGTATTTAATGAAATCATGAAATATCTCGAGCAATAATTTATGGTAAATAAATTTTACAAAAACTTGCATTTTAGCTTAATATTTGCTATAATTTAGTGCAAGAGCAAAAGCTCGGGCTAGGTGGAGCCTAACCACTAGGGGGAAACCCCACTCATTTCATTATTTTAAGGAGGCAACATGAAAAGAGCAATTATTTTATTACTAGCATTTATGCTAAGCTTTGGTACTGTGCTTAATGCAGCACCAAAAGAAGGACAAAAGTCTTTCCAAGAATTCAATCTCGATGGAGAAAAACTAGAACCAAATAGCATTCTAGTAGAAGGAACAAACTACCTACAACTTCGTGAAATGGCAGAACTACTAAAGAATTCCAATGTAAAATTCACAGTTGATTGGAATAGCGATGAAAAGGTTGTAGAAATCACAACCAGCATCAGCGAAGAAAACAAAGCAGAAGCTAAGCCTGAAGAAAAGACTGAAGAAGTTAAGGAAGAAGTTAAAGAAGAAGCTAAGCCTGAAGAAAAGAAAGAAGAAGTAAAGGAAGAAGCTAAGCCTGAAGAAAAGAAAGAAGAAGTAAAGGAAGAAGCTAAGCCTGAAGAAAAAACTGAAGAAGTAAAGGAAGAAGCTAAAGCTGAAGAAAAGAAAGAAGAAGTAAAGG
Organism: Ezakiella sp.; assembly: GCA_022766605.1. Taxonomy (GTDB): domain Bacteria; phylum Bacillota; class Clostridia; order Tissierellales; family Peptoniphilaceae; genus Ezakiella. Next base: position 4,572 of record JALEOH010000038.1, read on the forward strand.
AAGAAGCTAAAGCTGAAGAAAAGGCTGAAGAAGTTAAAAAGGAAGAGCTTCCTGAAAAAATGCAAGTTGAATTAACAACTATGAAAGTTGCAATCAACGGCGAAGTTAAAGAAGTAGAAGCTGTACTATTTGAAGGTCGTTACTATGTAAGACTAAGAACACTTGGTGAATTAGTTGGATTTACTGTTCAATACAACAACGAAACCAAGGCTGTTTCTATTATTACAAAGCCAGTAGAAGCTATTGAAGAATCAAAAGAAAATACTGAAGAAGTAAAAGAAGAAGAAAAAACTGAAGAAAAGAAAGAAGAAAAGAAGGAAGAAGCAAAATAAGCTCAACTTTTTAAAAGCCCGCTCACGCGGGCCTTTTTTATACATAACAAGAATAGAACTATCGCTTGTGTTGATATAATATCTAGAGAACTTTTTCATTATGAGCTTTCTCAAAAAAGAAATAATGAAATAAAATTGCTAGGAGTTAATATATTCAAACTGTTTTTCGATGATTATGGTGTGAATACAATAGTATATAATAGAGGAAAAATTGTTAGATGCCAATAAGTTCAATATATTTTTAAACCCTAATTAGCTCCGCCTAACTTTGGGTATATATCTATTAGAAATTTTTATATGAGGTGAAATATGAATAAAATAATAGATTTAAATAAGCCTGTTGCGGATTTGGTTAAAGAGAATCCTGAACTTATCGATGTTCTAAGCGAGATGGGCTTTACAGAGCTAAAAAATAAGATGATGCTTGCTTCGGTAGGTAAAGTTATGACGCTTACAAGAGGAGCTGCTGTTAAAAAGCTAGATATCAATGAGATTAAAAAGTCTTTAAAGGACAAGGGCTATATTATAAAGGAATATGATATCGCTCCTGATGCAAAAAAGAGGGTGGATAGTTTAAAAAATTATATTCATAGGCTAAATTCTGGTGAGGCTTTGGATAGTGTTCGCGAAGATTTTAAAAGCGAATTTAAGGATGTCAATGCAAGTGAAATCATGCATGCTGAGCAGGAGATGATGCTTGAGGGCATGCCTATTCGTGAAGTGCAAAAACTATGTGATGTGCATTCGGCACTATTTCATGGTACACTTGATAATAAGCTCGAAAATAATTTAAAAAATAGCGAAATAATTGGCCACCCTGTAAGGGCTTTTCACTTGGAAAATATGGCGATACTTGAAATTCTTGCAAAGACCAAACTTTTGATTTCAGAAAAAAGAGCAAGTGAAATCGACATCGACCTATTGCGTGAGATTCCCGTGCATTATGCAAAAAAAGGCGATCTCTTATATCCACTACTAAAGGTCAAATACAATCAAAATGGACCGTCAGATGTCATGTGGGGAGTGGACGATGAGATTAGAGATGAATTTAAGGCTTTAAAATATATTGAAGTTCGCGATGATAAATGGCTTGATAGACTAAGTGCTGCTGTAAATAGGGCAGAGGAGATGGTCTTTAAAGAGGAGAATATCTTGCTTCCTCTTTGTGAGAATCATTTTACAGAGGAAGAGTGGATCGAGATATATATCGAATCTAAGGAATATAAAAATGAACTTGCAGCAATGGAAGAGTTTCCTGGTGCTGAGAATCGAAATAAAAAAGCTCCAAGCTTTAACGAGGAATATATAGTATTGCCCTCTGGCAAATTTACTCCATATGAGCTTGATGCCATGCTAAATACCATGCCATATGAGCTAACCTTTGTCGATAGACATGATATAAATTCCTATTTTAATGACAATGACGAAGAAAAACTATTTAAAAGGCCTATGATGGCTCTTGGTCGCGATGTCTATTCATGCCATCCTGCGAAGATCGAGCCAATGGTGCGTTCGATTATAAATGACTTTAAAGCTGGCAAAAAAGATGAAGTAAAGGTCTGGATGACCAAAAAAGACGAGCCCTGCCTTGTATTATATATGGCGGTAAGAGATAGCGATAAAAATTATCTTGGCACTCTTGAAATCGTCCAACACATGGGCTTTGCTCGCGATTATTTCTCAAAAAATAAATAAGTAATTCATTTATCCAGATAGAAATATCTGGATTTTTTTATGCTAAAAATAAATTGTTTAAAATGACTATAATATATCCATCAGCATAAATAAAAATGCAAAGGAATTTGTAATTGAGTAAGCCACTTCTCGTTTATTTTTAAGATATATAGCAAAGAGCGTTTGCAAGTGGAATATAGTATATTATACTGGGCCAATTTAGTATATTTGTAATATCAACATGCATGGCTGAAAACGCAATAATAGAGAATAGGCTCATTATAGTAATGCTCTTTTTATTGGTCCAGGCGATAAAGGATTCGCGAAATACCAGCTCTTCAATTATTGGCGCAAAGACCGTCATCATTATAAAGGTCAAGATTAGTGGTAGAAATTCTACCTATCTTTTATATTCTCGTTATTTTGTGGAATTATATCGACATTAAAAATGCCAAGTAAGCTTGTTAAAAGAACGGTTATAATATATGCTACTACACAACTGGCAATACAATATCTTTTAAGATAAGATATTGATAAAATTAATTTGCTCTTTTAATTCTATCTCAAACTCTTTGAAAAATAACCAATTACTCCTACTATCAATAGTATTAATATCGGGTGGATTTTTAGTACTGCTGTTAATATTAAGGTTGCTATTATTAAAATTATGCCAATATAGCTTTTTTGATAATTTTTAAATAAATTTAAAAATGAGCCCACTATTAGCGCGAGTACTGCAGGCTTTGTGCCTTGCATGAATTTATCGACAAGAGGATTATGGCGAATTTTGGCAAATATATTGGATAAAAAGAGTATTATTAAGAAACTTGGCAATATAACTCCAATAAAAGCTGCCATTACTGCTATATATCCTCCAATTTTCTTTGCAACTACTATTGATAGATTAATTGCTAAAGCTCCTGGTGCGGATTGAGCAAGTACTAGAGAATCCATAAAATCTTTTTCTTCTATCATTTTATATTTCATCAATTCCTTTTTCATTACAAGTATCATCCCATATCCTCCTCCAAAGCTTATCAAGCCTATTTTAAAGAAGATTAAAAATATTTTAATTATATTCATAATATCATCCCCACTAATCCCATTATAAATATTATTAAAATTGGATGGACTTTATTACTTATTATCAATGCCATAGAGGCAATGAATATTAAAATGGATTTTATATCTACAAATGTAGATGGAATTAATATCATTATTGCACTTGCAATAAAACCCAATACTGCTGGGCGCAATCCTCGAAATATCCTTTCTTTTAGTTCTGATTTTTCATATTTGGATAAAAGCGTCATCATTATAATAAGCACTATTAAAGATGGAAGAGTTACTGCTATGGTGCTAATAATGGATCCTATTATGCCTGCCTTTTCATTTCCTATAAAGGTAGCGGCATTTACTGCAAAACTTCCCGGCGTCATTTCACTTAAGCTTATAATATCATAAAATTTTTCTTCTGTTATTATTCCACTTGCTATAAATTCCTTTTGAAATAGTGGAAGCATTGCATATCCTCCACCAAAACTAAAAAGTCCTATCTTAAAAAATTTTTCAAATAATATTAGTATCATCTCAATTATATATCACTCCCTTTTTATTATATCTTTTTTTTAAACTATTTTCAATTAAATAGTCAAAAATCCATTACCTGAAAAATTTGAAAAAAAAAGTCGATTATGGTATAATAACTGTGGATAATTATATCAAATAAAGCTTTATTTTCTTTTTTAATGTGATTAAAAAGATTGCTACTTAAAAAATCTGTGGAATATTATGAGTTTTCCACAAGGCTTTTAAACATTGTTGATAATAAGCTATTAAAACTTTCAACAAGGATATTTTACCCATTTTAATAATCACATTTTAAGAGTGTTTTTTATAGATAATTAACAGCTGTTGAAAATAATTTCTACATGTATAAAAAGTTTTCCACAGTTGTGGATAATTGGAGGAAGAGTGGACTATATAGAAATATGGAAAGCTGCATTAGACAAGATAAAATCTCTTTATTTTCTAAGCAGTGGTAATTATGCAACTTTAATAGAAGTCTTAAAGCCTATTGGCATTAAAGATAATAAATTAATATTGATGGCTCCCAATCGCTTTACTATAAATATTATAAATGTCAAGGTCTTAGATCATATTGAAAATGCTGTAAACTCGGCCGAAGCTGGACTTGGAGTTCTTATAATTGGTCCTGATGAAGAGGAACATTATAAAAAATTGCTTGGCGTTTCAGTTGTTAGACAAATGCCTATCGACTTTATAAAACCCAATCTCGACCCTCGCTATACTTTTGAAAATTTTATTACGGGCGACTCCAATTCCTTTGCTCATGCAACCGCTTGGGCCATTAGCCAAAGCCCTGGCACTGTCTTTAATCCATTTTTTATATATGGCAAAAGTGGCCTTGGTAAAACTCACCTTATGCAGGCGATTGGCCATGAGGTTATAAAGAGATTTCCAGAAAAAAAAGTAACTTATGTTAGCAGCGAGCGCTTTACTAATGAATTAATAGCTAGCATTAGAAATAGTCGCGACTCCAATCGCAATGAGGAATTTAAGGAAACTTATCGCAATCTCGATTTACTCATGATAGATGATGTTCAATTTTTTCAAAGAAAAGAGGTCGTTCAGGAGGAGTTCTTTCATACATTTAATGCACTAAAAAATCGTGGAGCTCAAATAGTCATGGCATCTGATCGCCTTCCTAAGGAGATTGAAATGGTTCAAGAAAGACTTATCAATCGATTTGAATCGGGGATTGTAGCAGATATTACCATGCCTAACTTGGAGACGAAAGTCGCCATACTTCAAAAAAAGGCTGAGTTTAATAAATTCGATATTCCAAGTGAAATTATCTGGTATATTGCTGAGTCAGTTACTACAAGTATAAGAGAACTCGAGGGAGCTTTGACTCGAACTGTTGCAAAGAGCTTGATGCTTGATAAGAAATCCATTAGCTTAATTCAATGGGAAAATATTGCAAGTCAAGTTCTAAATGAAATGAAGATGGATGCTATTAAAAATACTACTATTTCAGTTGAGGAAGTCATTGAAAAAGTTGCCGATAGCTTTAATTTAAGCTATGATGATATAGTGGGAAGCTCTCGTGAATCTAAGATTTCCCTTGCAAGGCATGTTGCTATGTATATTACAAGGCAACTTACCAATGTCAGTTATCCAACAATTGGATCTGCCTTTGGACGAGATCACTCCTCGGTCATATATGCATGTGATAAAATAAAAAAATCCACAGCCAAGGATCTCAATCTAAAGCGCAAGATACAAATGCTCACAAGAGAAATAAAAAATTCTCATTAACAACTTTTCACAAAATATATTTTTTTATCAACAGGTAGTTTGTTTATATAAAGCCAATTGGGGAGGTTTTCCACAGTTTAAACAGCCCCTACTACTATTACTATTCTACTAAATAAGAATAAGCGAAATAAAATTTAAAAAGGAGGCATTATGCATTTTAAAATTAGAGTAGGCGATTTTATCGAAGCAATTCGTATCGCACAAAGAGGAGTCAATAAAGCATCTCAATCGACCTTGCTCGAGGGGATATTATTCGATGCTAAGGAAAATTCAATAACTCTTTATACTACAGATCTTAAGATTTCATTAAAGACAAGTGTAGAGTGCGAAGTTTTAAAAGAAGGAAGATATGTCTTAAATTCTAATATGATATCCGATATTGTCTCCAAGTTAAAGTCGGACGATATATTGGATTTAGAGGTTGGAGAAGATAAGAATGCTAGAGTTAGAAGTGGAAGGACAAGAATCAATTTTGTAGCACTAGAGGCATCGGACTTTCCCGATTTTCCAGAAATATCCGAGGATTTTAATGTCGATTTAAAAGGAAGTGTCTTAAAGGAATTGATTTCAAAGACTAGAGTAAGTGTAAGTCAAGATGAAAATAGACTAATCTATACCGGAGTTAAATTTTCCTTGGGTCTTGGCGAGATTACTGCGGTAAGCCTTGATGGATATAGAGTTTCAGTTGTAAATAAAGAGATCTCTAGTAATATAAGAGAGAGCTTTATAATTCCTTCAAATGCATTAAATGAAGTGGAGAAATTGATAAAAGACGATGAGGATATAAAGATAGTAAAGGGCAAAAATCATGCTATGATATATTTTTCTAATTCTATTTTATATACTAGATTATTTGAAGGGGATTTCTTTAACTATGAAACTTTGATTTCAAAAGAGAGTAAGACTGAGGTTATAGTATTAAAAGATGAATTTAAAAATTGTCTTGATAGATCTATGATAGTTGCAAAGACCAATCTAAATATGGTAAAACTAGATATTAAAGAAGATAATATGAATATTAAAAGTCAAGGCAATCTTGGAGAGACAAGTGATGATATAGATATTTCCAAAAAGGGAGAGGATCTTGTAATAGGATTTAACCCAAGATATCTTAAAGAAGGAGTAAGCCTATTTAGTGACGATAAAATAAGGCTTGCCTTTAGTGATGATGCAAGTCCTGTTACCATTTATCCAACTGTTGAGGAAGGGCTTATATATATATTGCTACCTGTGAGGTTGTCTAAATGATTTTAGAAGTTAGAGAAAATACAGAGCTAAAAAATGTTTTAAAGCTTGCAAGTCTAGTTGAAAGCGGAGGAGTTTCCAAGCATCTAATAAAAGATGGCGAGGTAAAGTTAAATGGAATAGTTGAAACCAGGGTCTCAAAAAAAGTAGAAGATGGCGATATAGTTGAATATAGTGGAGAAATTGTCGAGATAAAGATCATTTAATGGAATTAAAGAATTTATTTTTATATAATTTTAGAAATTTTAAAAAGGCAAGCCTTGATCTAAAGCCAGGACTAAATTTAATATATGGAGAAAATGGAGCGGGAAAGACCAGTTTATTAGAGGCGATAAATCTCGTATTAACAGGTAGCTATTTGGAAGAGGGCTATGAGGCAATGGTAAATAATGAAGAGAATTCCGCTGCTGTAAGAGCTTATTTTACCGAAGGGGTAAGAGAGCTTGAAAAGATAGTCTATATCGAGGATAAAAAGGCAATTCGTGAGGTCAATAATAAAAAAGTAAGTAGAATTGCAGATTTTAAAACTCATAATACAGTAGTATTTACTCCATATGATACTTTTTTAATCGATGGCAGCCCATCAAAGAGACGTGGATTTATCGACAATATAATAATGAGCGTGTCCAAGAATTACGAGAGAAATTTAAAAGACTATTATAAGCTCTTAAAGATGAGAAATAGCTATTTAAAAAATTATAATAATCCGCATATCTATCTTAATTCCATTGACAAGGAGATGATTAGATTAAATTATTTGATCGACGACGAAAGAGAGAGATATTTAAATCTATTGATAAAAAGGACGGTTGCAGCAATGGAAGATATTGAACTAGATTGGAAGCCCAATTTTAAATTATTAAGATCGTGGAATAGAGATAATATAGTTAAATTTCGAGAAGAAGCAATAAAAAAGGATATAAGACGCGGATATACATCGTGGGGAATACATCAAGATGATATAGAGATATTATTAAATGGAAAGTTAGCTAAATCAACTGCAAGTCGTGGGCAAAAAAGGGCGATAGTAATCTCGATGAAACTTGCCAATTTAGAGATATTAAAAAAACTCTCAAATAGAGAGACCATATTATTGTTAGATGATATATTATATGAATTTGACAATATTAGATATGGCAATATAGAAAATAAAATAGCGGGCTTGAATGCATTTGTAACAAGCACGACCAAGATAGAAGCAGATGGAATTATCGAAGTTAAGGATAATTCTATTAGATATATTTAAAGGAGATAATATGACTAAAGAAAATAATAGACAATATGGTGCGGAGAATATCCAAGTACTTGAGGGGCTTGAGCCAGTTAGGCTAAGGCCGGGGATGTATATTGGATCGACTTCTGAAAGAGGACTTCACCATCTTATTTATGAAGTTGTGGATAACTCGATTGACGAGGCACTTGCTGGAATTTGTGACAATATAAAAGTTACACTTGAAGAAGATGGATCTGCGACGATTGAAGACAATGGTAGCGGAATTCCAGTTGAAATTCACCCAAAAACGGGCAAGAGCACTGTTGAAACCGTTTTAACCATACTTCATGCAGGAGGTAAATTTAACAACGATGCCTATAAGGTCTCTGGAGGACTTCATGGTGTTGGTGTCTCTGTTGTAAATGCACTTAGTGAGTGGCTAGTTGCAACAGTTAAGAGAAATGGTCATATTTATAGACAGCATTTTTCTCGTGGAAAGGCGATTAGTGAGCTTGAAATAGTTGGAGAAGCCGAAGGAACTGGAACTATTATTTCATTCTTACCAGATAAGGATATATTCGATACTATCATCTTCGATTTTGATACATTGGAGACGAGACTCCGCGAGATGGCTTTTTTAAATAAATCCGTCCAAATTGAATTAAGGGATAAAAGAGATGGCCGCAACAAGGAAAAGATCTTTAAATATGACGGCGGCATCAAAGAGATGGTCGAGTATATGAATAAGAGTAGAACTCCGATATTCGACGATATAGTTTATTTTGACGAATCCAAAGATGGTCAAGAAGTGGAAATTGCAATGCAATATACTGATAGCTATAGCGAAAATGTAATTAGCTTTGCAAATAATATTCACACTCCCGAGGGAGGGACTCATCTTGCAGGATTTCGTGCAGCACTAACTCGTAGTATCAATGACTATGCAAGAAAATACAATATTTTAAAGGAAAAGGACGATAATCTTTCGGGAGAGGATGTTCGCGAAGGGCTAACAGCAGTTGTAACTGTAAAACTCGCTCAGCCACAATTTGAAGGACAGACAAAGGCAAAGCTAGGCAATAGTGAAACTCAGGCAATAGTAAATTCAGTTGTTGGAGAGGCGCTTTCAAATTGTTTTGAAGAAAATCCAAAGATTGCTCGAACTATAATCGACAAGGCAATTAAGAGTCAAAGGGCAAGAGAAGCGGCAAGAAAAGCACGTGAGATAAGTCGTTCGAAGTCGGCACTTGACAACACTCCGCTTCCAGGAAAACTCGCCGATTGTCAATCAAATGACAATGGCATCACTGAGATATTTATAGTCGAAGGGGATTCAGCTGGTGGTTCAGCTAAGCAAGGAAGGGATAAGCACTATCAAGCCATACTTCCACTTCGCGGTAAGATACTAAATGTCGAGAAGGCAAGGATCGATCGCATACTTGATTCCCAAGAGATAAAGATGATGATTACAGCCTTTGGCACTGGCATTGGAGATGAGTTTGATATAGAAAAACTCCGCTATGGTAAGATTATTATAATGACAGATGCTGACGTCGACGGAGCACATATTAGAACTCTATTGATAACATTCTTTTTTAGATATCTTCGTGAACTTATTGAAGGAGGTCATATATATATTGCTCAACCTCCGCTGTATAAAGTTTCAAAGGGTAGACAGGAGAGATATTGTTATTCAGATGAAGAGCTCAATCAACTACTGGATGATTTGGGACGCGATGGCATTACTCTTCAAAGATATAAGGGTCTTGGTGAAATGAATTTCGATCAATTGTGGGATACTACTATGGATCCGCAAAAGAGAGTGCTTCTTCGCGTAAATATAGAAGATGCAATTAGAGCTGATGAGATAATCTCCATGCTAATGGGAGATAAGGTAGAGCCGCGTCGTGAATTTATTGAAGAAAATGCAAAGTTCGTTCAAAACTTGGATATATAGGTGGTTAAATGGAAAATATTATTGATGTAAAAGTTGAAAAGGAGATGCAAAAAAGCTATCTCGACTATTCGATGTCGGTTATAGTAAGTCGTGCACTTCCAGATGTTAGAGATGGTCTAAAGCCAGTCCATAGAAGAATACTCTTCTCGATGGAGGACCTTGGCAATACCGCCGATAAGCCCTATAGAAAATCCGCTCGTATAGTAGGGGATGTACTTGGTAAATACCACCCTCACTCAGATACAGCAGTATATGATGCAATGGTAAGGCTTGCTCAAGATTTTAATACCAGATATCTACTAGTAGATGGGCATGGTAACTTTGGCTCGGTCGATGGAGATGGAGCAGCTGCTATGCGTTACACTGAGGTTAGGATGGCAAAGCTCACAGAGGAGATGATAAGGGATATCGACAAGGAGACTATCGATTGGATGCCCAACTTCGATGAGAGTTTAAAAGAGCCAACAGTTCTTCCTGCAAGATTTCCAAATCTACTTGTAAATGGATCGGCTGGTATTGCAGTTGGTATGGCAACCAATATGCCGCCACACAATTTAACCGAAGTTGTAAATGGACTCTTTAAATTGATGGATGACCCCGAATGTACTAATAAAGATTTAAATAAGATTATAAAAGGGCCAGACTTCCCAACAGGCGCCATGATACTTGGCACTGGTGGAATTAAAAAGGCATATGACACGGGAAGAGGACTTATCACTTTGCGCGCAAAGGCAGAGATAGAGACCACCTCAAAGGGTAGAAACAATATAATAGTTCGCGAGATTCCCTATCAAGTAAATAAGTCAAAGTTAATTGAAAAGATTCACGAGCTAGCTAAGAATAAGGATATAGATGGCATAACTGGCGTTCGCGATGAATCGGATCGCGAGGGCATGAGAATAGCGATAGAGCTAAGAAGGGATGCCAATCCAAAGGTTATATTAAATCAACTCTATAAGAGAACTCAGATGCAAACGACCTTTGGGGTAATAAACTTGGCGCTTGTAAATGGCGAGCCAAAGGTCCTTAGTTTAAAAGAGCTTTTGTATTACTATTTGGAGCATCAAAAGGAAGTTGTAACAAGGCGTACGAGATTTGACCTTGCAAAGGCTGAAGCAAGAGCTCATATAGTCGAAGGTCTCTTAATTGCACTTGATCATATCGATCGAATGATAAAGCTAATTCGCTCGTCCAAGGACGATGCTGAGGCAAGAAGCCGCATGATAAGCGAGTTTGGATTAACTGAAATTCAAGCAAATGCAATTCTTGCAATGCAATTAAGACGTCTAACCGGACTTGAAAAAGACAAGTTAGATGCTGAATATAAGGATTTAATCATGAGGATAGCTCGTTTTAAAGAGATACTTGCAAACGAAAAACTGCTCTTAAATATAATAAAAGAAGAGCTAACGGAAATCCGCGACAAATATGGAGACGAGAGAAGAACTGAAATAGTATTGGATGAAGGAGAAATCGATATAGAAAGCTTGATAGCAGATGAACCGGTGGTAATTACAATAACTGATCGCGGCTATATAAAAAGGGTAAGTGAGAGCACTTATAAAACTCAAAGACGTGGAGGTAAGGGAGTAAAGGGCATGACCACTGGAAAAGAGGACGAGCCAAACGATATCTATACTCTAACCACACATGATAGAGTGCTATTTTTCACCGATAAGGGTAAGGTCTTTAACTTGCGTGCATTTGAAATACCAGAGGCAGGTAGAACTGCAAAGGGCACTGCAATAGTTAATCTATTAAATATATCGGGCGATGAAAAGATATCTGTAATTCTTCCAATCAAGAAAAATGAAACTCTTGATAAGCTCGTATTGGTAACTAAAAAGGGCATAATAAAGAAAACAGATGTGGATAATTTTGAAAATATAAGAAGCTCCGGTATAGTTGCCATAACACTTGATGAGGGGGATGAACTAATTTCAGCTTTTCTGTCCAAGGATGATGAGGAGATAATTACAACCACAAGGCAAGGCAAGGCCATTAGAATAAATATCAGCGAGATGAGAAGCATTGGAAGAGTTGCTCGCGGAGTTAAGTTAATTAAACTAAAGCCAGAAGATGAAGTAGTAAGTTCCGATCCTGTAAGGCAGGGAGCAAAGCTCTTATCTATTAGTGAAAATGGCTATGGAAAGATGACAGATATTAGCGAATATGGTGTACAAGGTCGTGGAGGCAGTGGACTTATCACTTATAAGATCACAAAGAAGACTGGAGATTTAGTAAGAAGCATTGTCATGTATGAGCCAAAGGACTTGCTCTTGATATCAAGCTCTGGAATAATAATTAGAATTCCATCCGAAGAGATAAGACTAGCAGGACGCGTGACCTCGGGAGTGAAATTAATGGATTTAGACGACGATAAGATAATTTCTGCAATTGCAGTTGATGGCGACGAATAGGAGACATTATGGACAATAAAGACAACAGACTCTATTTAAAAGGCGAAATAGATATCTTCAACTCCCGTGAAACTCGAGAGGAGATTATGGATTTTTATTTCAAAAGACGTGATGATATTGTACTTGATTTTAAAGATGTCGATTTTATCGACTCAACAGGACTTGGAATTTTAATTGCCGTTCGAAAGGAAGCTGAGAACGATGGCAATAAAGTAACAATTGAAAATGTCAACTCTAAAATAAAAAAGATATTTGTTATTACTGAGCTCGATCAAGTATTTGAGGTGAAGTAATGGAGAAGATCAAGTTAAGTCTGCCTGCGATGGCAGAATATACTACGACATTAAGATTATTTGTATCAGGCGTGGCAACACGTCTAGGTCTTGATGTTGAGAGGATGGAGGATATCAAGCTAGTTGTTAGCGAGATGATGATAATGAGTATCAAAGACGAGATGGATTTATTTGAAATGTCCATAAAAGTCGAGGAGGATGCCCTTGTTATAAAAGCAGCCGTATCGAAAGATGCAAAAGACGATATGAGTATTAAGATTATGGAGGCGCTCGCAGATGAAATCGATATAAAGGGAGAATCGATTCGTCTAAAGTTTATAAAGGAGAAATAATGGCAAGAAAGTCGATGACTAAAGAAGATAAAAAAGAAAAAAAAGAACGAGTACGCGCTCTCTTTGCCGAATTTGACAAGACTAAAGATCCCAAAATCCGCGACGAACTCATCAAGGAGCATATGTATCTACCGGAAATTCTTGCAAAAAAATATACTGGCCGCGGCATAGAATATGATGATATATTTCAAATTGCCTGCATCGGTCTTATCTTGGCGGTCGATCGATATGATTTTAGTCGTGGATATGAATTTTCAAGCTATGCAACTCCGACTATTATTGGCGAAATCAAGCGCTACTTTAGGGACAAGGGTTGGACTATTAAAGTTCCACGCCGTGTACAAGAGCTAAGCAAAAAGATAACCAATGCCAAGAACCAACTTATGCAAGAGCTAGGAGAAGTTCCAACCGCAAAGGAGATAGCCGATCTTTTGGAGATAAGCGAGGAAGAGGTAATAGAGGTCATGGAGGCAAGCAAGGTCTATCAACCAGGTAGCCTTGATATTTCAATCGACTCGGGAGATGATGGCAACGAACTTTATTTGTCGGATATAATTGGAGACGAGGATCCAACCTATGATAGAGTTGAGAACTTGGACTTTATAAAGCGTGAGCTTGAAAAGTACAATGATATAGAAAGGACTATAGTAATCGAGCGATATATAAATCGCAAGACCCAAATTCAAATTGCAAAAGAGCTAAATATTAGCCAAATGACCGTCAGCCGCATAGAAAAGAGAGTAATAAGGGAAATTCAAAAGGACGCAAGGGAGCACATTGGTGTTTCAAAATAAAATAGAGCAATTGGCATTAAATGCCATGATTAAAGAATTGATGCTAAAGGATAAGCCAGGGCTTGTCGAAAAGGATGATAGTGGAAGCCATGAGGATATGAGCTACCATACCATGACAAGCTCGATCTTATCTTTAAGAGGATATTTTTCCAGCGCCTTTGATGCAGGGCTTAATAATAGAGATTTTAATTATATTAGAAATCTAGGCAAGCGCTATGAAAGAAAGATGTTAAGAGCGACCTGTGGAGTAAATACTCACAAGGGAGTGGTCTTTCAGCTTGGAATATTGATATATTTAATTGGCAGGCTTTGCCATCGTGGAGAATTTAATTTAGCTAAGGGCATTAATGAGGAGATAGAATTTCTCAATTTAAAAACTCTTTTAAAAGAAAATCGCTTCGGCGCAAGGCGTGAGCTCATAAGTGGATATAGTCTTAGCTTTGATGCTATTAAAATAAAAGACCATAAAAAGAGATTGTTTTATATAATGTCTAAAAATCACGACACCAATATCCTTCGCCGTGGAGGAGTAGTTGCTTTAAAAGAGATAAAAAGGCTTTCAAAGCTCGCAATAAATGGCGACGATAAAATATATGAATATATCATAAAAAATAGATTGAGTCCGGGAGGCTCAGCGGATATTTTAATCAATTCGATTTTTATAGAAGACTATATCCAATTTATAAGTAAATTTAGAGCCGAGCTACCAAAGAAAATACTCGAGGAGAAGGAGAGTATGGCTTATATTTCCAATTATAAAGATATTATAATAGCCTCTTTGATATTTCCAGGATTAATAAAGGATTTTCCGCTTGCACGTGCTAAGTTTGATAAGCTCGACGATTTAATAAGAAAAAGATATGGAGTTAAACTAATTTATAAGAAGATGGATGAGCTTGGCATGAGGGCAATTTATCGACATGATTTTAGTAGAAAAAAACTCATTGCAATGAAAAAAGAGATGATAGCTCTTGAAGAAATGGGCCTAATTGATGTCGATATATATGATTATGAAATGATAGATAGAAAGAGCTTATCTATTAAACAGAGAAGATGTTTGGTTTGCGAAAAGCCTGCTAAAACTTGCATGATAGAAAACAATCACACAAAAGAGGAGATATTATCCTCCGCATTTTTTACATTAGAGAGCATGAATTATGATTAAAGTATTAGAAAAGAAAAAATTAAGTGAAAATATTTATGAGATGAGCTTTGATGCCCCGATGATTGCAAAGAATGCACTTCCGGGGCAATTTTTGGTGATAATGCCAAGCGAGAAAAGTGAAAGAGTGCCTCTTACCATTGCAAAGAGCGACAGTAATACGGGAAGAGTTAGCGTAGTTGTAATGGCAGTTGGAGAGGCGACGCGCGAGCTAGTAAATTCTGATTTTTTTTATCATATTGCAGGGCCTTTGGGAAATCCAAGTGAGCTCGTAGATATGAGCGAAGAGGAACTTAAAAAAGAAAAGATAGTTTTTTTAGCAGCAGGAGTTGGAGCAGCTCCCGTCTATCCACAGGCTAAGTTTATGAAAGAGCATGGAGTTAAGACAGATACTATACTTGCTGCAAGAAATGAGAGCCTATTACTTTATGAAGATGAGTTAAATGGCGTAAGCGAAGTGCAAATAGCAACCGATGATGGCTCCAGAGGTTTTCATGGACTAATAACAGATTGTCTAGAACAACTTGTAAAAGATGGTCGTAAATTTACTAGAATAATTGCAATTGGACCTATGATAATGATGAAATTTGCGAGCTTCAAGGCAAAGGAGCTTGGCATTCCAATCATAGTTAGTTTAAATCCAATAATGCTCGATGGTACGGGTATGTGCGGCTGTTGCAGATGCTTGATAGATGGAAAGACCAAGTTTGCATGTGTCGATGGGCCAGAGTTTCGTGGAGAAGAGGTCGATTGGGACGACGCCCTAACAAGGCTAAAGAGATGGTAGTGGGGATGGTTTTATGAAAGCAAAAAGCGAATATAATGAATATATTAAAGTTCAATCGGAGTTAAAGCCAATAAAAAGAGATCGCATATCTCCGCTTGATCGACCAGCGGAGGAGAGGATCAAGGATTTTAAAGAGGTAAATCTTGGATTCACCGAGATCGAGGCAATGCTCGAGGCGGAGCGTTGCCTCGATTGCAAAAATCCAACCTGCATAAAAGGCTGCCCGGTCAATATCGATATACCAGGCTTTATAGTTGCTCTTCGCGAAGGGGAGATAAACAAATCCTATGATATAATTACTAAAAGCCATGCCTTTCCTTGCATCACAGGAAGAGTTTGTCCGCAAGAAAGGCAATGCGAAGAGGTATGCATTTTGCAAAATAAAAATAAGCCGGTTAATATCGGCAAGCTCGAACGCTATGTTGGAGATCATGCTAGAATTGAAAAAACACATTCAAATAGTTTTAATCATTCGGTTGGCATAGTTGGAAGTGGACCAAGCTCTATGGCCCTTGCCGCCGATTTATTAAAGCATGATATAAAGCCGGTTATATATGAAGCCTTTGACAAGACGGGAGGTGTGCTAACTTATGGCATCCCAAGCTTTAGACTTCCTCGTGAGGTTACAAGTGGAGAAATAGATAATCTAATCGAGCGAGGACTTGAAATAAATAAAGGCATAATAGTTGGTAAATCCATCTCTATTGATGAGCTATTAGTCTTGCATGATTTTGTATTTGTCGGATCGGGAGCGGGTCTTCCAAAGTTGATGGGCATTAAGGGAGAAGAGGGTAATAATGTATTGACAGCCAATGAATTTTTAACTCGCGTAAATCTTTTAAATGCAGGAGATAAAGAATATCTAACCCCAATGCCGATTGGAAAAAGCGTTGCAGTAATTGGCGGAGGCAATGTTGCAATGGATGCCGCAAGAGTTGCAATCAGATTATATGATAGAGTGGATTTATTTTATAGAAGAAATGAAGAAAATATGTCTGCTAGAATTGAAGAGATCGCCCACGCCAAGGAAGAGGGCGTGGTATTTCACTTTGGTCTTAGCCCAATGGAAATAAAGGATGATAATATAATTTTTAAAAAAGGGGAAATAGAAGAGAGCTTTAGCGCTGATATAGTTGTAGTTGCAATTGGCACAGAGCCCAATAAGCTAATGGATTTTTCTAAGGAGGGCATCTCTACTAAAGACGGACTTATAGTGGTTGATGACAATCTTAAAACAACTAAGGATAGAGTCTATGCAGGAGGGGATGTAGTAACAGGAGCTGCAACCGTAATCGAGGCATATGGCGCTGGAAAGAGGGCTGCAAAGAGCATAATTGAAGAATTAAAAAAATAAACGGAGATTAAGATGATAATAGAAGCATTGTTATTTGTATTTATATTTGCACTTATAAAAAAATATTCTTTTATAAATGCACAGGATTTTCCGCAAAAAGGAGTGGGATTTCCTTTAATTTATGTTGTAATACAAATAATATGCTTCTTTTTAATTAAATTTGGCAAAGATTCACTAGTCATCCGTTTTATCAGCCAGTTGTCACTTTTATTATTCCTGCCATATTTTTATTTTAATAGAAATTACAATGGCATATTGCTCATGGCAGCAGGTTCTATATTAAATATGCTAGTTATGTATTTAAATGGTGGCAAAATGCCAATTGAGCCTAGTTATTATCGCTTGATTGCGCGTGATGTCGACTATGAGCTGACTTATAGGGGACTAAATATTTTTCATTCGCTAATAGATGAAAATACCAAGCTCGCAGTCCTTGGAGATATCATACCACTTATAAAGCCATATCCTTTTCCAAAGTTGATTTCAATTGGAGATATATTGATAGCAGGAGGCTTTTTATATCTATCGATAAGCGTGCTAAGAGGGGATTATATACCACTACGTGAAGAGGAAGAAAAAGGGGAAGAGAATGAAGAATAAAAATATTATAATCATATTACTGATAGCTCTAGTATTTATCTCCTGCAAAGGACAGACATCAGATGTAGAAATCATTGACATAAAAGAAATTGCGGGGGACTATAAAAGGGAAAATACATTTAAATTAAGCGAAGAACTGCTAGCTAATAAAAAGGAGAAGCTAAGTTCTTTTAAACTATTTGCCGCAGGGGATATAATGTTTCACGAGCCACAAATTCCCGCAGCTAAGACTGAAGATGGCTATGATTTTAAAGACAGCTTTAGATATTTAAATTTTATTCTAAAAGATGGCTATGCCGTTGCCAATTTTGAATCGACAATTGCCGATAAGAATTTCAGTGGTTATCCGATGTTTAGAACGCCAATCGAGGCGATGGATGGAATAAAAAGCGGAGGATTTGATCTATTGGCGCTTGCCAACAATCACTCGCTCGATGGAAAAAAAGAAGGAGTATTTCGCACAAGAGAAGCGGCAATAAGTAGGGGTTTTAGTGTAACTGGCACTCATGCAAGCGAGGACACTCGTCCAACTATAGTTGAGATAGCAGGTCGCCCCATAGCATTTTTAAATTACACTTATGGAGTAAATGGATTAGAGGCTTTTTTAGGAGAAGATGAGCATCTTGTAAATAGAATTGAAGAGGAGAAGATATTAGAGGACATTGCCTATGCTAAGGAGCATGCAAAGGGGATAATTGCGGTAGTCCACTGGGGAACTGAATATAGGCTCGAGCCAGATAAATATCAGGAGTATTGGGCTGATTTCATGGCAAAAAATGGAGTTGATATAATTCTCGGTAGCCATCCTCATGTGATTGAGCCTGCTAAGTGGCTTGATCGAGGTGAAGATCAAAAAGAAGACAAGGTCTACTGCATATATTCTATGGGCAATTTTCTCTCCAATCAAAGGAGGGAATATATGAATGGATCTGCCCATGGCGAAGATGGAGTTATAGTTGAGCTAGAGGTCGTGCCAGTGGGAGATAGAATAACTGCAAAAAAGGTTGTCTATCATCCAACATGGGTCGATAGAAGTAAAAATCCAACTAAATTTACGATTATTCCAGTTGAAATGGGACTCTCGGGCATTATCCCAGAGCTTGATGAATTTGTAATCTCTCGATTAAAAGAAAGTAGCGCTCGCACAAGGGCGATACTGGGTGGTGATGCGATCAATCCTGCATTTGAAGAAGAGTATAGATGATGAAATATATATTTAAACTAGATAAAGACACCAATAATTTAAATTCAGCCTTTCGAGAGTTAGGGCTTAGCAATGCGGCTTTTAAAAAATATTTTTACCAAGATCTAATAAAAGTAGATGGTAAGCTTCCGCATGCTAAGAAAAAAATATCTAAAAATTCCATAATAGAAATAGATATAATCGACGAAGAGATGAGTCCAGTTGGTGAGGGAGCGAAAAGCCCTAAGTTGCTATATGAAGATGATTATATAATTGCAATAAATAAGCCTGCAAGGCTATTAACTCACGAGAGCAAGAACTTTAGCGGGCATACTTTGCGAGATGATATTGCATTTTATTTTAAAAATAGGGATATCAGGCATCCTGTGAGATTTATCAATCGACTTGACATGGACACTTCAGGAGTAATTATAATTGCAAAGAGCGACATCGCTCAAGGCTATTATGCCAAGGCAAATAAATTGGCGATAAAAGAATATATTGCAGTTTGCAAGGGTAATTTATATAAAAAGACCAAGGTCGATAGGGCTATTGGACGAGATGAGCTTGGCATAAAAAGAAAATTAGACGAAGATGGACTAAGTGCCAAGACTATATTTACTCCAATCTACAACAAGGGCGACCACTCTATTATAAAAGCGCAGATATTAACTGGCAGAACTCATCAAATAAGACTGCATCTAATGAGCCTTGGCATAGAGATAATTGGAGATAATCTCTATGGTACGCCTAGTGATTTAATCGATAGGCAAGCTCTTCACAGTTTGAGATATAGGGCGCATAGTTTGGATGGAAAAAAGCTCGACATATATGCACCATTAGAAGAAGATATATTAAATTTAATTAGAGGGATATTTTAATATGAGAAGATATTTATTTATATTATCGAGCAAAGCTGCTCGTGGAAAAAGACTTCCAACAGAGGAAGAGATATATAGTAGCGTAAAAAGTGGTGAGGTTAAAATCGTTCGCACGAGTTATAGGGGCGAGCCAACTACGCTTGCACGTGAGTTTGCAAATAAATATAAAGAAGACGCCTATATCTATGCCTGCGGAGGAGATGGCACTATTAATGAAGTGCTAGAGGGAATAGTTGGCACCAAAGCTAAGATGGGCGCCCTTCCATGTGGCACTGGCAATGATTTTTTAAAGACCATCTATCCCGACAAGAGCTTGACAGATGTATTATTAAATATCGACAATGCAGTAGAAACTCCACTTGATTATATAGTGGTAAATGATCGATATTCAATCAATGTGTTGAGCGTAGGCTTTGATGCAGTCGTAGCAAGTAAAGTCGCAAATAGCCCCAATGCCCTTCGTCGTTGGGGTAGCTTTGCATATATGTTAGCCGTATTTACTTCGCTCTTGGAGTTAAGAGGTCATGAGCTAGAATGTAATTTCGTGGATATTGATGGAATAAATCACGAGTTAAATGGTAATTTCATATTGGGAACAGTTGCCAATTGCATATATTATGGAGGCGGTTTTAAAGTTGCACCGTACGCAAGCCCCCAAGATGAAATATTAAATGCAAGCATGATAGAAAGAGTGTCCATATTTAAACTCATAAGATTGCTTTTAAAATATAAAAAAGGCGAGCATTTAAACCTAGACATAGTCCACAATTTTAATATAGTAAGTGGATCGATAAAATGCAAAAAAGGCCTTATCATGGCAAATTGCGATGGCGAGCCCTTTGAAGTAGAAAGAGTGGATTTTAAACTGGGAGATGATAAGATAAAATTCATGATATAGTTTAGAAAAGAATTAAATAATATTTTTAAGAGCAAGACCCTGCTCTTTTTTATTGCTTTAAATAAAGTCTTATATAATTTATCCAAATATATTACAAAACAAAAGAGCTTGCCACAGGGACAAGCTCTAAAGTCATTTGAGGAGATAAATGAAAATGAAAAGAAATTAGCTAAGCTTTTAATTTGCTTAATCTTTATTATAATTCGTCTTCTGAATGAGAGACGACTATTGAGCAGGTAATATCGCCCAAGACATTTATCGATGTTCTCATCATATCAAGTATTCTCTCTACCCCTGCAACAAGAGCAATGCCCTCTACTGGAAGGCCAACGCCTTGTAAGACCATAGCAAGCATTATCATGCCTGCGCCAGGGACACCTGCCGTACCAATGGAGGCGAGAGTTGCTGTTAAAATTATCGTAAGCTGTTGACTAATGCTAAGATCGATGCCAAAGACCTCTGCTATAAATATGGCGCATACTCCTTGATAAATTGCAGTGCCATCCATGTTGACTGTTGCACCAAGAGGCAAGACAAAACTTGCAATTGGCTTTGGTACACCTAGCTCATCGGTTGCAGTCTCTAGCGAGATGGGAAGTGTGCCGGAGCTCGATGAGGTTGTAAAGGCAACCATCCATGGAGTAAATGCCGCTTTAAAGAATTTTTTAAGATCATATTTTGCAAGAAATTTGAGCGCTGGTGCATAGACTATTATAACATGGAGTATGCAAGCGAGATATACAATGAAGATTACTCTTAAAAGTGGTAAGAGCACATCGGGACCATTAACTGCAATAACTGGAGTCATAAGTCCAAATACACCAATTGGTGCTAGCTTCATTATTCCGCCGATTATCTTATACATGGCTTCCGCTATTCCATCAAATATTGTAAATACGATTTTGCATTTTTCGCCGCCTACTAATAATCCAATACTAAATATAATTGCAAAGACGATAATTTGAAGCATATCTCCATTTACAAGAGCCTTGAGTGGATTAGCTGGAATAATTCCAACAAGTGTATCAATTACACTTGGAGCTTCTTTTGCCTCATATACGATTTCTTCGGAAGATAGTATATATCCGCCTGAAACATTTAATACATTGGCAAGAACTAGTCCAATTATAATTGCAAAGCAAGTGGTTACTAGGAAGAAGGCGATGGTCTTTATGCCGATTTTGCCAAGTCTAGTAACATCTTCCATCTCTCCTACGCCAACTACAAGTGACGAGAAGACTAGAGGAACTATTACAAGCTTAATTAGATTTAAGAATATAGTACCAAGTGGTTTGATATAGTTGGTTGCAATATCTGGGCTTTTTTGCAATAATAGACCCGCAACCACGCCTAGCACTAAGCCGATTAAAATTTTAATAGTGAGCGAAAAGCTCTTTTTGTCCTTTGTCATGATGACCTCCTTATATTTTCGGGCTAAGCTCGAATTAATTTAAATGCTTTAATTCTTGCATTTTTATCATTATAACATAACAATAATCTTTTGTCCATAGTTTTTGCAGTTTTTATCTACAAAAATTGCAAATTTCTTTTGCATTGCCACATATACTTGTGATCTAAATCACAAATACATGGCTTAATATCGAATTTTATATGAAAATATAAAATTGTAGTTTGCAATAAAAAAGATGAGAAATTGCATCTCTCATCTTTGTAAATATTTCAATATATCACGTGCCGCCTCTTTGGAATCATCTCCATTAAAGACGGTTGTTTTGTCATCGGGCTTGAATTTATAATTTAAATCATAATATTTTTCACATAGAAATTTTGCGGCATCATCATAATTGCCATTTTTTAGATTATCGATCAACAATTGATATTTCTCTTTAGAGATAAATTTTTCGATGCGAGAAAGATTTTCTAATATCTCATTTAAATCGCCTTCGTAGATATATTCCTTCACCAGCCTTTGGATTCTTCTCTCCAAGCTGCAGTCGATATAGATCTTCTCTCCTTCTTGCATTTTATTCCAAAGCATCTTAGGCAATATTACCTCGCCTATGCGTTTGCTTTCTCCTTCGACCAAGAATCTTCGGCAGGAAGAGCGAGTTAATTGTTCATATAAAAGTGCTTCAAACATCTTTTGGCTATTGGCCTTTCCCATGCCAACTGACCCCAAGACAGAGCCTTTGTGATTGGCAAGTCCCTCAAGGTCTAGAGTTGGATAATAATTTTTAATAATATTTAGTATCTCACTCTTGCCAGAGCCCGTTTTTCCGTACATGATTACTAGCTCTAGCTCGCTAAGTAGCAGAGGAAGCTCGGAGTTGATCTTTTGACGATAGCTTTTTATGCCACCTTTTAATTGGTAGACATGGTATCCAAGGCTAAAAAAGAGTGATGCAACGGTCTTTGAGCGATATCCTCCGCGCGCGCAATAAAAGACTATGGAGCGATCTTTATTATTTACTATAAAATCGTGGTAATCGCCGATTTTTTTAGTGCCAAATTGTAGCGCCATCTTCTTCGCTTCGTCGTGACTGCCATGTTGATAAAGTGTGCCGACGATTTTTCTTTCATCATCGTCCATTATTGGCATGCTAAGCGCCCCAGGAATATGAAAATCCAAAAATTCCTTTGGACTTCTTACATCAATTAATATATAATTATCATTTATTTCATTGTAAGCAATCGAATCATACATGAGCTAATTATACTATTTTTTCAATATATTTTCAAATTTTACTTGGGTATATTTATCCTATATTAAGGAAAGGAATGAAATTAGATATATGAAGAAATATAAAAATATTATTTTTGACTGCGACGGCACTCTCATCGATAGTTTTCGTGCAACATCCACTGCTTTTCAAAGATTTACAAATCATATGCTTGGGAGAAGTCTAAGCACAAATGAGTTAGATGAGATATTTCACAAGACCGTTGAAGACTGCTTTGACATACTTGGCATAGAGCACAGCAAAGACAATTTGATTATTTTAAATAGATATTTTGAAGAGGAATCACGCGATATAAAATTCTATGATGGCATGGAGGGCGTGCTAAGGAATTTAAAAGAAAGAAATATAGTGATGGGACTTGCGAGCAATCGCACTCGCTTTGAGCTTTTATATGCGATGAAAGAGCATGGTATAAGTGAATATATAGATGAATATGTATCAAAGGACGATGTAGCAAAGGCAAAGCCTGCTGGGGACATGCTACTATATTTTATTGAAAAACATAAATTATTAAAAGACGAGACCATATATCTTGGCAATGCTATAAGCGATCACTTGTCGGCGCTTGATGCTGGCATCGACTACGCATATTGTATGTGGGGGACGAATAATACAATAGACGAACCGCATATAAAGCTCGGTGAAGTAAAGGAGATAATGAATTTAATATGATTTTGGCATCTAGCTCGCCTAGGCGACAGGAAATTTTAAATATGCTCGGGGTGGATTTTAAAATAATAAGCCCCGACATAGACGAGAAGAAGATAATAGAAGGAGAGGATTTTACTAATGAGGCTGCGAGAGTTTATGCAGTGCTTAGTCTATCCTCTAAAAAAGCGGAGGCGGTTTATAAAGAGCATAGCGATTCCATAGTAATTGCCTGCGACACCATGGTATTTGTAGATGGAGTTGCGCTTGGTAAGCCTAGAGATGAGGCCGACGCAAGACGAATGCTCACCATGCTTGCAGGCAAGACTCACGAGGTGCTAAGCGGAGTTACAATAATCCATGGAGGAGATATCTCTCATCACTGGGAGAGCAGCAAAGTTACTTTTATCGAGCATAATGAGCTATTTGAAAGACTAGTAGATAGCTATATAAAAGATGGTCTATATGAGGGCAAGGCGGGTGCCTATGGCATACAGGATAGAGGTGCACTATTTATAAAATCGATAGAGGGTGATTATTATAATATAATGGGTCTTCCAATAGAGGCTTTAAGAATTTTATTGAAGTGGCTGTGATATGGCTCTTCAAATACATATTTTTATTATTTTTTAACTATTTTTTTATTTTTTATAAAAATAGCTTGCTATATTTTCTTTTTTATGCTATAATCTTTTCAAAGGAGGAGATAGTATGGATATTAAAAATGGATTTAAAGCCATGACATATTTTCTAAAGAGAATGCCACTACTCACTATATTATATTTTGCCTTAAATATAATAACAGGGCTTATTCCCATTGCAACTGCTCTTATAATCGGACGACTGGTTGATAGGGCAATTATAATTGTGAGAGAGGCACAAGCTATTAGTGCAATTATACCATATGTAATATTATTAATTGGAGTATATATGACCGACCAAATAGTGCCTGTCCTATATGACTACTTAAAAAAAGAATTGGCCATTGCAGTTGAGGATGTAACCAATAAAGAGTTAATCGCTAAGCATGCAAAGCTAAGCTATTGGCAACTTGAAGATCCCGAGAGCCTAAATCATATAAGACTAGTCTCAACCAACACCACCAATAAAATGCTTAAGTTTTTAGATGGATTTAATGGTGTGCTTAGAGGTCTAGTAAATATAGTAAGTATCTTAATAACCATTTCAATCTATATATGGTGGGCAGTGCCGGTCTTGATACTCTTTGTCATTCCACTTATTTGGATAGTTACAAGAAGCTCTAAGAAAGTTTACGAGCAGGAGAAATCTCTACAAAAGACGGAAAGAGTATTGGATATGTATAGTGAGATGATGAGCTCTAAGGACTACTATAAAGAAAGAACGCTTTTTGGCTACACCAAGAGCATATCTAGTAGATTTAAAAAACTTACTTTAGAAAAATTCAAATTGGAATTCAAATTGATGATAAGGGTCTTTGCGCAGATAAAACTATCGGCAATAGCAGTTACGCTGGTCTTACTCGTAATGGGCTATATGATACTTCGCTCTACTCTACATGGCAATATGAGCTTTGGCTTGTTCACTTCGCTATTTGCGATGATATTTATACTATCGCAAGATATAGGCTGGCAATTTTCGGGTGCAATCGATAGCACGGTTACGGGTGTAGAATTTTTTAAAGACTATTTTAAATTCTTTGAGTTTGAAGAAGAAGAGGATAGCTATTTAAGAGAAAACCTAAGTTTTAATGAATTGGAATTTCGCGATGTCCATTTCACTTATCCAAAGACAGAACGCGAGATCATAAAGGGCATGAGCTTTAAAATAAAATCAGGAAGGCATTATGCACTTGTTGGAGAAAATGGGTCCGGCAAGTCGACGGTTGTTAAATTGATGCTTGGACTTTATGATAATTATACTGGCGATATTTTAATCGATGGCATCGATGTAAAAAACATGCCTCTTGACAAGCGCCGTGCATATTTTTCGACTATATTTCAGGACTATAGTATATTTGCAACTAGCGTCAAAGAAAATATTTTGATGGAAAATAAAGAGGATAGATTAAATGAGTTAATAGATGAGCTCAATCTCGATTTTATAAATAAACTGCCGGTTGGTCTTGACACCGAGATAGGAAAGCTTGATGAAAGAGGCGCCGACCTCTCGGGAGGAGAAAGGCAGAGGATTGCAATTGCAAGGACCTTAATCAGTCCAGCTCCGGTAATTGTGATGGATGAGCCGACGGCTGCAATGGACCCAATCACCGAAAGCAATCTCTATAGAAATCTATCAAAAGTGCTTAGTGGAAAGACCACTATATTTATATCGCATAGACTTGGTTCGACTGCACTATCCGACGAGATACTCTTATTTAAAGATGGAAAAGTCCATGAAAATGGCACCCATGATGAGCTTATGGAACTAAATGGAGTCTATCGTGAAATGTACGATTCGCAAAAGGAGTGGTATCAATGAAGAAAATTAAAACCTATATAAAAAAATTTAAAGAAGCAGCACCACTAATTCTTGGAATAATCTATAGAAATGATAAGAAGGCGATGTTCCTAGGGATTTTTAGCAATCTTCTTCAATCGGCCTTTTTGATATTTCAAATTATCGTAAAAACTGAATTTTTTATAAGGCTTCAGGACTATAAAGGTGGAGGCACTTGGCATCTAATACTATTCTTTGCACTATATGGAATTATAATATTGATTTTCCATGTGTTAAATGGACTTGCAAACTTTTTCATGAATCTCGTATTTGCTCGCTTTAACACCTATATGAAAAATGAAATCGGAGTCAAAGCGTCTAAATTAGAGCCAATATATTTTGAAATCCCCGAGAATCTAAACAATTTAAATCGCGCAAAAACTGGGGTGAGCGACCTTCTTTGGTTTGTATTTTCTCCAATAGTCTCAGCGTGCATCTATATACCATATATGATTTTTACCAGCGTGTATTTCTTTAGTAAAGATGCAAGTTTCGCACTTGTCATCCCCGTCGTATTTATTCCCGCTCTTGTCAGCAATCTCCTTCGAGCTAAATATAAATTCAAACTCGCAGAAGAGGAGGCGAGTGCCACTAGAGCAAAGGACGAATATAAGAGCTATATAGTAGAAAAGTCAGCTAAGGAGATGCGCTCGGGCGGATATTTTAATTATCTAAATAAAAAATATCTAGACAACTGGAACAAAGCCAAAAAGCTAAGACATAAGACCAATCTTCAAATCATGGCTATCGATATATTGTTAAGCATGCTCTCTATGGCAGGATATGGCATATTATTATATGCAATTATAACTAAATCGATGAATACCGTAGTGGAGGTTGCAGTAATTGCATCTGTCTTAACTACCCTAAGCGAAGTAACTGGGCTTATAAGGGAATTTATTCAAAATATGATAGAGCCGATGGCAGATAGTGCAGGCAATATGAGTTTTGCAATAGACTTTTTCAATGAAAAGGAAAGAGAAGAAAAAGCAAAAGTCGACCATATCGATTCAGTTAAAATTAGCGATCTATCATTTAAATATCCTAGCGCTGATAATTATTCGGTAAAAGGCGTCAATCTCGAATTAAAAAGGGATAAATTAGTTGCAATAGTTGGAGAAAATGGTTCTGGAAAGTCCACCTTGTTAAAGTTGGTCTTAGGACTCTTCGAGCCTACAAGTGGCGATATAAAATATTTTAGAAATGATAAAGAAGAAAAAAATATCGACATTTTAGATAGATCAAGTGCACTCTTCCAAGACTATAATAAATATAAATTAACTCTAAGAGAAAATATAGAAATCTCCGACCTCTATAATATTAAAGACAATAAATGGAAAGACGCACTAGCTCACGCCGATATCGAGCTAAACTCTAATCTATTCCCAAATGGCGGAGAAACCATAATGAGTCGTGACTTTGACGGTGTCGACCTCTCCGGTGGTCAGTGGCAACGCCTAGCACTCGCAAGAGGTATTTATCGTGATCGTGACCTCCTAGTCTTAGACGAACCCACCGCTGCTATCGACCCCTTAGAAGAAACCGCACTCTATAATAAAATCTCCGACATCATGAAGGGCAAACTCGGCCTCCTAATCACTCACCGCATCGGCAGCGCTCGCCTCGCCGACGAAATCCTCGTCATGGATAAAGGCGAAATCATCGAACGTGGCACCCACGACGAACTCATGACTGCTAGGGGGATGTATTGGGAGATGGTGGGAGCGCAGGCTGTGTGGTATGAACGGTAAGTTTTGTTGCGGTTTGGGGATTTGGGACCTAAATCGCGACTAACTTCCTTCTTCAAAAGGTGGAGCTCATCGAGGTATCAGCACATACATCTCTTCGCTCCGCCTCTGGTGAGTAGTCCGAAGTGGTCAATTTAATTTAACTATAAACTTGTAGTGAATTTCAACCCTTTGGCTTATTTGACCGTTTATTTTATCTATTATTTCTTTTAACTCTTGTCTTATTTGTTCTAATTTTTCATATAAGATACCGTTCTTGTAAAAAAAGACGATTAGATTTCAAATTCTAATCGCCTTGTTGCTAAAAAAATATATCAATGTTTATTAATTCACTTAATCTATTTTCAATTTCTTTTTTTATCATATCTATTGTTTTATATTTAGCTGCAATAATACTTTGCTTTTCTGAAAATATCTCTCCATAGACATCATATGGAATTGGTATCATCTCATCTTCTATCATACTTGGTGTGAGTTTTGTAAATTCGTTTTTTCCTTTTAGACCCTTTCTTCCTTTATTTTTATTTCTAAGAATTGGCTCCAAAATATTTTTTACATACTCAAGATTAATATTTTCTACTTTTGGAATAAATACAACTCTGTCAGCATTTGTTGAAAATTTTCCATTTATTATATTTAAAACTCCTGCTATACCGTTTATAGATGAAGTTAAAAACTTACCATCATAGTCATAAGCATTTCTATATCCTAATGGGCTATTATTATCTGCTGAATATACTGGGTAATCTCCCTTATTATTTTTACAATAAGTTTTTGTATAAGTTGATTTACCTCTTTGTATATCAAATAAGTCCCTAACCCTTATATATATATATATATATGGAGTTTTGCCATCGAACTGCACATTTGAAAGAGTAAATGGTAGTCCTTTTTCTAATATAGAGTTTTTCATTTCTTCGATAACTTTATATTTACTTACAATTTGCTTTTGTTTTTCGATGTTAAATGTTCCGTCTTCGTTTATGGGGAAATTAATCTTGATATCAAGGTCTTTTATCATAGTACTGTTGATTTTAGTATATTCATTTTTTCCGCCTATTCCCTCTCTTCCTTTTACATTCTCTCTAAAAATAGGCTCTAAAATTCTTCTAATATATTCTAAATTAACATAATTCTTGTATTCGTTTTTTAATTTCATTATTCCTACAATATTTGTAATTGAAAATTTTCCGTCAACTCTTCTTATATATCCGCCAAGCCCATCTGTATTCCATATTAAATATTCACCATCATACATATAAGAATTTATATATCCAAATGAACTATCAAGTTGAGTGGAGTATACAGGATAATCTCCTTTATTATCATCAATATATTTTCTGGAAATAACTTTTCCTCGCTCTATATCAAATAATTCATCAAAGGGAATTTCTTTTGTTTTTACCTCTATTTCATTAGAAAAATCAACCTGAACATCTTTAAAATAGTCTAATTTCTCTTTAATTTCCTTTTTCTTTTCCTCTACAATTTCATATTTTTTTACTATTTCTATTTGAGTTTCTAAATCGTAATTACCATCGCAATCAATTGGAATTTCAAA
>JALEOH010000019.1 GCA_022766605.1 Ezakiella sp.
ATTATGGCTAAAGAGAAATTTGTAAGAACCAAACCACACGTCAATATCGGAACAATTGGCCACGTTGACCACGGCAAAACGACATTGACAGCAGCAATCACATTAATAATGAACAAAAGAAACGGCACAGGCGAATTCATCGACTATGCACACATCGACAAAGCACCAGAAGAAAGAGAAAGAGGAATCACAATCTCAACCTCACACGTAGAATACGAAACCCCAAACAGACACTACGCACACGTAGACTGCCCAGGACACGCCGACTACGTAAAGAACATGATCACAGGAGCAGCCCAAATGGACGGAGCAATCCTAGTCGTAAGTGCAGCAGACGGCCCAATGCCACAAACAAGAGAACACATCCTACTATCACGCCAAGTAGGCGTACCAAGAATGGTAGTATTCCTAAATAAAGAAGACCAAGTAGACGACCCAGAACTAATCGAACTCGTCGAAATGGAAGTAAGAGAAATGCTCTCAGAATACGACTTTGACGGAGACAACACCCCAATCGTAGTAGGAAGTGCATTAAAAGCACTAGAAGACCCAGATGGACCATGGGGAGACAAAATCGTAAAACTAATGGAAGAAGTCGACCAATGGATACCACAACCAAATAGACCAACCGACGAACCATTCCTAATGCCAGTAGAAGACGTCTTCACAATCACAGGACGCGGAACAGTAGCAACAGGAAGAGTAGAAAAAGGAAAAGTAAAAGTAGGCGACACAGTAGAAATCGTAGGCCTAAATGACGAACCAAGAAGCGTAGTAGTAACAGGCGTAGAAATGTTTAAAAAGATCCTAGACGAAGCAGAAGCAGGAGACAACGTCGGCCTACTACTAAGAGGAGTCCAAAGAGACGAAATCGAAAGAGGACAAGTCCTAGCAGCACCAAAATCAATCAAACCACACAAAAAGTTCAAAAGTGAAGTATATGTCCTAACCAAAGAAGAAGGCGGAAGACACACCCCATTCTTCAACGGCTACAGACCACAATTCTACTTCAGAACCACCGACGTAACAGGAAACATCCAACTAGAAGAAGGCGTCGAAATGGTAATGCCAGGCGACAACGCCAGATTTGAAATCGAACTCATCACCCCAATCGCAATCGACAAAGGCTTAAAGTTCTCCATCCGTGAAGGAGGAAGGACAGTAGGAGCGGGGGTAGTGACGGAGATCCTCGAATAAACCAGTTTTGAAATTTGCGGTTAAAATGATCCCTTTTGAACTCTGCCGTCGGTCGACATTCGCTCGAAGTATCAATCAAAACATCTCGCTTATGTCGCCTAGGCATCGTCCAAAATCATCTCATTTTCCCTCATAAATTTAAAAGCGTAGCATTCATTGCTAATAAAAATAAAGACTGTATTTATTTACAGTCTTTTTTTGTTAAAATAAAACCTTTTGAACGATAACTAAGGACGGGCGATCGCTCGTAGTATTAGATATACAACTCGCTTAAGCCGCCTTGTAATAGTTTAAAAGCACCAGCTAGATTGAATTAATAGAAATATAAAACTTGTTATATGTATTTAAGTTTTATTAAGAAAAAAATTAGGGTGGAAATGCATCCAATTTTCTCTCCCAAACCGGGAGAGAAAAGGCAACTATAGAAGAGAGATTTTTATCAGATCTATCTTTTTTGTTGCTAAAATCGCGCCTAACTGCCTTACTCGTCGGCGGAGCTCATAGACGTATGATCTATACGCCTCTTCGCTCCGCTCTCCTCGAGTGTTGTTAAGCATCGAATAGTGTGTTTCTAGATTTAATAGAGATAAGAAAATCAATTTAAATATAAAGATTATTAAGTTATTTACAGGAAATTTAATTAGTGCTAGTATATATAAGGGGCTTGATGTTTCTTTTGTATTTATATTAATTCGCATTATATTAAATGAAAGAGCTAAGTCCAAATAATACTGTTAGATGATCATAATTTATTTGGAGAGAGTTTAAAGGCTCTCGCACTTAATAAAAGCAGAGTAGAAGAATTTAGCTTCACAAGTTCGGTAGATGAATTTTGTCGCCGATTTCTTGGCTCAATAGCTAGAACTGTGGCAAGTTGTACAGACGATTTGCCGAGCGAAATTCATATGGTAGAGACACTTACTTTGGAGTTTAGAGGTATTAGAGTCATGTTTCCAATTGCTTATAAATAAAATTATATATTCTAAATTCGGACATATGTGGATGAAGCAACTCTCAAGCTGAGGGTTGTTTTTTTGTAATAAAAATATAAAAAAATTTAAATGAATTTAGCTTGCATAGTAATTTAAAATATGTTATAATAATAGCAGTTATAATTCATGAAGATGAAGGAGGAAATTATGGCATTTGGCAACAAGATTAAAAGATTAAGAGAACAAAAGGGATGGACTCAAGCTGAGCTAGCAAGCTTAATTGACAAGAGCTTAAGGACGATATCTGCTTATGAAAATGAGAATATTAGGCCCAGAAAGAGAGAGACTTATGACAAGCTAAGCGAGCTTTTTGGAGTGAATGTAAATTATCTTTTGACCGATGAGGATGGTTTTTTATTCACTAGCAATGAAGTTCTGGCTCCACATGATGCGCTTGAGGCGAATAAGGCAATAGCAGGCGTTTTAGGACTTTTTGCAGGAGGAGATATAAGTCTTGAGGATAAAAAGACTATACTTGATGCAATAACTGAGGCATATTATGATGCTAAGGCTAAGGAGGCGCGAGAAGGCAGAGGAGGCCATAGATAGTTGTTGACTTCTACAATTTACGATGATGTAAAAGCACTTGTAGAAGAGATGGGTACGCGTGATCCCAGGGAGATTTTAAAGGAGAAGGGAGTAGAATTACTTCCCTTTCGCGAGCCCACTAAGGTCCTTGGCATGTATAAAGTGATTTTGGGATATGACTATATTTTTTATAATCCAAATCTCGAAGAAAATCTAACCAATATGGTGCTTGCACACGAGTTAGGGCATGTTATCTACCATAGCGATTATGAAGAAGTTCTTCATATAAATCTTTTTGGAGCGGGAGCCGAAGAGGTGGAGGCCAATTTATTCGCAGCTCATTTGCTCATACCAGATGAAAATATACATGATTATATAGAAAAGGGTTATAATGTAGGTCAGATGGCTATGTCAGAGTATGTCGACGTGAATTTAATGATGATAAAATTAAAGGATCTCATGAAAATGAAACTAATTCCAAAGATCGATTTAAATCTCAATGGAGATTTTTTTAAGAAAATTGATGGCAGAAATGAGGACAATTGGGAATATTAACTGCAGCTACAAGATATATAATGCTGCAGTTTTATATTAAGAGCGGTATGACAAATAAAATTTACATTTTACTTGATAAAATTATTACGATATGCTATAATAGTCTTGTTAATTAAGGCGGGGTGTAGCGCAGCTTGGTAGCGCACTTGACTGGGGGTCAAGGGGTCGCAAGTTCGAATCTTGTCACTCCGACCATACTTATTGGCACTTGAGTATAGTGCTTTTTTATTTAAGATAGCGACCGCTTGACCCTGGGTCTTTCCTCAGACCGTTTCATTCCATTCGAGCTTCGCTAAAGCTTGCTCTCATGGGAAACGGGTTGCGTGAGTCTTGCCTCGACTCTGACTTCGCTTAAGCTTGCCATTCGTCGGGCAAGGCTGCAGGGCTTTCGGAATTCGATTTAAACAACTAAGATTTTTAATATTTTTCCATACAAAAAGAGCGTCCGAAAGGGGATAGACGCTCTTTAAGTGTAAAATTTTTAAGAAGATGAATCAAAATATTGTCATTTTAATTCTAAACTGGAAATACAGTTTCTCCATCTATATCTTTGGTTAGAGCCTCTAATGCGACTCTAACTCTATGATATCTTAGTTTGTGTTGTTCCTCTTTTGAGGTAGATGGGTCACCAAGTGGGTAGGGAATTGAAATCGTTGGTACGATCTTATTTACACCTACAGTTTGAGCAACTGGTACAAGATTACACATCTGTACTACTGGTATTCCAGCACGCTCTACTTCTCTTACTATCGTTGCACCGCAACGCGTACAAGTGCCTCAGGTAGAGGTCATTATTACACCATTAACTCCATCTTCCTTTAGCTTTTCTACTATTTCCTTGCCCATTCTTGCAGCTTCGGCTTGAGTGGTACCTGTGCCGACAGTTGAATAGAAATAATTGTGAAGGCTTCCATATAGTCCTTCGTTTAGCATTTCTTTCATTACATCTACCGGCATAATTACATTTGGATCAGCATTGGCTGCTGCTGGGTCAAATCCAGCGTGAATTGTTTTAAATTCGCCACTTTTTAGCCTATCCATGCCCGATATATCATATCTTCCCCACCGTGTAGCAGATGCAGACTGAATGCGGTCTGGGTTGTCTACGGGGACGATTCCTCCTGTTGTTAGAAGCGCTATCTTTGCATTTTTTAGATCTTTAATCGGGCTTGCCGGATCCACTTTGTCTTTTGCTGGAACTACTAGCTCTGTCTTAAATTCCTCGCCATTTAGCTTTTTGATTAACATTTCAACTCCGCGTCTAGCAGCTGGCTTCATGCCTTCTACCCATGTTTGATGGCGAATGCCACGCTCGAAATAACCTTCTTCATTTGCAGATAGGGTTTTTTCTCCTCTTAGGATCTTGTTTGCATATTCAGCCATAGCCTTGCAGTCATTTCTCATTTCCGCGGCTGAGTGACCTCCCTTAAATATTGGAAATTGTGCCTTAAACATTTCTACGGCCGGATTTTCGATATTTGCAGAGGTTATTACAGGAATATTTCTATCTTCTTTTATTGCCTTACATATATTGCCACATGCTACTCCATAACGTCCTGCTTGGAATGATGGGCCAGCAATTAACATGTCGAATTCAATTCCATCTAGCATGCCTTTGATTCTTTCAATGGCATCTTTAGTATTAGAGCCCATGAAATTATCTCCACAGATTATTGTATGGGTGATTTTACCTTCTGTTAGAAAGGAATTAAGTGCCATACCAGGGCCTTTTACTCCTTCAACTAGTTCAGGCTCGTGATCTGCCTTGTCTTCTCCACCGATGCCTGCAAAAAATTGATTTATATAGTGAACTATCTTCTTCATAGCTACCTCCTAAAATTCTTTTACTGTCTTTATTGACCAGCCTGCGATTTGATCTCCACAGAACATCGCATTGTTCTCCATTATGATAGATCCATCTTCACGAACGCTTGGTCCTAATATTTCATCTCCTGCCCATCCGCCAGATAGTCCATCGCGTGCAAGGCTTTCCAATTCTCCAATTACCTTAGCTGCTGGTGGAAGTTCTATCAACTCACTTACATTACCGGTTGAAACTAGTGCATTTGCCTTTTCATTCATAACTACTAGTGGTTGACTTGCTCCATCGCGTCCTGTGCATTCATTTGAAATACCAACTACTTTTACTCCAACATCTTCAAGTGCCACAATGCATCTTGTATAGTCTGTGTCTGGATTGCCATATCCTTCTTCTGTAACTATAGCTCCATCGGCACCAAGTGCTTTGGCAAGATTAGCCACAAAGATTGCCGAACGTTCCTTTTGCTCAAGGCTTACATTTAGATTACTCATAATTACTCCTAGGAAGTTTATACTCTTACCATGCTCATTGTAGAGTTCTCTAATAGTTGGAAAGTTTTGCATATCATAGGTCGACCATTTAGATGATGCCGGCATGAAAGAGCCCGAAATAATTGCACCATCTAAGACCTCGTTTGGATTCATGAAAGTCGGTATAAAGTGGTTTAAATCCCATCCATATAGTAGATCGTTGTATCCCATTTCCTCCATTTGTGATTGCGGTTGCATGACGAGTACTACCGATGGAAGAGCTTCTGTCTTTTCATCTCTATCTCTAACAGATTCAAATGTAAATTCTTCTACATAATCTGGTTCGAGTTCTAGTACTGACTTTGCAAGATATTCCGCAAATAGATGGCTTGCCCATCTTATTGCGTGGTTTTTCTTTTGTTGTTCATATCTCTCGAATTCCTCATCAGTATCGATTACTAGACATACATTTATGAGACTGCCAAAATAAGTGTATTTTTGACCTTCTCCACCCATGTCGATTAATCCGTCTCCAAATGACCCCCAGTGCATGCCAACTCCAAGTACGCTCATGCCCTTTAGGCAGTAAAGCTCGCCTTCACCAGCTGGCTTTAGTTCGCCAGTTACGCCAGGGAATACCGCACGGCCGTCAGGTCTAATCCTCGGCTCAACTGCTTCTTTAACAGGTACTATTCTAATGCTTTCGCCTGGCTTTGCAATTTCTATATCGCAATTTGTGATATGCTCGTCGCTGTCTTTAATAAATTTGATTGCGTCGTCTTTATTGATTGTAAGGACGCCGTCTTTGAATTTCAATTCTTCGCCAAAGATTACATCTTTGACATCAAAATTTCCTAGTTTTAGAGTCTTCATCTAATGCCTCCTATATTCTCAGATTTTAATGCCTTTACTAAACTAATCATAGTTAGTATCATTATAAAAAGGAAGGGGAAAGCGCCAACTATTGATATGGTCTGGATCATCTTAAGACCATTGGCCGATCCTATCATTAGCGACAAGGCAAGAGCCGCTTGAATGATTCCCCAAGTGAATTTTTTGCTATTTGGTGGATTTAAATTACCGTCATCGCTTAACATTCCAAGTACAAATGTTGCCGAGTTGGCAGATGTTATAAAGAATGTTCCAAGCAACGCTATTGCGATGAGGCAAATTATATATCCAAGTGGTAATTCGCTCATTACTACGAAGAATGCGGTTGATGTTGATTTAACTGCTTCAAGTAGGACTTCTTTGCTTGTAGCAAAGTCAATTGATCCAAATATTGCAAACCATAAAAAGCTTACAAGCGCTGGCACCAATAATACTCCTGCAACGAATTCCTTAATAGTACGTCCTTTTGATATTCTAGCGATAAATGTTCCAGTAAAAGGAGCCCATGCTATCCACCATGCCCAGTAGAAAATAGTCCATCCTCCATACCATTCGCTATTACCAAAAGCACCTATCTCGAGGGATTCACCAACTAGATTATTTAAATATAATCCAGTGCTTTCTACTAAATTGTCAAAAATATTAATAGTTGGCCCAACGATAATTGATATCACAAGGAGTGCTACTACAAGTATCATATTGATATTTGAAATCGTCTTTATTCCCTTATCAACTCCTGAGATTGCAGTCCAAGTATATATAATAGTAATGATGACTACTATTGCAATTTGTACTAGAGCAGTCTCCGGTATACCAAATAGATAATTTAGTCCACTATTTATTTGATATGTCCCTAGCCCAAGTGAGGTGGCCATACCCGCAGCAGTTGCAAAGATTGCGAGTATGTCTATAGTCTTTCCAATTCCACCTTGCGCATGCTTTTCTCCAATGAGTGGAATAAATATCGAGGATATTAGTCCTGGCTTATTCTTTCTAAATTGCATATATGCAAGTCCTAGTCCGAGTATCGCGTAGTTTGCCCAAGGATGCAAGCCCCAGTGTAAAAAGCTTTTTGTCATTGCAAACTTTGCAGCTTCAGGAGTCATGCCTTCCATACCTATTGGATTGATATAGTGATTAAGTGGCTCTGCTATTCCCCAAAAGACAAGGCCAATTCCCATGCCTGCCGAAAAGAGCATCGCAAACCATGAAATATTGCTATATTCTGGTTTTGAATCGGGAGGGCCGAGCTTAATATTGGAGTATTTGCTAAAGAATCCAAGCCATATTGCAAAAACTATAAAGCTAGTCATAGTTAGAGAATAAAGCGAACCAAAAGTCTTTGAAATAAAACCAAATAGTAAATTGGCAACATTTTCAAAGTTTTGTGGAAGCAAAAGACCCCACAGGACGATAAGAGTTACAATTGCAATAGATATATAGTACACTTGATTGTTCTTCTTTGAAGTGTTCATATCTTCCTCCTATATAAGTTTTGTCATTAAGGTCCTTAATTGCGGTTGATAAATTAAGCTTGTTTATTTACTAATCATGATTATATTTTAATTGTAACATAGCATTTCGAATTATGCAATAGTTTTTAGTTAATATTTACAAAAAAATTAAAATAAAAAAA
Source organism: Ezakiella sp. (assembly GCA_022766605.1). Taxonomy (GTDB): domain Bacteria; phylum Bacillota; class Clostridia; order Tissierellales; family Peptoniphilaceae; genus Ezakiella. Next base: position 8,092 of record JALEOH010000019.1, read on the forward strand.
GAGGCCTTAAAGCCTCATGAAATCTATAATTCTATTAGTCGTTGCCAAATTCTTTGAAAAATAAATCTAAATAATTTAAAAATCTATCTTTTGCCTTGCCAGTAGTCAGTGCTCCATTATTTATTCTTATCATAGTTGATTCAAAAATAGAAACGCTCAAATCATGGATTATTTTGCCATTTTCTTCACTTACCAAGCCTTCCTTAATGCAATCATCCATCAAAATTTTATTTCTATCCAATATATTAGAAGATTTTAACATGGAGCGGATTACATCAGGATATTTTTTAATATCAATAGGAAAGAGTTTATAGTATTCGTCAAAATAGCTATTGACATTGCCTTTAAGGTCGGATATAAATAATTTATAATAGAGATCGGGCTTTAAGAGCGCGTAGTCGATAAATGAATGCCATACTCCAATATAAATCTCCTTACTATTTTTGGCATATTTTATATAGCTAGGAAGGGCGTCGATATATTCATTTAGATTATTGATCGCAACATATAGTAATAAATGATCTAAATTTTCAAAGTAGTTATAGATCGTTGCAGAATTATATCCAGCTTTATCTGCAATTTTTCTAATAGTGACATTAGAAAGCCCGCCCTCATCAATAAGCTCGATTGCAGCATATATAAAATATTTTATTATACGTCGTTTTTGAATAAGTTTATTTTGATTTTCCATATTTCCTCTAGGCGCTATTATATCTTATTTGTATTTTTTTTGCAAGGATCTTTATAATAAGATTGTATCCTGTTAAGTAAAAATATCTTAAAAATATAACTAAAAAGTTCATAAAAAGCCTTGACAAATACAAGGGCATATAGTAAAATATACAAGTAATCTTCCGCACGGAACGGGTTTAAAGAGCATTAGCCACCTTGAGTTCGGCGAGACTAAATCACGGAGGTGTAATATGTACGCAATTATTGAAACAGGAGGAAAACAATACAAGGTTGAAAAGGGCGAAGTAATTCACATTGAAAAGCTTGGCGCTGAAGAAGGCGAAATGGTTGTTTTCGATAAGGTTCTTCTAGTTTCTGGTGATGATGGGGCGATTAAAATCGGCAAGCCATATGTTGAAGGAGCAAGTGTAAGTGCTAAAGTTCTTAAAAATGGTAAGTCAAAGAAGATCATCGTCTTCAAGTATAAGCCAAAGAAGAACGTCCGAAAAAAAAGAGGACACAGACAGCCTTTTACACGTGTTGAAATCGCAGATTTCGCTATATAATGGTAAAGGTAACTCTTTATCGAAAAAATAATCGCTATTGCGGATATAAATCAAGTGGTCATGCAGATTATGCTGATAAAGGCGAGGATATCGTTTGCTCAGCTATATCCATTTTGACTTATACTATTTATAGATCGGCCGTCGTCAACTTGTGCTTACGCGAAGAAGATTATAGCCTTAGGACGAAGGATGGTTTTTTGGAGTTTAGAATAAAGCGCCAAGACGACAATACTGAATTATTATTCGATACATTAAAAGAGGGAATTTTAAGTTTACAAGAGAATTATGGACGATATGTTCAACTAGAGATTTTAGAAATGGAGGAGACAAATGATTAGACTAGATCTTCAATTATTCGCATCTAAAAAAGGGGCAGCAAGCTCTAAGAATGGTAGAGATTCTCATGCGAAACGTCTAGGAACCAAGCGTGGAGATGGACAATTGGTTCTTGCCGGAAATATTATCGTACGTCAAAGAGGAACAAAAATCCACCCAGGCAATAATGTCGGAAAGGGTTCTGATGATACTTTGTTCGCTATGATTGACGGCGTAGTAAAGTTTGAGAGAAAAGATAAGAAAAGAAAGCAAGTTAGCGTTTATCCAAGAGAAGTTGTAAGCGCTTAATGAGAGTGGGCTTGACCTTTTTTAGGTCAGGTTCTTTTATTTTACTCATAAATATTATATAATAAAATTGAGGTGAATTATGTTAGATAAAGTTAAATTATACTTAAAAGCAGGCGATGGTGGAGATGGTCATGTTGGCTGGAGAAGAGAGAAATATGAACCGAAAGGAGGCCCACATGGTGGAGATGGCGGTCGTGGTGGAAGTATATATCTAGTTGCAACTAGTGGATTAAATTCACTTATCGATTATAGATTTAAAACTAAATTTAAAGCTAAAAGTGGTATGAATGGGATGAATAATTTAAAATCTGGAAGCGATGGGGACGATTTAATATTAAAAGTTCCTGTAGGTACTATTGTTCGACAAGTTGGTAGCGATGGAGTGTTATATGATTTTAAAGAAGATGGCGAGAGCTTTGAGATAGTTAAAGGCGGACGTGGTGGACGTGGCAATTGGCATTTTAGAACCTCGACTCGTCAAGCCCCGACTTTTATGGAACCGGGTCAAAAGGGAGAGGAAGCAGAGATACTTTTGGAATTAAAGCTTATTGCGGATGTAGGCTTTGTTGGATTTCCCAATGTTGGAAAGAGCAGTTTATTATCCATGCTAAGCTCTGCAAAGCCAAAGATTGCCAACTATCATTTTACTACACTTGAGCCAAATTTGGGAGTTGTATTTATAGATGAAGGAGAGAGCTTTGTAATTGCGGATATCCCTGGCATAATAGAAGGTGCAAGTGAAGGAGTTGGACTTGGACTCCAATTCTTAAAGCATGTTGAGAGAGTAAAATTAATCTGCCATGTGCTTGATGTTTCAGGTTCTGAGGATCGTGATCCACTTGAGGACTATTATACTTTGCGCCGTGAGATGGAGACCTATGCCAAGAGACTTGTAGATAAGCCAGAGCTTATTGTATTAAATAAATCAGATCTATTAAGCGATGATGAATTGGAAAAAAGAGCAAGTGAAATTAGAGATCGAACGGAATGCGAAGTGATTGCAGTGAGTGCTGCAACAGGCTGGCAACTTGAAAAATTAAAGTATAAGTTATATAATAAAATCAAAGAGTTGCCGGAAGTAGAGCTTGAAGAGGAGTTTGTAGAGCTTGTACAAGAAACAAATCCTGTAAAGGTTTGGAAAGAAGATGATATATATTATATTACAGGAGATAAGGTCGAGTATTATTTTAGAGGAACCGATTTTGACGAACCGGATAGCATTAGAAGATTTGAGAGTTTCCTAGATCGCGAAGGAATATATAAAGAGCTTAAAAATCTGGGGATTAAAGACGGGGACACGGTTGATGTCTTTGGATTCCAATTTGAGCATATCGAATAAAAGGAGTTTTATGATTACACCAAAAGAAAGAGCATTTTTAAAGTCAAAATTAAACACTATAAAGCCCGCAATGAGGCTTGGCAAGGATGGAGTAACAGATAATACAATAGAGGCAATTGATTTATATTTGAAGAAAAATGAACTTATGAAAATTCAAATATTAAATAATTCTCTATATACTACCGATGAATTATTTGAGGAATTAGAGGAAGCTCTCGATGTAGAATTCGTTCAAAAAATGGGAAATGTACTCTCTATTTATCGCAAGAGCGACAAAAATATCTATCTATAATGGCTACGACTCTATTATATGGTGGAAGTTTTAATCCTCCTACCATTGCGCATGTGATGACTTTAAAATATGCAAAAGATCATATAAAAAACGATAGATTAATAGTCTTTCCAACGGCCTACCCGCCACATAAAGACAAGAGCAAACTAGACGATGATTTGAGATTTGAGATTGCAAAAAAGACATTTGAGGAGATGGGTGCAGCTGTTAGCGATATAGAATTTAGGCTTGGAGGGGAAAGCTTCACTTATAGAACACTTGAGTATTTTAAGGAGCAGTATGAGGATATATCTCTTTTAATGGGGATGGATAGCTTTCTTAGTTTGCCCAAGTGGAAAAATGCTGACATGGTTGTAGAACTTGCAAAGATAATAGTTTTGCGCCGAGGGGGATATGAACTTAGCGAACATGAGCTTTATTTAAAAAATAAATCTAGATTTATTTTTTTAGATAATCCGATTTTTGAATTATCAAGCACTTTTGTAAGGCAAGAGCTTGCAAGCGGTCGTGATATAAGATATTATGTTACAGATACTACTTACGAGCTATTAAAAGGGAGAGAAAATTATGTATGACAAAGAAAGAGTTATAGAATATTTAAAAGAACATCTTGAACCATATCGCGTAGAGCATTCGATAAGAGTTGCAAAGACCGCAAAAAAGTTGGCAAAGCAATATGGAGTTGACCCCGACAAGGCTGAAAAGGCGGGATTGCTTCACGATTCAGGCAAGTGGGCAGACAAAGCTGCTGCATTGAAAAAAGTTCAAGAATACGGTATAATATTGGATGGAGAGCTTAAGTATGAATATAACATGGTTCATGGAGTACTTGGAGTATATATTGCAAAGGAAGAATTTGGCATATATGACAAGGAGATACTAGACGCCATCAGATATCATGTAACAGGTCGTTGGGATATGAACGATCTTGAAAAAGTAGTATATATAGCCGATAAAATTGAGCCGGGTAGAAGCTATGAGAAAGTTGAAATATTTCGGGAACTTGCAAAAAAAAGCTTGGATAAAGCTACAAAAGCAATATTAGACGATAGCATTATTCTCTTATTAAAAAAGAATTCATTTATAGCAATAGATTCTATTGAGGCCAGAAATTATTTTATAGTAAGGAGCGAAATTTGAGCGAGACAAGTATTAAGTTGGATATCATAAAAAAAGCAATTGACGACAAATTGGGATATGATACGGAGATCATTGATATAAGCGAAAAGACGAGCTTTGCAGATTATTTTGTAATAACAGGTGCAGGCAATGTCAATCAGCTTCAGGCAATTGCGGACAATGTTGAATATGAAATGGATAAAGCTGGTTTTGAGCTAAAAAATCCGCAGGCAAAAAAATCAAGCGAATGGTTGCTTTTAGATTTTGGTGATGTTATCGTGCATATTTTTGAGGCGGCTGCAAGAAAGCACTATGATCTCGAAAGATTATGGAAGGATAGCAATAATTAAATATTAGGAGGTAATTATGAAAGTATTAGACACAAAGAAGGCTCCAGCAGCAATTGGACCATATGTTCAAGGCATGGAAGCAAATGGATTTATTTTTACTAGTGGACAACTCCCTATCAATCCAGAAACTGGCGAATTGGTTTCTGATTGCATTAAAAATGCAACAAGACAATCACTCAACAATGCTCTTGAAATAGTTAGAGCTGCTGGTGGAGATGTTAAAAATGTTCTTAAGGCAACTATATTCATTAAGGATATGAATGACTTTTCCGATGTCAATGCAGAATATGAGGCATTCTTTGGAGAACACAAGCCAGCAAGAAGTTGCGTCGAGGTTGCAAGATTACCTAAAGATGCTAGAATAGAAATAGAATTTATAGCTCAATTATAATAAGGAGGCAAATATGAGAAAGATCTTAGTTACAGGAGCACTTGGTCAAATTGGCTCAGAATTGGTTATGCTTTTAAGGGAAAAATACGGCAATGAGAATGTAGTTGCAACCAACAGAAGCAAAAAAGAAGGACATGATGAATTATATAATTCAGGACCTTTTGAATTGTTGGATATAAGAGATAAGGAAAAGACCGTTGAACTTGTCGAAAAATACGAGATAAATACCATCATCAATCTCGCTGCAATTCTATCTGCGGTAGGAGAAGCTCGTCCTCAAGATTGTTGGGATATCAATATGAATGGACTATATAATATGCTTGAGATTGCAAGAGAGAAGGAGATTATGCTCTTTACTCCGAGTTCGATTGCGGCATTTGGTCCAAGCACACCAAAGGAGAAGACTCCACAAGATACAATTCAAAGGCCAAGCACTATGTATGGTGTAACTAAGGTTGCAGGAGAAATTCTTTGTGACTATTATTATCAAAGATTTGGAACTGACACAAGAGGAGTTAGATTCCCCGGGCTAATTTCATATGAAACATTGCCAGGTGGTGGCACAACTGACTATGCCGTGCATATCTACTATGAAGCAATAAAAAATAAAAAATACACTTCATTTATTGCACCAGGCACCAAGATGGACATGATGTACATGCCAGATGCATTAGAGGCAATAGTCGATTTAATGGAAGCAGATGGAGATAAATTAGTTCATAGAAATGCCTTTAATATAACTGCAATGAGCTTTACTCCAGAAGAAATTGCAGCATCTATAAAAAAATTCATCCCTGAGTTTGAAATTGACTACGAGGTCGACCCAGTTCGTCAGGCAATAGCAGATAGCTGGCCAGATTCACTTGACGATACTTGTGCGCGTGAAGAATGGGGCTTTAATCCCAAATATGATCTCGACAAGATGACCGAAGACATGCTAAATAAATTGCGTGAAAAACTTAAATAAATTAGCTATAATAAAGCCTTGGCGGTTAAATAAATTGGTTGCCAAGGTTTTTTTAACTATTGAATGGGCATTGTATAATATTTTACTATTATTTAATGGATAAATTCTAAAAAATATAAAATAAAAACTGGTGGAGTAGATGAAATAAAGTTCATAAGAGCATATGGATTTAACGAAAACCTTGGATGATACTTTAATATTACCGATAGATTGACATTAAAGAAATAGTCAAAATCTTAAGAGACATATTCATAAAATATGCCTTTACATATTTTGCTAATTGTAAATAGTTGTGCTATAATTGAATTTAGAGATAATTTCACTTGGTTAAAGGAGCGACTATGAAAAGATGTATAATTTTTATATTTTTAATATTATTTAGTACTAATATATTTGCAGCTGGCAATATTAATAATGATGCCATGCTTGAGGAGAGAAGAGCTTTTGCAGAGGAGGCTTTTAAGAAGGAAATCAATTTAAATAAAATGGCAGATGCCAGCGAGATACTTGATAAGGCTCAGATAAGTGAAGCGATCCCTCTACATTTTATCAACACTTCTTTTGATATAAAATCTCTTGACGAAATGAAATATAGCGAAAATTATTTATTCGTGGTAAGCATTGGAAAGCTTGCAAAATATTTTATCGAAATTAGAGAAAGCGGTGAATCATATGAGCTTATTAAAATAAGTTCAGGAGCAGAGGGCTTTGACACAGCTGCGATTAATTTTTGTATTGCCCTTGGAATAGATATGGGCAAAGTCGTGGCGCTAAGCATAAGGGATTTTGGATATGCACTTGCTGCTAAAAACGATAGAGGAGAATTTATAGATCCGCTTTATTTAAATGAGAATGGTAATTTTTCTGAGCAAAGAAAGATCTATAGATTAGAGGATCTGAAAGATTATTTGGATAATATTGGAGATGCCAAGTTAAAATTTTCCGATGTAGTTGAGGATTTTGTAAATCCCAATGAATTTATGAGCGAAGATAGATTAAAAAGAAATAGAGTCAAGGGAGCGATTATTGCAATTGGTTCATTTGTTATAATAGTCTTGATGATAAGGAGAAGGAAAAAGTGAGGAAGTCTTTTATAATTTTACTATCTATACTTTTTATTTTATCCAATTTATTTGCTGTGGGAATTAAGGCAGAGGATATATCTAACAATTTAGAGATAAAGAAATTTTTAGATGAAAATGAAAGCTCTATTCGCAGTGATCTTAAGGATGTGGTAAGTAATATTGATAGTGGCAATATTAGCTATAGCGAGCCTACGAGATATTTTAGCGTGGACACGGTTGGCGGAGCTAACTCGATGGAAGACCTTGTTATACTTGATAGGGAATTTATCGGATATGACAATTGGACTTTTGATGTTAAATTGGATGATGAAGAAGTTGCAACCGTTGTATATGGAAAGATGGAGGGTGAGGATAGCTATAGATGGCTTTGCAAAAGCACTTATATAGATGGGCAAAATACCAATATAGAAAAATTTGCTAAACTGCTTAATGTAAAAAGATCAGAGGTAGCACTAATTGAACCTCTTGGAATGGAATATAAGTTTTTAGTTGCGCAAAGCCGAGGGCATCTTGTCATCACTCCTCTTTTTGGGGACACTGTAATCAATCATATGGAAAAGAAACTATATAGTATTGAAGATCTTGAGAGCTATATAGATTATTTAAAAGACAATAGGGACACTTTGCCCGGCCAAATATTGAGATTCAATAATTATATTACTCTTCCAAGCTTTAGTCTTGAGGATGTTGTAACTGAAGAGCCTTTATCAAGCCGCAATATGGCAAAATATGGATTTATAGGCCTCGTTGTAATTGCAATATTGGTATTAATAGTGTATGGAAAGAAGCTCTTTAGTTGATATGGATTTTTATTTAGAAATTTGCTATAATTATTTTGAGGTGAATGATGATAATTGGTTTAATGGGATATGGTAATATTGGTAGCGGAGTTTATGAGGTTATAAAGACCAGATGCCCTGATATGACTATAAAAAAGATATTAGTAAAGCATATTAAAGATCGTGGCGAGATCTTTACAACGGATGTAGAGGATTTATTAAACGATCCTGAAATAGAAACTGTTGTTAATACTATAAGTGAGTCAGAGGCTCACTTTGATTATTCTATAAGAGCATTAAAAGCTGGCAAAAATCTCGTAACTAGCTCAAAAGAAGTAGTAAGTAAGCATTTGCCAGAACTTATGAAAGAGGCTGAGCATTCTAAGGTTAAGCTTGGCTACGAAGCGACGGTGGGTGCAGGAATTCCTTGGGTCAATATGCTTAGCGAATATACTAAGATAAATAAGATAAGTGAAATATTCGGCAATATGAATGGCACGACTAATTTCATATTGGATCTTATGAAAAAAGATGGCATTGATTTTGATGAAGCTCTATTAAAAAGTCGTATGCTAAGATATCAAGAGCCTGATTATTTAGATGATATTACAGGGATTGATTCTAGAAATAAGCTTGCTATCTCCATAATGCTTGCATTTAATATGTATGTCGATCCAAATGATATTCCAACATATGGCATACAAAATATTAGAAATCTTGACTTTGGTTTTTTTGAAAGGCATAAATTAATTCCAAAGCTAATGAGTTATGCTTGTCTTAAAAACGGTAGGCTTGCAACTATTGTAGCACCAGTATTATACAAAAATGAAAGACTAAGATCAAATGTAGGTGGTAATAACAATCTACTCGGCTTTACTGGAGATATAGTCGGTAAAGTTGAGATAATTGGTCAAGGGGCAGGGAAATTTTCCGCAGCCAATGGTGTGGTGCTTGATTTAATTCATATAAAAAACGGAAAATCTATGCCGCTATTTACTCCAGAGCTTGCTCCAATTGATGAAACCATTATGAGCTATAAATTCTATTTTTCATTTGATCAAACGTCCTATAAAATCGAAAGAGTGCTCTTGCCATATGTGCATTCGATATATGAGACCAATGATTCGTTCGTCTTGACGACAAGAGCGATAAGCTTAGATACATGCATTGAACTACTGTGGAAGATAGAGCAGACGGAAGAAAGATTTTTCTTCGCAATTTACGAAGATTTGGATATAATATAGTTGTAGATCAAGGAGGGTTAAATTGAAGATTACAACCAAAAAACTTGTGCTAATTGCACTATTTATCGCTCTTGGGGTGTTATTACCTCAAGTATTTCACTTAATGGGCGCTGAAGCTGGAAAGCTATTTTCGCCCATACACATCCCAGCTTTACTTGCTGGTGTACTCTTTGGACCCGTTGCTGGACTATTAACTGGTGGATTTTCGGTATTATTATCAGCATTAATAACAAGCATGCCACCATTTCCATTTGCTGCAGTTATGATAATTGAGGTTGCAAGCTACGGACTATTTGCGGGAATATTTTCAAGATTTTTATCGCAAGATATTATCGGAACAATAGTGTCGATCTTACTTGCCATGGTGCTCGGTCGCGTTGCATTTGCGCTTGGCAACTGGCTAATTATGGGTGCAAAAATCGAGAGCATCGGTGCGTGGTTTAATGCTATGTTTATAACTAAGCTTCCAGCAATAGCTCTTCATATAATTTTAGTTCCGCTTGTTGCAGTTGGGCTTAGAAAGTCATTGGGAGAAAAATATTTTAACTAATGCTTATTACAATTGATGGATTTTCTTCATCGGGCAAATCGAGCATTGGAAATATTTTAGAGAAAAGTGGAGTTAGAGTTTTAAGAGCAGATGATTTCTTCTATCCAAGAGGAGAAGCCCATCACAAACTTTCGGGGAATTTTAACTCCCCCTTTTTTGTTAAAGAAGTAATTTCCAAGTTAGATGATAGAGATGGCCTATACTATCGCGCATTTGATTGTAAAAGACAAAGATATTATATAAAATATGAATCATATAATTCAATAACAGTGCTTGATGGTAGCTACTCTTCGACTAGCCTACTGGATAAATATCGAAATTTATCGATATTTATAGACACTAGTTTAAATACCCGGCTTAAGAGATTAAAAAGACGTGGAGTAAATGTAGAAGAGTTTACAAGCCGTTGGATGAAGGATGAGATGGATTTTATGTTAAAATTTAAGACATATAAAAATGCCGTCGTTATTGATGGAAATAGGCCGATAAATGAAATAGCAAAGGAGATAATGGATTTAATTGCTAAAGAAAATAGTAAATGATAGAGAATTTTTAAAAGATACATTAAAAATAGCGGTTCCTGTAACTTTGCAGGGCTTTATTGCCTCTAGTTTAAATACGCTAGATACATTTATGATAACTACACTTGGCACAGAGGCAATCGCTGGGGTTGGTATCGCTAATCAAGTTTTTTTCTTTTTTTCAATGATATTATTTGGAATTACAACTGGCGCAAGCGTGCTAATAAGCCAATTTTATGGGAAAGAAGACTATGGCTCTGTAAAAAAGAGCCTAGGCCATACAATTAAGCTATCGGTTTTAGTGAGTGTTGTATTTACTGCACTTGCGCTTGCAATACCATCGCAAATAATAGCATTATTTATAGATGATGCACTTGTGGTAGAGGTAGGTAGTAATTATTTAAAATGGGTCTCAATTAGCTACACTATGACAGCTCTTAGTTTTGCAATTGGCATTGGCATGAGATCTACAGGCAACGCTAGGACACCATTTATTGCAAGCTTAGTTAGTTTTTTTGCAAATGCTTTTTTTAACTATTGTTTTATTTTTGGTAAATTTGGAATGCCAAGGATGGGAGTTGCTGGCGCAGCAATTGGAACTATTATTGCTCGTGCGCTTGAATTTTTATTGCTAGCATATGTACTAGTAGCCCAAAAAGGACCTCTATATGATAATTTTTATAATCTAATTAAAAGCGATCTTAAATTCTTTAGCAGATTCAGCGTGGTAGTTAGCCCAGTAATACTAGAAGAATTATTTTGGGGACTAGCTCAAGTGCTTTATAATATGTTTTATGCAAAAATCGGAGTCGACGCAACGGCGGCAGTCCAGGTTGCCATGTCTATTTCAAATATGCTATATATATTTGCTAAGGGTCTAGCTGGAGCCACGACTGTTATAGTTGGAACTAAAATAGGAGCCGATGAGATAGATCGTGCACAAGACATAGCTAAAAAAAGCTTGCTACTTGGTGCTACAATTGGAGGAGCTCTTGGATTGATATTAATAGTCTTTGGTAGACCGATATTAAGATTGTTTAGAAATCTAACTCCGACAGTATTTGAAAGTGCATGGATGACATTAATTGTGCTTGGAATATTCTATTTTGTAAGAGTTTATAATTCGGTCTCAATAGTTGGGGTCTTAAGAGGTGGCGGAGATATTAAATTCAGCTTTAAACTAGAGATGTTTACAAGCTATTGCGTTGGACTTCCAATGGCAGCTCTTGCTGTATTGGTATTTCATTTGCCACTTCATTATACACTTGCTATGATTAGTCTTGAAGAGGTGGTAAAGATGCTTGTATCAACCCCGAGAATTTTGAGCAAAAAATGGATTAAAAATCTAACATGATATTGATATTCATTTTAGCTTTAATATTGATTCCATTCATAGGAAAGCTTTTAAAGATTTCATTTAGAATAGTAAAATCACTTGTAATAAATGCAGTCGCAGGGGGGATTTTATTATTTGTTGTTAATCTTCTTTTAGCTAATATAGGAAAGGAGATTCCCCTCAATCTATTTACGGCAATATTTGTAGGGATTTTTGGAGTGCCGGCAGTTATAATATTAGGGATATATTTTTTATGGTTGATTTAAGATTTTTTAAAGAGAATGATGGATTATATCTTCATGAATTTAGCGATGGCTCAGCCATTATAATGACGGGATTGAAATATGATTTTAGAAGATATAATTATTTTAATACAGTTAAAATTTTAAGACATTTTAAATTAAGCCAGATGCCTCTTGCAAAAACCAGGCAAAAACATACTAAAAATATTATAAGCCTTCCTAGTGCTGGGGAATATGTAAATGTAGATGGTTTTATAACGAGTAAACGTCCAGTGATGATAGTAACCGCAGATTGCATTCCAATACTAATTAAGGATAAAAATAGCGATACCGCAGCCCTTCTTCACTCTGGCTGGAGAGGTGTCAATAAGAGAATATATGTAGAAGCGATAAATAAAATTGGGCGAGATAAAGATTATGAAGTATATTTATTGCCTTCAATTCAAAAAAAATCATTTCAAGTATCCGATGATTTTGTGGAAAAATTTAAAGGTAGATTTTTCTTTGATAGATTTTTATCAAACGACATTGGTGGAAAATATAAATTTGACTTGGTGAGATTTGTTAAAAGAGAATTGATTGAGCTTGGGATTAATGGCAAGGATATTACCATAGTTTACGAGGATACTTTTACTTCTGATTTATTCCATAGCTATCGCAGGGAAGGCGAAGGCTATGGACTAAATGCAATAATATATTTGCCACAAAAGAGCAGAGAAAAATGTGATTAATATCACAAATATTTTTTAAATTGCTTGACTTTTATTTTTCATATATGATATAATGAAATCAGTGAAGGAGGAAACCAATTATGACGAGGTTATTCACAATTCAAGGAGTATTTGACCGCATCAGTTAGATGCGGTTTTTTGATGACTTTATTAAGGTACAGTAACAGCCGCCATGTAATTTATTATGATGAGCGGGGAAAAATATTAGGAGGAAAGACATATGGAAGAGATTATTTTAAACGGAAGTGATTTATCACTAGAGGATTTAATTGCAGTTGCAAGATTTAATGCACCAGTTGAATTGTCAAAGGAAGCAGAAGAAAAAATCAATAGCTCAAGGGCATTGGTAGATAAGTTTGTTGAAGAGAAAAGAGTAATATATGGAATTACTACGGGATTTGGAAAATTCTCCGAAGTTCATATTCCTGAAGATGAAACGAAATTGCTTCAAAAGAATTTAATTATGAGCCACTCATGTGGGGTTGGCAAGCCTCTTTCAATTGAAATTGCTCGTGCAGCCTTAGTGCTTCGTACAAATGCACTTGCAAAGGGATTTTCTGGAATTAGACTTGTTACGGTTAAGACCATGATCGAAATGTTAAATAAGGGCATAACTCCAATTATTCCCGAAAAAGGATCGCTTGGAGCTTCGGGAGACTTGGCACCACTTAGCCATATGGTTCAACCTATGTTGGGACTTGGTGAATGCTATTACAAAGGAGAAGTAAGAAATAGTGCCGAAGCTATGAAAGAGGCAGGCATCGATACAATTGAGCTAACAAGTAAGGAAGGCCTCGCGCTAATCAATGGCACTCAAATAATGACTGCTGTAGGAGCTATTACTACTTATGATGCTCTAGAGCTTTTAAAAATTGCGGATATTGCAGCAAGCATGACCATGGAAGCATTAGGCGGTATTATCGATGCTTATGATGAAAGAATTGCAAAGGTTAGACCACACGAGGGGATGTTTAAGACTACCGAAAATGTCAGAAGAATTCTAGATGGTAGCAAAAATATAACAAGACAAGGTGAGCTAAGGGTTCAAGACGCTTATTCACTAAGATGTGTTCCACAAGTCCATACTGGTTGTAAGGATTGCATCGATTTTGTAAAGACAAAAGTCGATATAGAAATGAATTCAGTAACAGATAATCCAATCATCTTCCCAGAAGATGAGGCTTCAATCTCAGCAGGAAATTTCCATGGTGAACCAATGGCTCTACCATTCGACTTTTTAGGAATTGGTCTATCTGAGCTTGCAAATATCTCTGAAAGAAGACTTGAAAAGATGGTAAATCCTGCACTAAGCCATGGATTGCCAGCATTTTTAGCAGAAAAAGGCGGAGTAAATAGTGGATTTATGATAGTTCAATATGCAGCAGCAGCTTTGGTAAGCGAAAACAAAGTTCTAGCTCATCCTGCATCGGTAGACTCTATTCCATCTAGCGCCAATCAAGAAGACCATGTCTCAATGGGTACGATTGCTGCAAGAAAGGCTCGCGAAATATATTATAACTCAAGAAAAGTACTTGCAATGGAATTGCTAACTGCAGCTCAAGCCATCGATCTAAGAGGGGGAGCTGATAAACTTTCAAAAGCAACTAAGGCTGTTTATGATCTAATAAGACAAAAGAGCCCAAGAGTTGAAGTAGATAGAATAATGAATATCGACATTGAAATAGTCGATGAATTACTAGCTGATCGTTCAATTGTAAAAGCAGTGGAATCTGAAATCGGCGAACTAAAAGCGTAACATAAAATTATTATAAGGAGGTAAATATGATTACGAATGAGATGATTAATAGCGCCATGACAATTAAACTTGGCAACCAATTACCACCCGATCCAGTCTTTGATTCAAAGATTAGACGCGCTCCAAAAAGAGAAGCACATCTTTCAAAGCATGAGATTAAGATTGCTCTTAAAAATGCACTTCGCTATATCCCAGAATGTTTGCATGAAAAACTAGCTCCAGAATTTTATGATGAGCTAATGACATATGGCAGAATTTATGGATATAGATATCGTCCACATGGAAATATCAAAGCAAAGCCAGTTGATGAATATAAAGGAAAAACCTTAGAGGGAAAAGCATTTCAACTTATGATGGATAACAATCTAGACTTTGACGTCGCATTATATCCATATGAGTTAGTAACATATGGTGAGACTGGACAAGTCGTCCAAAACTGGATGCAATATCGTCTAACTCAAATGTATCTACAAGAGATGACCGATGAACAAACTCTTGTCATGGCTTCAGGTCACCCAGTTGGTCTATTTAAATCCAAAAAGGAAGCCCCAAGAGTAATTATTACAAATGCTCTTATGGTAGGACTCTATGACGACCAAGATCACTGGGCAAAGGCCATTGCAATGGGCGTAGCTAACTATGGACAAATGACAGCTGGTGGTTGGATGTATATTGGACCTCAAGGCATAGTCCATGGAACATTTAACACTATATTAAATGCCGGAAGAATTAAGCTAGGTATTCCAGAAGATGCCGATCTTGCAGGTCACATGTTTATATCAAGTGGACTTGGTGGAATGAGCGGAGCTCAAGGTAAGGCTGCCAAGATTGCAAATGCAGTTGGACTAATTGCCGAGGTTGACCTATCTAGAATTGAAACAAGACTTGAACAAGGTTGGATCGATGAATATTCAGATGATGCCGCTAAAGTTTTTGAAATTGCAAAGAGCTATGTTGACAAGAAGGAAGCTCGTTCGATTGCATATTATGGAAATATAGTTGATTTACTTGAATATGCTGTTAATAATGATATTCATATCGAACTCTTAAGTGATCAAACCTCATGCCATGTTCCATATGATGGAGGATATTGCCCGCAAGGCATGACTTTTGAAGAGAGAACAAAGATGCTTGCAACAGACAAGGAAGGATTTATCGAAGAAGTAAATAAGAGTCTTCGTCACCATTTCGAATTAATCAAGAAATTGGTAGCTAAGGGAACTTATTTCTTTGATTATGGTAACTCATTTATGAAGGCTGTTTACGATGCTGGTGCAAAGGATATTGCAAAAAATGGCGTCGATGAATCAGAAGGATTTATTTTCCCAAGCTATGTAGAAGACATTATGGGACCAATGCTATTTGACTACGGCTATGGACCATTTAGATGGGTCTGCCTATCTGGTAAAGAAGAAGATCTCATAAAGACCGACCATGCTGCAATGGATTGCATCGATCCCAATAGACGTGGACAAGATCGCGACAACTACATCTGGATAAGAGATGCCGAAAAGAATAGGCTCGTTGTTGGAAGTCAAGCTAGAATACTCTATCAAGATGCAGGAGGACGCTTAAAGATAGCTCTTAGATTTAATGAAATGGTTAGAAATGGTGAAGTTGGTCCAATTATGTTGGGACGCGATCACCACGATACAGGTGGTACCGACTCTCCGTTTAGAGAAACTTCGAATATCTACGACGGTTCAAATATAATGGCAGATATGGCAACTCATTGCTTTGCAGGTAATGCGGCAAGAGGAATGAGCCTTGTAGCTCTTCACAATGGCGGAGGAGTTGGAATCGGTAAGTCCATCAACGGTGGATTTGGCATGGTTCTTGATGGATCAGAAAGAGTTGATGAAATTCTAAAAAGTGCAATGTTATGGGATACTATGTGCGGAGTTTCAAGGAGAAGCTGGGCAAGAAATGAACACTCAATTGAAACCACAATTGAATATAACAAGGAACATGGAGATGAAAATCACATTACCATTCCATTCCTTGCAGATGATTCACTAATAGATAGCATAGTTAAATAAACTATATTTGGGAGGAAATATGGCTAGAATTTTACAATGCGTTCCAAATTTCAGTGAAGGACGCGACAAAGAAAAGGTAGAAAAGATTGTTGAAGAAGTTAGAAAAGTCGAAGGAGTAAAGCTCCTTGACTATTCTAGCGATCCAACACACAATAGATCGGTAGTGACTTTTGTTGGAGATCCAGACAAAGTAATCGAGGCTGCATTTAATGCATGCAAGGCTGCAAGCGAATTAATAGATATGACAAAGCACGAAGGAGAGCATCCTCGCATGGGAGCGATGGATGTTTGTCCATTGATTCCAATTAGTGAAATTACCATGGATGAAGCTGTTGAATATTCCAAAAAACTTGCCCAAAGAGTTGGAGATGAACTAGGCATATCGGTTTATCTATATGAAAGATCTGCAACTAAAAGCGAACGTGAGAATTTAGCTGATGTAAGACGTGGCCAATATGAGGCTATGGAAGAAAAGCTAAAGAGCGATGGTTGGGCACCTGACTATGGTCCGATTGAATTAAATAAAAAATCAGGAGTAAGCGCAATTGGTGCTAGACCAGCATTGGTTGCATATAATGTAAATTTAAATACCTCTGATGTTGAAATTGCAAAGAAGATTGCAAAGTCGATGAGAGCTAAAGGCGGTGGCTTCACATATTGCAAAGCAATTGGACTATTGCTTGAAGATAAAAATCTTGCTCAAGTTTCTATGAATCTTGTAGACTATACAAAGACTCCAATATTTAGAGTTTTTGAAGCTATTAAACGCGAAGCCGAAAGATATGGGGTAAGCATAGTAAACTCCGAGGTAATTGGACTAGTCCCAATGCAAGCTCTTGTTGATTGCGCACAGTGGTATCTTCAAGTAGATGATTTTGATATAAATCAAGTATTGGAGACGAGACTTCATGACTAATATCAGCCTCAAAATCGAAAATATAGCTGAGTTAATCACGGTTGCTGGCCCAGATGAAAAGAGATGTGGCAAAGCTCAAGGAGAAATAGAGAGGATAATGGATGCTATAGTCTTGGTTGAAGGTGAAAAGATAGTCTATGCTGGAAGCGTAAAAGAAGCTCCAAAATATGAGCTAAATGCAGATGCAACTGTAATAGATGCTACAGGTAAAACCGTAACACCCGGCTTAATCGATTCGCACACCCATCTAGTTCATGGTGGAAGTCGTGAAAATGAATTGAATAAAAAACTTCATGGAGCAAGTTATCTCGACATTTTAAGAGCAGGTGGCGGAATAATGTATACTCTTAAGAAGACCAAAGAAATGAGCGAAGATGAACTATATAATCAGGCTTTAAAATCTGTCGACAGGTTAATGAGCTATGGGGTAACCACGGTTGAAGCTAAGACAGGATATGGCATCGATTCAATTGAGACGGAATTTAAGCAGCTAAATGTAGCTGATAGGATAGATAAAAATCATCCGATAGATGTAATTCACACATTTATGGGAGCGCATGCTGTTCCAGAAGAATATAAGGAAAATCCTGCTAAGTTTATAGATATTATTATAGAAGAATATCTTCCTCGATTCGCTGAAGATGGCAGAGTAAAATTCTGCGATGTCTTTTGTGAAGACAGTGTCTTTAATGCAGAAGATAGCAAAAGATTACTCTTAGCTGCAAAAGAGCATGGCTTAATTCCCAAAATCCACGCGGATGAAATTGCAGAAATCGGAGGAACCAAAGTTGCAGGAGAAGTTGGAGCAATAAGTGCAGAGCATCTAATTAAATGCACCGAAGAAGGAATTGCTCACCTAAAGAGTGGAGATGTAATTGCAAATCTTCTACCAGGCACTAGCTTTAATATGGGGGATCATATATTCGCACCTGCAAGAGCTATGATTGAAAATGGTGTAGCAGTTGCAATATCAACTGATTATAATCCTGGAAGTTGTCCGACAGAAAATATACAGCTTTGTATGTATCTTGCATGTTTAAATATGAAGATGACACCCGAAGAAGTACTGGTTGGAGTTACGATAAATGCAGCAGCAGCTCTTGGCCTTGAAAAAGAAAAGGGGAGTCTGATGCCTGGAAAGCGTGCAGATATTGCAATCTTTGATGCACCAAACTTAGATTATATATTATATCATTTTGGTATTAATCACACAGATAAGGTAATAAAAGATGGCAAGCTCGTCTACGAGGCAGTATAAGACTGGCGACAATAGAAAAAAAGCAATAGTAGTTGCTAAAAATGACATTGAATACTATGGCTTAGAATCAATAGTTGAATCAGCTGGATACAAAGTAAGTCGTGTAAATTTTGATACAGATAAAATTCTAGCAAGACTACTTATAATACTAGTTGATGGTATAAATCAGGATCTAGTAGAAATATTAAAGACTAGAAACAAAAATCGCATACCGGTGCCTGCAATACTCGTGTTAAAGAATAAAAAAGATTTTAAAAGATTAAATATTAAAATTCTTAAAATCGAATCAGCAATATTTGCAAATGACGACAAGGAGATTTTCCTTGATGCAATAAGATCTGTTGAAAAATCATCATTTTATGTATCGGATAGCCTTCTTGAAGAGGAGCAGGAAAGTCCGATCGGAAAACTGACTATGAGGCAATATGAAATTGCGGTTTTAACAAGCATGGGAAAGACTTTTGATGAAGTAGCAGAGGCACTTAATATAAGTGTTAAGACAGTAAGAAATCAAGCGAGTTTAATTAATAAAGTCTTAGGAGAAAAAAGCTATTATCAAGCAATAGTAAAATATTTTTAAAAAAGGGTTGTCAAGCGACAACCCTTTTAATATGATTATTTATTTGCATCATCAAAGTCTAATAAAAACTTCTCAAACTCAGCTGCTACCGGAGATAAGTTTTTAAGTCTATTGTAAACTAGATAGAAATCCCTATGCAAGTCAACATTTTTAAATCTCAACCTAAGAACATCATCTCCTAGTCTATCGCACATAAGATCGGAGATAAAAGATCCGCCGTGACCGTTTTTGACAATTTCAATAATAGCATTATTGCTATCGCATACGCTAAATGGTCTTTTAAAAAAGTGTAAACTTTGCTTAGTTATTTGATTGATAACAGTTCTTAGCGTTCCGCTTCTAGCATCACGAAGAGTCATTGGAATGTCTAAAACCTCATTAAGTCCAATAGTATCATAATTATTCAAATCTGGAAAATATTTTTTTGAAACTATATACATAATCTCATCTGAAAATAACTTGTGATAAACAAGGGTATTTTCTTCAGTTTGGAAACCAACTATACCAAAATCATATTTACCATTTTTAATTTGATTAATAACATTTAAAGAATCATTGCTTGAAACATTAAAAATAACCTTATCGTATTTCTTCATAAATTCAGCCATTTTCTCCGGCAGATAGTAGCAATTAGGAACGCTAGAAGACAGAATATTAATAACTCCCTCGATGCTCTCCTCGTGAATTGCAATAGAATGCTTGGCAAGATTAATCGAATCTACTACATCTCTGGCATACTTATATAATATCATTCCCGAATCGGTAAGAGTAATAGCATTACCCATTCTATTTACTAAAAAAACTCCTAATTCATTTTCTAAATTCTTTATATGGTTAGTAACAGTTGGCTGAGTAACAAATAGTTTTTCGCCAGCCCGAGAAAAGCTTTTAAGATCACTAACCGCAATAAAGGTCTCTAATTGTCTTATATCCATATATCTTCCTCCAAATACAATATACCCTATTAGATATAAATTCTCACAAAATAAAATTTTTTTAAAAAAGAAGTAAAAAACGCTTGACAAATAAAAACCACCATGGTATAATAAACAAGTCAGCTCGAGTGAGACATATCACAAGAGCTAGGGTAGTAACTGTCACTACCAGAACCTAAACAAAGAAATAAGTGAAAAGAAGTCATGAATTGACGAAGTTAATTCTAAGGAAGTGGACACACTATAAATGTAATAATAAAGAGCCAGAGAAAGCTCAAGAGAAAATTTATCTTGAGAGTTTGATC
>JALEOH010000029.1 GCA_022766605.1 Ezakiella sp.
TATGAATTATCCTCAATAAGTGCTCCGAGTTCTTTTTCATAAAAAGCGTCTTATGCATTCACACCAAACATGCACTCTCTTAAAAGCCATCTTAAAACTACTCTTCTCATCTCTGCTTTCTGACATTATATCACAAGAAAAATTTAAATGCAAGCCTATTTCAAAAAAATATCACAAAATATAAAAATATTTTTTTGATGAGTTTTATGATAGAATATATGGTCACTTTATTGTGTGCTATGTTGCTCTTGTGCTTCTAACTATTATGGATAAACAACTTGGTAAGAGATATTCTGTTGAGGAGGTTATTAATACTCTTAGGCGATATGATTTTACCAAGATTAAGAATAAAGGATATATTCATCAATACAAAAGGACGTTCTTATGAAAATAATTATAATAGAAAAATGAGATTACTTGAAGAGAATAGTAGAATATGCAATAAAAACAAGCAACGTAGAAGCAGCAAGAAGATACCACACCCCAAACAGCACAAACCATAAGAACTAGAACTAATAAAATATCAAAGACGCGGACATGAAGGACTAGCTCAAGTATATAAAAAACTAAAAGAAGCAGGATATACAAGAAAGTATGGATCCATGGCAAAACAAATACGAAAAACGAAAATAGATAGGTTATACTTAATAGGACAGTTTTATTCTACAGTCTATACCTTTAGAGGACTTTCACCATGACATTAGAGCATGCCCGTCATACCAAAAAAACAGGCTGCCCGAGCCTGTTTTAGTTTGCTATTTCATAAGTGAAACTTTGCTAGTAGTAATTACTACTGCGTCCTTTAAACTTACGATTTCTCCATTCTTAGATACAAGTACTTTTGATGCTAGCATTTCTCCTGCTGCGGCTTCTACTTGCTCTTTTGATAGATTCTCCTTGAAGTAGTTCGCAATTGATAGCGATGCTGACTTGTCGGCAACGTCCTTAAAGATTAATTGTAGTCTTTTGGTTTCCATATTTTCACCTCCTTTATACTAAATTTGCTAAGAGATTATATCTCTTCGGTTGTGATCTTTTCGACCTTATTCTTAGTGCCGTCGATTAGCTTGATAAAAGCTGTGGCAAATAGATTTAGATTCTCGTTTGTTGCAGCATCTGCAATATTGGAGATAGTCTTGGGGAAGACCTTTGTCTCGCCAGTTAGCTTATCAGCGACATCAGTTTTAATAACTAATTTAATCATCTTATCACCTCCTCTTTAATAATTGGTAAGTGGGCTGCTTACATCTATATATGTAATGAGAAAGGATTTTTTTCTAGTTTTTTTGAAATTATTAAAAATTTTTACTTTCTGCAACATGCGATGAAATTGCGTATTATAGACATTCTCATATTTATAAGAAAATATCAATGCACATAAATGGCTGTATTACGCACTTTGTAATTACATGTTCTTTCTTCGTTCGCTATTGACATTCGCGTAATTTAAATGCTATAATAATCTTACCGGGAATTAAGATAAATTTATCGATTGAAGGAGGAAATATGAAATATAGGATTAAAACTGATGCAATTATCGATAAAAATAATGATATGAGCGACAATGAAGAGAGCGAACAAGAAGTCGAGGTAACAAGGGAGGTCTACCAAGCTCTTATGAGACCAGTATGGCGAGAGAAGAAAAGAGCCTATCGAAGAAAGCTCGAAGAGAGGGATATATCAAGCAAGAGAGATGTGCCAAATGTATTTCGTGGTGCAACTGCAAGAATTAACAATTATCTCAGCAGACCTCGTGGAATTATACTTTCGCTCGACTATGCAAGTGAGATGGGCTTTGAGCCAGTTGCCGAAGACAATACTGAAGAAAGAGCGATTAAAAATATGATGATTGAAGAGCTAAAGCAAAGTTTAAATAAGCTTGAATCCAGAGAATCAAGTATAATCAATATGAGCTATTATAAAGGCTATAGTGATGGAGAAATCGCAAGCATGCTTGGCATAAGTCGAGCAAGGGTCAATCAAATCAAAAACAAGACTCTAAAGAATTTAAAAAGAGAAATGGAAAGTGGCACAGAAGAAGATAATGACGGTTATAATAGTAAAATGTCAAACTCTTGACAGCATAAAAAAGCCTATCACAATATGATAGGCTTTTTTATTGCGAAAAAGATTTCTCTTAATTACATATATTATAGGGAAGACTAAATAACAAGAAAGGAGGTTATTATGCAAGAAATATTTGAAGTCCTTAGCAATCAAGCATTTCCTATTGTCATTTCAATCTATTTGCTTACAAGATTTGAAAGCAAGGTGGATGCGCTTAGAATTGGTATCGAGGCACTGACCAATGAGATACGTTTGCTGGTTAACGAGCGTAAAAATGAAAATAATTAACTAATAAACTGCTGCATTTTGTGGCAGTTTTTTTATTGCTTTTTTTTACTACTTACACTTTGCATTCTTTTGTCCCTTGTATATTGAGGAGTTGATTTAAAATCAGAGTTTTTTTCTCGAAAATAGAGTTTATATTAGCGAGAAGATAATCATAATAATTTAACTTCTCACTCCATATAAATATGTGAAGGAGAGATTATGCAAGTAAAAAATAAAAGTCCTCCATGATTTTAACTAATTCAAAACTAATTAAAAATCAAGGAGGAAATAATGAAAAGAGAATTTAAAGAAGAAGAAATAACCAAGATTATAAACGACTATAGACCACTTGTAATTACAAGTATCAAGGCTTATTGCAACTATCCCCATCTATTTGAAGATCTTATAAGTGAGGGAAATATTGAAATGATCGAAGCTCTTAATGATTATGACGACGAGTTGGGCGTGCCTCTTGGTGGATATCTCAAGGCTCGCCTACGTGGATATTATCAAAATAAGGCAAAGAGTGAAAAATTGCGCACGAACTATGGCTTTCCTGAAGGCTATGAAAAAGCAAGTGAAGAGAGTTTTGAAGAGGAAATAATAAATCGAGAGCTAGTAGAAGAAATAATCTCAATACTCTCTTTCGATGAAAGAAGAGTAATCGAGCTATATTATTTTAATGAAAAGAAAGTTGCCGACATCGCAAATGAAATGCAAATCTCAACTAGCAAAGTATATGCAATTAAAAGAGCTGCAATTGCTAAGATGAGAGAATTTCTCGAATAATATATCACTAATATCACAAAAGTGCAGGGGTGCATCCTCTGCTCTTTTTTTGTTAATAAAAGGCTATTAGAGAATAAAATGGCTTAAATCTTTAGTAAATAATGCATATGCTTTGCATAAATATATATGTAAAAAAAGGAGCAAGTGTTGCCACTTACTCTTTTTCTTGCTTGCAACTATCCGCTAACTATTTAAGAATAGCTTCAAGAGCAGCTCTAGCAGTATTATAGTTGCTTTCTAATGTTTGCAACTTTGCTATTGCAGTTTCAAACGATGATTTATCTGTAACAGTTTCACTGCTTGTTGCTACTGCATCTGCAGCTGTTTGAGCAGCTGTATACTCAGGTGTACCTGTCATGGTTGCATTAATAGCTCTTTGGCTTATTGTAGCCCAATCAACGCTAACTCTATTCTTGATTTCTGTTTCTTGTTTTGCATATTCTGCTGCATATGCTCCAGAAATCTTTACTTCAATAGATGATGTTAATGTTGATTCTTGAGCATCTAGTGCCAACTTAGAACCATCAGCGCTCTTGTATGCGTCAATCTCATCAAGAAGTGATTGAGCTTGATCAGCTTGTGCAAGTGTCAATTTTGCGTTTGCATCTAGCTTCTTCAATTTTGCAATTGCAGCATTATATTGAGTTTGGAATGCGGGCTCTGTAGCTTTTTTCTCATTCATATATTTATCATATTGAGTCTTATATTGCTCTTTTACATATGTTTGAGCTCCTGGTGTTAAAGCATTCCATGCTGCCTCTACTGCTGTTAAATTAAATGGTGTACCTTGTGCATCAACAGTTGCTGCAAATGCCTTTGCTCTTGCCTTGTCAGCTTCAGTTACTTGAGCTTCAACATATCCTCTATCAGTGTAGACGATAACTTCTGCCCATCCATTAACCACATAGACCATTGCATATCTTCTATTCAATGCATTGTCGAATTCTTTGGTGTGTCCGTCAACTTCAAATGCATCATTTTCATTTTCAAGCTTAATTGCTCTTCCGTTGTTATATTCAACTTTTCCGAAATGGCGAGTTAAGTCGATAACTTCTAAGACCTTAGCCTTCTTATGATCTGAGTTCTTAACTTCTCTGAATGCTACGAAATCTCTAACATTTGCATTTTGAACAATGCTCTTTGTTGCTCCATCAGCAAATAGATATTCTTCATATTTTCCTTGTGCAACTTCAAGAGTTACCTTGTCGGACCAGTTGTGCTTAGTATCAATTCTTGCATATTCGATTGGAAGTAGATCTAAATCAGCACCCTTAGCATCGGTAAATACGATGATCTTAGCAAACTTGCTTCTGTTGTCGAATCTTCCATAAGTTGCAATGTCAAGTTCTTTAGTTAAGAATTTATCAAATTCTTCTTCAGTAATAACCATAGCCTTTAGATCTTTGTTATTTTCATTATACTTCTTGATATTTTCAAGTGTTGCCTTTTCAACTTCTTTTCTTTCGCCTCTTGAATTCTTGCCTATAACAAAGATATCTGTTTGATCGGAATATCTATAGTTTACTCCGCCAATATTGATGAATCTATCTCTACCATAAGTGTAGTCGAAAGCAGCGCTCTTCCATGGATGTTTGACAAAAGCTCCAGCTGGATCAACTTGTGGATCATAAGCAAATTTATCGATTGAAGCAACAAGCTTAGCATTGTTTTCTTCGTCGCCTTCAACATATACTAATTCAAGTCTACCAAATGAGTCAAATCTGTTAGTAGATTGTCTATTCCATTGTCCATCTCTATAATAATTGGTATCCCAGTCATCATTTAGTCTGAATTTGTGTTCTTCTGGAGCATTAGGTGCGAAGAATTCCATACCCTTTGATGAAACAGTCTTGTCTAGTAGAGCAATTCTGTCGTTGTATTTATTGTGGCTTGTCACTAATTGTACATCACCAAATACGTCAAGTAGGAATTTAACATCTGATCCTCTCATATCTTCGATTTGTCTACGGCCATCTAATGTTCTATAATGTTGATCATCATAAGCAAATACTGATTGGAATGGAGCCTTTGAATATTTCAAAGTATTTAGATAGAAATCTCCATCAACGCCTTCTAGTACTGCAAATTCACCATCAACATTTTCATAAGTTTTATCTAGCTTACCTGTTACAGGAGCATCAGTTCTTACCAATGTGAAGCCGTTCATCCAGTGGATAACGTCGTCAGCCTTGATTTCCTTAGCTGAATAGTTCTTGAAACCTTCTTTTTCGTTATAAGCAATAACTCTATTAGCTGGTTCCATTCTTTCTACTGAAGCATTACGTGCGTCATTCCAATAATAAACGTCTTTTCCGTCACGTTCAACCTTTTGAACTGGAGCGATATCGCTGTAGTTCCAAGCGTCTACGAATAGTACCATGCCGTCCTTAACAGTAACTCTACCAAAGTTTGCTTTAATAGCTCCATCTGCTCTCTTCTTAGCAAATTCTTGATAGTTATAGTTTTCTGCTCTTGAACCAGATGTTACATAAGTTCTATATACTCTGTCATCTCTATCTGAACGAGTAACATATGGATAATATCTTTCATCAACTCTTACATTGAATTCTTTACCAGCTAACTTTAATACCTTTTCATTAACTTTTTGGAAACCAGCAAAATATTGTGGATAACTTTCATCAACAGTTATCTTTACGATTTCGTTCTTTTCATTTAGTGTAAAGTCAGCTACTCTACCAAATAAGTTTTCGCTATCAGCTAGACCACCTTCGACCTTAACTGGCTTATCATCCTTAACAAGATTTAATACCATTTGTTCGCCGACCTTAGCAGTTCCTCTTTCGTCTACATTGTTAGCCATTTGAACGATTGAGATAACTTCAGCCTTAATTTGGTCTTTTGATAGTTGAGCTACTCTGCTATTTTCAAGTACGATCATCTTGTAAACATTGTATTTACCAAAATCGTCCTTTGAAATTGCGTTGTAAAGCATTTGGAAAACTTCTTTACGTGGTGCATTAGCTTGATAATCGTTTTGGATTGAAAC
>JALEOH010000030.1 GCA_022766605.1 Ezakiella sp.
GTTACATTCTGATAAAATACTAGTAACATATAAAATATATGTGAAATGAGGGATTAAAAATCTCTCGACAAAACATAAGGAGGTTTTTAAATGAACAAGAAATTATTGGCTATTTTAATAGCTATGGTAATGGCTCTATCATTCTTGGTGGCATGTAATAAAAAGCCAGCTGAAGATACAAAAGAACCAGAAACCACAACTACAACAGAAGACAATAAGTCTAATGAAGAAGAAAAGCCTGAGGACAAGGCTGAAGAAACCGCTCCAGCAAAAGATGGCGAAGTAGTTCGTAGAATTACAGGAAGCAAGGTTGCTACACTTAATCAACACGTCTACCAAACAAATGCTGAATCGGATATCTTCTTCCTAACACTAGGTGGACTAACGGGAATTTTCTACGATGAAGAAAGAGATAATTTTAAAATCGTACCAGTTATGGCTGCTGAAATGCCAACCCGTAGTGAAGATGGTCTTCACTGGACATTTAAGCTAAGAGACGATCTAGCTTGGCCAGATGGAACTAAGATCGATTCAAGCACATATGAATATTCATGGAAGATGCTACTCGATCCAAAGCTAAAGAACCACAGAGGAGCAGACTCTTTCTTTGGTGAAATGGAAGTTGTAAATGCTAGAAAATACTGGTTAGGATATAGCGAAGACAATATCAAATTTAAGCATCAACAAGAAGAAGTAAAGGCTCTTGAAGAGTTAAAAGCTGAAATCGACGCTATGGCTGATGGCGAAGAAAAGGATAAAAAGCAAGCTGAATACGATGAAAGAGATTCTAAGCTTCAAGCTAATTGGGTTGAAATCAGCGAAGAAGATCTAGCTGAAGGCGGATGCGAATGGGAAGATGTTGGATTGAAGTTCCCAGACCCACTTACAATTGAAATTGACCTAGCCTATGCAATGCCTGAAGTTGACTTTTGGTTAGGATTCACAGAAGGACCTAAGTCACCAGTTAGAGAAGAAACTTATGAAAAAGGCATGAATGCTGATAGAACTGAGACAACTTATGGTACTTCACTCGATACTCTTGACTTCTCAGGTCCATATGTAATGACCGAATGGACAAGAGATCAATATCACGAATATCATAGAAATCCAAGCTATCCACTTCCAGAATACTGGACACCAGATGTTATTACTCAAAGAGTTGTAGAAGACGCAAATACTTCTCTTCAACTTTTTGAAAGTGGTGAAACCGACTCAGTTGGTCTTTCTGGTGCAAACTATACTAAATATGAAGAAGACCCACGTATCGTATTTAACGAAAGAGAAGCCGTATGGTGCATGAATGTCAATATGACAAGCAAGGATCCTAATAAGTCATTCTTAACAGATCAAAACTTCAGAAATGCTCTATACTATGGAATCAATCGTGAATCAATTGTAAATGATATTTATAAAATTGGTATCCCAATGGCAACTATCGTTGCAACAGTTAGAACAACCGACCCAATTAAGGGAGAAACCTATCGCGAAACCGATGTAGCTAAGGCTCTAGAACCAGCTAACTATGGGTATGATCCAGAGCTTGCAAAGGAATATTTCGATAAGGCTTATGAAAAATTCGGTAAGCAAATGGTCATGGAAATGATGTATTTCGATAACTCTGCTAACATGAAGCTCATGGCAGAATTCCTAGAACAAGAATTTGAAAATCTATTTGGACCAGATAGAATTGACATTCAACTACGTGCTGTTCCATGGAACAACTCATATGATAAGATGCAAGCAGGAGACTATGATCTAGGATTTGGTTCATGGGTAGGCGGAATGTTCAATCCTTGGAGCTCAATGGAAGTTTATACTCAAAGCTTCGGAATTAAGACAGACCAATTCTATTCAGATGAATTCGATGAACTTTATAGAAGAACTGTAAAGGGCGACTTGATCTTTAAGCCAGAAGAAAGACTACAAGCTCTTGGCGAAATGGAAAAAATGCTACTTGATGTTAAACCCGTTATTCCGATTTATCAAACAAGATCGGCTGCCATGTTTGCTGACAGAGTTCACCCGTTAACAGACCGTTGGATTCCAGGTGTTGGATTTGCTCTAAACCAAGCACAATACGATCCACTACCATAATAAAAATCTTCGATGAAGAAGGGGCGCTGCCCCTTCTCTTCGAATATTTAGAAAGGAGATTAGAGAAAGGATGTTAAGATATACAGCACGAAGATTAGTATTATTAGCGATTACGCTATTTTTTATTATATCTCTAAGTTTTATAGTTATGCACTCGATGCCAGGCAGTTTTATTACAGATAACAAGTTGCCAGCAGAGGTAAAAAGAGCGATGGAGGATAAATATCACCTCCATGAACCAATGTACATGCAATATTATTATTTTATGAAAGACTTTATTCGTGGTGATTTTGGTATTAGTATTGTTATTCAACCTAAGACACCGGTAAATACAGTACTTGCAACTAGAATTCCAGTATCGATGCAGTTAAATATTTTTTCATTGATATTTTCACTGCCAATTGCGATGATATTTGGTATATGGGCGGCGATTAGAAAGAATAAGATCGACGACCAGATCATCTCGATATTAATCATATTATTTATTTCGGTTCCAAGCTTTATTTTTGCATCACTTTTACAATATTATTTTGCATTTAAGCTAGGTTGGTTCCCAATTATTACCACAGCTGAAAAGAATTTATCGTGGACTAAATTCCATTCTATGATATTGCCGATACTTGCACTATCATTTGGATCAATTGCAGGGGTTGCCCGTTATACAAGAGCTGAACTTACTGAGGCATTGAACTCAGAATATATGCTACTTGCAAAATCAAAGGGGTTAAGCCAGGTTCAAGCAACTACAAGGCATGCTCTTCGCAATTCATTTATTCCACTTGCAAATATTATAATTCCAATGTTTACACAAATTTTAGGTGGTTCGCTTGTTATTGAAAAGATTTTTGCAATTCCAGGCATGGGCAATATCATGGTAGATGCTATAAATGCCCACGATTTTCCACTTGCGATAGGCGTACTATTTTGGTTCTCACTACTTAACTTGGTAACAATACTAATTATCGACTTGAGTTATGGAATAATAGACCCAAGAATAAGATTAGGAGGTAGAGATTAATGGCTGACAATAAGAATATTCCAAATTTGGATCCAAATCTCGACATCCCAAAGGATAAATTTAAATATGTCCAAATGGACGAAAGACTTCATGACGAGGCTATAAAAGGTGAGGCTATTGGTTTCTTTAAAGATGCTATGATTCGCTTTAGAAAGAATAAGGCCGCACTTATAAGCTTTTTTATCATTGCATTTTTAGCATTTATGGCGATATTTGGGCCTATGTTTAATGACTTTGCATTTGACCAACAAAATGTTAAGATGACTTATATGACTCCAAGAATATCGTGGCTAAGCGGCATTAAATTCTTTGCTGGTACTAAGACCAAAGAGGTAAAGGAGCCCTCAATTCAAGAAAAATATGCCGATTCATTTATCGAAGAAGTCAGCAGACGTGAAATCAAAGGCCATCAAATGGTCACCATTAGATATGACCTTTATAAGCAAACTGAAAAAGAAAATCCAAAGCTTGATCCAAAGCCAACCGACACTTATTATTGGTTCGGAAGCGATGCTCTTGGTCGTGACCTATTTACAAGACTTTGGAGAGGACTTAGAGTTTCATTCATGATTTCTATTATAGCGATGTTTGTAAATATCTTAGTGGGTATTATTTATGGTGCAGTCTCTGGATATTATGGCGGTTGGATTGACCTTATGATGCAAAGAATAATCGAGATATTGGGAGGAGTTCCATATCTTGTTATCGTTATATTATTCGTGCTATATTTTGGTCCTGGTATTGTACCGCTTGCAATAGCAATGTGTATGACAGGATGGATTGGCATGAGCCGTATGATTCGTGCGCAATTCTTAAAGTATAAAGAGATGGAATATGTTTTAGCTTCACGTACACTTGGAGCAAATGACCGTACTCTAATATTTAGACATATACTTCCAAATGCTATTGGTATTATTATTACCATGGCAGCACTTGAAATTCCATCTGCAATATTTAGTGAATCATTCTTAGCTTATATTGGACTTGGAATTCAAGCACCAGAAAGTTCAATTGGTGTCTTGCTCTCAGATGGACAAAAAGTTTTGCTTGAAAGTCCACATTTGACAGTTTTCCCAGCACTTGTAATTTCGGTTATGATGATCGCATTTAACTTGATGGGCAATGGATTAAGAGATGCATTTGACCCAACATTGCGTGGAATTGAATAGGAGGATAAGATGACAGTAGAAAATAAAAAATTACTAGAAGTAAAGGATCTCTATGTTACTTTTAACACTTATTCGGGCAAAGTCCATGCTGTTCGTGGAGTTAATTTCGATGTTGACGCTGGTGAAACTCTTGCAATAGTCGGTGAGAGCGGAAGCGGTAAGTCGGTTACAGCTCGTACTGTTATGAGAATACTTGCAAAGAATGCTACAGTTGAAAGAGGAGAGGTTCTATATAAAGGTGAAGATATATTAAAATTACCAGAACGTGAGATGGCAAAACTTCGCGGCGACCAAATCGCGATGATATTCCAAGATCCATTAAGCTCTCTCGATCCCGTTATGAGAGTTGGTAAGCAAATCACTGAGGCTACAAGATTAAAATATGGCACCAAGGGAGGAGAGGCAAAGGAAAAGGCAATTGAGCTTATGAAAGCCGTTGGCATTCCAAATGCCGAGGTGAGATACACTCAATATCCATTCCAATTTTCGGGTGGTATGAGGCAAAGAATTGTTATTGCAACGGCACTTGCTTGCGACCCTGAGCTATTAATTTGTGACGAACCAACGACGGCACTTGACGTTACTGTTCAAGCTAAGATACTTGAGCTAATAAAGGAAATTCAAAAGGAAAGAAATATTGGCGTAATTTTCATTACCCACGACCTTGGTGTTGTTGCAAATCTAGCTGATAGGGTTGCGGTAATGTATGCTGGAAAGGTAGTTGAAACAGGTACGGTTTATGAGATATTTGAACAGCCAAAGCATCCATATACCATGGCTTTATTGTCGGCTATGCCTGATCTTGAAACGGACTCTAATTATGAGCTATATACTATTCCAGGAGCTCCACCAAATATGCTCTATCCGCCAGTTGGAGATGCATTTGCTCCTCGTAACCAATTTGCTATGCAAATAGATTTGGAAGAACATCCACCATTCTTTGATGTATCGGAAACTCACAAAGCTGCAACATGGTTATTGCACCCAGATGCACCAGATGTAAGCATTGAAGCTTTCCAAAATAGAGTAAAGGTAGGGGGCGAGCATGTTGTAAAGCATATTGCTACCAAGAATGAACAGCCGATACTTTCAGTTAAAAATCTAAAGCAATATTTCCACTCTGGAAGAGGCAAAAATAAATTTACAGTTAAAGCAATTGACGATGTAAGCTTTGATATATATAAGGGAGAAAGCTTTGGTCTAGTAGGTGAGTCTGGCTGCGGGAAGACCACAACAGGAAGAACCATTATTAGACTTTATAAGCCAACCTCTGGAGAGATTATCTATAAGGGAGAAAATATTTCTGGAAAACTCGATAAGGAGCAAAAGAGAATGGTCCATCAATCGATGTCTATGATATTCCAAGATCCCATTGCATCTATCAACCCAAGAATGACTGTTAAGGAAATAATTGGAGAGGGCTTGAGGATTAACAATCTAGCTGCTAATGAACACGAGCTAAATGAGCTAGTCTATCAAATGCTTGAGACAGTCGGACTTACAAGAGAGCATGCCAATAGATATCCACATGAATTTTCGGGTGGTCAAAGACAAAGAATTGGCGTTGCTCGTGCACTTATAACAAATCCAGATTTTGTTATAGCTGATGAACCAGTATCTGCACTTGACGTAAGTATTCAAGCTCAAGTTTTGAATCTATTAAATTCACTTAAGAAGAAGCTAGACTTGACTGTTTTGTTCATCGCACACGACTTGTCTGTTGTAAAATACTTCTCTGACCGTATCGGAGTCATGTATTATGGAAGATTGGTTGAACTTGCTCCTAGTGAAGAACTCTATTTAAATCCAATCCATCCTTATACAAGGAGCTTGCTATCGTCAATTCCTATTCCCGATCCAAGAGTCGAGAAAGAAAGAAAGCATATATACTACGATCCATCGATGCACGACTATTCAACAAGTGCTCCGACATGGAACGAAATTAAGCCAGGCCACTTTGTATTAGCAAATGAAGCTGAAATGGCTGAATATAGAAAAATTTTAAAATAATCTAAGGGGAGTATTAGCTCCCCTTAGTATTTACATTAACTATTACTATTTATTTATAATATTTGCATATTTAAGAGGAATTATGAATTATAATATTTCAAAACCAAAAGCACCACCGAAAAAATATTTGGATTATAAATTATTATTTATAATCTCGATTGTAATAACTATAATAGCTCTCTTTTCAAAAATATTTGTGCATGATGCAGTAATCTATAGAGAGCTGAGTATTGTGGACAATGAGAAAATATCATTTTTAATTAATATTTTAGGCAATAAAATTTTTGCTCTTATATTGGAATTCATTGGCAGACTATCAGTTCCGCTAATTTTATTTTTGCTCTTTTTAGACTATAAAAAAGAAGGACCAAATAGCAACAGGTTTATTTTAATATTAATTTTTTCAATCGGTCTTCATCTTATCTTTACATGGTTCAATTTTAATATAATTAATTTAAAGACTATTTTTATCTCTCTAAGTGAATATATGATTATACCATTGGCATTGATTTATTTTTATATATGGGATTTACTTAAGAGAAATAAAATGGTTACTCCAATAAGATTTTTTTTGACTATAGCCTTCATAGTGGCTTCAATTTTATTAAAAATAGAAAATAATATATTGTTAGCATTATTTGCGGCATGTTTGATTTATTTTGAGCCTGTAAGATTACATCAGGCAATTTTTGGCGCGCTATCACTTTTTCCTAGCTTTTCAGGGATATTAATTGGTTTATTTATTTATTTTTATGACGAATATTATAATAAGAGAAGATATTTTGATTTGTTGTGGATAATTTATCCTATTATCGCAATTGTATTTAAACTATTAAGGGATTTAATTTTATCTAAATAAGGAGGTAGTATGGACATTTCATATTATGAAGGTAAAGATTTATTGGGCTGGATATATTATAACGAAAATTATTCGCATGGAGATTATTCAAATGTTATAAATAGAGTATGTTATGTATATCCTAGATATATTTTAGAAGAGGATGGGCTAGTTCCAATTCCACCGTCGGATTTTCCAAACTTGGGTAGTTTCGAGGTTAGAATTCAAGGTGGCTATTCATCGGAGGATATAGTTGATAAACTATCTCATTTAGTAAAGGTTAGGATTAATAATGCACCTGAGATCGACAAAAATCAACAAAATAATTTATATAGATTAAAATACAATCCGCAATATGGCGAGGATGTAAGCGATGTATGGCTTGAAAAATTTGAAGGGGATAGTTTTTATCAAATAATAAAGATGGATTTTGATTTTGAAGAATTTGATAAGACTAGAAAAATTGATTTTTTCTTAGATGATATTTATTCAAAATACATTATTATACAAAATAGAGAAGGCTTTTATGGTCCTTTTGATTATTTTATAGAAAATGATAGCATAGAACTCTTAGGCACGTCAAAATATGGATATAGAATTAAACATGTAGAGACAAGTGCAATTGAAGAAAATATATTAAAAGTTGGTGACAAGCTCGACAAGGGGGTTGAACTAGTCGGTGCGGAATACTT
Organism: Ezakiella sp.; assembly: GCA_022766605.1. Classification (GTDB taxonomy): domain Bacteria; phylum Bacillota; class Clostridia; order Tissierellales; family Peptoniphilaceae; genus Ezakiella. Next base: position 7,822 of record JALEOH010000030.1, read on the forward strand.
TGACAGTATAGAGTCGATTAAAGATGGTATAGATTTTATCAGCGATGATGTTTTAATAGAGAGTGTGGTGTCTGTTTTTGACGATCATAATGAGGTCGGAAAGGCGGATATTCGTGCTTTAAAAAAGAGCTTGATGGATGATTTATATCAAAATGAATATCCGGAGATTGACGATGCAAGGCTAGCCAGATTAAAAAATCTCGTAAGAAATTCGGACAAGAGTGAGGATTTTTTAGTTAGAATAGCTCAGTATATGATGGAGGATAATAAGAGCAAGGACTATGTTATAAGATTGATCTTAGACAATAGATTTGATGAAATCGAAGAGAGAATGCAATTATTTGTCGAGGTCAGGGAGGCTCTTTTAGATTTAAATAATAAGAGAGACGAGGCAGAGAAGAAATTAAATGAGCTAAAAAATGAGGTGGATAATGCTCATGATTATTTGGCTCGTGAGCATCAAAATATGATTGAGGAATTTGAGTCCCAAATCAATGCTCTAGAGATTAAAAAAAGAGAATTAGAAGAGAAAATCGGCATATTGGATGAAAATGCTGATTTAGTGAATTTAAATAATGAACTTAAGGAAAAGATTGCGGCTGAAGAGGCAAGAATTGAGAAGATAAAGGAAAATAAAGAAGCACTTTACAAGGAATTGCAGGAGGGCATGCTTGATTTTCAAAGCGCTGGAAAAATGATGGGCAGAAAATTACGCGAGGATGGAATGAGAGATTTCTTATCTACTGTACAAGGACTTAAAAATTTTGATGAGGATGAGCCGACTCCACCGACTGTTGCCGAGTTTACCAGTCGCGAAGAATTGGTGTACTATATCTACTACAGAATGAATCAAGTATATAATCACACCATTTCAAAAAATATGATAATCAACTTGCTTGCATTATTTGCAAGTGGATTTATTACAAATTTTACCGGCCTAAGCGGAAGCGGGAAGACCTCGACTGTCATAAATTTTGCGAGAGCACTTGGACTTAGTGAGGACAATGGAAGGTTTGTAAGAGTAAATATCGACCCTGATATTAGAAGCATAAGGGATTTAATTGGCTTTTATAATCCTCAAAGCTCTGAAATGGTTGCCAATAATGTAAGACTTATGAGATTATTAGATGAGGATAAATATCCCAATTTACCAAAGATGGTTTTATTGGACAATGCAAATCTATCGGTGCCAGAGCATTATTTATCAACATTTTTGGAATATGATCCTAATCAATTAAATTATATTAATTTGGGAGCTGGCAAAGAAATTAAAATTACTGATAATTTAAGACTATATACAACACTTCAAGATGACCATACAAGTCTTGAATTATCCGATAGATATTACGATAAGACCTCTACGGTTGAAGTTTATCTTGAGCCAAAGGTCTTTTACCAAAGGCCAAAGGAAGAATATGGGGATCGTGGGGTAGTTAGTATGGATTCCATTATGGAATTTGGTGTAAAAGGCGATATTAGCTCGGAAGTCGATGCTAAATTGGCAACATTTTTAAGCTACTTCAAGAGATTCGGATATAGAATAAGTGGAAGGACTATAGAAAAAACTAGAAATTATATTGCTAGCACGAGCGAGCTTATGTATTCCAATACAATTGGGTCCAAGTTTTTACCACTAGAGCTTGCCATTATGCAATTTATTATGCCTGGCAAATTAATTGCAGGAACTAGCAAAAGGTTGATAGAAAATCTTTTGAGTGAAACCAAAAATATGCCTTTACTTGAAGAGAGATTAAACAAAATTAAAACTAGGCTTGAAAATTTTGCTGTAGAATCTTCGGTTGGATTTTAGGAGGGATTGCCATTAACTGTTATCTACACTTACAATGTCACAATCCCAAATCCGAGGTTAGTGTAACTCTTGGAGATAGTTATAGAGGAGATGAATATGCCAAGGGAGTAGTATTTGAAAATGGATACTATTCTATGAATCTAGTCGTTTATTCACTTTCGGAGATTAAAGAGGGCGAGGTATATATAGACGAGCAATTGGTTGGAGAGCTGGAATTAATCGATTGCCAAAGCGATAGATCGGAATATAAGATTATATATAAGGGCATAGGAAATAAGGATAAAGGCTATCCATTTTTGATGATGCTTGACACGATAAGACTTAATGTAAGACTTATTTTTGAGGATGATTCGGAGTTAACCTTATCGAGTGCAAGAGTACTTGTAACGACTAAGAATATTGCTGACCAAAAGAATATAGATGAGATGATATACTATATAATTGGCACTAAGGGATTGTCTAATGACATGTCAAGCTCATATAATGAAAATTCTATTACACTAAATAATTTAAATAGATATCTTGCAAGATTTTTACGGCTATATAATAATTATAGACAATTTTATGAGGTGGGAGTCGCTGCTGGCAATTACAAGAATAATATCGAGCATAAACCATGCAGGAATTGTTTTATAGGAGGTACTAGGACTCGTGAATATAGAATAGATGAGGAGAGAGAAGCTATTATGAATTTTATATATGAGTTATACTCCTATTCTATTAAAATTCATCACGAGATTATACAGCTTACAAAACAAAATGAAATCAAATACAATCGTCTTTTGGATTCCATTCCAGAGGGATATTCAGCACCTGTAATTGTAATTTACCATCTTAGAATTGAGACGGCATTTAACAGTTGTGCAAAGCTTGCCAGCAATATATCAAAGATGAAATCTATCCTTATTAGAAATGGTTTTCATAAGGATAGAGTTAATAAAAAAGTGATTTTGCGAGAACATTTTATTAATCCAATCTTCTGGGAATATATGAATAAGTGGAAGAATGCCCGAAAAATGAATATAAAATATCATGAATTTTATTTTAGTATAGATTCACTTGATAAACTATATGAATATTATTGTTTGGCTCGCATTTTAGAAGGCATGAGGGCAATGGGATATCGACCAGGTGAGTTGCGTGATGCTCAATTTTATTATGAATCTAAAAATGATATATTCCAAAATGAAGTGCATTTATTTAATACATTTTATCGCGAAAAAGATGGCATTAAACTAACTCTATATTTTCAGCCGCTTATTTATAGGCATAGCGACAATAATAAGATCGGATTAATAAGGACGACTGGCGGAGATAGTAATTTTACCAATTTTAACAAAACGGGAGAATATTATTCTCCGGATTTTATTTTAAAATTTGAAGGAAAATCTACTAAATATCTAATATTAGACGCCAAATATCAAACTAGAAATACAATATTAAGAGGGCACATGGATCAGATTATATCAAAGTATTTTACTCAGATAAGATCGATCGATGGCAAAAGGGATCAGATGGTTTATGTATTGCAAGGTCGTGTGGATGGCGATACTGATAATTGGGCATATGAAAATGTCGATCAAATAAGCGATAATTTTTATTCGGATTTTGGAATCTTCCAATTTAGTCCTGACGTAAATAAAAATACCGATCTAATGAAATTAATTGCCAGATTAGAGCAGGAAGTAAAATAATATTTTTTTAATATTTATAATTAGTGATAAATTTTGCTTGACATCAATAAAAAAATATTGTACAATTGATTAGATAAAGAAAAAATCCACCGAGGGTGGGAGCCATCCTTGAGATGGCCTTTTTTTTGGAAGTCTCGCTTGGGCTTTCGCTTATTGCGAGCGCCAGCGAGATTTTTTATATTTGTGAAGGAGGAATAAATGCTTAAAGGAAGAAATTTTATAGATCCTACTGATTTTACTATCGAGGAACTTGATGAGGTTATGAATTTAGCACAAGATATTAAAGAAGATCAGGACTCTTATATAGATGTATGTAGGGGTAAGATCTTAGCGACGCTTTTCTATGAGCCCAGCACGAGGACACGCTTTTCATTTGAGGCCGCAATGTTAAGACTTGGCGGCAAGGTGGTTGGTTTCTCGGAGCCGGGCTCTAGTTCTGTTCAGAAAGGGGAAAGTCTTAGAGATACTATTAGAACAGTTGGTTGCTATAGCGACATAATTACAATGAGACACCCAAAAGAGGGTGCTCCTAATTATGCAATAGACTATAGCTATGTTCCATTTATAAATGCAGGAGACGGCGGTCACCAACATCCAACTCAAACTTTAACCGATTTATTCACGATTCGCGAATCAAAAGGAAGACTTGACGATATGGTAATTGGTCTTTGTGGAGATTTAAAATTTGGCCGCACTGTTCACTCGTTATTAAAGGCTATGAGTGAGCATAAGAATATCCGCTTTGTTTTAATTAGCCCTGAAGAACTTCAAATTCCAAAATATATTAAGAATATGATGGATAAAAAGGGAATCGAATATAAAGAAGTAGAAAGACTTGAGGATGTGATAGATGAGCTTGATATTTTATATATGACACGTGTTCAAAAAGAGAGATTCTTCAACGAAGCCGATTATATAAGACTGAAGGATTCATATATATTAGACGAAGAAAAATTAAAAAATGCAAAGAGTGATCTTGCAATACTCCATCCACTTCCAAGGGTAAATGAAATAGCTTATGAGGTCGATGACGATCCAAGAGCATGGTACTTTAAGCAAGTTAAAAATGGTATGTATGTGCGCATGGCACTTATTATGAAATTGTTGGGGGTAGAGAAATGTTAAGTATCAATTCAATTAAAAAAGGTATAGTAATAGATCATATTCATGCAGGACTAGGTCTTAGAATTTTTGATTATTTAGGACTTAGAAATGCCGATTATACCGTTGCTCTTATCATGAATGTAGATAGTGGCAGGATGGGCAAAAAAGACATTATTAAGATTGAAAATGTAATCGACCTTGACTTGTCAGCACTTGGATTTATTGATCCAGATATTACAGTAAATATCATTGAGGATGAAAAAATAGTTGAAAAAATCAACTTAACTCTACCTGAAAAGGTAAAAGATGTGATCAAATGTAAGAATCCAAGATGTATTACGAGCATCGAGCGTGGAATTTCTCATGAATTTAGATTAGTTGATCGCGATAAGGGCATTTATGCTTGCAATTATTGCGACCACGAAGTAGCTAAAGACGATGTCTATAGATAGACTATATAAGAGAGTTAGTGAGGTAGGGCCAATATGTGTAGGGCTTGACCCCAATCTATCTCACATGCCTGCATTTACCTCTTCACTAAATGTGGAAGAGGCAATATTTAAATATAATAAAGCCATAATTGACTCGACAAAGGATTTGGTTGCAGTCTACAAACCACAAGCCGCCTATTATGAAAGTGCAGGTCTTGATGGATTAAAGGCATATAAAAGGACTCTTGAATATTTGAGATCAAATGATTGCTTGATTATAAATGATGTAAAGAGATCAGATATTTCTTCAACTGCAGCCGCTTATGCCAAAGCATATTTTAGTGGTGATTATGAGGGAGATTTTCTCACACTAAATCCATATATGGGCTTGGATTCTATTGAACCATATATGGAATATGTAGAAAAGCACAATAAGGGATTATTTGTAATTATAAAGACTTCAAATCCAGGTAGCAAGGACTTTGAGGAGTTGATGGTGGAAGATATGCCCTTATATAATCATATTGCCGACAGGATTAGAGAGATGGACGGCAATAGCGTAGGAACAAGTGGATATCGAAAGATTGGCTACGTAATTGGAGCAACTTCTAAAGAAAGCGGTGAAGGCTCGCGTATTCGTGATAGATATGGCGATGTATTCTTCCTAGTGCCAGGATATGGAGCTCAAGGCGGTGGGCGTGAGGATGCTCTAGAATTGCTAAACGATAGAAATGGCGGAGTTATAAATTCATCTCGTGGCATTATTCGTGCATTTGAAAGTAGCGATGAGGATTTTGAGACGGCAACGAGAAAAGCGGTGTTAAAGATGGTAGAGGATTTTAGATGAGCTATAAATTTTATAAAATAGAAGAGATAAATCATCTTAATGAAGAAGTATTTACTCTAAGATTTAGTGGTAAGTTTGATGGAGTGCCTGGTCAATTTTACATGATTAAATTAAATAAAAATACCGATCCACTACTTGCACGCCCAATATCGATTTCAGACATTGGAGATGATTATATAGTATTTTTAATTCAAATCATGGGAAGAGGCACTAAAGAGATGAGCAATTTAAGAGTTGGAGATAGCCTTGGATTATTGGGGCCTCTTGGAACGGGCTTTAATATTGATAGTAGTAAGAAAGTGGCATTATTAGCAGGAACTGCAGGAATTGCACCCATGCTTTATCTATCAAAGTCGCTTCCACACAAGCCGGATTTATATGTGGGATATCGTTCGGGAGAATATTATACTGAGGAATTTAAATCAAGCATAAATAAAATATATATTGCAACAGAAGATGGATCAGTAGGGCATAAGGGATATGCACTTGATATACTTGATGCAAGTAAATACGATAAGATATATGTATGTGGACCGATGCCGATGATTAGAGCAACAGTTAGTAAATTTCCAAATGCAAATATTGAGGTGAGCCTTGAAGCTCATATGGGATGCGGTATAGGAGCATGTTTGAGTTGCGATTGCAAGACCAGAAGCGGAGCAATAAGAATATGTATGGAAGGGCCAGTTATAGATGCTAAGGAGTTAAAGCTATGAGTAGACTTGAAGTGAATTTTTTAAATAGAATTCTAAAAAATCCGATCTTAACGGCAAGCGGTACTTTTGGTTATGGAATTGAATTTCAAAAGTATATGGATGTAAGTCGCTTGGGAGGAATAATATCAAAGGGACTTACCTTAAATCCAAAGGACGGAAATACTGGCATTAGAATACATGAAACAGCATCTGGAATTATGAATTCAATAGGATTGCAAAATCCTGGAGTAGAGCATTTTATCGACCATGAATTGCCTATTATGAGAAAACTAAATGACTATGTTATAGCAAATCTTGGTGGCAATAGCCTTTCTGAATATAAAGAGGGAGCAAAAATGCTCGATCAGACGGAGGTCGATGCAATTGAGCTAAATATATCTTGCCCAAATGTGAAGGAGGGTGGAATGGCATTTGGCATAGTTTGCGAAGATGCTAGACTTGTTACAAGTGAGGTAAGAAAGATCACGACCAAGCCGCTTATAGTTAAGATGAGTCCGAATGCATACGAGCTTGTGAGAATGGCTCGCGAGCTTGAAGAGGCAGGGGCAGATGCTTTGTCACTGGTAAATACTTTTAATGCACTTGCTATTGATGTTGAAAAAAGAAAGCCAATATTTGATAATATCACAGCTGGGCTTTCTGGGCCTGCAATTAAGCCGATAGCTTTAAGAATGGTAAGGGAGGTGGCAAGAGCTGTTAGCATACCAGTAATTGGTATTGGCGGCATAATGAGCGCCAAAGATGCACTTGAATTTATTATGGCAGGAGCAACTTTAGTCGAGCTTGGCACTCTTAATCTCATAAATCCAAGCGGTGCAATAGATGTAATAGATGGCATAGACGATTATATGAATAGACATGGTATTGACGATTTATCTGAAATTAGAGGGATAATATAGAGGGAGGAAATATGGATATTAAAGAGTTGATGATTAAAAGACATGCATTACTGGAAGGACATTTTTGTCTTTCTAGTGGCAAGCATAGCGATCAATATTTTCAATGTGCAAAGGCGACTGAGTTTGCAGAAGATGCAAACTTAATTGCAAATAAAATTGCAGAAAAACTAAATGAAAACAATGTAGGGCCCGATGTTGTTGTTGGCCCTGCTATGGGTGGGATAATAATCGGATATGAACTAGCAAGAGTGCTTGGAGTTCGTTCGATATTTACCGAAAGAGTAGATGGCAAGATGACTTTTAGACGCGGATTTACAATAAAAAAAGGCGAAAAGGTGTTGATATGCGAAGATGTTGTTACAACTGGCAAGAGCAGTATGGAGACAGCAAAGGCAATTGAAGAGCTTGGCGGAGAGGTACTTGGCATTGCATCAATAGTGGACAGGACAGTTAGCCACGATGAGCTAGAGCTTCCATTATATTCTGCTATAAAGATGGAAGCTGTGCTATATGATCCAGAGGGCTGTCCACTTTGTAAGTCAGGAGTGCCAGTCGAAAAGCCCGGTAGTAGATTTTTAAAGAAATAATGATTGGAATAGATATAGTTAAAGTTTCGCGATTTCAAGACCTTATCGATAGACGAGGTCTTGATTTTGCACAAAAGATGTTAAATACAAGTAGCAATGACGTCGATTCGCTTGCTGCTATTTTTGCTGCTAAGGAGGCACTTGGCAAGGCTTTAAAAACAGGCATCAATAGAGATATTTTAAAAAATGCAAAGCTTATACGCGAGCCTAGCGGGGCTCCTACTATATATTATAATAAAAAACTTTATGAGCTTTCTATTTCACATGATGCAGGCATTGCGGTTGCAGTTGTAAGTGGATCGGGAAGATATGAGATGGATGAGAAAATACAATCCTTAATAAAGTCCAGGGATCAATATGGAAATAAATCTAGTTTTGGACGGCTTGCAATAGTTGCGGGCTCTAAAAAAATGACAGGAGCAGCTGCTTTATCGGCTAATGCCGCCATGAGAACGGGAGTTGGATATACTTATTTATATGTGCCAGAAGAGCTTATTTCAATTATGCAGCTTAAGACCACTGAGGTCATTGTAGATGATATAAAAAATTTTTATGAGGATATTAAATTAAACGCTATTGCAATAGGCCCAGGAATCGGTTATGATAGAGATAGAGAGATGATAAATATATTTAATATCTGCAACAAAAACAATATTCCGATATTGGTCGATGCAGATGGATTTTATTATCTAAAAAAATATAATTTAAAAGCCAATATAATTACTCCCCACGAAATGGAGGCTGCGAGACTTTTGGATGAAGATATTAGCTTTATAAAAGCAAATAGAGAACAATCAGCAATAAAATTAAGCAAAAAATACAATGTGATTACTCTATTAAAAGGTAAAGATAGCATTATTACTGATGGAAAAGAAGTATTTATAAATCAAACTGGAAATAGTGGATTGGCAAGTGCTGGAACAGGAGATGTATTATCTGGAATAATATCGAGTCTATTGGCGCAAGGATATGATGCAATAGATGCAGCTCGCTTAGGCTCTTATATTCATGGAAGAGCGGCAGAGATTTATGCAGAAGAAAAATCAGAGCATTCTTTAATAGCATCTGATATAATAGATTATATGGGTTATATTTTTTAGGAGGAATTATGCTAAAATATGGAAAATATTTTTCAGCAGCAGCCATCGTGCTTGCAATATATGTGATAGCAATGCTGATTTTTAAAATACCAATTGATCCAATTATGGGTTCAATTGTAGCTGGAGCAATTGTTTTAATCATGAGCTCAAGCGATCTAAGAAAAATCAGATCACAATTTCAAGAGATGAGAAGTCAAGTTGCGGAGTATATCGCTGACAAAGATGCAAAAAAATTCATCGAAAATCATAGTAATTTTATCGACAATGCAAATGACGAGGCGGTTAAGAATATGGCAATGCTAAATTTAGGTGGTGCCTATGCGGACATAGGGGAATTCGACAAGGCTAGAGAAATAATTGAGGAAATCGACATGAAAGCTTTTGGAAAAAAGAATTTAAACAATGCCACAGTTAATATAATTATACTAAAATATAGGATTGGCGATTGGGATGAGGGAGATGCTGATTATGATAGAGCCTTTAATGATAAATTGCCAAGTGGAATATTGTATGAGATAGTAGATGTGCTAAGGCATAGGAACAATGAGGATTCACTAAGGAGGCTTTCTGATATGAATCTTAAAGAAGAGAATAAAGCATATGGAAATTTGATTTCTACTGCAAAGATGTTATTAGCAAAGGGGATAGATCAAGATGTGCGGATTTAGTGGTATTGTTGGAAAAAATTTTATTTCGGATAATATAAATAGCATGACTTCTGCGATAAAGCATCGTGGACCGTCTAATACTTCTTATTTCAATAAAGAAAATATCTCGTTGGGCTTTGTTAGACTCTCTATAATCGATTTAAATGATAGGAGCAATCAGCCGATGATTGACGAGAATACTGGGGTTGTAATTGTATTTAATGGCGAGATATATAATTATAAAGAGCTTAGAAATGAGCTTAAGAGTGGATATGAATTTACCACTGAATCTGACACTGAGGTGGTTTTAAAAAGCTATTTAAACTGGGGAGAGGACTTTGTAAATCATCTAAGAGGAATGTTTGCAATAGCTATTGTAGATGGGAAAAAACTCGTTTTGGCAAGGGATCATTTTGGTATAAAGCCGCTATATTATGGATATTCTGATAATAATCTTTATTTCTCGTCAGAATTAAAGGGAATACTTGCAAATAGAGAATTTAATAGAGAATTAAATACTGATGAATTATTTTCTTATCTGGAATTACAACATATGGCAGGCGATAGCACTTTTGTTAAAAATATTAATAGACTACCATATGGTTCTATTGGGGTGATTGAGGATGTTGAGGCTACTCGCGAAATAAAGATAAAAAAATATTTTAAATTTGAATTTACGGATGATGATTTGATTGAAGACGAGAAAGAAGCAGTAAATGAAATAAAAAAAGCACTTGTTAATTCGGTCAATCTACACAAAAATGCAGATGTGGATCTTGGATGTTTTTTAAGTGGAGGAATAGATAGTTCACTTATAACCGCTCTTAGCATGCCTAAGACCAGTTTTAGCGTTGGATTTAGCGATGAAAATGGCAAATTCGATGAAAGTGGTGAGGCTAGGGCACTTTCAAAGATTTTGGGTATTGAAAATAGAACGAAGATCATTACTGAAAAAGAGGTCTTGGAAAATCTAAGGGATATAGTTTACTATTTGGATGAGCCACAAGCTAATCTCTCATCTATTCCACTTTATTTCTTATCAGAGCTTGCAAGACGTGAGGTAACTGTTGTATTAAGCGGGGAGGGATCTGATGAGATATTTGGAGGATATGAGAGTTATTTAGAAAATGGCAGTTTGGCAAAGTATCAGAAATTACCCAAATCCATAAGAAAATTAGCAGCTGGATTATCCAATATTCTTCCCAATTCTGGTTTAAAAAGAAAATTGAAAAAGGGTTCCCTAGATGAAAGCGATATATTTATCGGAGAGGCCAATATTGCAAGTCGCGATGATATTGAAGAAATATTGGATAAAAAATATCTTTCTGGATATAATCCACGTGAATTGACAAAAGTTTATTTTAACGACAATAGTATTTTAAGAGCAAAGCAGCTTGTGGATTTAAATTTCTTTATGCAAAAAGATATACTACTAAAAGGCGATAGGATGAGCATGGCTCACAGTTTGGAGTTAAGAGTGCCATTTTTAGATCTTGAAGTTTGGAATGTTGCAAGAAGACTATCCGATGATTTGAAGATTAGAGGAAATGTTACGAAATTTGCATTGAGAGAAGCAGCAAGAGACGTGCTACCTGAAGAGTGGTACAACAGACCTAAGAAGGGCTTCCCAGTCCCTATGAGGCATTGGTTAAGGCGAGAGGATTTTTATAATGAATTTAAGGAAGTGCTAACTAGCAGTGAAGCGGGCATATTCTTTAATAGAGAAAAATTAGTTCAATTGCTAGACGAGCATTATGAAGGAAAAAATAGGCATCATAGAAAGCTTTATAGCTATTATGTATTTTTATTGTGGTATGAAAGGAGTTTTAAATGAAAAGAAGCGAAGTAGCAAAAGAATTAACATGGGATTTAAGCGATCTTGTAAGTTCAAAAGACGATTTTAAATCAAAGTATGATGAGGTTTTAGAGCTAAATAAAAGCTTAAAATCTCTTAAAGGCACAATTAAGGATGAAAAAGCAATCCATAATTATACTAAAGAGCTCAATCAACTTATGGAAAAGTTTGAAGTTCTAAGTTCATATGCAGAATTTTGTTATTGTGTCGATGGCAATGATGAAGAGGCATTTAAAATTGTAACTGAAGTGGATAAGCTTGCTAATGAGATTACTCTTACCATAACTGATTTGGAAAATGAATTGATGTCCTTAGACGATGATATAATTAGCTTGGCTATGGAAAATTCCGAAGATGCCTTTGTGTATCTTAGAAGTATATTAAAATCGAAAAAGAGGAAATTATCTGATGATGTTGAAAATGCTCTAGTTGGTTTTAAGGATGTGTGGAGAGCTCCAAATAGATTATATGATACTATAAAGGCAAGTGATATTCGATTCCCACAATTTTCTGCAGATGGAAAGGAATATCCAATGACTTTTGGATATTTCGAGGAGAGATATGAATCTAATAAAAGTACCGAGTTAAGACGTAAGGCTCATGAAGTTTTTTACAACACCATGAGAAATTATCAATCGACGCTTGCAGAAAATTACAATACTCATCTTAAAATAGATAAGGCAATGAGTAAATTGCGTGGATTTGATTCTGTATTTGACTATTTACTCGATAAGCAAGATGTAACTCGTGAATCATATGAGCGTCATGTAGATGCTATAAAAAATGAGCTTCCAATAGTTATGAGAAAATATGCAAAGAAGATAAAAGAAAAATATAAATTAGATAAGATGACCTCGGCTGATTTAAAAGCACCGCTATTTTATGAGATGGAAAAAGAGGTGAGCATCGATGAAGCAAAGGATATATTAAAAGAAGGTCTTGCAATACTTGGAGATGATTATGTTAAAGAAACTTTAAAATATATAAATAATCGTTGGATTGACTTTGCAGAAAATGAAGGCAAGGCCACAGGAGCTTTTTGCGCCGACGTGCACGGAGTTCACTCATATGTTTTAATATCATGGACTGGAGCGATGGAAGACGCTTTTGTACTTGCACATGAGCTAGGACATGCTGGACATGGAAGATATACTATGAGAAATAATTCGATTTTAAATAGCTCGTCTTCGCTATACACCGTTGAATGTCCATCTACTATGAATGAGATGCTTCTTGCAAATAATTTTATAAAAAAAGCAGAAGATGAAGATATGAAAAACTGGGTCTATTCTCAAATGATTGAAAGAACTTATTATCACAATTTCGTAACTCATGGAATTGAGGCAATATTCCAAAGAGAAGTTCTAAGAATTATCGACAAAGGTGACAGTGTAAATGCAAGTATTTTAAATGAATTATTTGGAAATATATTAAGGGAGTTCTGGGGAGATGAAGTTGAAATCATTGATGGAGCTGAGTTGACTTGGACAAGGCAGCCTCATTACTTCATGGGTCTATATCCATTCACTTATCAAGCAGGACTATCCATTGCAACAAATGTCTTTTTAAAGATAAGGCAAGGCGATGAAAATATAATAGGCGAATATAAAGAAGTCTTAAAATCAGGTGGTAAATATCTTCCAAAAGAATGGGCAGCGCATCTTGGAGTTGACATAGAAGGGGATTTTATTTCAAAGACCATCGACTATATTGGAGAGCTTGTAGACAGCATTAAATAATATTGGGACGCATGCGTCCCTTTTTTTGTAAAATTTTCAAAACTTGCAGTAAAATCCCACTAAAGGCTTGAAACCAACAGCAAAATGTGCTATGATTTAATTGGATAAATTTTTCAAATAAATATAGCTCGATATGGTTATTCGATTGATCTAATCGGGTATATATTTACATGTAAAGCGATTAGGCAAAGCCTAATCTTATTAAAGGAGGGTAATTTTGAAGACAGACGTACAAATCGCTCAAGAAGCAAAAATGAAGAATATCAAAGAAATCGCAGAAGGACTTGGAATTGATAGCGAAGATTTAATTCAATATGGTCACTACAAAGCTAAGATTGAACCAGTAGTTTATGAAAGATTGAAGGATAAGCCAGATGGAAAACTAATTCTTGTAACAGCAATAAACCCAACTCCAGCAGGAGAAGGAAAGACAACAGTTAATATTGGTCTTTCAATGGGATTAAATAAGATTGGCAAAAAGGCTATTTCAGCATTGAGAGAACCATCACTAGGACCTGCTTTTGGTGTTAAGGGTGGAGCTGCAGGTGGCGGATACGCTCAAGTTGTTCCAATGGAAGATATCAATCTACACTTTACAGGTGACTTCCACGCAATTACATCTGCAAATAATTTAATCGCTGCACTTTTAGATAATCATATTCATCAAGGCAATGAACAAAAAATAGACGTAAGAAGAATAGTTTGGAAAAGAGTAGTCGACATGAACGACAGAGCTCTTAGAAATATTGTCGTTGGACTTGGTGGAGTAAGCAATGGTTATCCGAGACAAGATGGATTTGATATTACAGTTGCTAGTGAAATCATGGCAATTCTATGCTTATCAACAAGCCTTGATGACTTTAGAGAAAGAGTTTCAAGAGTAGTTATTGCATATAGAAGAGATAAGAGCCCAGTATTTTTAAAGGATATTGGAGGAGAAGGTGCAGTAACACTATTGATGAAGGATGCAATTCTACCAAACTTAGTTCAAACTCTTGAAAATACACCAGCAATGCTTCACGGTGGACCATTTGCTAATATTGCTCATGGCTGCAACTCGATTTTAGCTACAAAATATTCTTTGAAGTTAGCTGATTATGTTGTAACTGAAGCTGGATTCGGTGCTGACCTAGGTGCTGAAAAATTCTTCGACATCAAGTGCAGATATGGCAATTTAAATCCAAGCGCTGCAGTAATTGTTGCAACAATCCGCGCTCTAAAACACCACGGAGGAGCAAAGAAAGAAGAATATGGAGTTGAAAATCTCGACTATCTAAAGAAGGGATTTGCAAATCTAGAAAAGCATATTGAAAATATTGCAAAGTTTGGAGTACCAGCTGTTGTTGCAATAAATAAATTCCCAACAGATACTGATGCAGAAGTAAAACTTCTAAAGGAACTATGCGAAGCAAAGGGCGTAAAGTGCATCTTGACAGAAGTATTTGCCAAGGGTGGAGAAGGTGCAGTTGAACTTGCTCATGAAGTAGTTCGTGTATGTGAAGAAGAAAAGAGCAACTTTAAACCATTATATGAATTAGATCTAAGCATCGAAGAAAAAATTGAAAAGATTGCAAAAGAAGTATATGGTGCTGGTTCAGTACACTTCACAAAGGCTGCAAAGACAGCAATTAAACAAATTACAGACAATGGAATGGCAAATGTTCCAGTATGTATGGCTAAGACCCAATATTCACTATCAGATGACCAAACACTACTCGGTCGCCCAGAAGGATTTGAACTAACAATTCGTGAAGTTAGAATATCAAATGGTGCAGGTTTTGTAGTAGCAATTACTGGAGATATCATGACAATGCCAGGACTTCCAAAAGTTCCAGCAGCAAATAATATGGATATTAAGCCAGATGGAGAAATCGTAGGTCTATTCTAATAAAAGAGATATGGTATAATATTGTCTAACTATTTAAGTTAGACAATTTAGACAATAATTTATTTTAATAAGGAGGAAAATATGACATATAATTCTAGATTGAAGAGCGAACAAACTGATGCTTTTTTTGAAGCAGTACTCGCTTTAGAAAACATGGAAGAATGCTACAGATTCTTTGAGGACATCTGCACAATTAAGGAAATTCAAGCTATTTCTCAAAGACTTGAGGTTGCAAAGCAACTTCGTGAAAACAAGACTTATAATGAAATCGAAGCTGAAACTGGTGCATCGACTGCAACAATTAGCAGAATCAATCGTGCACTAAACTATGGAGCTGATGGATACAATCTTGTATTCAAGAAATTAGGACTATCTAAGGAATAATATGGCGAACGAATCCCAGGAAATGTATTTAAAGACGATTTTGCTACTTCATCTTAAGAATAAACCGGCTAGGAGTATAGATGTTGCTAATGAACTGGGATATTCAAAGGCTAGTGTATCTCGTGCACTTGGTCTGCTAAAAGATGAAGGCTATGTAACTGTTGAACAAGGAGGTACAATAGTCTTTACTGATGAAGGTAGAGCAAAGGCACTAGATGTCTATGACAGATATGTATTTTTAAGAGATGCTCTTTTGCGACTAGGTGTCGATGAAGAAACAGCTCATGAAGATGCATGTAAGATGGAGCATGTCGTAAGTGATATAACCTTAAAGAAGTTAAAGGACTTCGTCCTATCATAATTAATTAATTTTTATAGCCTAGGAAATCCTAGGCTATTTTATACATAAAAAAATATCCCGATTGAAATCAGGATATATTTTTAATTAAAGACATCTATTGTCTCCGATTGAGAATCACCAGTATTATCTGTATTCTCTTCGTCCTCCTTAGGCTTTACCTGAGGAGGTTGCGGTTTATCATTGTTATTTTCATTATCTTCATCCTTGTCATCTTTATTACTTGGATTAAAGATATCACCAGAGCTTGTATTTGTATTGCTCTCACCGAATGGATCCTCGCTTGGAGAGAATATATCTATTGTCTCCTCTGGTTCAGTGTTCTCTGCATTGTGGATATCGCAAGTCTCGGTTGGAACGCGATATTGCATATCCGATGGAATTACTCCACCATTTAACTCAGGGTCATATGGAGGAGTGGTCTGGATCATTACTCTTTCCTCACAAAGATCTTCTGGGCAAAATTCATTTGCAAGCTTTCCTGATTCAGTACAAATCTTAACTTTTACGTGTACATCACAGGTTTCGGTTGGAACGGTTCCTGGAGCAAAGATTTCAGTTCTAACTTGGTTACCACGTGGATCTTGCGCACAAAATTCTCCTGGAAGCTTGCCTGAAGTTATACATACGCTTTTTCTTACAATGCCTTCGGGTTCTTTAAATTCACTAACTGGACTTAGATTTTCGTGTATCCTACTCATTACATATTGCCACAATTGAGCAGCAATCATCGAGTTTTTAGTCATAGTAATCTTTGGACTATCACTTCCAATCCAAGTGCCCGCAACTAAGTGATCGGTAAATCCGCAGAACCATAAGTCAGCGGTATTTTGAGTTGTACCGGTTTTACCAGCGACGACTTGATTTGGAATTTTAGCCGAGCTTCCAAGACCATTTGTAACAACGGTTCTTAAAATATCTTTCATAATATAAGCCGTTTCGGGCTTTGCAACTTGAACTGGAGTTGGAGAATATTCCAATAGAATATTTCCATCTTTGTCAAGAACTTTGGTATATGAAGTTGGTTTTAGATATTTGCCCTCATTTGCAATTGAACCAAAGGCGGCTGTAAGTCTTAGAGGGGTAATGCCTCTAGTAGATCCTCCAAGGGCAATTGAGGCGGCATATTCATCATTGACTTTAGGGTTTTCACTTGCAGTAATAAAATCATCTCGTTCTGGATGTTCAGTATTGATTATGCCCATTCTTTCAAGATATGGCAGCACTCTTTTTACGCCAACTGAATTTAACACTTTTACTGCCGATACATTGATCGATTGTTCAACCGCATATCTTAAACTGTGTATACCCTTGTAACCTGAGTACCAGTTGTTTGGCCAAACTTTGCCACCAACTATATAAGGCACATCGTCGATTGCTGAGGCAGCTGTAAATCCATTTTCCAGTGCAGGAAGATATACTCCTACGGGCTTAAAGGTAGAGCCAGGTTGCCTCGAGCTTTGAGTTGCACGATTGAGGAATCTATTGCCATCCACGTCACGCCCACCAATCATGGCGTGAATATGACCTGTGTGGTAGTCTAAGACTATCATTGCCGATTGTGGTTGTGGAACTCCTTTGCGATTTCTTGAAACTTGTGAACCATTTATTAGAAGATATTCTCCACTAGTCTTAAATAGATCTTTATTTTTATCAATCGCGACCTTGTCAATGACTAAAAAGCCATCTTTTACATTAAAATCATTTCTCTCAATGGGTAGGCCTGCAACTTCGTGACTAACTAGAGTCTTTTGATTATCAATTGTATAATAATCCATGACATCTATATATCCTGGATAGGCTTTTAATTTCTTAGTCTTTAGTAGAAGATCTCCAGCATCATTATATTGCCACTCGCCAGGTGCAAGATAGATATCTTCTGTATCGTTCCATAGTAGATTTTCCTTAGCTAGGTAGATGAAATTTCCATTATCATCAACTAGATTATTATATTGGTCGGGTTTTATATCTACAAGCAGAGGGGCTCTTGCATTGTCAATATTACCAAGTAGTATTTGGACGAAGTTCTCATATGCCTCTTCCATTATTTTTTGATAGCCTACATTAATAGTGGAATAGATTTTAATTCCACCATAGAATAGAGTTTCTTGAGCTTGTTCTTTACTCCAACCGTATTTATCCATAAGGTCCTCGACTACTTGAGTTTGAACATAGTCCATAAAATAGTTGGTAATATCAGTCGTCTTTTGTTCACCGGGTTTAATTAGCGTCTTCATATCCACTTCCATTGCCTCTTTATATTGAGAATCAGTGATATAACCGACTTCATTCATTCTTTTTAAAACTATTTTTGCACGATTTTCATTTTTGTCATTAAAGACGAGAATATAATTTTGACCTAGAAGCTCTGTTTGACCAACTTTATACATGGTCTCAGAGTTATAGTCATTAGTAAGCACTCTAAAATAAGGAGGATAAGAGGTGGGACTTTTTACAATTGCAGCAAGCATTGCACATTCTGCAAGATTAAGCTCATCAACTGATTTAGAAAAATAGGTTTGAGCAGCCTCCTCAACTCCATAAGCATTTTGTCCAAGCGAGATTCTATTTAAATAGGCTTCGATGATTTGCTCTTTGGAAAGCCTTTTTTCAATGTCAACGGCCATTACTATTTCGGTAAGTTTTCTTTGAAGTTTTCTCTCTCCAGAAAGGAAAGTATTTTTAACTAACTGTTGGGTAATAGTACTTCCTCCGCGCATTCTTCCACCAGTTGTAAAGGAATCTCTAATACTAGCTAATATCCCTATTGGGTCAAAGCCAATATGCTCATAAAATCTTTCATCTTCCATTGCTACAAAAGCATTTATTAAATTCTTTGGCATTTTTTCTATACCAACCATGGTGCGGTATTCTGCAGACTGCACCTTTTCTATCAAATTGCCATTTTGATCATAAATTGTAGAGGTCTGGTTGAGATCACTATTGATAAGCGTGGTGTCAACTGTTGGAACCTCTTGCATTATCTTAACAGCCGACAAGCCCAGTATGGTGAATAATACTATTAATGCAATCAATAATGTATAAAATATATATCCAATGAGCTTTAGCGGCGTCAGCGGTCGATTTCTGTGCGACATAATTTTCTCCCTTCTTTACGGATGTCCCTTAAGAATATACTTAATTATATCATATTTTACTGATAAAGACAAAATAATAGTATTTCTACTATATTTCTCTAATATAAAAATAAAAATAGCCTGGCATAGCCAAACTATTTTTGCTTTTAATTTATTCCAAGAGGACCCTCTGCGAATGAAATTTTTTTATCTGTAATTTTGATCTTATATTCATAATTACGACTTAGCTCATTATCGCCAGTGAAATTAACTGTATAATTGATTTTATAATATTCTCCATCTTGTTTTAATGAATTTAATTTAAAATCAGCTTTTTTATAGCCGCTTAAATAATATACTGGATTGGGCAATTCTCTACTACGCATGATTTGATCGAGCATATCATCTGTAAAATAATTTTTAAGACCATCTACATAGTCTATATATTTTTTGTTATCATGCTCTATTTCTCTCACTTCATTTTCTTCTAGGCCAAGATAGCTTTCCTCCTTAAAAAATGGATCGATATCCCCTTTAGTTTCATTAATTAATTCAACTTGTTTATAAAATTCGGTAAAGCCATCCGATACAATTTTTTCTATTTTATTTCCATTGCAAGCACTAAATAATAATGCTATCGTAAGTAGCAAAGTGGCATATATCCTTTTATTCATAATTACCTCCAATATTAACATTTAGAACTTTATTGCTAAACAATAATTAAGTTGTTGATATAGAATATCATATAATTATCAAATTGTCAAATATAATGTAACACATTTAAAAATGGCAAATTACATAATAACTCAATAAATAATAATCAATATTGATTAGATTCAAATAAATGTATTGTCTATATATCGTTACGCACTAAAAAAATAAAATATTATATTTATAAGCTTATAAAATAATTGTGCATGACAATGTGTGAATATCTAGATTTATGATTTCAACATGTCGTATTTTTTTGACTTAACTATATTCGACAAAGAAAAAAAATTATGATATAATAAGTTTGTACGAGATCTGTTTTGAAGGAGGATAATGTGGATTTTGATAAGACTATGAAGTTTGAAGCTCGCAATGAAAATAAATTATCTGCAAGAGAAATATTAGAAAGTGTTTATAATGCCCTTGGTGAAAAGGGCTATGATCCTGTAAATCAAATTATCGGATATATATTATCAGGTGATCCAACTTATATTACTAGTCACAATGGAGCTAGATCACTTATTACAAGAATTGAAAGAGACGAGCTTTTAGAAGAAGTTATAAAGGAATATTTAAATCTTGACTAAAGCAGTTATGGCACTTGATATTGGTGATGCATCAATTGGCATTGCTATATCAGATACACTCCTATCATGTGCATTTCCACTCTCTACAATTAAAAGAAAGTCTAAAGAGGATGATATTAAAAAATTAGAGGAAATTGTATCTAGTCGAGATATAGATAAGTTGGTGGTTGGATTGCCACTTGACATAGAGGGTAATATTGGCCCACAGGCTAAGAAAGTAAGGAAGTTTGCTAATTATATTAAAAAGAGTCTTGACATTGATATAGAATATATTGATGAGAGATTTACTACTAAAATGGCAAATCAAACGATGTATGCCATGGGCGTTAAGGATGGAAAGAAAAAGGGTATAGAGGATGCACTAGCAGCATCATATATATTGGAAATATATCTTAAAAAGATTAAATAAAGGGGAATTTATGCCAGAGACATTGGCTTTATTTGATGAGCTTGGAAGTCCGCGTGATTTTTTAGTTCAAGAAAGATTTTATGTAGAAGGTCAAGAATATATTGCTATAAGTAAAAGGGATGAACTTGCCGTTGATCCTATATTTTTGCGTGTGGAAATAGATAATTCTGGCAATGAAATCTATCTACAACCTCTTAATGAAGAGATCAAAACAGTTTTATCAGTTTATAATGACAATAATGCAAAATTAAATTTATTAAATTAAAAGGAGAGATAATGTCTAAAGGATTAAAGATTATTCCACTAGGAGGTCTGCAGGAGATTGGTAAGAATATTACCGCTTTTGAATATGAAGATGAAATAATAGTAGTCGACTGCGGGATGACCTTTCCTGGTGATGAAATGCTTGGGGTAGATATAGTTATCCCAGATGTAAGTTATTTGGTGGAAAATGCAAATAAGGTTAAGGCATTTTTCATAACTCATGGTCATGAGGATCACATTGGAGCTATTCCATATGTTTTAAATAGGGTAAATGCACCTATTTATTCATTAAAGTTAACAAATGCTCTAATTAAAAATAAAATAAAAGAATTTAGTCTAGATCTAGAACTAAATGATGTCAATTATGGAGATGTAATTACAGTGGGGCCATTTAAAGTGGAATTTATTGCTATCACACACTCGATTCCAGATGCAGCTTCACTTGCAATTCACACTCCGGTGGGAACAGTCTTCCATACAGGGGATTTTAAAATCGACTTTACTCCAATTGACGGAGTTAAACCTGATCTTAGCCGTATAGCTGAGATTGGTCAAAAGGGAGTAGCCCTTTTACTTGCTGATTCAACCAATGTAGAACGCTCGGGATTTAATGAAAGTGAAGCAACGATTGGTGAAACTTTAAATGAATTATTCCAAGATGTCGATGGTAGAATACTCGTTGCCACTTTTGCATCTAATGTACATCGTGTGCAACAGATAATAAATGCTGCTGAAAAGCACGATCGTTTTGTTGCATTAAGTGGTAGATCCATGTTAAATGTCGCAAATACTGCTATGGAGCTTGGATATCTGCATTGCAAGGAGAAGACATTGGTCGATATAAATCAGATCCATCAATATCCACCAGAAAAAGTTTGTTTGATAATGACCGGTTCTCAAGGTGAGCCTATGAGTGCACTTACTAGAATTGCAAATGATGAACATAGAAAGATTAAGCTTACCAACAAAGATACTATAATTATTTCGGCTAATCCAATTCCTGGAAATGAAAAGGCGATAACCGGAGTTATAAATAAGCTAATGGAAAAAGATGCAAATGTAATTTATTCAGCACTTGCTCCAGTGCATGTTTCAGGACATGCTTGCGCAGAGGAATTAAAGATAATGCATAGCCTTGTTAAGCCGAAGTATTTTATGCCTGTTCATGGCGAGGTTAAGCATCAAAAAACTCATGCAAAACTTGCCGAGGATCTTGGAATGAATAGTAAGAATATCTTTGTTCAAGAAAATGGCGATGTTATGGAGCTTACAAAGAGAAGCTTTAAGAAGATCGATCATATTGATAATGAGGATGTATTGGTAGATGGTCTTGGAGTCGGAGATGTTGGAAATGTAGTTTTAAGAGATAGAAAGCATCTTTCAGAAGATGGTTTAATAGTCGTCACTCTAACCATGAGTGCAGATGATGGAAGGATACTCGCCGGTCCCGATATAATAAGTCGTGGATTTGTCTATGTTAAAGAAAATGAAGATATTATGGAGTCGCTACTTCAAAAGTTAAGGCAGATTGTAAATACTCTTCGCGAGAAGGGCATAGATGATTGGAATACGATGAAAACAACTATTAGAGATGAGTTAAGGAGATTTTTACTCGATAAGATCGGTAGAAATCCAATGATATTAACCATCTTTACGGAAGTTTAGATATTCTTGAGCTAGCTCATTGATATAAATTAAAATAAGAGAGGAAAATAATTATGAGATTTGACACTAAATATGTGACCAAGGCTGCACTCATAGCGGCGATGTATGTGGTCCTTATACTTGTTCAGATGATTCCGGCAGCTTCTTTTACATTTGGAGCTGTGCAATTGAGACTTGCTGAGGGGCTGACACTGCTTCCATTTGTAGAGGCTGCAGCCATTCCAGGAGTATTTTTGGGTTGCTTAATAAGCAATATTATACTAGCTGGTGTATCGGGACTTGGTCTTGTGGATGTTATAGGAGGATCTCTTGTAACACTTGCAGCTGCATATTTAACTAGTAAGGCTAAGAATAAATATCTAGCAGCTGTGCCACCTGTATTATTAAATGGACTCATCGTGAGCATTTGGGTAAGTTATTATACCAATATGCCATATGGCATTACCGTTCTTGGAATTGCTGGGGGAGAAGCCCTGAGTGTATTTTTATTTGGCGGATTAGTGCTATATGTCTATGAACGTTCAAAGATTTTTAGGAGGTTCTAATGAACAAAAATGCAAAATGGATAGTTACTATACTTGCTATATTACTTGTAGTTGGCATAGTCTATTTTGGGGTAAAATCATATTTTGCAAAGATGTATAAGCCTATGGATAAAAAGGATACATCAATCATAAATGTAGAGATTCCAGAGGGAAGCTCGTTGTCAACTGTTGCGGAGATACTTCACTATGAGGGCTTAATTCGCAATGGAACTTTTTTTAAATCCAGAGTAGAGGAATTAGGTCATGAAAATGATATTCAATCGGGTGAATTCGCTTTGTCAAAATCTATGTCGGTAAATGATATTATCGAAGAAATAACAAGAAAACCTGAGGAAGTTGTATTAGAGGGGACTAAACTCGTAATCCCCGAGGGATTTGAAAGAAAATTAATAGCCCAGAGGATTGAGGAGATGGGGCTTGGATCTAAAGAGGCCTTTATGCTGGCAAGTGAAGATAAATCTAAATATGAAGAAGAATTTCCATTTTTAAAGGAATTAAGTGCAGGTCAATCACTTGAGGGATATTTATTTCCAGCAACCTATAATATACTTCCAGATACAAGTGAAGAAGATATAGTTAGGCAAATGCTTGGTGCATTTAAGCTGAGAATGGATGCAAACTTTCCCGAAGGTAGTTATAATAATCTTAGCTTTAATGAAATCATCACTCTTGCATCTATTATAGAAAGAGAGATAAAGGTCGATGATGAAAGACCAATTGCAGCTTCGGTTTTTTATAATAGAATAAATCAAGGCATGAGACTACAATCATGTGCTACTGTTCAATTTATTTTAGGAGAGAGAAAGCCTGTTTTATCGGAAGCAGAAACCAAAATAGATTCACCATTTAACACTTATATCAACGATGGACTTCCACCAAGTCCAATAGCAAGCCCTGGAATGAAATCTATTATGGCAACTATAAATCCTGCTCAAACTGACTATCTATTTTTTGTTAAGACGGGAGAGGATGGTAGCCATACTTTTACCAAGACATATGAGGAACATTTAAAGAGCAAGGAGAATATGATAAGATGATAGAGTTGCTTGCACCAGCTGGAGACCTAAATAGATTAAAAATTGCAATAGATTATGGTGCAGATGCCATCTACCTTGGTGGAATGAGCTTTGGGTTGAGAAAGGGCGCCACCAATTTTACTAGAGAAGAGATGATTGAAGGCGTTAAATATGCACATGAGCGCAATAAAAAAGTATATGTCACTTTAAATATTATTCCGCACGAAGGCGACACCGATGGAATTGAAGAATACATTGTTTTTTTAGAAGATATCGGAGTGGATGCTGTAATAGTCAGTGATCCTGGTATATTTAATAAAGTCAAAAAATATAGTAATTTAGAAATCCATATCTCAACGCAAGGCTCAGTTACCAATGCTGCCACTGCAAACTTCTGGTATGAATTAGGTGCTAAGAGAATAGTGCTAGCTCGTGAATTAAGCCTTGATGAGATAAAAAAGATACGCGAAAATATCCCAGATGATATGGATCTTGAGGCATTTTGCCATGGAGCGATGTGCATGAGTTATTCGGGTAGATGCTTGATATCTAGCTATATGACCGGGCGAGATGCCAATCTTGGAGATTGCGCACATCCATGTCGATATAAATATTATCTAATGGAAGAAAAAAGGCCTGGAGAATATTTTCCTATTGAAGAGACCGAGGGCGGAACTTATCTTATGAATTCTCGTGATCTTAAGACCATAACTTTTATCGATAAATTAATCGAAGCTGGTATTTATTCTCTTAAGATCGAAGGCAGGATTAAGAGCGCATTTTATATTGCAACTATACTTCGTGCATATAGATCGGCAATAGATGCATATATGGCTGATCCAGAAAATTATAAATTTGATGAAATATGGGATAGGGAAGTTTTGATGACTAGCCACAGGCCATTTACTGATGGATTTTTCTTTGGAAATCCTGGAGGTGAGGGACAATTTAGCAAGTCCTCTGCATATACCTCAATGAGTCAATATAAAGGGGATGTCGTAAAGAGTGAGGATGGAAGGCTGTATATCAATCTCAAAAATGGAATAAATGAAGGAGATGAGCTAGAGATGATTGGTCCTAAGAGCTCATGCGATTTAAAGGTTTGCGATTTAAGAGATGAAAAGTTCAAGCAAGTTGAAAGAGCCAATATTCCAAATAGTATTTATTCTATAAAATACGATGGAGAAGCAGAGAATAATTTTTTTATTAGAAAGGTTGTTAAATAGTGAGAAGACCACTTATAATTGGAATTGCAGGAGGATCGGGCAGCGGAAAGAGTACTGTTGCCAATAAGATTATAAATAGCATTAAAGGAATAGAAAGTGCAATAATAAATGAGGATGACTATCATAAGAAAAATTCAAAACTCTCTTTTGAGGAAAAGAAAGCTATTAACTATGATCATCCCGATT
This sequence comes from Ezakiella sp., assembly GCA_022766605.1. GTDB lineage: Bacteria > Bacillota > Clostridia > Tissierellales > Peptoniphilaceae > Ezakiella. The sequence goes on from JALEOH010000030.1 coordinate 33,567, forward strand.
CATTTGAACATGAATTGCTAGCAAGCCATTTAAAGGAGCTTTTGATTGGCAGTTCGGTAGAAATTCCCAAATTTGATTTTAATATATATGACAGGCTGGAGGAGTGTGAGAAGATCGACGCCAAGGATGTTATAATAGTTGAGGGATTATTTATATTATATGACAAAAGAGTACGCGACTTACTTGATATAAAAGTATATGTCGATACTGATGCTGATGTAAGATTGATTCGTCGTATTTTACGTGATACGAGAGAAAGAGTTCGTGAACTAGATTCTATAATACTTCAATATATGACAAGTACAAGATCTAGTCATATCAATTTTGTTGAGCCAAGCAAGAAATTTGCCGATATCATTATCCCTGAGGGTGGGGACAATAAAGTCGCCATCGATATTTTGTCGTCTACAATTAAATCACGTCTAGGAGAAATTTGATGGATATAAAATATACTCAAGCTCTTAGGTTATATCTAAATACAGTTGGAGTGAGTAATGGTCTTAATCCAGCTGTTTTTTTGCATAAAATCGAAAATGCGCCGATAGTTGGATATGAGGATGGGAATGCCATTAAAGAGGTGGATGGCTTAAAAATACTATTGATAGAAAATTTCAAAAATGAAAAGTATTTGATGAAGCTTGAGGATAAAATAGGTCCGTTTTTATATATGGTAGACGAGGAGGAGCTTTCCTCAAGTGATGCCAGTGGAATTATTAGAGATGCCATTAGAATGCGAGCGACAGATATTCATATAGAGCCGAAAAAATCTGGATTTGACATAAGATTTAGAATTGATGGAATACTTCGTGATACAAATTATCAAAATATCAATTACAATCGCTTAGTAAATTCGATTAAGGTAATGAGTGGAATGGACGTGATTAATAAGGAAATACAAGATGGCTCAATTGAGATGGATGCTATTGCAATTAGAGTCAACAGCGTTCCAAGTATTTATGGCGAGAAGCTAGCACTTCGACTTCTTAATTCTAGCGGATTGGAGCTTGATTTAAAAATGCTTGGGATGGATGATAATACAATAAAAGCATATGATAAAATAATAAATAAAGAAGGATTAAATCTCGTTTGTGGGCCGACTGGTAGCGGTAAAAATACAACTTTGCATGCCGCACTTAAAAGACTACCTCTAGATATTAAAAATGCTATTAGCATTGAAGATCCAGTAGAATATCGTGAAAAAAATATGACCCAACTTGAGGTTGATCCTCTTAAAAATAGAGATTTCAACAATCTTTTGCGCGCATCGCTCCGTCAAGATCCCGATATACTTTATATTGGAGAGATAAGAGATGAGCTTACAGCACAGGTTGCTTTACGCTCAGCTATTACAGGGCATACGGTTTTTTCCACTCTTCATACAAAAAGTAAAGAGGCAACGATTGATCGCCTGCTTGACCTAGGAGTTGGGATGAATATGATTAAAGATGGTCTTAAATCTATAATCTCTCAAAGACTAGTTCCTAGACTTTGTGATGAGTGCAAAGAAGAGAGAGATGGACATTTTATAGCTAAAGGATGTGATAAATGCTATGGCGGATATCGTGGAAGGATTGCAATATTCGATGTAAATATTATAAAGGCAGAGGATGGTATTGCATTTGAAAATATCACTAATTTTACTACATCGCTAAAAAGACTATATGATGATGGTTTTATTGATTTAAAAGCTTTTGAGGTAGAAGATGATATATAGATATATTAAGGAATCTAATGGACTTCAAATGGGCTTTACAACTTCAAGAGATACTGATGAAGATTATATTAAGATAAGTCCATTATTTAGCAGTGATAAGCGATACTATTTTTTGGATGCTCTTCGTATTTTACTTATGGAAGGATATGATATTTATAGCTCGATTAGTATAATGGCGAATTCTAACGAATATAAAAAAGAAAGAGTATTATTAAATAAAATAAAGACAGATATGGAAAATGGAGTAAAATTTTCCAAGTCCCTTGAGTTAAACACCGATTTACCATCTTATTATATCAATTTTATTAGGGCGTCGGAGAGCTCGGGAAATATTTATAGCGCAATTTCAAAAGGCAACGAGGCTATTAAAAGATCGAGAGATCTTAAAGACAAGCTTTTATCTGGACTTAGCTATCCAATATTCTTAGCTACAATGTCTTTAATCATGCTGGTAGTTATTGCCAACTTTGTTCTGCCATCTTTTGGAAGGATGTTTGAAGGATTTGGCGGTGATTTGCCAAGTATAACCAAGATTGCAATTGGAATTGGAAGTTTTATATCAAATAATTTCATAAAATTATTTTCTATCATAATTGCAATTGCAATAGTATATTTTATTTTCAATTCTTTCAGTCCAAGATTTTCATATATGATTAGCTATTATAAATACAATATTTCTCCATTCAAAGAGATAAGAAGGGATTTATTTTTAGAATTTTTCTTTAGGCAATTTGAAATAATATATGATCAAGTTTTTAATGCAGGAGAAAGCCTTGGTATAATTGCAAAAAGCGAGAGTGATCTCTATCTTAGAGACAAGCTTATTTATGCATGGAATAGATTAAGTGAAGGATATGAACTTAAAGATGCTTTAAGCTCAACGGGATTATTTAGTGAGATTGCCTTAGCGAGTATAGAAAGCATTAAAAAGACAGGACTAGCAGGTCAAATTGCAGGCGAGATGGCAAATAGCTATAAAGAAAGTTATGACAATAGATTAAATGATATAATAAAATGGTCGGGCCCGATAGTTACTATTTTAGTGGGACTGATACTCATTATAATGGTACTTGGAATTATGTTACCGATGTTTGATTTATCAAATATTATTTAAAATATATAAATGTAATTGTATTTTAATATAAATCCTTAATATTTCATCCTATAATGTGGTATAATATAGGATAAGGAGGGAAATTATGAAGAAAATTTATTACTGGCTTATTGCGGCTCTTGTGATTTTGCTTTTATTTGGAGGATATTTTATTTATAAAGATCAGAAAATTAAAGCTATTAAAGAAAAAGAGCATGAAGAATATATTGCCAATTTGTTAAATAGCAATATTATTTACGATGGTATAAGCTTTGAAGGCATGGATCTTTCCGGTATGAGTTATAGTGATGCTGAACTTTTAATTGAAAATAAAAAGCAGGAAAGACTTAGCCAAAAATTCTATCTTAAATTCCCTAGTTTTAGTGAAGGATATCCGCTTGTTGATCTTGGATACAATTTAGATGCAAATGATGCTATAAAGTCAATTAGATCTTTTGCAAAAGAGGGGACAAAAGAAGAGAGAATAGAAGAGATTGAAAATTTAAGAAAAAATGGTGTAAATTATAGTTTCTATAAGAGTTTAGACGAAGACAAGTTAAGGACATTTGTCGACTCACTTGATATTAAACTTGGAGATGAACCAGTTGAGCCTAGACTTGAATTTACTGATACTGGCTTTAATATTATAGATGGCAAAGATGGAGTAGTGTTAAATAAAGAAAAGCTATATCAGGATTTAAAATCGGCTCTTATTGGCGATAAAAATGAATTAGTGGTTGAAGGCGAAATTACTAGCCCGAAGATTTCAAATGAGCTTCTTCATAGAATCAATGGAAGAATTGGCATCTACTCAACTGACATGGGCCTTGGTACCAAGGGGAGAAATGAAAATATTAAACTCTCGTGCAGTTTGATAAATAATCTAGTGGTAATGCCTGGAGAGGAGATTTCATTTAATGAAAAGATGGGAGATATAACCGCACAAAATGGATATAAGATGGCTTCAACTATAGTTGGAGGTAAGTATGTAGATTCACTTGGAGGCGGTATTTGTCAAACCTCGACCACATTATATAATGCCCTTGTAAGGTCTGATACTACGGTTATCGAACGCCATCCGCACACTATTGCAGCCCCATATGTACCGGTGGGCGAGGATGGAGCAGTGTGGGTTGGTTCAAAAGATCTTAAATTTAGAAATGACTGGGATTTTCCAATTTTAATTAAAGCTTATATAGATACAAATCATATCATAGTTGAAATATATGGTGATAAAAATATCAAAGATTATAGCGTAATCATGCAATCAGAAATTACTGAGACCATTCCTGCCACGACTTATGAAGAAGAGGATCCCGAGCTTGAGGCTGGTAAAAAAGAAGTGGTTAGGAAAGCGCGCAATGGAATGAGAGCTCAATCATATAAAGTATATAAAAAAGATGGCCAGGTTATAAAAACCGTGCCATATTGGAAGAGCTATTACCCAAAACAAGATGGCCTTGTAAAAGTGGGAACTAAGCCAACCGAAAATGGTGGAGAGAATCCAGCAGAAGTTCCAAATGAGGAAGCACCAACAGAGGAAATAACTACAATTGATTTATTTAGTGAGTAGATATAATATCATTTATTCTCAATTTCCAAATCATTTTATTTCTTTCGAATAAAAGTAGTTCTTGATCATTATTTATAAATAAATTTGTATCTGGAAAGATGATAATTTCTTTTAATATATCGTTTGTGTAAGTCGATAGCTTGATTAGGCTGTCGACTTTTTCTTTTATTAATATGCTATTGTCATTAAATTTATCAATTTCACTTATATTGGATGAGTGAATGGTTGAATTGAGTCCAGACAAGAGAGAGTATTTAATCAAATCAACTCTGTTGATATTTTTATTATCCTTTAGATAATATATTCCATCACTTGTAATAATAGGATGGCTACCATTGCCAATGAAGACTGATCTGCTTTTATCATCAAATCGTATTATCTCAGAATCTTCACCACGCATAAGTTCGATTACAAAATCATCATAATAGGCATTGATGGATAAGATTTTTTTATTGGTGCTAAATTTAAGTTGATATTTGCCATCGATAAATTGATAAATATTGTAGCTCTCTTTTTTATAATCATTTTTTGATTTTATTAATATAAATGAACCAGATCCATGAGATGACATATCAAGAAGTTCTCCAGCTGGGAGAGCTATGGCATCAACCGAATTGTTAAATCTATGATTTTTGATTAAAAAAATAGATTCTGGAACAGCTTTAGAATATATAAATAATTCGTCATTTATAATATCTCTTGCACTTAGATTGATGGCATTTAGCTTGAGTTTTAGTTGACTCTTGGTGTTTTTGGGTATATTATAACAGTATAGATTATCGTCAGAATATAAAAATTCGTCTTCACTAATAAAGTCTATTATATCTCCATTTGAGATTTTATTTGATGTAGCTTTTTTTGTGTAGTCGATTATATTTTTGTCACTATCGTCTACAACAAATTCCATGTCTACAATTTCATCTGTGAAATTTAAGAAATGTAGTTGCCACATGAGTTTACCATTGCTTGGATTTTTTTTAAGCGAGATATCATGAGGATATGGAGAAAGAGTCAGATTCTCCTTTACAACCAAGTCGATGACTTGATCCTTGCTAAGATTAGTCGATATGAAGTCGAAATCAGCATTTATTATTAAATCATATTCATCTTTTATAAATGGATTAAGACCTCTTATTGTAATATTGAATTTTGGTCTTCTTATTTTTTTATTAAATCGTTGACTTGCGTGTAATTTTAGTATAATATCATTGCCAGAGATATTGATATCTGAGACCTCAATTTCACTTCTATTGCAAAGCGGTAATTTTGCGATTAACTCGAGGTCGCCATAGTCTTTTAAACTAAGTGACCAATCGAGCTTAGTCTCGGAAAAATCATCTGTATATGAAAAATTATCCATTTGATATTGAAGAGGAATGGATTTTATGCCAGAAGCTGGTTCGTCTTTTACAAGTATATCACAAGCTGATAAATTTAGGATTGATATAATAATTAAAATTAATTTTATAAATTTTTTCATTTAATCACCATATTTATTTTATCTTAATTCTAAGGAAAATACAAGGAGGAAGTTTTGAAATTTAAATTACATTCAACATATAAGCCAACAGGAGATCAACCTGAGGCAATAGAAAAAATAGTAGAGGGGATCAATAACAATTTAAGATATCAGACACTTAAGGGAGTTACAGGCTCGGGCAAGACCTTTACTATGGCCAATATAATAGAAAGAGTTCAAAAACCAACTCTTGTAATTGCACATAATAAGACGCTTGCCTACCAATTATGTACAGAACTTCGTGAGTTTTTTCCAGAAAATGCAGTAGAATATTTTGTAAGTTATTATGACTATTACCAGCCGGAGGCCTATGTTCCGTCGACTGACACATATATCGCGAAAGACTCTGCGATTAACGACGAGATAGATAAGTTGAGGCACTCTGCGACGGCGGCTTTATTTGAAAGACGGGATGTTATTATAGTGGCATCTGTTAGCTGTATTTATGGTTTGGGAGATCCAGAGGATTATCTTTCACTTATGGTTAGTCTTCGCCCAGGCATGATTAAAGATAGAGATAAAGTCATTGAAGAGCTAATATCTATACAATTTATTAGAAACGATATCAACTTTGAACGTGGAACTTTTAGAGTAAGAGGGGATGTGCTAGATATTTTCCCTGCAAGTGAGAGCGAACATTCTATTAGAGTAGAATTTTTTGGAGATGAGATAGATAGGATAACTGAGGTAAATCCACTTACTGGCGAAGTTATTGGCACACTTAATCATGCGAGTATTTTCCCAGCATCGCACTTTGCGACATCTAAATCTAAAATAGATCGAGCGATAATTACCATTGAAGAAGAATTGGAACACAGACTAAAGGAGCTTAGAGATCAAGATCATCTTCTTTATGCAGAAAGACTTGAGCAAAGGACGCGATATGACCTTGAAATGCTTAAAGAAATTGGATTTTGCTCGGGCATAGAAAACTATTCAAGGCATTTATCGGGTCGTGCACCAGGAAGCAGGCCATATACATTGATCGACTATTTTCCTGATGATTTCATGATAATAACAGATGAGAGCCATGTTACAATTCCCCAGATAAGAGGTATGTTTGCAGGGGATAAGAGTCGTAAGGAGACCTTGGTGCAATATGGATTTAGATTGCCTTCGGCACTTGATAATAGACCGCTTAATTTTAATGAATTTGAGAAGTTGATAAAAAATATATTATTTGTCTCGGCAACCCCAGGCCCATATGAGAAAGAAAAATCGGAAAATATAGCAGAGCAAGTATTAAGGCCGACAGGACTACTTGATCCAAAGATCATAGTCCATCCGATTAGCAATCAAATAGACGATTTAATTGAGCGAATTAGAGATAGAGTGGCTAAAAAAGAAAGAGTATTAATAACAACTCTTACCAAGAAGATGGCGGAGGATTTGACCGATTATTTAGAAAATGTTGGTATAAAAGTATGCTATATGCACTCGGATACCGAGACATTGGATCGCATGCAGATTATTCGCGATCTTAGAATGGGCGAGAAAGACGTATTGGTCGGGATAAACCTATTAAGAGAAGGACTAGATCTTCCAGAGGTTAGTTTGGTTGCGATATTAGATGCGGACAAAGAAGGGTTTTTAAGGTCGGAGACATCTTTGATTCAAACGGTTGGTCGTGCTGCTAGAAATGTAAATGGAGAGGTTGTAATGTATGCAGATCATATTACAGATAGTATGCAAAAGACCATTGACGAGACCAATAGACGCCGTGAAATACAGGCAAAATACAATGAAGAGCATGGTATAATTCCAAAGAGTATAGTAAAAGACGTTCGCGAAGTTATTGGAATTATGAAAGAAAAAGGCATTAAAAAAGAAGAAGTCGAGGAATTAACCCGAGATGAAATTTTAGAAATTATTAAAGAATATAAGTCAAAGATGCTCGAGGCAGCTGAAAAATTGGAGTTTGAAACCGCTGCTGAGCTTCGCGATGAGATGAAAAAATGGCAAGATAAATTAAGATGATATAGAAATGGAGAAATAATATGAATGATTATATTGAGATTAGAGGGGCTCATGAAAATAATTTAAAGCATATAGATTTAAAAATCCCTCGTGGAAAGTTGACTGTTATAACTGGCCTTTCAGGCTCGGGCAAGAGTTCACTTGCCTTCGATACGATTTATGCCGAAGGGCAAAGAAGATATGTAGAAAGCCTATCGAGCTATGCAAGGATGTTTCTTGGCAATATGACAAAGCCTGCTGTTGACTATATTGGAGGCCTTAGCCCATCGATATCGATTGACCAAAAGACAACCAACAGAAATCCCAGGTCAACTGTAGGCACGGTTACAGAGATTTACGATTATTATAGACTTTTATATGCAAAGATTGGTAAAGTTTACTGCCCAAGCTGTGGAAAGCTCATAGAAAAGCAGTCAATCGATCAAATGATCGATAAGATTATGAGCTATCCCGAAGGCGAAAGGATGATGATAGTAGCTCCTGTCGTGCGTGGCAAAAAAGGAGAGCATAAGCAAGTCATAGATAATATAAAAAAAGATGGATTTGTTCGCGTCTTTATAGACGGAGAAATATATGATATTGAATCGGTGCCAAAGCTTGAGAAGAATAAAAAGCATACCATAGCAGTAGTTGTAGATAGAATAATTAGACGTGATGGCATAGAAAAGAGATTGGTCGACTCAATGGAGACTGCTCTTAAAATTGGACATGGCTTTGTTACTGTTGACACCGAACATGGCTCTGAGTCTTTTAGCGAGAATTTTTCATGTATGGATTGCGGAATTGCAATTGAAGAAGTTTCAACAAGATTATTTTCATTTAACTCGCCTTTTGGCATGTGTGAAACATGCAATGGGCTTGGTTTTTTTCAGACAATAAATCCCGATCTAATAATTACCAATGATGAATTGTCGATCAAGCAAGGGGCAATTGCAAGCTATGGTTCCAATGATATGGATTCCTACTACATGAAAATATTTGCAGAGATTGCAAAGAGATGGAATTTTTCCATGAATGAGCCGATAAAAAATGCTCCAAAAGGATTCATAGATGAATTGCTATATGGAACTGATTATAATTTAAAATTCAGTTTTAAATCGGGCTTTGATCGATCAGGTCGTGCAAAGACAGTTATAAGAAGCTGGGAGGGAGTAATAAAAAATCTACAAGAGAGATATGACACCTCCACCTCCGATTGGGTCAAAGAGACTATTGGTGAATATATCGAAGAGGTGCCTTGTAAGTCTTGCGGTGGTAAGAGACTCAATAAAGATGCTCTTTCGGTAAAAATAGGTGGACTTAATATTGCCGAGCTAACCGATCTTGACATAGGTAAGGAGTTGGAGTTTTTTAACAAACTAGAAAGTGAGCTAACGGATTATGATAAAAAGATTGCAGAGGAAATATTAAAGGAAATAAAAGAAAGACTGGGTTTTTTAAATGCCGTTGGATTAAGCTATCTTACTCTATCGCGCATGGCAGGATCGCTCTCAGGTGGAGAAAGTCAAAGAATTAGACTTGCCACTCAAATAGGCTCTAAGCTTGTTGGAGTAACATATGTACTTGACGAGCCGTCTATTGGACTTCATCAAAGGGATAATGATATGTTATTAAAGACTTTAAGGGAACTTACTGATATTGGAAATACTGTGCTTGTAGTTGAGCATGATGAGGATACGATGAGAATGGCGGATTATATCGTAGACATTGGACCTGGAGCTGGTGTGCATGGGGGAGAGGTTGTTGCTTGCGGCACACCTGAGGAGATAATGGCAAATAAAAACAGTATTACAGGGCAATATCTTTCCGGAAAAAGGAAGATAGAAGTACCAAAGACTAGGCGTAAGCCAACTGGGCAAATTAAGATAAAAAATGCACATGAAAATAATTTAAAACACATAGACGTTGATATTCCAACAGGAGTAATAACCGCGGTAACTGGAGTTAGCGGATCGGGGAAGAGCTCGCTTATAAATGAAATTCTATATAAAAATTTAGCAAGAGAGCTCAATCGTGCAAAGACCAAGCCTGGTAAATCAGATGGCATTAGCAATATAGAATTATTAGACAAGGTCGTCCAAATCGATCAGTCACCTATTGGAAGGACACCAAGGTCAAACCCTGCCACTTATACAGGGGTCTTTGACATGATAAGAGATGTATTTGCAATGACCAATGCTGCAAAAGAGAGAGGATATCTTAAAGGTCGCTTTTCATTTAATGTAAAAGGTGGGCGTTGTGAAGCCTGCAAAGGAGATGGCATTATAAAAGTAGAGATGCATTTCTTACCCGATGTATATGTGCCTTGTGAAGTATGTAAGGGCAAAAGATATAATCGCGAAACTCTAGAAGTGACTTATAAGGATAAAAATATATCAGATGTATTGGAGATGACAGTAAGCGAGGCACTTGAATTTTTTAATGTGCATCAAAATATAGTTAGAAAGCTTCAAACTCTTGAGGATGTTGGGCTAGGATATATCAAGCTTGGTCAAAGCTCGACAGGATTGTCAGGAGGAGAGGCTCAAAGGGTGAAGCTTGCAACCGAATTATCTAAAAGAGCAACTGGAAAGACCATCTATATACTCGATGAGCCTACTACAGGGCTTCACTCGGAGGATGTATCTAAGCTTATAAAAGTCCTTGATAAGCTTGCGGAAGGCGGCAATACAATAGTTGTAATAGAGCATAATCTCGATGTAATTAAATGTGCTGATTATGTAATTGACTTAGGGCCTGAAGGAGGAGATGGAGGTGGCGAGGTTGTTGCTACTGGCACTCCTGAAGAGGTTGCTAAGAAAAAGAAAAGTTATACAGGACAATTTTTAAAAAAAGTATTGAAATAGATTAACTGGAAAATGTGAATATATTTAAGTTCAATTGTAAAAAAAATATGGAAGAAATTTCAAAAAACATGATTTTGTGGTATAATATGAATTGAGGTGAAGTATGGATAAGAAACAAATTAGAAAAGAAGTACTCCAGGAGCGTGATCAATTTGACGCTGAGAAACGCTATGAATATGATGAGGAGATATTAACCCGACTTCTGTCTATGAAGGCATATAGAGATGCACATACCATTATGAGCTTCGTTAGTTATAAGAGTGAAGTTGACACTCATGATTTTATCAAGGAGTCCTTGAGAAGAGGTAAGAGAGTTGCAGTGCCAGTAATCGATTGGGATAAGAGGATTTTAATTGCGAGTGAATTAAAGAGCTTTAATGAATTGGAAGTAGGTTCTTATGGAATCTTAGAGCCTACCAAAGAGTTTGTTAGACCGCTTGACCCTAGCTTTATCGATTTTGTAGTAGTGCCAGGAGCTGTTTTTGACAGAAGCGGCAATCGCATTGGCTATGGTGGTGGATATTATGATAAATTACTCCCCACTCTTAAGAGCGATGCACTCAAAGTCGGAATTGCATATAGCTTTCAGATAAGGGAAAATTTACCTGTTGAGAAGCATGATATTAAAATCGACATGCTTGTCACGAATGATTTAACTATTAAATTTTAGGAGGTATTATGTCAAGATTTATTGGAACAGTTGCCCGTGGAATTAGAACTAAGATTATAAAATCGGGAGATGATTTACCAGAAATCGTTTTAAATTCTGTAATGGATGCAGTTTCATCTGAGAATATTCCACTACACGATAAAGATATTATAGGCGTTACCGAAGCGGTTGTTGCAAGAGCGCAAGGCAACTATGCAACCACTGAGCAAATAGGAAAAGATATAAAAGCTAAATTAGGTGGTGGTCATATTGGACTTATCCACCCAATTTTAAGTCGCAATAGATTCTCAGTTTGTTTAAAGGGAATTGCAAAGGGCGCAAAGAAAATAACACTAATGTTAAGTTATCCTGCTGATGAGGTGGGCAATCATATTTTAAGTTTTGAACAATTAGACAAAGCTGGCATATACGATTATAGTAAATTAATTACCGAAGAAGAATATACTAAAACTTTTGGAAAAAATTATCATCCATTTACCCATGTAGACTATGTTGAATATTATCATGATTTAATTGAGGCTGAAGGTTGCGAATGTGAAATAATATTCTCAAATGTTCCAACCGATATATTAAAATATACCAATAATGTTCTTGCATGTGACATACACTCTCGCGTGCGCACCAAAAAGGCTTTAGAACGTGCTGGAGCAAATGTACTTTCAATTGCAGATATTCTAAATTCACCAGTTGATGGCAGTGGTTACAATGAAGACTTCGGCTTACTTGGTGCCAATAAGTCAACTGAAGACAAAGTAAAACTATTTCCAAGACAATCATTTGAATTTGCCAAGGAATTACAAAAAAAATTCATGGAAAGAACTGGCAAAAAAATCGAGGTCTTAGTCTACGGAGATGGTGCTTTTAAAGATTCAATTGGTCAAATATGGGAACTTGCTGACCCAGTGGTAAGCCCTGGTTATACTGATGGACTAGAAGGTGTGCCAAATGAATTAAAACTAAAATATCTTGCGGACAATGATTTTAAAGATCTTAAAGGAGACGATCTTAATAAAGCAATTATTGAAAAAATAAAGCAAAAGGACGAACAGGAGCTAAGCGAAAACAATCGTCTTGGAACAACTCCAAGAAAATTAACTGATCTAATTGGAAGCCTTTGTGACTTAACAAGTGGATCTGGCGATAAGGGAACTCCAATAATATTAATTCAAGGCTATTTCGATAATCTAGCAAGCGAATAAGTTTTATAGTGGTATCTTTAGGGCGGGGTAACTCGCCCTTTTATTATAGGGGGGATATTGTGAATGAATATGAACTAAAGATATATAATCTACTCTTAGAAAATCAAGATGAAAAATATGGAGACTTTAACTCGAAAATTATAAATATAGATCGAAACAAAATAATAGGAGTGCGCATGCCAATAATTAGGAAAATTTCAAAAGAAATTTTAAAGGATAAGGATTTCGTCGATGGATTTTTAGAGATTAAAAAACACGAATATTATGAATTAGATCTGATGCATATGTTATTAATTGTGGGTCTAAAAGATTATAATAGAGTAATAAGCGAGCTGGATTCATTTTTGCCACATGTGAATACTTGGGCAATAACCGATAGTGCTAGCCCCAAAGTGTTTTTAAAGCACAAGGATGAGCTTGTAAAAAAAATTGATGATTGGATAAGTTCGGCTCATCCCTTTAAGATAAGATATGGAATAATATTATTAATGAAATTATATTTAGAAGACGATTTTAAAATAGAATATATGAATAAAGTCCGCGATATAAAAAGTGACGATTACTATGTAAATATGGCAAGGGCATGGTATATTGCAGAGGCAGTAGCAAAACAACGAGATTATGCAATTCATTTACTGGAAAGTAAGTCTCTAGATAAATTCACTCAAAATAAGGCCATAAGTAAAGCAAGGGATAGTTATAAGGTTAGTAAAGAGGATAAAGATTATCTGAAAAATCTAAGAAAATAAATGATTTAGTACTTGATATATTGTTTTTAAAATATATATGAAGAAAGCTAAGAAAGATGGATCTATAAGTCAATATTAATTAAAAAGACTGCGGTTTATTAATACAGCAGTCTTTTTAATATAGAGGTTTGAATGTTAAAAAATCTTGGATTATAGGCTAAATAAAGCCTTCTTTTTTTATTAATATTAGCATTAATATTGAGCCTATTAAGAGCAGAGTGCCAACTATTAGCGCTCGTCTTAACATCTCATCTTTAAATAATGCCTTTACTTCTTGCCAAAAGTCTTTCATTAGGCTTTTAGCGCTTCTATTTTATCGAGCTTTTCCCAAGGAAGATCAAGCTCATTATGTCCGAAATGCCCGTAGTTGGTTACTTGAGCATATATTGGGCGAAGTAGATCGAAGTGTTCGATTATTGCTGCTGGACGAAGGTCAAAGTTGTTTTTTACCTTTTCAACAATTTTTTCAATATCGATTTTTTCTGTTCCAAAGCAATCGATATCAATAGAGGTTGGTCTTGCTACTCCAATTGCATAGGAGAGGGCTACCTCGCATTTATCTGCAAGCCCTGCAGCTACTATATTTTTGGCAACATATCTTGCTGCATAAGCTGCTGTGCGGTCTACCTTTGTGGGGTCTTTTCCGCTAAATGCACCACCACCGTGGCGAGCATATCCTCCGTATGTGTCAACTATTATCTTTCTTCCAGTTAAGCCTACATCTGACTTGGGGCCTCCGACTACGAATCTTCCTGTGGGATTTATGAAATATTTGGTATTTTTATCTACTAGTTCACTTGGTATTATAAAGTCTATTACTTCTTTTTTTACATCGCGTCTTAATTCTTCGATGTTAATAGTTGGAAGATGTTGTGTGGAAAGAACTATATTTGAAATTCTAACTGGCTTGTCGTCATGATATTCCACGGTAACTTGGCTTTTGCCATCTGGTAATACATATGGCAATATGCCTTTTTTTCTAACTTCAGATAATCTTTTTGTTAGTTTGTGTGCAAGATTGATTGCAAGTGGCATATATTCATCGGTCTCATTTGATGCATATCCATACATCATGCCTTGGTCTCCTGCACCAACTTGATCATATTTATCATTCGATTTATTTTTAACTTCATATGAATCGGAGACTCCCATAGCGATGTCGGGGCTTTGCTCCTCAAGGGAAGTTAATATTCCACAGTTTTCAGCATCGAAGCCGTATTTGCCTCTTGTATATCCAATTGATTCTAAAACTCCACGAACAATCGATGGAATATCTACATAACACTTAGTGGTAATTTGCCCACTGACAATGATATAACCGGTTGATGCCATCGTTTCACATGCTACACGCGCATCTTTATCTTTTGCAATTATTGCATCTAAAATGGAATCGGAAATTTTATCACAGACTTTGTCTGGATGTCCTTCGGTTACACTTTCACTTGTATGAAATCTTATATTCATTAATTCTCCTTTCATAATAAAAAAAGCTCTAAAACAGAGCTAACCAATACTCATCTTTCAGATAACTCTGTAGGATTTAGCACCTAACCCATTAGGTTGCCGGGCTTCACAGGGCCTATTCCCTCCGCCTCTCTTGATGAGTAAAGCTATTATAGCACATAATTTCATTCTTGTCAAGCAAAAAGAGCGGTTATTTTATACAACCCGCTCTTTTTAGTGCAATTTTTGCAACCATTGGTCCAATTAATTCATAGATTATAGTTGCTCCAAGTATTATTGTTCTTATCATGGCTCCGTGTGGATCTGGTATTATATTGCTTGCAATTAAACTTAGTCCAATTGCTACGCCAGCTTGTGGCACGAGAGTCAGTCCCAAATTATTTTGAACTTCTTTAGAAAATCCGGTAATCCTAGTTGAGATATAAGCTGCACCCATCTTTCCAATAACTCTAAATATCACATACCCAATTCCAATCAATCCTACATGAGTTAATCCATCAATGCTTAAATCCGCTCCGCTTAATACGAAAAAGCAGACGAAAATAGGCGGGGTGATTTGATTTATTAGCTGCTGATATCTCCTGCTTACTTTTCCCATGTTGGCAATTACAATACCGGTTACCATAAGAGTTAGAAGTCCAGATATATTTAATTTTAGTGTAAGGGCGGTTAATCCCAAAACAACTGCCAAGGTAAAGTTAAGCGTCTCCTCGTCGTTCTTTAATTTCTTTGAGATTAAAATATAAAGAATAGCACTGATAAATCCAATTATAATAGCTAGAAAAATTTCTTTTAGTGGTATCAGTAGCATATTGGTTATATTTAGAGCGGCTCCGGATAACATAGAAGTTGCAATTGATGAAGCTACACCAAATGCCATTATACATACGGCATCGTCAAGTGCAACAACTGGTACAAGTACATCTACTAGCTCCCCTCGCGCTTGATATTGTCTAATTACCATAAGGGTTGCTGCGGGTGCTGTTGCCGAGGCAATTGAGCCTATGGTTAGTGCAAATGCAAAATCGGTTTTAAATATCAACATCATGGCAAGAGTTACCATCAAAAAGGCGCCTAATGCTTCAAATATGGTTACTAATAGTATCTTAGATCCAATTTTTTTAATGCTATTTATATTCATTTCACTTCCAACGCTAAATGCGATAAAGGAGAGGGCAACTTGACTTATTATCTCTAAGGAATCAACTCCACTTTGTGGAATTATTTTTAATACAGAAGGGCCTATTAAGATGCCCGCAATTAAATAGCCCGTAACATCAGGGAATTTTAATAGCCCTAGTATACGCGCCATAACAAGCCCACCTATTATGAGGGCGGCTACATAAAATATTAATTCCATATATTATGCCTCTATTTGGTTAAGCCTTCAAAACTTGTAACGTCGACTGTAAACATAATTCCAACATTTTCAAGATTAATATCTCCAACGACTTTTCTTACACAGTTTTTTGCGATTTCCAATCTCTCTTCATCTAACACCAAAAATATCGTCTTATTATATGGTCTTCCTTGATTTAAGAATAATCTAAAATAATTCATGCCAAGCTCGGGTGTATATTCCGCTTGACTAGCAGCAAGTCCTTGAGTATCGACTATGGTGCCGCCTGTTATATTTGCCTTTCCGAATTCTTTTAAAAGATCGTGAAAATGGCTCTCATGATTTAAAATTATAAATAATGCTTTCATAAACTCCTCCTTAATCTATTATACTCCGATTTGAGAAAAAAGTCATCTTTTTTAAAAATAAATGATGAAAAATTAGCCAAAATGAGTTATAATAAATATAGGTTGACAATGCGAACGCCGTGTTGTATAATTATTTAAATTTAGAAGGAGGAAGATATGGAATTTTATAAAGAGGCTTTGACCTTTGACGATATTTTGCTTGTACCAGCAGAGAGTAATGTACTACCTAGAGAGGTTGACACTAAGACTCATTTAACTAAGAAAATCACACTAAATATTCCCATCATATCAGCAGGAATGGACACTGTAACTGAAAGTGCAATGGCTATTGCAATGGCTCGTGAGGGTGGAATAGGCATAATTCATAAAAACATGAGCATAGAAGAGCAAGCTCATGAGGTTGATAGAGTTAAAAGAAGTGAACATGGTGTTATTACCGATCCATTTTATCTAACTAAGGATCATTTTTTGAGTGATGCTGAGAATTTAATGAAGACATATAAAATAAGTGGCGTTCCAATAATAGAAGAAAATGGCAAATTAATTGGCATAATTACAAATCGCGACATGAGATTTGAAGATGATATGACAAAAAAAATAGAAGAGGTAATGACTAGCGAAAACTTAATTACAGCCAAAGAAGGCATTTCTATGGAAGATGCGATGAAGACTCTTATGAAGCATAAGATAGAAAAACTTCCAATTGTTGATGATGACTATAAATTAAAGGGATTGATTACCATTAAGGACATAGAAAAGGCTATTGAATATCCGAATTCTGCTAAAGATAGTCAAGGCAGACTACTTGCAGGAGCAGCTCTTGGTGTAACTGGAGATATGCTTGAACGTGCGGCGGCTTTAATTGATTCGAAAGTAGATATAGTAGTTTTAGATACTGCTCATGGTCATAGTTTAGGAGTTGTTAAATCGGTTGAAAAACTTAAAGTTGCTTACCCTGATCTTCAAGTGATTGCAGGTAATGTTGCAACATATGAAGCTACTAAGGCACTTTTTGCTGCTGGAGCTGATTGTGTAAAAGTTGGAATTGGGCCTGGAAGTATTTGTACGACGAGAGTTGTTACCGGAATTGGAGTTCCTCAAATTACCGCTATCATGGATGCAAGGCGTGCTGCTAAAGAAGAAAATATGCCAATAATTGCTGATGGAGGTATTAAATATTCAGGTGATATCACAAAGGCAATTGCCGCTGGCGGAAATGTGGTTATGTTAGGAGGTCTACTTGCTGGCACTTCTGAAAGCCCTGGAGACGAGGTAATTTATGAAGGAAGAAGATATAAGGAATATCGTGGTATGGGCTCACTTGGTGCAATGAATGCTGGAAGCAAGGATAGATATTTCCAAGAAGGCACCAAGAAATATGTACCAGAAGGAGTTGAGGGTAGAGTTCACTACAAGGGATCGCTAAGCGAAGTCATCTATCAATTAATGGGTGGCTTAAAGAGTGGAATGGGCTATCTTGGCTGTCATAATATAGAAGAGCTAATGGAAAAGCCAAGATATGTAAAGATCACTTCAGCATCGCTTATAGAAAATCATCCGCACGATATCAATATTACAAAAGAAAGTCCCAATTATTCTCCTCAAAGATAGTTATAAGGCCATCAAATGATGGCCTTTATTTTTTTGCGATTTATAAAAAACTGCTTGACATTATAAAAAACATATGGTATCATATAAATTATAAACGAATTTATGAATATTAATATGTGTTGACACTTGTACACATATTAATATCATAATATTTAATTAGGAGGAATTATGACTAAATTCAAAATAAAAGGTCAAATGTGCCCTGTGTGCGCAAAAAAAATTGAGGATGAAATAAGAAATAATAGCTCGATAAAAGAATTGAACTTTGACCTAAATAGCCGTTTAATTAGCGCTAGTGGAGATAATGTGGTTCAAATAGTTACCGAGGCAGTAAAAAAATATGAGCCAAGTGCCGAGGCTGTGCTTGATGAGGGCGATGCGGAAGAGGAATCTGACCGAAGGCAGGCTTCGCAAAATTGCAGTGATAAATGTTGCAATCATGCGGAAGCCAAAATATCTTCAAGACATGGTGAAAAGAGTTTTAATATAGCTAATTTTGATGATCTTACTTTGGTAATGGGAACATTGCTGGTTGGAATTAGCTTTTTATTTGGTAGCTCAAGGATAAAATTGAGTCTTGCAATACTTGGAGCACTGACTGCTGGATATCCAGTTATTAGAGATGGACTAAAGGTAGTCTTTCGTGGCGGCGGACTTGACGAGAGATTTTTAATGACTATATCTTGTTTGGGTGCTATTATAATTGGCGAGCCATTCGAGGGTGCTGCAGTTATGATATTATATAGAACTGGGGAATTAATAACGGATATTGCACTTAAAAGAGCAAATAAATCTTTGGAAGATCTTGTAATAAATACGGATACCAATGCTAGAATCATTGGCGAAGATGGAATTAGTAAATTATTAGACGCAAAAGAGGTGGAGGTTGGAACAAGGATTATAGTTCATCCGCATGAGATAATTCCACTTGATTCAGTTGCGTTTCATGATATTGTTGTCGACAATTCTTCTTTTACGGGGGAATCTGATCCTATTAGAATTAAGAAAGGAGAATTAGTTTCTGCAGGAGCGATATTATTATATGATTCCTGTGAACTTATTACTCATAGTGATTATGAGCACTCTTCAATTTTTAGAATGAATAAACTACTTGAAAAGGCGAGGGCATCTAAGTCAAAACAAGAAAAGTTTTTAACGGTTTTTGCAAGATATTACACGCCGGTAGTAGTAATGGCGGCTGCAATAATTGCAGTAGTACCAAGTATCACGGGAGCTCCGTTTAAGGATGCGATATATAAGTCGTTGTCTTTTTTGGTAACGAGTTGTCCATGTGCGTTAGTACTTGGAGTTCCGCTTAGCTATGCAGTTGGCGTTGGTGCTTTAAGTAGTAAGGGGATTCTAATAAAAGGATCCGAGAATATAGATACTTTATCACATGTAAAATATTTTGCAATGGATAAGACAGGGACTGTTACTGAGAATAGATTGAGTATTGAGAAATTCAACAATTATTCTAAATTCGATGATGATTATATAATGAATTTAATGGCAATTGGCGAAAAGCATTCCAAGCATCCAATTGCTCAGGCTTTTAAGAAAGAAAATGTGGACGATCCCGAAAATTATATGGAAATAGCTGGAAGTGGCATTGACTTTTCGTATGCTAATTGTGATTACAAGATTAGATCAGGGGAAATAGATGGAGAGATTGCATTATCTAATAATGGTAATGAGATTGCTACATTTATTTTGGCGGAGAAGATAAAAAAAGATGCAAAGCTTGCGATAGATGAGCTGAAAGATTTGAATGTAGATCCTATTATTGTATCCGGAGATAAAGAATCCAAAGTTCAATATGTGGCGGATTTGATTGGAGTAAGCCACTATAAATCGGAATATAAGCCGGAGGATAAATTAATGTTCATAGAAGAAATGAAAAAGAAAGGAAAAATTGCATTTGTTGGCGATGGCATAAATGATGCACCAGTCCTTAAAGCTTCGGATGTTGGCATTAGCATGGGTCTTATGGGAAGTGATTCTGCTATTGAATCAAGCGATGTTGTTATCACAGATGATTCATTTAGAAAGAGCATTAGGCTGATTAAAGATGCTAGGATAATCATGTTCAATGTAAAATTTATTATTGGATTTGTGCTTGCTATAAAATTATTCACACTTATAGCCATCTATTTGGGATATGCAGGAATGTATTTAGCAGTATTTGCCGATGTGGGCTTGAGTTTATTATCAGTTGGCATCGCACTACTAAATTTAAGAATAAAAAAAGAATAAAATATTTAAATTCACCCGCGAGTACTTGCTTGCGGGTGTTGATTTTATAAAAAAAATATAGTAAAATTGTCTGGTGGAGATTAGAGAGGAGATAATATGATATCGATTAAGACGAAGCAAATGATAGATGGAATGAAGAGATCTGGTAGACTACTTCGATCAGTTCACGAAGAATTAGCAAAGCATGTTGAAGCTGGAATAACCACTATGGAACTTAATAAGATTGCAGAAGATTTTATAAGAAGTCATGGTGGAATTCCCAGTCAGATAGGATATCAAGGCTTTCCATATGCTACATGCATTAGCGTCAATGACGAGATATGCCACGGCTTTCCGAGTAAATATAAATTAAAGGAAGGTGATATCTTAACCATAGATATGGTCGTTGACTTAGATGGATATCTATCCGACTCAGCATGGAGTTATGCAGTTGGAAATATCAGTGACGAGGCAAGGACGCTCATGGAGGTAACGGAAGCTAGCTTGATGAAAGCAATAGAGCTAGTAAAGCCCGGAGCATATTTTGGAGATATTGGAAAATTTATAGAAGAATATGTAAGTGGATTTGGATTTCAACCCGTACGTGATTTTATTGGTCATGGTATTGGTAGAAAGATTCATGAGGATCCGCAGGTATTTCATTACAATACGGGTAGACGTGGCGCAATGATGAGAGAAGGGATGGTTTTTACTATTGAGCCTATGATTAATGTAGGCACATGGCAAATGAAGATGGACGACAATGGTTGGACATCAAGGACAAGAGACGGCGAACTTTCTTGCCAATATGAACATACACTTGCAGTTACAAAGGATGGCGTTATGATATTGACCAATGAGGGATTGAATGACTAATCCGTGGCAAAAAAATCTAATAGAAGGTCCTATTGCTAAAGGACTTTTAAAGCTTGCTCTACCACTTATGGGAACAAGCTTTTTAACAATGATATATAATTTAACCGACCTTTATTGGGTTGGAACAATTGGAACCGAGGCTGTTGCAGCTGTTGGAATAGGTGGAACTTTTTGGTGGATGGCAAACTCTCTTGCTCTTATTTGTAATGTTGGGCTTGCAGTAACAGTAAGTCAAAACTATGGTAGACAAGATATTAAAAGAGCAAAGGAATATATAAATTCGGGAGTTAAGCTTAGTATCATAATTGCATGTTCATATGCCTTTTTTATAGGCTTTTTTAATAAGCAATTCGTTACTTTTTTTAATATAGAAGACGCTTTAACATATGAGAGCACTATCACTTATCTAAGTACACTTGCAATTGGATATGTGTCGCTTATAATGAATCCAGTATTTGCAGTAGTTATAAATGCTGAGGGCGATAGTAGACTGACTTTTAAAGTTTCTTTAATTGGCGTTGTAACAAATATGATCCTAGATCCAGTTTTTATTCTTGGATTTAAGTGGGGAGTTTTTGGTGCTGCTCTTGCAACAACTATGAGCCAAATACTCGTAAGTATAATATATATTTATTTAGGAAAAAAATATTCTCTTTTATATGCCATGGTAGATTATAAGGAATCGTGGAAAAAAGAGGATGTAAAGGAAATACTGAAGTTGGGGGTTCCACCTGCAGCTCAGTCAGGCGTACAATGCTTTATAACAATGTATATAGCAAGAATGATAGCGGGATTTGGGCCAGCAGCAGTTGCAGCTCAATCCATCGGGAGCAATATCGAGGGCATATGTTGGCTTACCGCCGAGGGATATTCTACGGCAAATGCCACATATATAGGGCAAAACTATGGTGCTAAGAAATATGATAGGGTTAATAAGGCCTTCTTCACATCGGTCGGACTGATGTTTATGGTAGGACTATTCAGCAATATCTTACTTTTCTTTGGAAGATTTCCAATTATAAAAATCTTCTTGCATGAAGAATTGGCCATTGCAATTGGAGCTGATTATCTAAAGATATTGAGCTTCTCTCAAATATTTAGTGCAATTGAAATTGCGAATGCTGGTGCATTTAATGGAATTTCAATGACAACCCCTCCAAGTATAATCGGAATAGTTGGAAATCTTTTAAGAATTCCATTTGCCTATATATTAATTGGCTTCTTCGGCATCAATGGTATTTGGATGGCCATATCACTTTCATCAATATTAAAGGGAATTGTATCATTCTGTTATTTCTTAGTAGCTAAGGAAAAGCGATTAAATGCAAGTCACGTGTAAAAATTGTCCAATAGCTTGCCTTTTGACCATTAAGGATGGCAAAGTAACCGGTAATAGATGTTCAAGAGGCCTTAGTTACGGAAAAGATATGCAGGAAGATGAAGGAAAATCTTATTTTTTTACTAAAATACGAATAAAAAATGCTCCAGTGGGGCATCTATCTATTAAAAGTGATATTAAAATCGATGACAAGGAAAAAGAAAAATTACAAGGCTTAATTTCAAATATGGTCATATATGCACCAGTTGAGGCAGGTCAACTCGTAATATACAATCTTGGAGAAAGCGGTGTAAGTTTTTTAGCGCAAAGGAGAGTAAGAGAATTATGAAGAGATTAAATAATATATTAGTTATTATGTTTGCGATGCTATTATTGATCGCTTGCAATAAGTCGACTGATAATAAAAATGCGGATAATAATGGAGATGATAAAATGAGATTGGAGGATTATAGTATGATTTCACAAGAGACAAGAGACAGTATGATTCAGTTACAAGAGCCAGAAAAGGGCGAAGAAATCGCTTTATTAAATACTAATAAAGGTAAGATTTATATCAGATTATTCCCGAAGGAAGCGCCTAAGACTGTTGAGAATTTTGTAACTCATATAAAAAATGGATATTATGATGGAGTAACTTTCCACAGAGTAATAGATGAGTTTATGATTCAAGGCGGAGATCCCGATGGAACTGGTATGGGTGGGGAAAGTATTTGGGGAGAAAGCTTCGAAGATGAATTTTCACCTAATTTAGCCAATATCAGAGGTGCACTCTCTATGGCAAATGCTGGTCCAAATACCAATGGAAGTCAGTTTTTTATAGTTCAAAATACCAAGCTTCAAGATAAATTAGTTTCGCAAATTGATCAAGCACTTACTCAAGGCTATCCGAAAAATTTTGCAGAAGCATATAAAGCACTTGGAGGCACACCATTTTTAGATGGAAGACATACTGTATTTGGACAGGTAATAAGTGGTATGGATGTGGTTGATGCAATTGCCAAAGTGGAAAAAGATGCAAGCGATAAGCCAGTTGAAGCGGTTGTAATTGAAAAAGCAGAAATAATCAAATATTAAATTAAGTCAAGATAGATTTTATCATTAAGATCTATCTTTTTATTATTGCTAGCAAAATTGATCATCTTCTTTACAGTTTACAAAACATAAAAAATATGTGCGTAGATAGATTTTTGTTTTAAAGATGAGTTCATTGTGGTATATTAAAAATATAATTTATTTAGAAGAGGCAAATTCATATTTGTCTCTTTTAAATTGGACAATAGTTGATTTTTGTGGTAAAATTAAAGTCGGTGATAAAGTGATCGAAGGCAATAGAATCATGCTTATATCAATGGGCGAGATGGAAGATGAATTTAAAGAAAAAGAGAACCTTGAGCTTATTAAAAGCGCAGGGGGTTTTGTCGTGTCAAAAGGCTTCCAAAATAGCCGCATGATCAATCCAAAGACATATTTTGGAAAGGGAAAACTTGATTATTTTAAAAATATCGCCGATGAACTAGAGGTCGATACTATTGTAATTGGAGAGGAAATTAGTCCATCTCAGCTATCCAATTTAGTTAGTTTTTTTGACAGACAAGTTGTAGATAGAAATATGCTCATCCTTGAATTGTTTAGACAAAGGGCAAAGACTTCCTTCGGTAAATTGCAGGTAGAGCTTGCCAATAAAGAGTATATGTATCCAAGACTTGCTGGCGCAAATAAAAATATGGATAGACAATCTGGCGTCCAAGGCATGAGAGGTGCAGGTGAGCAAAAGCTTGAGCTTGATCGTAGGCGACTAAGGGCCTCGATTGATTCATTAAAAGAAGAGCTAAGAAAACAAAGACAGGTAGAGGAAACCAAAGCCAAGAGAAGAAAAGATTCCATTGTGCCGATCGTGTCTCTTATTGGATATTCTAACACTGGCAAATCCACAATAATGAATAAAATATTAGAATATAGCAATAAGAGCGAAGGAGCGGTATATGCTGATGATAGACTCTTTGCAACGCTAGATACATCTGCAAGGCTTGTTAATCTTCCGCATGGTGGAAAATTTATTCTAACAGATACTGTCGGACTTATATCTAATCTCCCGCATCAGCTAATAGAGGCGTTTTCTTCGACGCTTGAAGAGATTAAGGATGCCGATCTGCTCATTCATGTAATGGATGCATCGAGCGACAATCTAATAGTAGAAAAAGAGACCACAAATAAT
Source organism: Ezakiella sp. (assembly GCA_022766605.1). Lineage (GTDB taxonomy): Bacteria > Bacillota > Clostridia > Tissierellales > Peptoniphilaceae > Ezakiella. The sequence goes on from JALEOH010000030.1 coordinate 58,351, forward strand.
TTGATCGAAGAGCTTAGCATTGGAGAAAAGAGAATATTAAATGTCTTTAATAAGGTTGATAAAGCTCATTATTTAGGTGAGGTTCCTGATGAATCTCTTATTATTTCGGCATTTAAAGATGAAGATATATACAAATTACTGACAAAAATTGAAGAGTTACTTTATGGCAAAGTGGAATTGATTGAGAAATTCTTTTTATATAGTGACTACGGAGGCTTAGATAATTTTATTGAGGATAACCACGTGGTAAGTGTTATTCATGAGGAAGAGGGTACTAGGGTAAGAGCGTATGTCTACGAAAAATAATATCAAGTCATTTAAATCTTTTGAGACCAAGGCTCCATATGAAATCGAGATAAAAAAATCTGTTTTTATAACTGAGGCCAAGATGGTGTTATCGACTGATGAGGCGAGTGAATTTATTGACTATATTAGAAAAAAGCATCCCAAGGCCACGCATAATGTTATAGCATATAGAATAAGTCATGGTGGATTGCAGGAAAAAGCCGATGACGATGGAGAGCCTGCAGGAACTTCTGCAATGCCCATTTTAAATGCTATAAAATATAATGATCTTACAAATGTGGTTGTGGTTGTAACTAGATATTTTGGAGGAATTAAACTCGGTGCTGGTGGTCTTTCAAGGGCGTATATGAGTGCAACTACAGGAGCAATTGAAGCATCAGGAATTAGAGAATTTAAAGAATATCAAAATTTTAAGATATCGCTCACTTACGATTTATATGATATAGTTTTAAATTATTTAAATAACAATAAAATCAAGATCTTATCAAATGAATTTAAGGAGAAAGTTGAGATTCAATTAACGGTTCCAATTGAAGACTATGAGGAGCTTTATAAATATTTAATAAATCTAACCTCTGCAAGAGCGCAGATTGAAAAAGGGGATGTGGTGCTAAGATGATTAAGGATGTAAAAGCTGAAATAGAAAAAATCAGAGACTTTCTCGTGGAATATGCTAAAATGGCAGGAGCAGATGGATATGTTCTTGGCATATCTGGGGGATTAGATTCATCAGTATTATTTAAGATACTTGAATCTACAGATCTAAATATAGTTGCAATTATGATGCCTATAAATTCAATGGTTGATGATGAAAAAGACGCCAAGGAATTGATTAGTGGCACAGATAAGGATATATTAAAAATTGACCTAAGCTCCGTATATGAAGAGATGCTAAAGGTTTTGCCACCTAGTAAGCATAGTCTAAGTTATGCAAATATTAAGCCAAGACTGAGGATGACAACTCTATATCAAGTTGCACAATCAAGAAATTTATTGGTCGCAGGCGCAAGCAATAAAAGCGAATATATGACAGGATACTTTACTAAGCATGGAGATAGTGGGGTAGATGTATTGCCACTTGTCGACTATTATAAGCATGAGATTTATGAGATGGGAAGATTTTTAAATTTACCAAATAATATTTTAAAAAAACCGCCATCAGCCGGCCTTTTTAAAGGGCAAACTGATGAGGATGAAATAGGATTAAGCTATGATGAAATAGATTCTGGACTAAGCGATCTAGAAAATGGAAATCCCAAAATAAATAATAAATTATTAGGGATGGTCTTAAAGAGTGAACACAAAAGACATGTCCCTAAAAAATATGAAAGAGAGGAATAAATATGTCAGGACATTCAAAATGGAATAATATAAAGAATAAAAAAGGCAAAGAAGATGCCAAGAGAGCACAAGAATTTACTAAGATTGCAAAATATATAATGGTTGCAGCTAAAAATGGTGGATCAAATCCCGAATTTAATCCATCTTTGAAGACGGCGGTAGAAAAGGCAAAGGCTATTAATATGCCAAATGATAATATAGAACGTGCAATAAAAAAGGGAGCCGGTGAGCTTGAGGGAGTAAATTACGAAGAGATCACATATGAAGGATATGGAGTTGCAGGAGCTGCGATAATCGCTCATTGCCTGACAGATAATCGCAATCGCACAGCTGCCGATGTACGTCATATTTTCGATAAGCATGGTGGCAATCTTGGAACGACAGGATCAGTTGGATATATGTTTAATATGCTTGGATATATTGTGGTTGAAACAAGTGAAAATGATGATGTGGACGATATAATGATGAGAGCTATTGAACTTGGCGCAAGCGATGTTACAAATGATGAAAATATAGTTGAGATTTTTACCGACCCTAAGGATCTTGAGACCGTTTATAGTGGATTAAATAATGCTGGACTTAATATAATTGAGCATGATACTTCATATTTTGCAGATAATGAAATAACTCTCTCAGATGAAGATCTTGCCAAAATGGAGAGATTAGTTGACGCTCTTGAAGAAAATGACGATGTTCAAGAGGTCTATCACAATGTCGAAAATCTATAAATTAAATATTTTTACAAAAATACTGTTTGTTTTATCGGCAACAGTATTTTTGCTTATAAATTCCATTTTTACAATTGGATTTTTTAAGCCAATATACAGCCATATATATGATAGGACCGACATTGGGGGAAATACAGGTTTTAGCAAAGAGATGTATCTTAAAGAGATTGATAATTATAGGTCGTATTTAATATCTAACAACGATGATGCATTGTTAAATCCACCGAGATATAATAAAGATGATCTAGCACATATGGTAGATGTTAGAAAATTATTTCAATTAGGAAAAATAATTTCTATATTTGGATTAATAATTATAATTGCTATAATAATTTATGCAGTTAAGAGAAATGCCATATGTGAGCTTATAAAATTAGCTAAGTGGATTTTAATTATTCCGATTTTTGTATTGCCATTTTTACTAATGGATTTCGATGCTCTTTGGATCAAATTTCATGAAATATTTTTTACTAATGACTTGTGGCTCATGGATCCCGATGTATCTCTTATGATAAATCTATTGCCGGGTGAGATATTTAATGCAATATCAATAGCAACAGTAGTATTTTATTATTTTTCTTCGATGATTTTGGTCTTAATTTTAAAATTTTTATCAAGGAGGAAAGATGAAATTAAATAAATATTTTGATCATACCAATTTAAAAGCAAATGCAACTTTTTGCGACATAGAAAAGCTTTGTAAAGAAGCATTGCAATATGATTTTTACAGCGTCTGCGTGAATCCGTCTAGAATTGAGATTGCAAAGAATTTTCTTGATAATAGCGATGTAAAAATTGCAACGGTGATTGGATTTCCACTTGGAGCATTGACCACAGAATCAAAGATATTTGAAGCAAGAGATGCGATTGCTAAAGGCACCGATGAGATCGATATGGTTGTAAATATTGGAAAAATCAAAGATAGGGATTTCGATTATATTGAAAAAGAAATAAGTTCAATTAAAAATGCAATTGGTGAGCATTTATTAAAAGTAATCATTGAGACCGCCCTATTAGATGAGAAGGAAATAATTGAAATGACAAATATAGTAATAGAATCTGGTGCTGATTATATTAAAACTTCAACTGGTTTCTCAACAAGAGGTGCGAGTTTGCGTGATATTGAGATCATGAAAGGCATTGCTCAAAATAAAATAGGCATTAAAGCATCTGGAGGAATATCAACACTTGAATTAACCAAAAAATTGATAAAAGAAGGAGCGACTAGAATAGGTGCAAGCAAGTCAGTATTGATAATGAAAGAAAACCAATTAGATAAATAGTAACGAAGTTAAAAGATTTGTCAAGCATTTTCAGCGAAATAAGTCGGGAATATAGTCCCGACTTATTTTTTTATTTTATTTTTATTTTAATTATATTTCACAAGTGGTGGAAATAATACTTACTATATATTAAAATGGAGACAGGTGGAGGAAAGTGGCAAATAGTGTCACAAAGTGGAGAGAATGTTAATAGGAGAATTTAACCACAACATTGATGAAAAGGGAAGATTGACAATTCCCTCGAAGATGCGCCACGAGCTAGGTGAAAACTTTATTATCACAAAAGGGCTTGACGGGTGCTTGTTTGCGTACTCCATAAATGAATGGGCTAATTTTGAAGATAAATTATCCGTCCTTCCATCTGGTCGCAAGGAGACGCGTGAGATTCAAAGATTTTTCTTCTCAGGTGCAAGTGATGTCAGCTTCGATAAACAAGGCCGTGTGCTTATCCCGCAAAATTTGAGAGATCATGCTGGATTATCAAAAGAAGTGGTAATTGCAGGTGTAAGCAAGAGACTTGAAATATGGGATAAAGAGAAATGGGATAATTTAGATGAGGATAGTGAAAAATCCATCGAAGATATTGCTGAAGAGTTCGGAAAGTTAGGTATATACTGATGGAATTTACACATGTTCCTGTACTAAAAGATGAAGTGATCAAAGCTCTTAAAATCGAAGCTGATGGTCTATATTTAGATGGCACATTGGGCGGTGGCGGTCATAGCGAGGAAATTTTAAAAAGACTGGTTGGTGGAAGACTAATCGCCATTGATCAGGACGAAGAGGCAATAGATTTTGCAAAAAAAAGATTAGAGACCTATGCTGATAAGCTTAAAGTAGTAAAAGGGAATTTCAGAAACATGAAGGAGCTTATGATGCCGCTAGGAGCCTTTGGTTTCAATGGAATTCTATTGGATATTGGAGTTAGCTCATATCAATTAGACGAGGGTGAACGCGGATTTACTTTTAGGGAAGACTCTCCACTTGATATGAGAATGGATAAAAAACAAAATTTAAATGCTCAAGTCGTTCTAAATGAATATGCACAGGACGAACTTACCAAAATATTTTTGGATTATGGTGAGGAGCGCTATTCAAGACGAATTGCTAGAAAAATAGTGGAAGAGAGAAAATTAAGGCCGATTAAAATGAGTTCTGATTTAGTAAAAATCATCTCGGAATCAATTCCACATGAGGGAAAGAAGAGTGAATTAAAGAGCATAATGAGAATATTTCAAGCGGTAAGGATTGAAGTAAACGATGAATTAAATGCACTTAAAGATGCAATTCCACAGGCTTTGGATTTGCTAAGGCCAAGTGGTAGACTTGCGATAATAACATTTCATTCATTAGAGGACAGAATAGTTAAGCAAGCTTTTAATTATGAGGCATTGGATTGCATTTGTGATCCTTCGATGCCAATATGTACATGCGATAAAAAAGTGACTGGAAAGATAATAAATAAAAAGCCAATCATTGCCAGTGCGAGAGAATTAAAGGAAAATCCTAGAGCCAAGAGTGCAAAGCTCAGGATTATTGAGAAGGTTTAGGAGGAGATATGTCGAATTTAGCTTATAAAATTGAAGTGGAAGAAACTAGGGTTGTTAAAACTACTCGGAATAAAAAAACTAGCAACAATAAAAAGACAAATACTAAGCCCAAGAGTATGCTTAATATAGTTGCACTACAAATCGCCTCACTTGTTATACTATCAGCTTTTATTGCTATTATGACATTAAATGATTATTCAAGACTTTCGCAAGTCAAAGATAATATTGAAAGGCAAAAAAGAATAAATGCAAGTCTTCAAAAGGAGATAAGCCTACTTGAATCGAAAGTCGAAGAGGTATTTGGTTCTAAAAAAATTGAAGAAATTGCATCTGAGAGATTGGGAATGATTTATCCTACTGAAGAAAATAGAATATATATAAATTCTAAAGAACAGGAATTTGTTAGAAAGAAGCCGGAACAATCAGTTGGCTTATTGGGAAATTTAATAAAATAAGATGGATAAGAAAAAAATAAATCAAAAAAATAAAAGCACGAATAAAACTACGAAGAAAAAAAAGAAAAGTGGACTAAGTTACCAAGCCAGATTTGTAATAGTTGTATTTATCATTTTTAGTGTAATTGTTTATATATCATATAGACATGCGTCTATTGCAATATTAAATGGCGAAAAATATCGCAAGGAGTCTTTGGCACAGCTTACAAAGAATATGAAGGGCAACAACAATAGAGGCGATATACTAGATAGCACGGGGGTAAAAATTGCGGTTAATGTACCAGCTTTTACTATATGGGCAAATCCAAAATATTTTGCAGATAATAAAGAGCCAGAAAAACTGGTTGAGGGCATCTCTTCGGTTCTTGAAATAGATAGCAATGAACTTTGGGGAATATTTCGTGGTGAGAAGAGAAAAAAGCTAGTTCAGTGGGCGAGTGAATATGCTATAAATAAATTAGATGAAATCGATGATAAAAGAGGCCTTGAGATTGAGGAGAGAACCAAGAGATTTTACAATGATGGGGTTTTATATAATCACATCACCGGCTTTACTGATATCGATTCAAATGGACTTTCAGGGATAGAACTTACATTTAACAATGAATTAAATGGCGAGCCAGAAAGAATAATAAAGAAGACTGATGCGAAGAACCAAATACTTCCTTTTGAAAATACCGTCAGATATGGAGGTAAAAATCACGGGAATGTGATTTTAACTATAAATGATAAGATACAAAGAATCGCTTGGCAAGAAGCCATGAATACCAAAGAAAAGCATAAGGCAAAATCGGTCAGTATAATAGTAATGGATCCAATGACGGGGGATATATATGCGATGGCTGATACCAATACCTTTGATGCCAATAATCCTAGAAATCCTATCGACGATAAGCAAAAGGAGGATTGGCAAGACAAGACCGAAGAAGAGATGGTTGAACTGTGGCAACAAAATTGGAATAATTTAAATGTAAATGTATTATATGAGCCAGGCTCAACATTTAAAGCAATTACTCTAGCTGCTGCAATTGAGGAGGGTAGGGTAGATGATTCCACTGATTTATATTGCAACGGGGCAGTAACAGATATCCCTGGAGTTATATTAAGATGCGTTAGATGGCAAAATCCACATGGACATTTAAATATAACGGATTCATTTTCAGAAAGCTGCAATGTGGCTTTTATTCAAATTGCTAGATTGCTTGGAAAAGAAAATTTTTATAAATATATAAAGGCTTTTGGATTTGGAGAAAAATCAGGAGTTGATTTAAATGCCGAGCAAGTGGGTCTTATTCCAAATAATTTAAAGGAGATGACCCCAGTAAGGCTTGCCACTGCATCATATGGACAGGGTATTGCCGCAACTAATATGCAAATGGCAATGGCAACCGCGGCAACTATAAACGGAGGAGATCTTTTAAAACCTCGAATTGTAAAAGAAGTAAGAGATGGGGATGAGATAATAAAGTCTTTTCCCGTTGAAATTAGACGAAAAGTAATTAGCAAAAGCACCTCAGACAAGATGAGAGAGATCATGGAATATTCTGTTGAGCACGGCAATAAGAGAGCTAAGGCTTCGGGATATAGAGTAGGAGGTAAGTCTGGAACGGCTTATGTTGCAAAAAATGGCAAATATGTCGACGGATTATATTACTCGAGCTTTATAGGCGTTGCTCCAATAAACGATCCTAAAATCTTGGTTTTGGTTGGAGTTGAAGAGCCAGGAGATGGCATGACTTTTGGTGGAGCTGTGGCAGGACCAGTAAGTGCAAGAATAATGGAAAAAGCTCTGCCGATACTTGGTGTAAGTCCCGAGGGGGACGCTGAAAAAGTTGAAGAAGGCATAGTAACTGTTCCAGATATACTTGGAAAGATGCTACCAATTGCAACTAAAGAGCTAAGAGAGCTTGGTCTTCAATATTATATTGCTCAAGAGAATATATCAGAATATTCAATGATTAGTTCTATGAGTTTAAAAGCAGGCACCAATGTGCCAAGAGGGACTATTATCGATCTTGAGGTCGAGGCTATTGATAAAGAAAAAATAGTGCCTAACTTCGTAGGTTTAAATATAGTCGAAGCTATTAAACTTGCCGAAGAATTTAAGATAGAGTTAAAAGTGCAAGGAGAGGGCAACTGTGTTAGTCAGTCAAAAGAAGCGGGTACTATATTAGAAGAAAGAAAGATTGAATTAATATTTGCAGGTGAATGATGATTTTATTATTTGTTGCTAGTGCATTGATTTCACTTATACTTGGAAGATATGTAATTAGTTATTTAAAAAAATTAAAATATGGTCAGGAAATTAGAAAAGAGGGACCGCAGAGCCATCTTCAAAAGGCTGGCACTCCAACTATGGGGGGTATATTCTTTATAATATCTTTTCTATGTGTCTCGATATTTGCGATGATATACTTTAAGCTAGATATTAAAATAAGTCTATTTGTATTATTGATGCCACTACTATATGCACTTCTTGGCTTTATCGATGATTATAATAAAATAATCAAGCATGACAATCTTGGATTAAATGCGAAACAAAAACTATTACTTCAAATTGCATTTGCAACAGCAATAATTTTAATCGTAAAATATGTATTAAAGATAGATACCGTTATTAAGCTACCATTCATTAAAGGCAAGTTCGATTTGGGCTTTTTATATTATCCTCTTGTCTTAATTATGATTACTGGAGCTACCAATGCTGTCAATTTGACCGATGGCCTCGATGGACTCTGTGGCGGAGTGAGTTTAATTGTCTTAGTTGGAACTGCACTTATTGCAAAAAAAGCAGGAGTGCTTGAATTGAGCTATATGTCGATAGCCCTTGCAGGAGCACTGCTTGGATTTTTATATTACAATTTTTATCCAGCTAAAGTTTTTATGGGCGATACTGGCTCTCTTTTCTTAGGTGGATTTTTGGCGGTGGCATTTATTGTATTAAAAATGCCTTTGCATTTGATATTTATTGGAATTTTTTATGTAATTGAAACCCTTTCCGTAATACTTCAAGTATTGTATTTTAAATCGACTGGAAAGAGATTGTTTTTGATGAGTCCAATTCACCATCATTTTGAGATGAAAGGCTATAGTGAAAAGACGATTGTGCTTGCAAGTTATTTGATAAATATAATCGTGGTCTTTATTGTTTATATGTGGAGTTAAAATGATTTTAGTAATGGGTCTTAGTAAGACTGGTAAATCTATTTGCGAATATTTAAGTAAGAATAAAAGAGAATTTATGGTTTATGACGCCTCTTATGAGGCGATTTTGCCATATAAAACTATGGGCATTAAGTCTTATAGCGCAGATGAGGTGATAGATGAGCCGGTGGATTTGGTAATAAAGAGCCCGGGAATTCCACCGCATGAGGAGCATGTAAAGTTTTTTAATCAAAAAGATATAGAGATTATTAGTGATATTGAATTTTTTTATCGAGAATATATGCCAAAAGATCTTATTGCAATAACTGGAACGAATGGAAAGACCACTACCACTAAGATGGCTTTCGAGTTGCTCAAAGAAAAAGGTGCGGTTATGGGAGGCAATGTAGGAATTCCAATCATGGAGCTAATTCCTGGCAAGAATGATATATTTATATTTGAGCTATCTAGCTTTGGTCTAGATGGCACCAAGAGCTTTAGACCACATGTTGCAATCTTATTAAATATTGATGAGGATCACATTGATTGGCATGAAAGCTTTGAAAATTATAAAAATGCTAAGTATAAGATCTTTAAAAATCAATTGCCAAACGACTACCTGATAATAGATGCAGACTCTATCGATCTTCGCGAAATAAAAACAGATGCTCACATATTGCAATTTTCAACTGAAAAGATCAATGGCATGAATTCATATTTAGAGTGTGATGATATAGTATTTGCTATTGATGATGATATTTTAACTGTTAATATGAGCAAATTAAGATATAAAGAAAAGCATAATATTAAAAATTTTATGGCATCGGTTTTAGCAGCTATGATTTATGGAATTGATTATGAAGATATTGAGAGATTTAATAGAGAGTTTAGTTTAGATGCACATAGAATTGAAAGATTTTTAAATTATAATGGAGTAGAATATGTGGATGATTCAAAAGCCACCAATCCTCATGCAGTTGTTGCGGCTCTAGATAATTTTCACAACAACACCATATTGATTCTTGGAGGATTTGATAAAGAAACTAATTTCGATAGGCTTTTAATTAAGGCAAGTAAATTAAAGAAAATCGTATTTTGTGGAGATATTAAAGATAAGTTAAAATCAAGAGCGGATGAGCTAGATATAAATAATTACCAATTATGCGATAAATTGATCGATGCTGCAAAATATGTGGTGAGCATTGCAGAGGCTGGTGATACGGTTTTGTTTAGCCCTGGCGCTAGTTCTTTTGACGAATTTAATGGATATAAGGAGCGAGGGGAGAAATTTCAAAACTATATTAAGGAGGCATTAGATGCGTAGAGCTTCCACAATCATATATGTAATTGTTGTTTTACTAACTTTGCTATTTGGAATAACCATGGTCTATTCATCAAGTTATCCATATGCGATAAATGAGGGAGAAAAGTTTGGTAACGATCCCAATTACTTTCTTAAAAGACAGATTATTTTTGTGACCATTGGACTAGTTGCAATGACAATTGCATTTATAATTCCTGCAAATTTTTATAAAAAAATGCCGATAGTATTTTTACTTGGATCATTATTTATATGTACATTGACTTTTACATCACTTGGAGTAAATGTCAACGGTGCTCAAAGATGGATCAGCTTAGGTGGTATAACTATTCAACCGAGTGACTTCTTAAAACTTGGAGTCGCTCTATATATTCCATTCCTGCTAGCTAATGATAAAAATAAAAAAATGCTACCATATATAATGCCACTGGCAATTGGAGTGTGCGGTGCAATAGTCTATCTCCAGCAGGATCTTGGTACGGCGATTTTAATAGTTGCAGTAATGGCAATAATGTATTTCCTAACTTATATGTCCATGCCGGAATTTTTCGTATATCTTGCAGCTGCATCGGGATTTTTATATTATGCAATTGCTGGCACCGAGTATAGGCGTGGTCGATGGCAGGCCTTTTTAAATCCATTTTCAGATAGATTAGATACAGGCTGGCATGCGATTCAATCGATTTATGCAGTGGCAAATGGGGGAGCAATAGGAGTAGGGCTTGGCAATTCCATACAAAAATATGGATATATATATGCCGCTTACTCGGACTATATCTTTAGCATTATCTCTGAAGAATTGGGGATGTTTGGTGGAATATTGACAATTGTCGCCTTGTTGTTTATTGGACTTGTGCCAGTACACTATGCAAAAAAATTGGAAGATAAGTATATGAGATATTTTTTGATGACATTCTCGTTATTTATCATTTTACAAACTTTGATCCACGTAGGAGTGGTTGTTAATGCAATTCCAGCAAAGGGGATTACTCTCCCACTTATAAGTTATGGAGGATCATCTATTATAACTTATTGTGCATTTATTGGAGTTGCGCTTAATTTTATGGTAAAGGGCAAGTATAAGGAGGCCTAATTTGAGATTATTTATTACAGGAGGAGGGACTGCAGGTCATATATATCCTGCAATTGCTATTGCTCAAGAGATTGAAAAAATAATTGATTGTGAAATTTTTTATGTTGGCATCTCAGGTCTACTTGAAGAAAAGATTGCAGTAAGAGAGGGATATACTTTTCTTGGGATAGAATCAAAGCCTCTCATATTAAAGCCTTGTGTTAAGGCAGTAAAAAATATTAAAGCGGTTTTAAGAGGAATAAAAAAATCCAAAAAGCTAATAGATAAATATAAGCCGGACGCTGTTATTTCAACAGGAGGATATGTAGCAGGACCTATTTGTCAAGCAGCAAAGTCACGAAAAGTGCCTGTATATATTCATGAATCCAATGCTCATTATGGAATAACTACGAGGATAATAGATAGATTTTCTAAAATTACATTTTATCCATTTAGAGATGATTATGAAAAATTAAAAAAGAAAAGCAATAAAGTATATGGAGGAATTCCAATAAGAGCCGATTTTCTAGATAGAGCAAATGAAGAAGAAAATTTAGTATTGTCTTTTGGTGGAAGCGGTGGGCAAAAATCCATAAATGAAGCAGTTGCTGAAATATTTAACAATGAAGAGAATTTAAATTACAAATGGATTCATATAACTGGCCTCGATTGGAAAAAAGAATTTGGTGATGCAGTTTCAAATATTCCAGATTATGCAGAAGTATATGAATACAGGCATGATATATATGAAATTATGAAAAGGGCAAAGGTTGTTATTGCAGGCTGTGGAGCGCAAGGGCTAACTGAGATTGCGGCTATGAAAAAAGCGGCGATCTTAATTCCAAAGAGTTATGTAAAAGAAAATCATCAGTATTACAATGCACTAAAATACAAAGAAGCCGGTGCTGCTGAGATGATAACAGAAGATGAATTAAATGGAGAAAAGCTTCTTAATATGACCGATGATTTAATTCAAGATGACACAAAAAGGCTAATAATGAGTGAAAATATCGCTCAATTTTTTGATCCCGATTCGGCTAAAAATATTGCAAAGCATATAGTAGGAGATTTGATGGAAAAATGAGGAAGATTTCAAGAAGGGAAAAGAGAAGAATCGAAAGACTTAGGCGTATAGGCTTTATGCTTGTCGCCATCTCGGTTATTGTAATAATCTTTTTCCTGTTTAATACTTCCTTTTTTAAATTGGATATAATCGGAATCGCAGGCAATGATCGTGTTTCAAATGATGAGATTATAGCATCTAGCGGTCTTAGATATGGGGAGAATATTTTAAAAGCAAATCTCGATACAGCAAGCAAAAATATTGAACAATTGCCCTATATTAAAAATGTGGAAATAACAAGGACTAGTAGAAACAAACTCACGATAACGGTTGAAGAACGCGAAGAGGATTTTGCATATTATTCAGCGGGCAAGATATTTATCTGTGATTATGAGGGTCGAATTTTAAACATAGTTCAAATGACAGACGTAACTCCAATAATTAGGGGATATGAATTAGACGGAGTTGAAATTGGCTCTAATATATTCGATAAAGAGGAATTAAAGGGCTTAAAGGATATATTAGATACAGCTCGTGAACTCGATGAATTAAAAAAATATACAGAGATTAAACTACAAAGTGCTAGCGAATATGGACTAGTAAGAGAGGGGGGCACAAGCATTGACTTTGGTTCAGCAACGGATATAAAGTACAAGTTTGTATTTATAAAAAATATAGTTGAGAAAATGGCCGAAGATGGAATGAAGCCACAAATAATAAAATTGAATTCAGATGCAGATCCTGTGGTTGTTCCAATGAAAGTTGAGGAGTAAAATGAAAAAAACAAATGTATTTTTATTGGTAGTTTCAATTGTGCTTGGAATATTAATTGGCATACAAGCGCGGACAATACACTATAAACAGACAATTACGACCGATGAGGGAGTTTTGAGAAGTAGAGAGCTTGCCCTTGAATTAAAAAAATCAAATGAAGAAAGGGATAGACAAAGGCAAGAGATAGAGGATTTAAATAATAAAATAAATAAATATGAAAATGAAAATAAAAATGTTGATGGAATAACCAAGTCGTTATATGAGGATATTGATAAATATAGAAAATTATCATGTCTAACCGATGTCACAGGAGAGGGGATAATTTTAACTATAAAAGATCCAAAGCCTAATATCGATTCAACTGTTCAAGGCTCAATCGTGGATAATCCAGAGATAATATTGAGATTAATATCAGTACTCAATTCAGCAGATGCAGAGGCGATTTCAATAAATGGTCAAAGGGTCTCGTCTTATACTGAGGTTGAAAGAGCGGGTAATCATTTGGTTATAAATGGCGCTAATATTTCATCTCCAATAATAATAAAATCAATAGGCGATAATAACACTTTAATTCCAGCTCTAACCATGAAAACTGGTGTTGTAGATACTTTGAAAAAATATTCATATGAAGTAATAATATCGGCGGAGAAGGAAGTGCTCGTTGAAAAGCTAAACCAAAAGAAAGAGTTTAAGCACGCGGAGACAGTTGATGAAAAATAAATTTTTGATATTTTTTCTCACAATTACCACTGGAGTATTGCTTGGAATATCATTGAAAACCAAGTCGTCGATAATTAGCTCTCCAATATCGTCAGAGGTAGAAGATTATAGACGGGAATTGCTATCGACAAGAGAGCAGATTAAAGTAAATAATGAGATATTGGATGATTTAAGACAAAGAGCAAGTGAGATTGATGAAAATCTCGACCAAGACGAATTGAATTCTAAGCTTGAAGAAGAGATATCCTATTTAAAAAAACTTTCAGCCTCAACCGATGTAGTAGGAGAAGGCATAATAATTACTCTTGATGATAGTAAAGATAAAGTGCTTTCTGGGACAAATTTTGGGATAATTCACGACATCGATATATTAAATATCATAAATGAATTAAAGATATATAATGCAGAAGCCATATCGATCAATGATATTAGACTAAATGGCCTATCCGATATTAAATGTGGTGGACCAATAATAAGAATTGATGGAAAGTCCAGCTCGATTCCATTTATAATTAAGGCGATTGGAGATAAGGACATATTAATGACAAGTGCAAGCGCAAGCAATTCCTATCTCAGCTTGCTTAAAGATATTTATAAAGTTGAAATAAAAATTGAAGAATCAAATAGTATTTTAATTCCAAAAAAATAAGGGGGATACATGTTAATAGTCATAGTAGGATTGATAGTTGGACTTTTAATTGGACTGATATTGCCGTACACTTACAACACAGTTTATTCACTATATATATCGGTTATAATACTGGCTTCTTTGGACTCTGTGTTTGGAGGACTAAATGCAAATCTTCAAAAAAAGTTTGATCCAAAGATATTCATTTCAGGATTTATTGGAAATACAGTGATAGCAGTTATATTGACGTTATTTGGTGAAAGAGTAGGAGTGCCGATGTATTATGCGACTATAGTCGTATTTGGCAGTAGAATATTTAATAACTTTGCAGAAATTAGAAGAATTTTAATAAAAAAGTAGCACAAATAGAAGTGTTTGTGGTATAATAGATATAAGTATTATAGGGGGAGATTATGATCGATTTTGAAATGGACGTTGACAAATTTGCTAAGATCAAAGTAATTGGTGTTGGCGGAGGCGGAAACAACGCAGTAAACCGTATGATTGAATGTGGTGTTAAGGGAGTAGAATTTGTTGCCCTTAATACAGACCGCCAAGCTCTTCAAACGAGTAAGGCCGAAACGAGAGTCCAACTTGGAGATAAAATCACCAAGGGACTAGGTGCAGGTGCAAATCCAAGCATAGGTGCGCAGGCTGCAATGGAAAATAAAGAAGAGATTATTGAAAATCTTAGAGGAGCCGACATGGTCTTCATCGCTAGTGGAATGGGTGGAGGTACTGGTACAGGTGCTGCACCTGTAGTTGCAGAGCTTGCCAAGGAGATGGGCATATTGACAGTTGGTGTCGTAACAAAGCCATTTACTTTTGAAGGTAGGCAGAGAATGAAAAATGCCGAAAATGGCATTGCTGAACTAAAGATGAAGGTGGATACTTTAGTTATTATTCCAAATGACAAACTACTTCAAATTGCTGAGAAGAAGACAACTATGAAAGAGGCCTTTATGATGGCTGATGATGTATTAAGACAAGGCATTCAAGGCATATCTGATTTGATATCAGTTCCAAACTTGATCAATCTTGACTTTGCAGATGTAAAGACGATTATGCAAGACCAAGGCATTGCTCATATGGGCATCGGCTTTGCACAAGGAGACAATAGAGCAACCGAGGCTGCAAAACTTGCAATTGAAAGTCCACTACTTGAAACTTCAATTGAAGGCGCAAAGTCTGTTCTTATCAACATCACTGGCTCTGAAGATTTGGGTATGTTAGAGCTTAATGAAGCATCAGATTTCATTAGACAATCTGTTGACCCAGAGGCAAATATCATCTTTGGTGCTGGTATTGATGAATCCTTAGGAGATTCTATTAAGATCACTGTAATCGCAACCGAATTTGAAGGAGTTGCTGCTAAGGATCTAGAAGAAGAGCAAGAGGAGAAGGAAGATAAGGAAGAACAAAAAGATCCTTGGAACCTAGACATTCCACCATTTTTAAGAGGATAGGATTATTGCGTCAATGATATGGAAACTTTTTGTTTTCATAATATTGACGCTTTTTATTTTTTATTAGAATTAAGGAGAATTTATGTATTGCAATAAGTGCGGGAGTCTTAACTCAAAAGTAATAGATAGCAGACAATCGGATGATGGAAAGACAATCAAAAGAAGGCGTGAATGTGTTGATTGTGGAGCCAGATTTACTACATTTGAAAAAATTGAAGATACGCCACTATTGGTAACAAAAAGAGATGGAACAACTCAGGAGTTTAATCGTGACAAGGTATTAAAAGGCATTATACGCGCATGTGAGAAACGACCTGTAAGCATATATACTATGAATAAAATTGTGGATCTCACCGAAAGAGAACTTAGAAACTCACTTGATGCACAAGTATCGACATCTATGATTGGAGATATTGTAATGCGAGAATTAAAAAAGGTGGATGAGGTAAGCTATGTACGATTTGCAAGCGTTTATCGTTCATTTAAGGATTCACAGAGTTTTTTAGAGGAAATTAAGGCAATGATGGAGGATAAGAATAGTGACAGTGACAAAAACTAAATTGATCGCCTTTGATATGGATGGAACTCTTTTAAACAGCAAACATGAGATAACTGAAAATACTAAAAAAGCTTTAATAAAACTATATCAAGACGGCATGAAACTTGCTTTTATTACTGGGAGAGTTTTTATTAGTCCAGTAAAATATGCTGAACTATTGAATTTAGATATTACTATTGCAAGCACCAATGGCGCATTGATTAGAGATGAAAAAGGGGAGATCTTTTATAAAAAAACCATAGATAAAGATGAACTAATACTTGCATTAAATTTGCTTGAAGAAGAAGGATCCTATTTTCACCTATATCCAATCGATGGATTAATTACCCCATATAAAGATAGTCCTAATGCTACAAATAGAGGACGCATGCCAAGGGGGTATGACGATCTACTGAAGGTTAGAATAATGAATTTTGACGAAATGAGTTCGATTGATGAGGATATTTTTAAAATAATAATTATAGAGGAAGAAGATAAAAAAAGGCTTGCATTTAGAAAAAAATTAGGTCAAAATGGCATTTTTAATTCATCTTCGTGGATAAATAATATAGAAATTACAAATAGGCTGGCTAATAAAAAAATTGCCATCGAAGAAATTGCCGATCGTTATGGGCTAAGTCTTGATGAAATAATGGTCTTTGGTGATAATGAAAACGATATTCCGATGATAAATGAAGCAGGGATTGGATTTTTGATGGGAAATGCACCAGAAAATGTTAAGAAGATGACTAACTGTGAAGTTATCGGTAACAACAACGATGAGGGGGTTTATAATAAACTAAAGGAGTTATTTAATTGTTAAATATAGTTTTACACGAGCCGGAAATTCCACATAATACCGGGGCAATTGCAAGGACATGCGCACTCACAAATACAAGACTTCATTTAATAAAGCCGCTTGGCTTTGAGCTTAGTGATAAGTATTTAAAAAGAACAGGACTTGATTATTGGCCTCTTGTCGACCTTACGATATATGAAAACTTTGAAGATTTTAAAGAAAAAAATCCAGATGGAAGATATTTTTTGGCAACTACAAAGGCAACTAAATATTATCATGATATTCAATATAAGGATAATGATTTTTTAATTTTTGGTAAAGAAACCAAGGGATTGCCTCAAGAAATTAGGGACGAGTATCACGATTATGGAATAAAAATTCCAATGATTCCCGAGATAAAAAGAAGCTTAAATCTTGCAAACTCAGCTAATATAGTTCTTTATGAGGCCTTAAGACAGTTAAATTTTCCATTTTTAAATCATTAAAAAAGCTTTACTTTTATATTAAATATAGTTAGAATATAGATATAGAATAGTTAATGAAATAGAAGAGGTAATTTATGGAAATCGCAATGCAAGTAATATGTGGATTAGGACTATTTATTTACGGAATGAATCTTATGGGAGAAGGTCTACAAAAAGCCGCTGGAACTAAACTAAAGGCAATTGTAGGCGCTCTTACCAAGTCTACATTAAGAGGAATCGTAGTTGGCGCTTTGGTAACTGCAATAATTCAAAGTAGCTCGGCAACTACAGTTATGGTAGTTGGCTTTGTAAATGCTGGCATAATGACATTAAAGCAAGCATTTGGCGTAATCATGGGGGCAAATATCGGCACCACCATGACTGGTATTATTATAGCTCTCAATATAAGCAAATATGCACCATTATTAGTTGGCGTGGGGACGCTATTATTTTTAATATCCAAAACAAAATTGACCAAGGCAGTCGGAGAGGCTGTGCTTGGTTTTGGTTTGCTATTTTTAGGGATGCTTACTATGGAGGGAGGTCTTAGGCCGCTTGGAGAAAGTCCAATTTTTTCAAATATGATGGCAACACTAAATTCACCTCTGCTAGGCCTTATGGTTGGTTTTTTGGTGACGGCCATTGTACAAAGCTCCTCAGCGGTAATTGGAATTATACAGGCTCTTGGACTTCAAGGACTGATATCAATTGGTCAAGCCTTTCCAATTCTACTAGGCTCCAATATAGGCTCAACGATGACAGCTGTTTTAAGTTCGGTTGGTGCTCATAGAACTGCAAAACGAGCTGCCCTTATACACTTTTTATTCAATTTTATAGGCTCAATAATATTTTTAATATTATTTGTATTTTTAAGGGCTCCTTTTGTCCATTTTATGGAGAGCGTTTTCCCGAGCCTGCCTGCCCAGATAGCTATGAGTCACTTGGGATTTAACACCATAAATACAATTTTAATGTATCCTTTTGCAGATAAATTGGTTAGTGCTGCTGAAAAAATCATCCCTGGAGTGGATGGAGATAACGATAGCACAATTCATTTAGACGAAAGATTATTAAAAACACCATCTATTGCTCTTGGTCAAGCTTTGAGCGAAATAAAGAGAATGGCAGGGCTCGCGGAACAAAGTTTAAGGGAATCCCATGCATTAATATTAGAGGGAAGAGTAGAAAATTATAATAAAATAATGGAAAGAGAACTATTGATCAATGCCATGCAAAAAGAAATAACAGGCTATTTAATCGAACTTGGAAATGCTCCTATAAGCGATGTAGAAAGAATTGAAGTAGATGATTTGCTATATATGATAAGCGATATTGAAAGAGTAGGAGACCATGTAAAAAATATTTGTGAATTGCAAGACGATATTGAAAGTGAAAGAATAGTGTTCTCGGAATTGGGTATAAAAGAAATGGAAGAGATGTTTGTTGCATGTGAAAAGATATTTCCGCTTGCAGTAAGGTCTTTTGTTGAAAAAAATTTAGACGATGTGAACGAAGTCTTTACACTTGAAGATGAAGTTGACAAAATGGAAGAGGAATTTAGACTAAATCATATTAAAAGGCTTGCAAATAAATATGCCGATGCAGCTCCAGGAATAATATTTTTGGACTGCATATCTAATCTGGAAAGGATTAGCGACCACTCGAACAACATTGCAACATATGTTGCTAATAAGCATAATTTTGAATGATACAAAAGTGTCAAAGATAATTAAAATAAAATAATTTTTAAAAAAGCTTAAAAAAGTGTTGTTTTTATATAAAAATGTGGTATAATATAACTGTAAGGAATATTTGCTGGTTGACGCTAGGCAGGAGAGACCATTCATTGGCACCGAAGGTATAATAAGTTTCTTAAAAAACTCAGGTAAAAGTACTGCTTAGAAGACAGAACTCTGGATTTTAATATTTTGAGGATCTTAAGAGTTCTTGTTTTGGTGTAAAAGACTACTGGCATAACAATAAGGAGGAGAAACGTGTACGATATTTTGATCATTGGCGGAGGCCCAGCTGGTTTAGCAGCAGGATTATATGCCTCAAGAGCAAAATTAAAAGCTGTGATTCTCGAAAGAGAAAAGGCAGGTGGACAAATCGCTATTACTGATGAAGTTGCAAACTACCCTGGAAGCATTGAAGAAGCTAGCGGTCCATCATTAATTAAAAGAATGAAAGAACAAGCTGAAGGCTTCGGAGCTGAATTCGTTATTGATGAAGTTAAAGAATTAGAATTAGATGGTAAAGTTAAAAAAGCTATTTGCAAGGATAAAACTTATGAAGGTAAGGCAGTAATAATTGCAACAGGTGCAAGTCCAAGATATATTGGTTGCCCAGGCGAAGCTGAATTTACCGGTCGTGGAGTAAGTTATTGCGCAACTTGCGACGCAGCATTTTTTGAAGATTTCCAAGTTTATGTAGTTGGTGGTGGTGACTCAGCACTAGAAGAAGCTATGTATCTAAGCAAATTTGCAAGACAAGTAACTGTTGTCTATAGAAAAGACAAAGAAAATATGAAGGCTGCCAAGAGCATTCAAGAAAAAGCTTTCAAAAATCCTAAGATCGATTTTATGTTTAATAAAAATGTAGTTGAAATCAAAGGCGAAGGTCTTGTAAATTCAATGATAATTGAAGATACAGTAAGTGGAGAAAGAGAAGAAATCTTTGCTGATGAAAATGACGGCACATTTGGAATCTTCGTATTTATTGGATTTGTTCCAAAGAACAATCTAGTAGAAGGTAAATTAAATATGGAAAATGGTTATATCGTAACTGATGATAACATGAAGACCAATATCCCTGGCGTATTTGCAGCAGGAGATAATAGATTAAAATCATTAAGACAGGTGGTTACAGCTACCGCTGACGGTGCAATTGCCGCAACACAAGCTGAAAAATATATCGAAGAAAACTTCGAAGACTAATTAAGGAGGAAGAATATGTTAGAATTAACAAAGGACAATTTCGAACAAGAAGTAAAGCAAGCAGAAGGATATGTATTAGTTGACTTTTGGGGTCAATCATGTGAACCATGCAAGGCTTTGATGCCACACATCCATGCGATGGAAGAAGACTTCAAGAATATTAAGTTCACATCATTCGACATTGGTCAAGGAAGAAGACTCGCTATTCAAGAAAAAGTTATGGGACTACCTGTAATTGCTATCTATAAGGACGGCGAGCAAATCGATTCAAGAGTAAAAGAGGACGCAACTAAAGAAAGCGTTCGCGAAATGCTCGAAAAATACAATTAAATTTAAATCTATAGGATAAATTTATTGATTTTGGTTTAATCTGTGAATTCACAGTTTAAATAAATAAAAATTTTTAAGGAGGTGAATTTATGCGTCTCGAATTAGGATATATCGATATCAAAGATATCCAATTTGGTGATAAAACCGAAATTAAAGATGGTACTCTTTTCGTCAATAAACAAGAGATCATCGACTTGGTTTTAGAGGATGAACACATCAAGAGTGCTGACGTCGAGCTCGCAAGACCAGGCGAAAGCATCAGAATAACCCCTGTTAAGGATGTTGTTGAACCACGCGTAAAAGTTGAGGGTCCAGGAGGAGTTTTCCCAGGAGTACTCTCAAAAGTTGACATTGTAGGAAGTGGCAAGACCCACGTACTAAGAGGCTGTGCTGTTGTTACAACAGGAAAGATCGTTGGCTTCCAAGAAGGAATCGTCGACATGACAGGCCCTGGTGCTGAGTATACACCATTTTCAAAGACTTTAAACATTGTTTTAAAGGCTGATCCAATCGATGGCATCAAGCAACACGACCATGAAAAGGCATTGAGATTTGCTGGATTTAAAACAGCTGCTTATCTTGCTGAAGCTGGACGAAATCTTGAGCCAAATGAAACAGAATCTTTTGAAACTCTACCATTAATGGAAGGTGCAGAGAAATTCAAAGGACTACCAAGAGTAGCCTATGTACAAATGCTACAATCACAAGGTCTACTTCATGACACTTATGTCTATGGTGTAGATGCTAAGCAAATAGTTCCAACACTTCTCTATCCAACAGAAGTATTTGATGGAGCAATTATCAGCGGAAACTGCGTTTCAAGCTGCGATAAGAATCCAACTTATGTTCACTGCAATAACGAAGTTATTAAGAATCTATATAAGGTTCATGGCAAGGAAATCAACTTTGTTGGAATGATTATCACAAATGAAAATGTTTATCTAGCAGATAAAGAGCGTTCGTCAAACTGGACAGCAAAGCTTTGCAGATATTTGGATCTAGATGGTATCGTTCTTTCACAAGAAGGATTTGGTAACCCAGATACAGACCTTATCATGAATGCAAAGAAGATTGAAAAGCAAGGCGTAAAGACAGTTATTATTACAGATGAATATGCAGGCCGCGATGGTGCCAGCCAATCATTAGCTGACGCTGATCCACTAGCAGATGCAGTAGTAACTGGTGGTAATGCTAACCAATTTATTGTTCTACCAAAACTTGATAAAGTTATTGGCGATGTACAATATGTTGACATTATTGCAGGTGGATCCGACGGATCATTAAAAGAAGACGGATCAATCGAAGTTGAAATCCAAGCAATTACCGGTGCAACAAATGAAACTGGTTTTGGATATTTAACAGCAAGAGGAAAATAGTTTCCAATTAAAATAAAAAATAAAATAAAATATTAAAGGAGGAACCAAATGTTATTTACAGATAGCACAAAAGTCATCATCATTGGTGACAGAGATGGTGTTCCTGGTCCCGCGATAGAAGAGTGCGTTAAGACGACTCCAGCAGAGGTAGTATTCTCAGCTACTGAATGTTTCGTCTGAACGGCCGCAGGAGCAATGGACTTGGAAAACCAAAACAGAGTTAAGGAAGCCGTAGATAAGTACGGTGCAGAAAACGTTGTTGTTTTACTAGGAGGATCAGAAGCAGAAACAGCTGGATTAGCAGCTGAAACTGTTACAAATGGTGACCCTACCTGGGCAGGTCCGCTCGCCGGAGTCTCGTTGGGACTCAAGGTCTATCACGTATTAGAAGAAGAAGTTAAGAATGAAGTCGATCCAGAAGTATTTGACGAACAAGTTGGAATGATGGAAATGGTTCTTGACGGAGATGCAATCAACGCTGAAATCAAATCAATGAGAGATCAGTATTGTCAATTTTTATAATTCACATCCTATAGAGTAAGAAAGGGGGAACGAAATGGAGAAATTCAGAGTTGTTCATTATATCAACCAATTCTTCGCTGGTATCGGTGGAGAGGAAAAGGCTGATATAAAACCAGAAGTAAGAGATGGAGCAGTTGGCCCTGGTAATGCACTTCAAGGCGCATTTAAGGGAGAAGCCGAAATCGTAAAGACGATTATCTGCGGAGACTCTTATTTCGGTGAAAATATCGAAGAAGCTAAAAAGGAAATACTCTCTATTGTCGAAGAAATTAAACCCGATCTCTTCATAGCAGGTCCTGCATTTAACGCTGGTCGTTATGGTGTAGCAGCTGCAACTATTACCGATGCTGTTCAAAATGAACTAGGAATTCCATCTGTAACAGGAATGTATATTGAAAATCCTGGCGCAGATATGTTCAAAAAATCGGTATATATCGTATCAACCGGAAACTCAGCTGCAGCTATGGGTAAGGCAGTACCAGTACTTGCTAAGCTTGGCTTGAAGCTAGTTAAGAATGAAGAAATCGGAACACCAGATGAAGAAGGATATATCGAAAGAGGTATCAGATACAATTTCTTCCATGAAGAAAGAGGAGCTAAGAGAGCTGTAGACATGCTCTTAAAGAAATTGAAGGGAGAGGAATTCGTAACTGAATATCCAATGCCTCAATTTGATAGAGTCGATCCTAATCCAGCAGTTAAGGATTTATCCAAGGCAAAAATCGCTCTTTGCACATCAGGCGGTATTGTGCCCAAGGGAAATCCTGATCACATTGAATCATCATCTGCAAGCAAATATGGTGAATATTCAATCGAAGGCGTAAATGACCTTACAGCAGAGACATATGAAACTGCTCACGGTGGATATGACCCAGTTTATGCAAATGAAGATCCCGATAGAGTACTACCAGTAGACGTATTAAGAGAAATGGAAAAGGAAGGAGTTATTGGCTCCCTTCACAATAAATTCTATACAACTGTTGGTAATGGTACAGCTGTTGCAAGTGCTAAGGCATTTGCTGCAGAATATGCACAAAAGTTACTTGCAGACGGAGTAGATGCAGTTATCATGACCTCAACCTGAGGCACCTGTACACGTTGCGGTGCAACGATGGTTAAGGAAATTGAGCGTGCTGGCCTACCAGTAGTCCACATGTGCACAGTTACTCCTATTTCAATGACAGTTGGTGCAAATAGAATTGTTCCAACAATTGCTATTCCTCACCCACTAGGAGATCCTAAATTAGATAAGGAAGAGGAATACAAACTAAGAAAAGGTTTAGTTGAAAAAGCACTTAAGGCCCTAACAACAGAAGTTGACGGACAAACAGTATTTGAAGACTAATCGTAGATAAGCCGGGGTCTTCCCCGGCTTTATTTTATAAATTGACCAAATGGTAAACCCGAATGGCTAAAGGGTATAAATAAGCCGTAAGCATTATATGCAAATTATTTTTGGAGGTGTATTAATTGAGTTTTTCAGTTAACAAAGGTAGCAGTTATGTTTTGATGCACTGCCCAGATATGGTTCTTCACAACGGAACCACACAAACAAGTGCACAATTTATTATCGATCATGATAAGGACGAAGCAAAAAGAGACGCAGAACGTAAGTATTTGGAATCAGTTCCAAGTCATTTAAGATCATTTGAAGAAGCTGTAAGTTATTATCCAAATCAAATTTATATTGGCAATGAAAGACCAGAGGTTCTTGCTGATCTAGAGATGCCATGGACTAACCACAAGATGGAAAATGCTGATAGACATGGTAAATATGGAGAAATCATGCCACAAGATGAATTTATTGCTATGATTAAAATCGTAGACGTATTTGACTTAGTATTACTTGAAGCAGGATTCAACGATGAAGTTAAAAAGAAGATGGAAGCACATCCGCTAGTTAGTGATGAATTAGTTGCAAAGCTAAAAGATGGAGTAGAACAAGCTAAAATCGATTCTCTAATTGAAAATGAACATTCAGAACCACTTATCTTTAATGGAAAGGCTGTTGGATGTGTTAAGAGAGCTCACGACATCGATGCTAATCTATCGGCTCATGTTGTGTTTGAAAATCTTGTTTCTAAGGCTTCAGGAGTTATGGCAGCTCTTCACTGCATCGATAAAAATGGATTTGATCCACTTGATATCGAATATGTAGTAGAATGTTCAGAAGAGGCTTGCGGAGACATGAACCAACGTGGTGGTGGTAACTTTGCTAAAGCTATTGCTGAATTTGCTGGACTTAAAAATGCTAGTGGATCTGATACAAGAGGATTCTGTGCTGCTCCTACTCACGCATTAGTTGTTGCAAGCTCACTCGTAGCTTCTGGCACCTACAAAAATGTTCTAGTAGTAGCTGGTGGTTCAACCGCAAAGCTTGGTATGAATGGTAAGGACCATGTTAAGAAGGGTCTTCCAATTATTGAAGACTGTGTAGCTGGTTTTGCTACTATTATCGGTGAAAATGATGGAAAGAATCCAATTATGAGAAATGATATAGTTGGTCGTCATACAGTTGGAACAGGTTCAGCTCCACAAGCTGTTATTTCATCGCTAGTTACAGATCCACTTGATAAAGCTGGATTAAAGATTACTGATATTGATAAATATTCAGTTGAAATGCAAAATCCAGATATTACAAAGCCAGCTGGTGCAGGAGATGTTCCGGAAGCTAACTACAAGATGATTGGTGCTCTTGCTGTTAAGTCAGGAGTAATTGAAAAGACAGCTCTTCCAACATTTGCTAAGACATATGGCGTAAATGGTTGGGCTCCAACTCAAGGACATATTCCATCAGGCGTTCCATATCTTGGATTCCTAAGAGAAGATATGCTAGAAGGAAAGATAAATAGAGCTATGATCGTTGGTAAGGGTTCGCTCTTCCTAGGAAGAATGACCAACCTATTCGATGGTACCTCAATCGTTATTGAAAGAAATACTGGAAAGACGGAGGAATCAGCAGGAGCTTCAACAGACGAAGATACGATTAAGAAGTATTTTGCTGAAGCAATGAGAGAATTTGCTGCAGCTTTTAAAGCAGAATAGAGGTGGCTAAATGTCAGAACAAAATATTAAAAAGATGATTGGGGACGTGTTTGAAGAAATTGCTAACGGAATCGAGTCAGGTAATTTTGGCAAAAGAGTTAGAGTAGGTCTAACTGCATTTGGTAGTGAACACGGAACTGATAATCTAGTTAAAGGCGCTGAACTCGCTCAAGCTAATGATCCATCTATTGAAGTATGTTTAATTGGGCCAAAGGTGGAATCCAATCTTACCCAATTTAATGCTGAAACAGAAGATGAAGGATATAAATTGATGGAGCAATTGCTTGACGATGGTACAATTGATGCTTGCGTCACAATGCACTATAATTTCCCGATTGGCGTAAGTACAGTTGGTCGTGTGATAACTCCAGCTATGGCAAAAGAAATGACCATTGCAACAACTACAGGAACATCCTCACCACATAGAGTTGAGGCTATGGTATTAAATGGTGTTGCAGGAATTATCACAGCTAAGGCTATGGGCAATCCTGACCCCACAGTCGGAATACTAAATGTCGATGGTGCTCGTCAAGTTGAGAGAGCATTAAAAGACTTGTCAAACGGTGGATATCCAATTAAATTTGCTGAATCAAATAGAGCAGATGGTGGTTGTGTAATGAGAGGTAATGACTTGCTTCAAGGTGTTCCAGATGTTATGGTAACGGATACTCTTACAGGAAATATTTTAATGAAAGTATTTTCAAGTTATCAAACAGGTGGTGGATTTGAAGCGATGGGCTATGGTTATGGTCCAGGAATTGGGCAAGGCTACGAAAGAGTTATTTTAATTGTAAGCCGCGCAAGTGGTTATCCAGTTATTGCAAATGCAATTAATTATGCTGGAAAGGCAATCAAAGGTGGATTAAAAACTCTTGTTAAGACCGAGTTTGATAAAGCAAATCACGCAGGACTATCAAAGATTTTAGAAGGATTTAAAAAGGAATCCGAAAAAGCACAAGATTCTAAAGAAGAAGTAAAAATGCCAGATAAGGAAATAGTAGAAAGCTCTATCGCAGGCATCGATATACTTGAGCTTGAAGATGCAGTTCAAGCATTATGGGCAGCTGGAATTTATGCTGAAAGTGGCATGGGTTGTACTGGACCAATTGTCATGGTTAGTTCGACTAAGTTAGAAGCAGCTAAACATGAACTTGCCAAAGCAGGATATGTAGCAGAAGAATCCAATTGCTAATAGAACTTTTAAAGAAGCTATCAAATGGTAGCTTCTTTTTTTATGGCATTTCTCAAAAAAGTTATGCAATAAGAGCAATATTAATAATTTATAGTTAAAAGCAACTCAATAAGGGGTAAAGATAAGTTGAAGAGAATAAATTGCATTTTTATGCAATTAAATAAATAATTGGAGGTATATTATGAAAGTTGGAATTAATGGATTTGGAAGAATTGGACGCGATGTTGCAAGAATTTTGGTTGAATATCCAAATGAAAATTTGGAACTTGTCCAAATAAATGCAAGTGGAGATCTAGATGATTTAAAACATCTATTTAAATATGATTCGCTCTATGGTATGCTCACAAAAGAAATTTCTGTCGAAGATGGCGGATTTACCATAGATGGCAAGCATATTGAATTTACTGCTGAAAGAGATCCTGCAAATATCGACTGGAGCAAGAATGGGGTTGAGCTTGTAATCGATTCTACAGGTGCATTCAAAGACATGGAAGGTCTTGGTAAGCATTTAAGAGGAAGTGTTAAAAAAGTAATTCTGACAGCTCCTGGAAAAGGACTTGACAATACCATAGTTATGGGCGTAAATGATGATACTTATGACCCAAATACTCAAAATATTATATCTAATGCAAGTTGTACCACAAATTGCCTAGCACCAGTAGTGAAGGTAATAGAAGACAAGATTGGAATTGAAAAGGGTATGATGACAACATGCCATGCTTATACAGGAGATCAAATGCTTCTTGATAAGAGACATAAATCAGATAGACGTCGTGCTCGCGCTGCAGCTTTAAGTATGATTCCAACAACAACAGGAGCTGCAAAGGCTGTTGCTGAGGTTATTCCTAGCTTAAAAGGCAAGTTAAATGGTTATGCTCTTAGAGTTCCAACTCCAACAGTATCCGTAGTTGATGTTGTCTGCGAATTAAAAAGACCATCAAGTGTGGAAGAAGTTAATTCACTTTTAAAATCTGCTAGTGAAAATGAAATGAAAGGCATACTTGGATATACTGAAGAAGAGCTTGTAAGCATTGATTTTCAAAAAGACAATAGAAGCTCGATTGTAGATAGCAAGCTGACCATGATGATGGGCGACAATATGGTAAAGATTGTCAGCTGGTATGACAATGAATGGGGCTATTCAATGAGAGTAGTTGATCTAGCTGAGATGGTAGCAACGAGAAAATAATGAAAAAGACTGTAAAAGACATCGATATAAAGGGCAAAAAAGTTCTAGTAAGGGTGGACTTTAATGTGCCGATGGAAGATGGTAAGATAACTGATGATTTTAGAATAGTTTCGTCTTTAAAGACCATCAATTATCTACTGGAAAATGGTGCTAAGGTGGTTCTTATGAGCCATCTTGGAAGGCCAAAGGGTGAATATAATAAAAAATATTCTCTAAAGCCAGTAGCAGAGAGACTATCTGAGTTAATTAATTGTGAAGTGAAATTTTTAGAAACTGAAGTGCCGGCTAATGGTGATACAGTTGCACTTGCAGATAGTCTAAAAGAGGGCGAAATAATGCTACTTGAAAATACTAGATTTGTCCCGGGCGAAGAAAAAAATGACGCTGAACTTGCAAAATTATTTGCTCGTCACGGTGAAATCTTTGTAAATGATGCATTTGGTACCGCTCATAGAGCACATGCTTCAAATGTAGGTGTAAGTAGTTTGCTTCCAGCGGTGGCAGGATTTTTAGTAGAGGATGAAATAAAATATATCGGAAACAATCTAGATAATCCTAGTCACCCATTTGTCGCAATTTTAGGAGGGGCTAAAGTCAGTGACAAGATAGGAGTAATAAATAATCTATTGGAAAAATGCGATTCAATTTTAATCGGTGGAGCCATGGCCAATACTTTTTTAGCAGCTAAGGGATATGATATGGGTAAATCGCTTGTTGAGGAGGACAAGATATGCCTTGCTAAGGAAATACTAAAAAAAGCTGAGGAAAAAGGAGTTAATCTTCTTTTACCAGTGGATTTAATTGCAACCGATAGTCTTGAAAAATCGACTAATATTCGAGTGGTCGGATTAGGAGATGATATGAAAGGGGTTATGGCTGTAGATATTGGAGATGAAACAATTGCAAGTTTCTCAAAAATAATAAAAGACGCCAAACTCATAATATGGAATGGACCAATGGGAGTATTTGAAAATGAAAAATTCTCAAAAGGAACCTTTAGTATCGCAAAGGCAATTGCAGAATCAAATGCGATTTCAATAATTGGCGGAGGTGACTCTGCTCTTGCGGTAAAACTATCTGGCTATGAAGAAAAAGTAAGCCATGTTTCAACCGGCGGTGGAGCAAGCCTTGAGATGATGGAAGGAAAGACTCTGCCAGGAATTGCAGCATTGATGGAGGCGTAGTGGAATTATGAGAAGAAAGATAATTGCTGCAAATTGGAAGATGAATCTCGATAAAAATACAGCAAGAGAGCTATTAAATGATATCAATAAATTAGAAAGAGAGGGAGAGGAAATAATTGTATTTCCACCCTCTGTTTATCTTGATATGGCAGGTGAGCTATTAAATGATATTTCTTTTGGAGCACAAAATTTTTATCCAGAAGAAAAAGGAGCATTTACTGGAGAAATATCGGTCACTCAGGCTAAGCAATATGGAATTAAATATCTCCTTATTGGACACTCTGAGAGAAGAAATATATTTAACGAGGACAATGAGCTTATAAATAAAAAGATTAAATCGGCACTTGAACATGGTCTAATTCCCGTATTGTGCATAGGAGAGCCTATGAAGGAAAGAGAAAATGGGACATATGAGGCTTATTTATATAAGGAGCTTAAGGAAGCACTTTGTGATATCAATATTGATGATATCAGGAATATGATATTTGCCTATGAGCCTATATGGGCTATTGGCTCAGGTAGAGCACTTAAAGCCTCAGATATTAAAATAGCACTTGAATTTATAAGAAACACTTTGGATGTAATGTATAAGGGTGTTAAGGAGGATGTCCATTTGCTATATGGAGGAAGTGTAAATATCGAAAATATAGATGATATTATGTCGACAGAGCATGTTGATGGAGTATTGGTTGGGGGAGCATCTTTAAAAATAGATAGCTTCCGAAGATTAGTAAATTATGAGGTGAAATAATGAGCGGAATTTTAGATATAAATGCAAGGGAAGTATTGGATTCAAGAGGAAATCCAACAATAGAAGTCGAGGTTGTAACCGAAAGTGGTGTAGTCGGTCGTGCTATGGTTCCGTCAGGGGCAAGTACTGGGGTTCATGAAGCACTTGAGTTAAGAGATGGAGACAAAACTCGCTTTGGCGGAAAAGGAGTGCAAAATGCGGTAGAAAATGTAATTGATGAAATTGCACCTGAGTTAATTGGATGGCCAATAGATTGTCAAACAGAAATTGACGAATTTTTAATAAATTATGATGGAACTAAGAACAAGGAAAAACTTGGAGCAAATGCCATACTAGGAGTCAGTCTTGCAGTCGCAAGAGCAGCAGCTAGTGAGCTTGGCATGCCACTTTATAAATATATTGGTGGAGTAAATGCAAAAGTACTACCTGCTCCAATGATGAATATATTAAATGGTGGCGCTCATGCAGACAACAATGTAGATATACAGGAATTTATGATAATCCCAACTGGAGCAATTTGCTTTGCAGAAGCATTAAGAATGGGCTCAGAGGTCTATCACACATTAAAATCTGTTCTTAAAGAAAAGGGATTATCTACAGGTGTGGGAGATGAAGGAGGCTTTGCTCCCAATTTATCCTCCAATGAAGAAGCCTTAAAGGTCATTGTAGAGGCTATTGAAAAAGCTGGTTACAAGCCTGGAGAAGATATCAATCTTGGAATAGATGCGGCTTCAACTGAATTTTATGATGAAAAGAGTGGCAAATACAATTTAAAGAGCGAATCTAAGAGTTTAACAGCAGAAGAAATGGTATCTTATTATGCAGACTTGGTTGATCGCTATCCACTTATTTCTATTGAAGATGGCTTAGCTGAAGATGACTGGGAAGGCTGGAAGCTTCTTACTGAGAAACTGGGTGGAAGAATACAATTGGTAGGAGACGATCTATTTGTTACCAATACAGAAAGATTGGCTCGTGGAATAGATGAAAATATTTCCAATTCTATTTTAATTAAACTAAATCAAATTGGGACACTCACTGAAACAATTGATGCAGTAGAAATGGCCAAAGAAGCTGGTTACACAGCTGTAATTTCCCATAGATCAGGCGAGACAGAGGATGCATTTATTGCAGATCTTGCTGTTGCATTAAACGCTGGTCAAATAAAGACGGGAGCTCCAGCAAGGACGGATAGAGTAGCAAAATACAATCAATTGCTAAGAATTGAAGAAGAACTTGGAGAAAATGCACAATATCGCGGTTTAAAAGGATTCTATAATATTAAGCACAGTTAATATTACACTTTTATTACAAAAAACTTGCAATTTTGATTATTATATTGTATAATATAGTAGTTAAAACCAAGGAGGAAAGTATGAAGAAAGTAGTTAAAAGCGTGCTTAAAGTAATTGGAGCCGCTTCTATACTCGTGTTTGCAACATTTGACACGGGGACCATAATAAATCCAGTGGATGTAAAAACAACAACCGGAGAGATTATCTCCCTAAGCGATGGGGAAAATGTCGATGTTTTAAAAGAAACTCCGGATGGTTTTATTGTTCAAAAAGACAATGTAAATGCAGAAGTAAATCATAAGGATATATTGATATTTAAAGGCGATACTTCCGAGTATACTGTAAGAAGATTAACCCCATTACTAGATAATAAAAATGGCGGTGAGGCCAAAAGAGTATTAATGGAAGGTGAGGCAGTTACAGTTCAATTAAATGAAGGCGAATATTCATTTGTCCTAACTGAGGATAACAAAACAGGCTATGTACTTTCAAGTGATCTAGCCAAAGAAGTAGTTGAAAATGTGGTAAATGCAGTAATAACTGGCCCCTATCAATTAATTGATGGAACGACATTTAAATCAGGTACGCCCGTGGTAATAAAAAACTATCAAAATGGTCAATTTACCGTACTTGAAAAGGGTGGAGTAGAATTTATGATCGATAAGGAATATGTGAAGATTAATTATGACGAATTAAATCGTGGTATAGAATCAAGAAATACTGCACTTCAAAATGATATATTAAATATTGCAATGTCAAAGCTCGGCACACCATATGCTTATGGTACAAGTGGACCAAATAGCTTTGATTGCTCAGGCTTTACCAGCTATGTATATAAAGAACTTGGAATTAAAATTCCACGCTCAAGCGCAAGCCAATCGGGCTATGGTAAGACAGTTAGCAAAGAAGAACTACTGCCTGGAGATTTGGTATTTTTTAACACTTATGGTAGTGGAGTAAGCCATGTTGGCATATATATTGGTGAAGGCAAATTCATCCATGCTGCAAGTACTAATGAGATGAGAGTAATGATAAATTCACTAAGTGAAAATTATTATAAATCGAGATATATTACAGCAAAGCGTGTATTTTAGGGAGGAAAGATGAAAGAATTAAGAGGCAAAGTAGTTGCCGATAAAATTAAAGAAGAATTAAAGGCAGATATTGCCAAGCTCAAAGGCAAGGGAATTGTACCAACAATTGCAGTCGTAAGAGTTGGAGAAAACGACTCCGATATCTCATACGAAAAAGCAATAGTAAAGGTAAGTGGCACAATTGATTTAAATGTAAAATTGGTTGGATTAAAAGAAGAAACCACAACCGAAGAGCTTGAATCAAAGTTAATAGAGCTAAACAACGACAAGTCAGTTCATGGCATATTGATGTTTAGACCACTTCCAAAGCATATCGACCAAGATAGAATGACCAATATCATCGCTCCTGAAAAAGACGTCGATGCAATGAATCCAATCAATCTTGAAAAAATCTTTGAAGGCGATCCAACAGGACTAGAGCCAGCTACACCAAGAGCCGCAGTAGAAATGATCAAAGGACATGGCTACGATTTAAAAGGCAAAGATGTAGTTGTAATCAATAGATCAATGGTAGTAGGAAAACCACTTGCAATGATGTTATTAAATGAGAATGCAACCGTAACCATATGCCACTCAAAGACATCTGATTTGAAATCTCATACCAAAAGAGCTGACTTTGTTGTAACAGCACTTGGTCGCCCAGCAATGCTCGACACTAGTTATTTTACTCCAGATTCAGTAGTAATTGATGTAGGTGTAGGCACAACTGCAGATGGCAAATTATCTGGTGATGTAAACTATGATGAAGTAAAAGACTTTGTTGCAGCAATTACCCCAGTGCCAGGTGGTGTTGGAAGCATAACCACGACAATATTATTAAGTCAAGTACTAAAAGCTTGTAAACAACAAAATAAATAAAGTGTAGAGGGCAAAAAAGCCCTCTACTATTTTACAATAGAGGAAAATATGAGGATAAATAAAAAATATACCGTAATATATATAAAGGATAGGGATTCTGATAAATTTTTATTTCTCTATAGAAATAAAAAGAAGAATGATAGCAATCATGGCAAATATATTGGATTTGGAGGCAAAATCGAAGAAGGAGAAAGCCCTGAAGAATGCATAGCAAGGGAAGTGAATGAGGAGCTTGGCATAAAACTAATCGACTACCAGTATAGAGGTCTAGTTTCTTATATTTATCTAGATGAGAATTATAAAGACCTAATGTATGTATATACTGGAACTAGCTATGAAGGAGAGCCAATTTCTACCACTGAAGGAGAGCTTGCTATAATATCAGAATCGGAATTATATAGCCTACCCCATTGGAAAAGTGATGAATTATTTATAGGAAAAGCTCTTAATTTTATCGATTTCGGAGAAATTGAAATATATTTTGACGACGGTAAACTACTATCATATAGCTTTAAATAAACTCTTTCTAAAAGGTTTTACATCTAGATATATTTAACTACTACTTTTAGTAGAATAATTAAAGCCAAAAGAACAGCTCTCAATCGAGCTTCTCTTCGGGCTTTTTTAGTATCAGAAAATTACTGGCATTTACATATAATTTTTCATATAATAGTCTTCGCTTATCGTAAAATATACAAAGAGCTACTCAAAGTTTCTATATTATTTTAACATGTGGCAGTGCTTTATACAAAAGATAAAATTGTTATTTCATACATGTAAGGAACTATTTTTTCTATTGCAATAAATCTATTTTTGTGTTAAGATTTTGGTAGTGAGGTAGTATTATGCATGTTGCTATAATTATGGATGGTAATGGACGCTGGGCGACTAAAAGAGGGATGCCTAGGGTTTTTGGTCATAAAAAGGGAATGGAGAAGGTGATTGAGGCTGTTGAATGGGCAGATGATCGAGGGGTAGATATACTTACGTTATATGCTTTTTCGACTGAGAATTGGGCAAGACCTAAGCAGGAGGTCGATTTTTTGATGAATTTACTTGTTGAATATATCGAT
Organism: Ezakiella sp.; assembly: GCA_022766605.1. Taxonomy (GTDB): domain Bacteria; phylum Bacillota; class Clostridia; order Tissierellales; family Peptoniphilaceae; genus Ezakiella. The sequence continues at coordinate 92,848 of JALEOH010000030.1, forward strand.
AGAGAGCTTAGGAATTTGCATGAAAAAAATGCAAAGATTAGAATACTTGGTTCGCCAAATGGTTTGCCTAGTATTTGTGTTAAGAAGCTTGATGAGGCAGTTGAGCTTACTAAAAACAACACTGGGCTTGAGGTTAATTTTGCAATTAATTATTCAGCATTATCGGAGGTTGAAAGAGCAGTTAAAAATATAGTTACAAATGGCTATGATGAAGATGAGATTGATATTGATCTAATTAAAAATAATCTCTATACAGCAGGCCAGAAGGATCCCGATATGATTATTAGAACGGCCGGCGAGAAGAGATTATCAAATTTTCTTCTTCTCCAAGCTGCTTATTCGGAATTTGTATTTCGCGATATATGTTGGCCAGATATTACTTGGGAGGAGCTGGACTCTTGCGTGGATGAATTTAATGGTAGAAAGAGGAAATATGGAGGTTTAAAATGAATGAAAAAAATTATAGTTTAAGAACTAGAACTATTACGGGCATTGCGATTGCAATTTGTTATTTACTTGCCTATATGCTTGGCAGTAAATTTGCAACTATTTTTACTACAATTATTATGCTGGGGATACTTTACGAACTAGATAGAGCATTTAAGAATATTGAGCTTAGGACATATATTCCAATACTTATGCTTACTGTTTTAATTAGTTCGATTTATTCATTTATTCCTACTGGAATTTTTAATCTAAAAATCGATATAAATGTGCTGGGACTAATTGCAATTTTTGCTGCATTTATTTTTGATAATAGCGAGAGGAAGATTTATAATCTTGGAGCGAGTGCTATTATCTATCTATATGTGATTATACTTGGCAGTATATTCTTTCATTACAACTGGTTTAATAAATATATTTATTTAGTTATTATTGCTCTTACTACCGGTGCTGATGTTAGTGCATATCTAATCGGTAGCTTTTTTGGCAAGCATAAATTAATGCCTAATATTAGCCCCAAAAAGACGGTTGAGGGAGCGGTTGCTGGCGTGCTTGGTGGTGTCATAATGGGCGTGCTGGCATTAGCTTTAATCGAATTTGAAACCAATTTTAGAGTTATTATGGTTTTATTTATTGCTGCAATTTTTTCTGAGATTGGAGATTTATTTGCATCTTCGATAAAAAGAGCTGTTGGCATAAAGGATTTTAGCAATCTTTTGCCAGGGCATGGGGGACTCGCTGATAGATTTGATAGCATATTGTTTACAGCGGCAGTATTTAAGGTATTTATGTCGGTATTTCTAGTATGAATATAATTTTAGCATTTGTAATTTTACTTGTTGCAATTACTCTGCATGAGTTTGGACATTTTATTTTTGGAAAGATTATGGGCGTTCGAGTCTACGAATTTGCGATTGGATTTGGTCCAAAGCTCTTTGGTTGGAAGAGAAAATCCACTAAGTATTCGGTAAGATTATTACCTCTTGGAGGATATTGTTCTTTTGATGACCCAGAGGAAGAGATCGATTCAACAGTTGAGTTTGAACCAGATGATGGTTTAATTAAATATGAAAAAGCATCTCCGTGGAAGAGATTATTTATATTATCGGGCGGGATTATTTTTAATCTATTAACAGCCATTATTTTATTGTGGGGAATTTTTTCGTTTAATGGAATTAGAACAACAAAAGTCGATGAGGTTATTGCCAATTCTCCTGCAGCATATGCCGGCATTAAGGCAGGGGATGAGATAATAAAAATAGATGATTTAAAAGTCGAGACAGCAGCTGATTTTATGAATAGTAAGGCATATAACTCTGGTAAATACAATATTACAATTAATAGAGATGGAGTATATGAGAATATAGATATAGTTTCTGATAGTGAGGGGAAGCTTGGAGTGGTCTTTGGCTCTAGTAAAAATATTGGATTAGCACTTAAATATAGCTTTGTCACTATATGGGATATTATCAGCCAAATATTTGGGATATTTTTAAAATTATTTTACAATGTCGACAAAAATATAATGGGAGTAGTGGGATTTGTTGCGACAGTAGGGGGCATGGAAAGCCTTACTCTAACCATGGTGCTTACGATGATTGCAAGCCTATCCATTAGCCTTGCATGTTTTAATATACTGCCTATCCCACCACTAGATGGAGGAGCTATGTTGCTAACTATAATTGAGATAATTATCGGTAGACCGCTTAGTGATAAATTTAGATCTATTTTCCAAATCGTTGGCATTGCCTTTATGATGTATTTATTTGTAAGAGTTTTAATCAATGATTTTTTAAGATTATGAGGTTATAATGAATTATAAAAGACGAAAGACTAAGAGAATATATGTAGGAGATGTGCCAATTGGTGGAGATGCTCCAATATCTGTGCAGACTATGACAAATACAATTACCTCTGACATTGACAATACGGTTTCTCAGGTGTTAGAGTGTGAAAAATATGGACTAGACCTCGTTAGAATGGCTGTAAACAACAAAGAAGATGCTATTTCTCTTAAATCCATTAAGAAGCATATTCACGTGCCTATTATTGCGGATATACAATATGATTATAGATTGGCAATGTGGGCGGCAGAAAATGGAGCTGATTGCATCAGAATCAATCCTGGAAATATGAAGTCGAAGACTGAGTTAAGAGAGCTTGTAAATTTTTTAAATGAAGAAAATATTCCAATTAGAGTTGGTGTAAACTCAGGCTCGATATCTATGGATATAATAGATAAATTTGGCGGAGTAAATGAAAAAAGTTTGATTGCAAGCGCCATCAATGAGGTTGAGAGTCTTGAAGAAATGGGATTTACCAATATCAAAGTGGCGATTAAAAGCTCGGATATATTTACAACATATAATGCATATAAAGCATTTGCTGATATGAAAGACTATCCTCTTCACTTAGGGATAACAGAGGCTGGAAGCTATGATGCAGGGTCGATTAAATCGGCAATTGGAATAGGCATGCTACTATCTGATGGAATTGGCGACACTATAAGAGTAAGCTTGACTGATAAGCCGTATAAGGAGGTAATAGTTGGCAATCTCATATTAAAGTCACTGGGACTAAATAGCAAGGGAATTAATCTAATTTCATGTCCAACTTGTGCAAGGACTAATGGAGATATGATTGCGATGGTAGATGAATTTAACGAGAAAATGCCTAATATAGAAGGCAAGATGGATGTTGCAATTATGGGATGTCATGTAAATGGTCCTGGCGAAGCACGCGAGGCAGATGTCGGAATTGCTTTAACCAAGGGGATGGTAAACTTGTTTAAAAAGGGAAAGATGATTAGAAAATTAGAGAAAAATACGGCTATAGATGAACTGATAGATGAAATAATGAAGATGGATGGTGAAGGAATTGGAAGAGGCGATATTAAATAAAATCTTAGGAGATGACGATGCACTTAGTTATGAAGAGCGTGGTTTTAAGATAATTAGTGCGAGGCTCGATACTAGTGAGCAAATTTTAAATGTTTTAACTAGGTCAATGGTAGAAATTATGCCGATTGATCTGGATTTTATTGCAAAAAAACTTGAAAGTAAGTTAAGTGGGATCAAAGTTAAAATAATAAATGAAGTAAAAAAATCTGGCTTGCAAGACAATGAGATAAAAGAAATTTTAAATAACTCTTCAAATAAGAGAAATGAATATGATTTTATTGAGGATATTGAACGTGAAGATTATGAATATTTAAATAATAGCCTCAATAGCAGGCAGGAAGAAATAGAAAATAACAATAGAGCAAAAAATGAGCCGCTTGAGAAGAAAAAGAATTTTTATAAGCCTAAGAAGGATTTAAAAAATCCAGTTAAAATTAAGACTTTGACGCCTGATGATGCTTTCCCAACAGTTGAAGGTGAGGTATTTAGCGTCGAATGGAGAGGAACTAGAAGAGAAGGGCTTACCATATTGAGTTTTTATATTTATGATGATACTGATACGGTACTTGTGCGAGCTTTTGTTAATTCCAATCGCCTAGAAAAGATGCAAGCTGATATTAAAAATGGGGTCTACATGAGGCTTTATGGTGAATATCAATATAATACATTTGATAGAGCTATGGCGATAACCATGAAGGATTATGAAATTACTAAAAAAGAAGTTAAAATGGACGATGAAGAGGAGAAAAGAGTTGAAATCCATGCTCACACCAAGATGAGTGCGATGCAAGGCACTATAGATGTGAAGGATTTGGTCAAGACCCTAAAGAGCTGGGGACATAGGGGATTTTGCATTACTGATGTTAGCAATTTACAATCATATCCCGATCTAATGCACGAAATGAGTGATGACTTTAAAATCGTATGGGGGCTTGAAGCCAATTTAAGAAATGATAAAGAAACTCTCATCCAAGACTATCGTGATGGATATAATTCATTTGTCGTTTTTGATATTGAAACGACTGGTCTAAATCCACGCGAGGACGATATAATTGAGATTGGAGCTGTTAAAATCGTAGGAAATGATATAGTAGACAGCTTTAATGAGCTTATAAATCCAGGATATGCCATATCTGACTTTACAACTCAACTAACTAGCATTACCAACGAAGATTTAAAGGATAAGCCTAGCTTTGAGGATTTATATTTAAAATTTCATGAATTTATCAAAGATTCTATTCTAGTTGCACACAATGCCAATTTCGATATTGGATTTATTAAATACAAATATAGCCTTAAGGATATAGAAATAGATAATCCCTATTGCGATACTTTAAAGATGTCAAGACATGTACTTCCTGAGCTTAAAAATCACAAGCTTGACACAGTGGCCAGCAGGCTTGGAGTAAATCTACTAAATCACCATAGAGCGGTTGAAGACGCAAAGGCAACTGGAGAGATTTTTATTGCACTAAATGATATTATGAAAAAAAAGGGTGAAATAGTTAGCGATAATGATCTATCTCAGATTTATTATAGTGATAAATATGGAAACTTTCCGGCTCTAATATATGCAAAGAATTTAGACGGACTAAAAAATCTTTATCAGCTCGTAAGCATCTCCAATACTAAGACATTTGATGGAGTACCGGTAATTCATCTATCCGATTTGGAAGACAAGAGGGAGGGATTGATAATTGGATCTGAAGGTCTTAAGGGAGATCTATTTAGCTATATTGAGATGGGCTTTAATATGGAAGATCTTAAAAAGAAGGCCATAAAATACGATTTTATGGAGATTCAACCGCTGGATAATTATGGCGGACTTATCAAAGGCAATAGATATCGATCAATCAACACCGTTATTCAAAATCTTAAAGAGTATATTAAGCTCTCAGAATTGGTAAAAATAGATTTAATTGCTGGTGGCAATGTATATGAAATGGTGCCCGAGGATTTGATATTAAGACTAATACTTGCTCGAGGCAGAGGCGACTTTAGAGCAAAAAATGATCCACCATTATATCTAAAAACCACCTCTGAAATGCTATCTGGCTTTCCATATATAGAAGAGAGCAAAAGGCGTGAAATAGTAATTGAAAATTCCAATAAATTGTTTGACATTTGTGAAAACATTCGTCCAATTCCAAAGGAAAAATTTCCTCCAATAGTGGAGGGAGCAGATGAGGACTTAAAAAATTCTTGCTATGAAATGGCAAGAAGTATATATGGGGAAGAATTGCCGAAGATAGTAGGCGATAGACTAGACAAGGAGCTGGGATCCATTATATCAAATGGATATGCAGTAATGTATATTATTGCTCAAAAGCTTGTAAAAAAATCCGAACAAGATGGCTATCTAGTTGGCTCGCGTGGTTCGGTTGGAAGCAGTTTTGCTGCAACCATGAGTGGCATAACTGAAGTAAATCCACTTCCTCCACATTATGTCTGTACAAAATGCCACTATAGTGAGTTTGATGAAAGTGGAGAATATAATGTTGGAGTTGATATGCCCAATAAGGATTGTCCTCATTGTGGAATTGAGATGAAAAAGGATGGATATAATATTCCATTTGAAACATTTTTGGGTTTTTACGGAGACAAGGAGCCAGATATCGATCTTAATTTTGCAGGAGAATATCAAAGCCAAGCACATAAATATGTAGAGGAGCTTTTTGGCGAGGGATATGTATTTCGTGCTGGAACAATAAGCACTATTCAGGACAAGGTTGGATATGGATATGTAAAAAATTATTTTGAAGAATTGGGTCAAGTTGTTTCCGCAGGGGAGATAGAAAGGCTTGTAAATAAACTAGTTGGAGTTAAAAAAACTACGGGTCAGCATCCAGGTGGCATTATGATAGTTCCAAAGACAAAGGATATTCATGATTTTAGTCCAATTCAGTATCCCGCAGATGATCAAACTGCGCCTATGTATACAACACACTTTGCATATAGTGCATTGCACTCAAATATATTAAAGTTGGATATACTTGGTCACGATGGTCCAACCACAATCAAAATGCTCGAGGAATTTACCGGAGTAAATATCCATAATATAAGATTTGACGATGAGGAGATTTTAAAGATGTTTTCATCACTTGAGCCTCTTGGATTAAATAGTGAGGATATTGGCACAACTGTTAGTACGCTCGGCATTCCTGAGTTTGGAACGGATTTTGTAATGGGGATGCTTGAAGACACTAATCCTAAAAACTTTTCAGATTTGATTAGAATAAGTGGGCTTAGTCATGGTACAGATGTTTGGCTCAATAATGCGAAGGATCTAATTGACAACAAAGTCTGTGAACTAAAAGACGTTATTGCCACCCGTGAGGACATTATGACCTATTTATTGCAGGCAGGCATGGATAATTCATTTTCATTTTTTACTATGGAAAAAGTAAGAAAAGGTAAAGGTCTCACTCCTGAAGATGAAGAGGAGATGAACAAATATGATTTGCCTAATTGGTATATCGACTCTTGTAATAAAATAAAATATATGTTCCCAAAGGCACATGCAGTTGCCTATGATATGTTATCTTTTAGAATAGCGTGGTTTAAGTTGCATTATCCAGAAGCATTTTATGCAACCTATTTTACCACTAAAAAAGCAGACTTTGACTATGCTGCTATTGCAGGAGGATTGGATGCGATAGAAAGAAGGATGAGCGAGATAAAACTCATAGAAAAGCCAACTGCAAAAGAACAAAATAACTATCGAATACTTCAGATAGCTAAGGAGATGTATTTGCGTGGAATAGTTTGTGAGAAGGCAGATATATATAATTCCAGCGCAACTAAGTTTAAGATTACTAATGGAAGTATTATTCCACCTCTTTCAACCATACCAAACTTGGGTGACCAGGCAGCTCTAAGTGTGGTTGAAGAGAGGAATAAGGGAGAGTTTTTAAGCATGGATGACTTGCTTAAGAGAACTAAATTAAGTAAGACTTGCTTACAGTTTATGAAGGACGAGGGAATAGTTGAGGAGCTACAAGAGACCAATCAGATCTCGATGTTCTAGCTAATTTTAAAAAAATAAAGAAAGTCCTTTACAAAAAAAGTTTTTTATGCTACAATAATTAAGGTAGCTTTGCTGGGTTGGTGGGCAACCTCGCCATCTACTCTGTAAAGCTGAATTAATTTCAAGGAGGTATATTATGATTAAAGGAGACAAGAAGAAAGACATTATTGCAACTTACCAAAAGCATGGTACCGATACAGGTTCGACCGAAGTTCAAATCGCTATTCTAACTGCTAGAATTAACGAATTAAATGAACATTTAAAAGCTAATCCTAAAGATCACCATTCAAGACGTGGTCTATTAAAGATGGTTGGTAAGAGAAAAGGTCTAATGAAATATATGCAATCAAGAGATCTTGAAGGCTATCGTCAATTAATCGAAAGACTAGGAATAAGAGGATAATTGAAGTAGCACCCTGCAGGGTGTTATTTTTTTGCAATAAAAAAGCCGGCCAATGTGGTCGGCATTAATTATTTGGTAAGAGTTTGTATAACTTGATCTAGATTGGATCCACTCTTAATTTTAAATTCACCTGATTTAAGCTTGGTATCTAGTTTTAATTCAACTAGTCTTTTTACAAAAGCTTCGGAGCTTTCTACAAGCCCTGCACTTGCAAGTATATCGCCAATGCCTTTTGGAAGCGTACCACTTGGAATAGTAATTGTCACATCTGTTCCAGAAGCGGGTGCATTTGTTTCATTTGGTTTACTTTCAGTTTCTGATGGCGGATTAGATACAGTTGTTTCAGTTTCATTGTTTGCTTCAGTGTTGCCATTAGTTTCAGTTGGATTATTTTCATTATTGTTTTCGCCGAGATTAATTTCAGTGGCGGCATTTTCGTTGTTTGTATTCTCGTTATTTTTATTTTCGCTATGTTCTAGATCGATCTTATTGACCTCATCGATGGTCTTAGTGTCAAGATCGGATTCTTTAACATCGACTTCTTTTGTCGTTGCAACTTTTTCATCTTTATCAACTTTTCCCTTGTTAAATAGCAATTCAAATCTCCATCCTAAGATGGTAACTATGCCGATAATAATAACGGTCATAACTATATAATCTATTGCATTGTAGAATAGATCTTTTGTTTTATCTCTTTTAGCCATGTAAACACCTCATTCATTTCTGTTGGTAATTTAATTATAATCTTTTTAAATTCAAATGTCAAGGATTAAAGGCGTCTCTTCGCATTTTTGTAAATAATATGGTATAATCTAGTAAAGGAGATTATAGTGAAGAGCGTAATTATTTCAAACAATGATGCCAATCAACGAGTCGATAGATTCTTAATGAAACTATTGCCTAATGCAAATAAGAATTTCATCATGAAGATGATTAGAAAGAAAAATATAGTTTTAAATAATAAAAAAATTGAGGCTTCGACTATGCTAGTAGTTGGCGATGAGATCAAGATATTCTTTAGCGATAAGACATATGATAAATTCAGCGCTAACAAAAGCGACTATGCGCATGTAAAGCTGGATATAGTTTATGAAGATGAAAATATATTGGTGTTAGACAAGCCGAGTGGATTACTAAGTCATGTTTCAAAGAATTTAATGGAAAAGAATCTAATAGATGGTGCTATTCATTATTTGATTGAAAAGGGGGAATATAATCCAAGAATCGAAAATTCATTTGTGCCTGCACTTTGCAATCGCCTCGATAGAAATACAGCGGGACTTGTCATCGTTGGTAAAAATGCTGAGGCATTGCGCGAAATGAATAAATTGATTAAATCACGCGAGGTTAAAAAGTTCTATCGAGCAATTGTGGTTGGCAAAGCAGAACTTGACTGCGAGCTTAGAGATAATATGAAGAGGGATGAAGAAAAAAATAGATCTATGATTTCAAAAAGTGGAGTGGAGATGATATCTCATGTTAAAACAATTACTGCAGATGAAAAATTTTCATTAGTAGAGATAGAGCTAATTACAGGTAGAACTCATCAGATTAGATTGCAACTAGCGAATATATCTCATCCAATATTGGGTGATCCCAAATATGGAAATTATAATACAAATGAAGTATTAAAGGATATTAATCTAAATTCCAAGCAATTGCTCGCAAGTGTAAGACTTGAATTTCCAGAACTCTCTGGAGTGCTTAGAGAACTTTCAAATAAAAAGCTAGTCTCGAGATATCTAAGCAAATTAAATACTATAATGGAGAAATTGATATGAGAATTATATTATTTATGATGATGATTTTGATGGGATGCACTAGAGTTGATAAAACACGCTCTAAAATCGACGAACCTGTATATGAGATCGATTTGTCAAAAGAAAATAAAGATGATAAAGAAAAAATATATGATAAAGAAAAAATATATGATAAAGAAAATATAGATCAGTATATAATAAATTTTAATTATGATCGCAAGGATATGCTTTCTCAAAGATTGGTCCTTGGGATGGAAGGCACTACGCTTGATGATTCTAACAAAGACATTTTAAGGAGATTTAAGCCGGGAGCGATTATTTTATTTAATAGAAATATAATTGATGAATCGCAGTTGATCGCTTTAATCTCTGATATCAGAAAATTGTGTAAAGATGAAAATATTATAAATCCATTTATATTTATCGACCAAGAGGGAGGTAGAGTAGATAGATTAAAAGATATTTATAAGCCCATGAGCAGTGCAGCTTTTTATGCACAAAATGATAAAATTGATGAATATATAGAAGATATTGATATTCGAATGAAAAGATACGATATAAATTCTCCACTTGCACCAGTGCTTGATACCAATGATAGTGCAAGTAGTGGAGCAATTGGCGATAGGGCTTTTTCAAATGATTATAAAAAAAATTCAGCTATCGCAAAGAAGATTATAGATGGATTTCACGAAAAAAATATTTTATCTATCGCAAAGCATTTCCCTGGGCATGGTGCAACCACAGTCGATTCGCACTATGCACTTCCAGTAATAGATAAGACTATTGATGAACTAAAAAATAGTGACATGATACCATTTATAGATAATTCAGAAATTGTAGATGGTATAATGCTTGCCCATATTTTGATCCCAAATGTTGATAAAAGGCCTGTTAGTTTATCTGATAAATGGGTCCAATTTATTAGAGATGAACTTAAATATAATGGACTGATTTTATCCGATGATATAACTATGGGGGCACTTGATGAATTTGGGAAGCTTGACGAACGAGCATATAGTTTTTTAAACTCGGGTGGAGATATGGTTTTAATATGTCATAATCCAAGCACTTATGATTCGATATTTAAAAGATTGGAGAGCTTGGATGACGAGAATATAAAACAGAGCTTCGATAGAATAATGAAAAAGAAATTGGAGATATTTGGTGAAATATGATCAAGCTAAATACAGATGATTTTATTAAAAATTTTTTAAACTCGAATTCTAAGAAAAAATTATTCATTGCACCAAGTAAGGAAAGCAAAAATCTCTATGCTACAACTCTTCTTAAGTCTAAGCAGCTAGAAGCGGATATAATCGCTTTTAGCGAGCTCTATTTTAGCTATATAAGGGAAAATAATATTTCGCTTCCAGATGATGCATTAAAAAAATCTGTTTATAGAATGGCATTAATCGACATGGACATATATAGCGATGATAGTTTTTCTCAGATTATATCTAGAATAGATAGTAGCATTGCAAATAATAAGTGCTTGGATGAATTGGATCATAAAATTCATTTAAACTATAGGAAAATACTAAATCAATATGGCTTAATGGATAGAGATATGGTATTAAATGATATATTAGGCAGCGACTATATAAGAAAATATCAAGATTATGATGAAATCTATTTCATGCCACCTAAATATGCGAGTTTTTTTGAGGCAGAGCTTGGAAATAGAATACTTAATTTAGCAACAAATGTCTATATCATTTATAATGATGAAAAAGAATCTGGACATGAATTCAAGCTAATGAGATCGGATAGCTTGGAATTTTTGTGTTCTAATATAGCTCTTGAAATAAAAAATTTATATAGAGAAAATCCAAATATTAAAATCGCTCTGACTAACGAATCACGCGCAAATCAGAAGAAGATAGCAAAGATATTATTAGAGCATGGAATCCACACCAATATCAGCATTAAAGAGCCAATAAGCGATATATTATTTATAAACAATCTACTTGATAGTTTGGGAGAAGATCCATTAGAGGATTTAAAAATAGATGAATTTGACAATATAAAAATTAGTGATGAAACCAAAAATAGTTATGAATTGGCATATGAAAAAATTATAGAAGCAAATGAGAAATACAATTTCAATAATTTTATTTTGAGTAGATATATCAAGGATGTATTTAGTACTACCAATCAAGTTAAAAGACAATATTCCAATATTCATGTGTTAAATCCCAATGAGGTGCTTCTAAATTACGATATAATTTATCAAATTGGCATTAGTGAAATTGATTTTAATAGTGAAAGTGAGTTTGATGAGGTGGATAGCGCTGGACTAATTAGCAATATTTTAAATAGAACTAGTGAGCTTATATTTTCGTCATATGATCCTCGCGCACTTACCAAGAGGGATTTATTAAAATATAATCTAGTGCCAGAGAATGTCGATAATTTTTCATGGCTTAAAGGGCAAAGAGCAAGCTCTATTTTAGAAGCAAGATATTGCCAATACAATAAGACTGATGAAAGAGCTGATATAGACACAATAAATAATATAGAAAAAATAAATAGAGATGTGCGGATATCGCTAAGACCAAATACTCTTTCTTTTAGTAGAATCAATTGCTATCAAGAGTGCCCTTATAGATATTTTATCATGTATTTTCTTGGTATCAAAGAGCCCGTTGATGAGAATAGCAATTATATGCTAATTGGAAGTTATTGCCATGAATTGCTCGCATATTACTATCAATTTAATGGCAATAAGGGATATGATGAATATCGCCTAAAAAATGCTATCGATAGGACAAATAACGAAAAATACGATAAATTATTTGATTATCAAAAGAAAATATGCATAGAATTAGTTAGATATTTTTTGCAGTTTGACGAGAACTTACCGGGTATTGTCGATACTGTAGAACATAGTTTTAGCAGTAAATATTTTAAGGATGAATTTGGAAGAGATATTTTGATAAATGGCATTTATGATAGGGTTGATATAGTGGATGATAAATATATATTATATGACTATAAACTAGGTGGAAATATGCCAAATAAATCGGATATAATTGGAGGAAATGCCCTTCAATTTCCAATTTATATATCGGCCTTTGCTAAGGAAGTTGCAGCAATCAGCTATATCAATCTAAAAGAGAGCTCGTTAAAGTGGCCGATGATAGATAAGAGTGAAGCTGTAAAATTAAATTCTTTAAAGAGCGATGGATTTGAAGAGGTTAATTTTGATCAGATTTTAAATGATGCAAGTATCAATATAAAAAATATCGTAAGTGATATGGATAAATTTATAATTAATCCCAATTACAAAAGCAAAAATTGTGCTAGATGCAAATATCAGGATATTTGCAGAAGGAGGATATATGGTTGATTTTAATCCCAATCAATTAAAAGCAATAAATACCATCGATAAAAATGTGCTGGTAAAAGCGGGAGCAGGTGCTGGCAAGACGGCTGTTCTAACCGAAAGATTTTTTAAAATATTAAAAAATAGTAAGAATAATCCAAAGGGCAGTGAGTTACTGGTCCTAACTTTTACCAATAAAGCGGTTGATGAGCTCAATGCAAGGGTCATAAGAGGCATTGGGGATATAGAAGGAGAGATTGAATTAAATATATTTACTTTCGATGCTTTTTTTAAAAATATAGTCGACCAATACTCAGAAAAGGATTATAGCATGTGGACGCTTCTTGAGGAATATGAGGAGCAAAAACTGGTATTTGAAATTGTAAAGGAGGAGCTTATCAGGTCCGATATATTTGATTTCATTATATCGCTAGGAAGTTTTGATTTAAATGAAATTGCTGAAGAAGTATATAGCTTTTTTCGCAAATATAGAAATATATATGGAGAGCTAAATTATAATAATATCAATTATGCCAATTGCGATGAATATCTTATACTAGAAAATCTTAGATTGTTCGAGAGTAATTCATATAAGAAAGCCAACAAAATAAGAAAGTTTATAGAAGAAAAATTCAGTGATTGTAATCATGACTATATTATTAAAGATGATGAGTTAAGAGAATTACTCACTCTCAAGCCCAATAAGGGCATGATGATATATCTTGAAAAATATATCTCATGGGTCGATAAGAAAAATGTCAGTGCATACGAATCCTTTATTTTATTACTTGCAAGAATTTCTAAGGCATATAAAATAAAAAAAACAGCTCTATTTAAATATGACTATGTAGATATAGTTAATGAAGCATTTGCCTTGCTTGAGGGAGATGTTTTATTTGAGCTACAAGAGAGATTTAAATATATTATGATAGATGAATTTCAAGACACAAGCCCAATGCAACTAAATTTCTTTAAGAAACTCACCTCTAATTATAGCTTAAATAATATATTCGTGGTGGGCGATGTAAAACAGAGCATATATCGATTTAGAGGAGCGGACTTTAAGAATATTATAGAATATGAAAAGGATATGGAAAATCTTGGTGGAGAGATAATAGACCTTGATACGAATTATCGATCGAGTTCTAATATTATCGATTTTACCAATGAAGCTTTTAGATCAAATATGGATGATTATAAGGATATGATATCAAATAAAGGTAAGAAGGGTGGCATATATAGGGTAGATAATAGCGATTTAAAATATTCTGAACTTATTAATAAAATAGTTGAGGATGGATATAGCTACAAGGATATTGCAATATTATCGAGGAAATCATCTGAATGTATAAAAATTGCCAAGGAATTAAAAGCAGCTAATATTCCATTTAATAGTTCAAATACCGCACCTTTATTTGAAGTGCAAGCAGTAAGGGATATACTAATTTTATTAAAATATCTATTATTGGACGAATATAATGAAGATGAAAAAAAGATAGATTATCTCACTATTTTAAAAAGTCATATCTTAAATTTTACAGATGACGAATTGAAATTTTTAGATCCATCTTACGAGGATGAAGAGAAAAATTCATTAGTGAAGAGAATAAATTTTAGATTGGAAAATTTAAGGAATGAGATGCTTGGGCGAACTTTAGTAGATTTTATAGATTATCTATATATCGATGAAGCTTATCTTGACTATTATCTTGGAGATGGACATGAGGAAGAATATGCCGCCTTGATTGAATTAAAAAATTCATTAAAAATAATTTTGGAAAGTGATAAAAATAGCCCACAATATGCTATAATAAGATTATTAGAGGATAGAGAGAGGGTTGTTCCAAATCTTTTTAGTTTAAATGAAGATGCAATAAGACTATCCACTATTCACAAATCCAAAGGACTTGAATACAAAGTCGTAATTTTGCCCGACATTACTGGTGTCAATCAAATTAGAACTAGTAGATTTTTATTACAGGATAATACTCTTGCAATCAAATTTGATGAGCAGGGGCTTTATAACTATTATGCCACCAAATACAAAGAAGACGAAAAAGATGAGCTGAACCGCTTGTTATATGTTGCAATTACTCGTGCAGAAGAAGCAATTTATATAATCGATAAAAATATAACTGATAGTTCAATAGCTAAGCCCATTGAGACAGCTATCGACAAATTGGCAGAAGAAGCTATATTAAACCCATCATCTAAAAAGAATTTAATTTTTAGTAGATCATATCAATATGACGATTTGATTATCGGAGATTATATAAAAAATATTGCGCCCTCAAAACAAGATGAAGAGTTAATTTTCGATGAAGTAAATGCGAATTTTGGAAATGCCATTCATGAATATGCTGAATTAATCGCTATGGATATAGAAGTGAATATTGATTTATTAAGATCTAGATATGAAATAGATGATACTAAGCTAGATGAGAGATTTAATAGGCATATGAGTAATATAAAAGCATTTATAGACTCGCGAAAAGAAAGAAAGATTATGTCCGAAAAGCTATT
Source organism: Ezakiella sp. (assembly GCA_022766605.1). Lineage (GTDB taxonomy): Bacteria > Bacillota > Clostridia > Tissierellales > Peptoniphilaceae > Ezakiella. The sequence continues at coordinate 108,230 of JALEOH010000030.1, forward strand.
AGTTAGCATCAATAACGATGCCTTAATAAGCGGTAAGATCGATCGAATAGAGATTGATGAAGATGAAGTTTTGATAATCGATTATAAGACGCGAGAGGTTAAGGACGCTATGGATATTAGAAGGGCGATGGATGATTATAAAGGGCAGCTAGATAGCTATAGAGAAATGATCGAGGATATTTATCCCGAAAGACAAATTAGATGTTTTATATATTTTACTGCGATAGGAGGTTTAAAAGAGTATGTATAAGATACTAGTAGTAGAAGACGAAGATGCGATTCGTAGATTTATCAAGATCAATATCAAAAGACAAAATTGGGAAGTAGATGAAGCAAGCTCTGGTGAAGAGGCATTTAAGATGATCAAGGATAAGCTCTATGATTGCGTACTTCTTGATTTAATGTTACCAGGGATTTCAGGAATTGAGGTTGCAAAGAAAATTAGAAAGAGCAACGAGGCAGTTGGAATTATCATGCTAACTGCAAAGAGCCAAGACCAAGACAAGATTGAAGGGCTGGAATCAGGTGCAGATGATTATATAACTAAGCCATTTAATCCAACCGAATTGATTTTAAGAATTAAAGGCTTGGTAAAAAGAGTAGACACCGTTCCACTACAAAAAGTCATTAAAGATGGAGATTTTGAACTCGATTCGGAAAAGAGAGAATTCAGAAAGAATGGAGAATATATCGAGCTTACTCCAACTGAGTTTGCTATAATGGAATTATTTATGCAAAATCCAGAAAAGGCTTTTACTCGCGATGAATTACTCGATAGAATATGGGGAGATAGTTTCTTCGGCGAATCAAAGATAGTTGATGTCAATATCAGAAGAATTAGATCTAAAATAGAAGAAGATGCCGCGAATCCAAAATATATAAATACGGTATGGGGAGTGGGCTATAGGTATAGATAGTGAAGAGAAGTTTTAAAAGTCATCTTATTTTAAATTTTGGTATATTGCTATTGATCACAGTTATGATACTCGATATTGCAATAATTTTAAGTGTGAAAAATTATTTTTATGCGGATGCCAAAAAAAAGATGAGATCACAGGCAGAACTCAATATGAATTATTTATATAGGCATATCGACTTTTCTAAGGGGATATATGGTGTAGTCAACGAAGATGCAAGCACCCTATATGAAAATAATACAGGGCATCTTATGATATTAGATGAGAATGCCAATTTTTTGATGAGTACAATTGGCGTTGTTGGCAATTTATATCATCCAGATGAAATTAAAACACAAGTATCGAGAAGAGGATATTTTAGCTCCATTGGTCAGTTCGATTTTTACGACAGCAATACTATGACAATAGCTCTGCCAATAAAATATCAAAGCACTTTAATTGGCTATGCATTATTTCAATCTAGTTTGGCAGAGACGGATAATGCTATCTCGACAATAGAGAGCATAATGATAATTTTTTCTATAACTGCAGTGGTGCTTGCACTTGTTATGAGCGTGGTTATATCCAAAAAAATTGTAACTCCACTTGCTAAACTAAAAGATTATGCTCTTGATATAGCTGATGGCAACTATGGAACTGAACTTGAACCATCTGGGACATTAGAAACAGTTACTCTGGGTGAGACCATGAATTTCATGAAGTCTGAGATATTAAGACGTGAGGAAATAAAAAATGAATTTATTGCAAATATCAGCCATGAATTAAAGACTCCACTTACAAGTATAAAGGGCTGGGCCTATACATTAAATGTGGATCACGAGGATGAAGAAATATTAAATGAAGGACTTGAAATTATTGAGGCGGAGAGCAATAGATTGACCGGAATGGTAAATGATCTACTTGATTTTTCAAGATTGTTAAATAATCAAGTTTCACTCAATAAATCTCGCCTTGACTTGGCTGCTTTGATTAAAAATGTATGTTATCAATTTAGACCGCGTGCAAATAAAGAGGGAAAAAGTCTTGTTTGTAATAGCAATATAGATATAATTGAATTTTATGGAGATAGCGATAGAATAAGGCAAGTTTTAATTAATCTTCTGGATAATGCTCTTAAATTCACAAGCGACGGAGGAAGTATCTCAATCAATTCGCACGCAGAAAATGATGAGATTATCATTACGATTAAGGACGATGGAGAAGGGATGGATGAAAACGAGCTTCCACATATATTTGAAAAATTCTATCGTGGAAAGTCTAAAAAGGCTCATGCAGGCATAGGGCTATCTATTGTTTCTGAAATAATTGAATTGCATAGTGGAAAAATTAAAGTAAATAGTAAAAAAGGTGAGGGAAGTGAATTTATCATAACTCTTCCATGGAGAAAATCATGAGAAAATTTTTTATAATAATATTTCTCTTATTTGCCTTAAATATAGCGGCTTGTCAATATGATTCGGTAGATGATAGGATATATAATGAAAATCCGCCGATTAGTGGAATTTATAAAATTAAAAGCTATGTAAATAATAAAAAATGGAGGGATATTCCAAGTTCAAACGAGCTTTATGCTGCATTTAAGATGAATAGAGCTTTTATAATCGATCAAGAATATAGAAATATAAATTATATTGCAAAGAGAGTGCGTGCACTTGATTATATCAATTATAGTAACTTTGGCGAAATTGTACAGTTGGATGAAGAGGAGCATCTATTTGTAATTACTATTTATGAAGAGGAGATGTATGTTGCTGAAATTCTTATCATGGACGATGGCATACTTCTAAATTATAGAAATGTAATTTATTTTGCAAATAGACAAGGAGATATCTCAGATAGCAGATATCAAGAACTCGTAAGAGGCGATCACAGTTTTAATAGTATTATCGAAAATATCTCTAGACCAAAAAATTCCGCAGCTTTTGTCGGCTTAAGGCAAGATCGCGAGAGTGGACCTATGTATTATACTTTATTTTTGTATACAGATGGAGAAAACACCAGCGTATTTACTATAAATGATCTATTTGTACCAAAGGGCATTGGATACATGTGCCTTAGTTCAGAGAGACTGATAGATGGAGGATATTTAAAGGATAGCATTAGCGCGGACTTTATAAGGGATTTTAGCGAAAGAAATAATAATAAGCCTAATTTAAATAAAAAATACATGTACATGGATCTTGTAAAGATGCAATATGTATCTCCGTATCTGGTTAGTCTTAGCACAGTTGAGGCAGCGGTAACAGACTCTGGAATAAGATCCAATTTGGAGACCTATTCGCTTGAAAAAAGTGGATTGAAGTCAATGCTTTCCATACATGATTTCTTTGGACCAGATCCCATACCAAATATAGTATATGAAGTGCATCCAGGATTGTTAAATTCCAATAACTATGAGATTGATCCATATAATCTTGGCATATATCGTAGAAATGGATATTGGGCATTAAGAGTACGACTTAATTCAATTGACAACTATGGAAGATTTGACGATGTGAGCATTAGGTCGAGTTCAATTATATCAGGTGGAGAACCTGGTCAGTCGATTATGATGGAGGATATTAAGAGACTCTTTACCTCGGCAAGTGATTATACGGCAAGCCCCGAGAGGAATTTAGCATTGGTTTATACTCCATCTAGCCTTAAAGTAATAAGTTTAGGTGATGATTTTAATATTAAAGATACCGTAAGTCTTGCTAATAACAATTACAAGATAATAATGAGCGAGTGGTCTGTTGGGGGAGAGGCCGAGACACATATGTCGAGGATAGAAAACTCAGAAGTGTGGAATAAGATACAATAGTTGTATTTTTTTTAAAAATGAGTTATACTATAAGCATATTTGAAGAATTAATGGAGTAAACAATGGGGGCATTTAAAGAATTATTAAGTGAATTAATTCCGTATACACAAAAGGTTCAGCCGAAGCTGTGGTATTTTGTATTATTAGCGGTTGTTGTGCTTGTGTTGCATATGGTCTTTTATAGGCAAAGATATGTAAAATATATTCCAGGCATTGCCTTGGTCTTATTTGCATTGTATAAGCTTATATTTAATGGAGAGAGCTCGATTTGGAGAACATCGCCATATGATCTTAGCATAATAATATTGTCTGGTGCCGTTGGTCTTGTTTCGATAATATATGCTCATATGCTTGGCCTTTTATATGGCAAGAGGAAGAAGAGAAAAAGACCCGCCGTGAGAAAAAATTCAAACACTAAAAATCCTAATACCAAAAATAATGCTCAAAATAAAAATGATAATAGAGTAGAAAAGCCCCAAATGGCTATGAGCGAGTCCAATGATGAAATTAAAATAAATACTAAATCCAATGAATTAACAAAGACCGAGCATACTAAATAGCCCGGTTTTCTTTGATTAAATTTAGTTTTTTCTCATGGCTGAGCTTCTTGATTTCAATCTCTCTTTTAAGAGCGGACGATTTATCAAATCCCTCTTCAAAATAAACCAGCTCTACGGGTAGTCTTGCTCGTGTACATTTGCTAGCCTTACCAGCATTATGATTTTTAATTCTCTTTTTAAGATCATTTGTTATTCCACAGTATAGAGAATTGTCTGCGCAGCGAAGTATATATACGACATAGTCTTTACTTGGACTTTCATTAAATGATTTATTCATCGCTTTCGTATTCCTCATAGTTCTGGATTTCTTCTTTGATTAAATCAAAGCCATATCCCTTATTGGAAAGATGTCTTATCAATTTTTGGACATCTCTATATTCACTTAGGTCGAGAGAAGGAGCTTTCTTAGAAATTGCACGAAAAAGATTTTGACGAATAATGAGCTCATTATCCTCAAGTGCAAAATCTATTAGACTCTCTTCAATACCTTTTTCACGTAATTTCATTTTAATTTTTATTGGTCCCCAGCGATTGATTAAAAGATGATCATTTACAAAGCTTTGTGCATAATCAGGATCGTCAATATATCCAAGGGCTTTTGCATCGACGACGGCATCTTCTATGTCGTCAAAAGAAAACCCCTCAAGTTTAAGGTATTCACGGACTTCGTATTCAGTGCGAGAATAGGACAAATATTTATAACATGTTTCTTTACAGTCTTTCATAATACCTCCAAATATTAAAAGGAGTCACAATGGATTTTTTTTCAATTATAAGCAATATATTTAAATATGCATTTATAGTCGTAGTATATCTTTTTATTGCCGACATCCTTAAGAGTATTTTAACCTATTTTAAGAAAGAAATCAAAGACAAGGATTTAGTACTTTTAATCAGTGTTTACGGAAAAAGAAAAGAGGTGCGCATCAGACATAATTTCAGTCTAGGTAGGGATATGGACAATGATTGCATAATAAAGGACGATGCAATTTCTAAGCATCACCTTCACATAGTTGAGTCGGATACAGGATATATACTAAAAGATTTAAAATCTTCTAATGGCACTTATCTCAATAATAAAAAGATAGATGAGGCACAGATTAAAAAGGGCGATATAATAAGTTTTGGAGTGGACGATATTTTTCTTGAGGTAAAAAGATGAGGGAATTAAATTACAAGCATAGTTATAGATATATTTTATTGTTTCAACTATTGAGCTTATTTGTCCTGTTCTCGTTTAGTGAAGGTAAGGCATTGTCCAAATTATTTTTTATTCCACTTGTGATTCTTGTAGTGGGAATTGTCAATTATTTTTTAAACATAAGATTAATTGGCTCCAGCAGGCATTATGCAATAGTATCCATGATATTTTCAATTGGGGTAGTAGAAATATTTAGACTAAATCCCGAATATGGTCTAAAGCAGATGTTTTGGTTTGTCGTAGGCACTATGCTCATGTATGCTACTTATATTATAATTAAAAACTTTGATTTTTATAAAAAATTATATATATATTATGTAGCTGGTATATTTTTATTGTTTTTTATTACTTTATTTTTTGGCGAAGCAAGTGGAGGCGCAAAGAATTGGGTCAGGATATTTGGACATCTATTTCAACCAATTGAGTTGATAAAAATATTATATATTATGCAGTTGGCCACAAGTCCAAAAGGGAAGTTTTATATTATAGATTATAGATTAATTAATATCATCCTTACTTTTTTATATATGGGTCTACTTATGATTCAAAGAGATCTTGGTTCAGCTTTGATGATATTTCTAATACTTCTAGCATATCTACTTATCTTTGAGAAGAAAAAGAGATATTTCATTATTACATTTACTGCCTTCATCATATTCGCAGGTTTGGGAATATATTTATTAAGCCATGTGAGGACGCGATTTGAAATATGGCTTCATCCATTTGACAACTATAATTCAAAAGGCTATCAAATAGTAACAGCGCTTACTGCAATGAGCAATGGCGGATTTGTCGGGACCGGAATCGGTCAGGGCATACCAAATATCATTCCTGTAAATATTAGTGATATGATAATTGCGGCAATTGTAGAAGAAATGGGTGCGCTAATGGGCATTGCGATAATTATTTTATATTTGGTTTTGGGCGTCGATTCTCTTCTTCGCTCGAAATTAATTGGAGATAGCAATAAAAGAATTATGGCAGTACTGATAGCTTCTTTTTTCATAATGCAATTTTTTGTAATATTATTTGGAACGATGAATATAATTCCACTAACGGGCATTACGGCACCTTTTTTATCATATGGGGGCTCTTCGATGTTATCGTCCTTTATTATGCTTGGGATGCTCGAATCGGCTTTAAGGAGTAGTTATGAATAAGAGGATAAATTTTTTAGCATTGGTATTTATAATTGCGTCGATAATTGCAATTCTCGCCATGACTTTTATTGCTGGAGTTGGCGGCGAGTATTTGAAAGATTCTAAATATGATACTAGAACGATTAGGAGTTATGAAATAGTTAAGCGTGGTAATATATATGATAGAAATGGAGAACTTATAAATTCTACCGATTATGTAGACGGTAAATATATAAGAAAATATAATTATTCATCATTATATGCCCATGCAATTGGATATATGGACAAAAAATATGGAACTACAGCTATAGAGAAGACCTTTGATGATGTACTTCAAGGCAGGGGTAGCGCAAGCACAAGGACAAAATTACTAAATAAGATCTATAAAGAAAAAGAAGGTGATCATTTAATTATCTCCATTGATCATAATTTACAAAAAATAGCTAAGGAGGCTCTTGGTAAAGAAAGCGGAGCTGTTGTTGTAACTGACCCGAACAGTGGCGAGGTTTTAGCATATTATTCATCACCGACCTTCGATGAAAAAGATATTGAATCGGAAAATAATAGTGAATCTTCGGGATTACTCGACAGAGTTAAAAATGCAAGATATACTCCCGGATCTGTTTTTAAAATAATAACTGCTCTGGATATGCTTGAAAATAATTATAATGAAAAAATTATAGACAAAGGAGTGGTTAAGATTGGAGAAGGAACTATATCAAATGCTGGGGGAATAAGATATGGTGAAATAGGTCTTAAAGAGGCATTTATGCACTCGACCAACACTTATTTTGCAGAATATGCTTATAAAAACATCAATAGTCTAGTAGAAACAACTAATATAATTTCAGATTTGATAAGTGCTTCTTGTAATTCATTTGGATTTAAAATAGAAAAGGGAAATGATTTTTCTAATGCAATTGCAGGCATTGGACAGGGTAAAATCACAGCAAGTCCACTTGCAATTAATATGATTACTCAAGCGGTTTACAATGGTGGTTATTTCTATCAGCCTAAAATGGTAAGCTACTCTTGGAGTAGGGATTTTAAGGTAAGAAAAGAGTATAAATCAAATAAAGTAAAACTTCCATTTGAAAAAAAGCATTTTGAATTGATCAAAGAGATGATGATAGAAGTAGTTGATAGTGGAACAGCAAAAGGCTATGGGTTAAAAAAATCCGGAGGAAAGACTGGCACAGCAGAGCTTGCCAACAATAAATACAATTATTGGTTCACTGGCTTCTCTGATGAAAATAATCCAAAAATTATAACAGTTGTTGTTGATAATGTTAGCTATTCGGGGTATAATAAAGCCATAGAGATATTTAAAAAGATATCCAAACAAAACATAGTTAATTAGGAGGTAAAGATGTTTGTTAAAAATCACATTCTAGACAAGAGCCAGTTGACGCTCATTTCAGTTGAAGACAATTTAAAGACAGCTCTTCATAAAATGGATGAAGGCAATTTCTTGAGCCTTCCAGTAATGGAGGGAGACAAATTTGCTGGATATATTATGAAAGCCGATATATATGATGGCTTTTTCCATAATTCAAGTCTCGATAAAGACGCATACTTATCTAAATCGGTTAAGGAAGTAATGCAATCTGATATGAGAAGTCTTGATCCCGACGATGGTATAGATAAGGCATCATATGCTATTGAGAAATTAAATATTCCATTTTTGCCAGTAATAAATTCTGATGGAGTATTTTTAGGCATCTTAACTCACGCCGCAATATTTAAGGCTTTCTCTGATCTATTCCATCTTGGAAAAGGTCAACAAATGATAGTTTATATCTTCAATATTCCTGGACAGCTTTCAAGACTGCTCAATGTCTTTAGAAAAGAAGATTTAAATGTTGCAAGCATGGTAGTAATGGACGCAAAAGTCATGGGAATACTAAAAGTACTTGTAAGAGTTGAGACCGATGACATTCAAGACCTTATGGATAAAGTTGAGAAAGAAGGCTTTAAAATCGGTACTTTATAGAATAAAGAGCTTGCGAGGTCGTATTATCGGCCTCTTTTTTGTTGAAAATTATTTTACTTTTTGATATAATCGAGTAAAAGGAGAATTATGAGAATTTTAGGACTAGATCCAGGACTTGCTATATTAGGCTTTGGAATAATTGATGTTGAAGGCAACAGATACAAATTGGTTGATTATGGAATAATAAATACTGAGCCAGGAGTAGATTTTCCAAAGAGATTAAAAATTTTATATGATGACTTGCAATTTTTAATCGATAGATATAGCCCGGATATGGTTTCGATGGAAGAGTTGTTTTTTTATAAAAATATTACCACGGCAATAAAAGTTGCACAGGCTAGAGGAGTGCAAGTATTGTGTTGTGAGAATAACAATCTTCCTTTATATGAATTTACTCCTCTTCAAGTTAAGCAAAGTCTAACGGGATATGGAAGAGCTGAAAAGACACAAGTTCAGGCAATGGTTAAGAGCCTACTTAATATGAGTGAGATGCCAAAGCCAGACGATGCGGCGGACGCACTTGCTCTTGCACTATGCCTGAGCTTTGCTGGCAAATTTAAAGATGAGTATTTGATGAGGTAAATATGTACGAATATTTTAATGGAAAGATAATAGATTGCACTGACGAATATGTCGTAATCGATATTGGTGGCATCGGATATAAATTAGAAGTCGCTTCATCTATGAGGACTAAGCTTAGATTAGGTGAAATTCATATGATCTATGCTGAGCAGATAGTAAGCGAAAATAAGATGGGGATATATGGCTTTTATAATGCGGAAGAAAAGGCGATGTTTAATATATTGAGATCAGTTTCAAAAATCGGCCCCAAGACCGCTCTTGGTATAATGGGAGCTCTTAGTATATCTGAGATTGTAAGTGCAGTCAGAAGCGATGATGCTAAATTATTAAGTAGAGCACCAGGAGTTGGAGAAAAATCTGCTATGCGAATTATTATAGAGTTAAGGGATAAAGTCAAGGATTTTGATATAACTGAATTGCCAGAATTAAGCAGTAGTAAAGCAGATTTAATAGATGCACTTGAGGGTCTTGGCTATTCAAGATACGAGATCACTAAGCATATTGCAATTCTGGACTTAGAAGGCTTGGAGCTAGATGAGATGATTAAATTATTTTTAAAGACTATAAATTGAGGATTAACTTATGGATAATGATAGAATAATTTCTGGAAATTTACAAGTCAATGAAGATGTTTTTGACACTAGTTTAAGACCGCGTTGGTTAGAAGATTATATTGGCCAATATAAAGTAAAAGATAAGCTTAAGGTTTTTATCGACTCAGCTAAAATCAGGAAGGATACTCTTGACCATGTTCTACTATATGGTCCACCTGGACTTGGAAAGACTACCCTTGCAAATATTATTGCAAACGAACTTGGAGTAAATATTAAAGTTACAAGTGGTCCCGCAATAGAAAGGCCAGGAGATCTTGCTAGCATTATGACCAATTTAAACTCGGGAGATGTATTATTTATAGATGAAGTCCATAGATTGTCTAGAGCAGTTGAGGAAGTATTATATCCTGCAATGGAGGATTTTTGTCTTGATATGATAGTTGGCAAAGGCCCAACTGCTAGAAGCTTAAGGCTAGACATCGAAAAATTTACTCTAATTGGCGCCACTACAAGAGCAGGATTATTGAGCTCACCATTTAGAGACCGATTTGGGGTGCACTTAAACTTGGATCTATATGACATAGATAGTTTAACTGAAATAATAATGAGATCAGCCATGATATTAAAAGTTGAAATAGACGATAAGGGTGGTAGAGAAATCGCAATGAGATCTCGTGGCACGCCAAGAATAGCCAATAGATTATTAAAAAGAGTAAGGGATTTTGCCGTTGTTAAGGGCAGCGGAAAGATTGACGAGAAGACTGCCAAGTCAGCATTAAATACACTTGAAATAGACGAATTGGGTCTTGATAAGACCGATAGAAAGCTAATAAATACATTATTAGTGACATTTGAAGGACGTCCTGTAGGACTTGACACGCTAAGTGCTGCAACTGGAGAGGATAAGTCGACGATTGAGGATGTATATGAACCATATCTATTACAGATTGGATTTATATTAAGAACTCCACGTGGAAGAATAGCGACAAAGGTGGCAGCAGAGCATTTGAATTTACCATATAATGAGGTGATATAATTGAAGAGAATTTTAACTATATTTATGGCAATTACTTTGTTTTTTTCTGCAATGAATTTTATAGAGGCGGAAGATTTTTCAAATTATAAAAATAGCATAAGAATAAAGATAGCATCATATTCGCAAGATGGATATGAGTTAAAAAGCAGCGGCGGATTTAATATAATCGATTCAGGTAACATTATTGCAAATACAAAAAGAGACGCCGTTAAATTATTTTTTAATGGAAGTGAAATGGGCATTTATGACAATGGTGGGCTTATTGGTAAATATGATTTTAGTAGAGAAATTGTAGTTAGCCCAGTAATTGGAGAATTAAATTTTAAAGATAATATCTATACCGGTGATTTTACCATTACCAAGCTAGATGGCTCACTTGTTAATATTGTCGAAATGGAAGACTATGTAAATTCAGTTGTTGCCAATGAAGTTGGAAATACTTTTGAGATTGAAGCAATTAAGGCTCAGGCAGTTGCTGCAAGAACTTATGCTTTTTACAATGGTAAAAAATATATCGATAAGGGATATAATTTAACTGGGGACGCTTATTCTCAAATATACAATGGCAAAAAGAGAGTTGATGACAAGATTAGAAATGCCGTAGCAGAAACTAAAGGCGAGGTCATCACATATAATGGAGGATTGATCGATGCAACATATTCTTCGTCCAACGGTGGAATAATTGCATCTGCTAAAGAAGTTTGGGGGGAGGAAAGGCCCTATTTAATTTCTAAGCTGGATCCATATTCAATCAATACTCCCAAGGTCAACTGGAGCTATAGCACAAGTTTAAAAGAGATTGAGACTAAGATCAATCCAGAAACAAAAATATTGGGTTTAGAATCCATTAGCATAATTAGAAGTGATGAGGGTAGAGTGAGCTTTGTAGTTTGCAAATATCCAAATGAAGAGAAAAAGATAAGAGCAGAGCGGTTTAGATCTCTTATGGGAAATGCCAATATTAAAAGCACCAATTTTACAATAGAAGAAGCTTTGTCTATCAATAAGCCTGAGAATAAAATCGTGATAAGTAAATATGGAACGATTGATTTATTTGCTGAGGAAGCTCCGTCAACTGAGCTAGTAAGTACAAATAATATTACTATAAATGGCAAGGGTACGGGTCATGGCGTAGGAATGAGTCAATATGGAGCTAATGAGATGGCAAAACAAAAATTTAATTACAAGGATATAATTAAATTTTATTACAATGGAGTGGAGATAAATAAGATTTATGAGTGATGAAAAAGAATTGGGCAAAAGACTGGACGATTATGACTTTGATCTGCCAGAAGAGCTAATAGCACAACATCCTCTTGAAAGAAGAGATTCCTCAAGATTAATGCTTGTTGATAAAAAGGGTAGTGAGCCAAAGGATTATGTATTTCATGATATATTAGAGCTACTAACCCCTAATGATTTTTTGGTTATGAACAATTCAAAAGTAATTCCCGCCAGAATTTATGGGCATCGCAAGGACAAGGATGAAAGGGTAGAATTTTTATTATTAAAAGAGACAGATAAGGACATATGGCAAGCTCTAGTAAAGCCTGGCAAAAAGGCTAAAATTGGCTCTAAGTTTAGCTTTGATGATGAATTATTCCTTGAGGTAATCGACATTATGGATGATGGTGTAAGACTTGTTAAGCTAAGCTATGAAGGCTTATTGATTGAAGTACTAGAAAGAATTGGAACCATGCCACTACCTCCATATATTCATGAAAAACTGGAGGATCAATCGAGATATCAGACTGTTTATGCAAATATCCCAGGATCAGCTGCGGCACCAACTGCTGGGCTTCACTTTACAAATGAGCTGATAGCTGAGCTTGAAAAGAAAGGGGTCGAGCATGAATATATCGAGCTAAAGGTTGGGCTTGGCACTTTTAAGCCAGTGAGTGAAGATAATATTGAGGATCACCACATGCATTCGGAGTGGTATTCTATAAGCGAAAATGCTGCTAATAGAATAAACAATGCCAAGGCGGCAGGAAAAAATATAGTGGCGGTTGGCACTACGAGTATTAGAACCCTTGAGAGCGCAACTGATGATAACGGGGTACTTCACGCTGGAAGTTCCAATACAAATATATTTATCTTTCCTGGATATAATTTTAAAATGGTGGATAGCCTAATAACCAATTTTCATTTGCCAAAATCGACACTGATTATGCTTATATCAGCTTTTATGGGGCGGGAGAATGCCCTTAATGCATATAAAAAAGCTGTTGAGAGAAAATATAGATTTTTTAGTTTTGGCGATGCGATGTTTATAAGATGAGGTAATGATGACTTTTGAATTTGAATTATTAAAAACTGATAGCAGGACTAAGGCAAGGCGAGGAATATTTCATACTCCACACGGAGACATTCCAACGCCGATTTTTATGCCAGTAGGGACAAGAGCGACTGTTAAAACAATGAGCTCGGAAGACTTGGTGAAATTAGATGCAAAGATAATTTTAAGTAACACCTATCACCTTCTTTTAAGACCAGGAGATGAGCTTATTAAAGAAGCGGGTGGGCTTCATAAATTTATGAATTGGAATTGACCCATATTGACCGATTCAGGCGGATTCCAAGTATTTAGCCTAACAGATACTAGAAAGATTAAAGAAGAGGGGGTAGAATTTAGAAGTCATTTAGATGGCAGTTTAATATTTTTATCTCCAGAAAAATCCATAGAAGTCCAAGAAAATTTAGGCAGTGATATTATGATGGCATTTGATGAATGCGCTCCATATCCAGCCGATTATGATTATGTCGAGCACTCCATGCAAAGAACATTAAGATGGCTGGATAGATGTATTGAGGCAAAAAGCGACAATGATGATCAGGCGCTATTTGGAATAATTCAAGGAGGAATGTATAGAGATCTAAGAAAGATTTCCGCAATAGAGACGACTAAGCATGATTTAAAGGGTTTTGCTGTTGGAGGTTTAAGTGTTGGCGAGCCGATAGAGTTAATGAATGAAATATTGGATGAAACCACCAATTATATGCCTGTAAATAAGCCAAGATATCTAATGGGCGTTGGCACTCCTGATTATTTATTTGAAGCGGTCGAAAGGGGCATAGACATGGCGGATTGCGTTTTGCCAACTAGAAATGCAAGAAATGGTGCGGCATTAACAAGCGAAGGCAGACTTAATATGAAAAATGCAATCTTTAAAAACGATTTTACGCCTTTGGATCATGAATGCGACTGTGATACTTGCAAAAATTATACTCGAGCATATCTTAGACATTTGATGGTTTCAGGTGAAATATTAGGAGCAAGGCTTTTAAGCTATCACAACATCCACTTTCTTCTAAATTTGATGGAAAATATAAGAAAGTCAATTGAAGAAGATAGATTTTTGGAATACAAAGAAGAATTTTATAGAAAATACGGATACATTAAGTAGTTGCAAATTTATATTAACTATGGTAAAATATCTACAAGTGAGGTGAATTAAAGATGATTACTGTTATTAAGGGAGGTCTTCTTGCTGCAGCAGGAGCTAAAGCTAGCCCATTGGTATCACTACTACCTATGGTTCTCGTGCTTGTCTTTTTCTATTTCTTTATAATTCGCCCTCAACAAAAGAGGGAGAAGGAAGTAGCTGCTATGAGAAGCGCTTTAAAGGAAGGCGACCATATAATTACGGTCGGAGGGATTTTAGGTAAAATTGTAAAGATCAAAGAAGACGTCGTTCAAATCGAAGTTGGAACTGATAAAACTGTTATTGAAGTATTAAAGACTTCAGTTGGTACAGTTGCAAAATTATCTGATGTAAAAAATGCTGAAGTAGATGGCATTTAATCAAAGGAGGATATGATGAAATTAATAAAGACACTTTCTAAGAAGAATTTAAAGAACACTTATTGCCAAGGTGGATGTGGTGAATGCCAAACATCTTGCCAATCAGCTTGTAAGACTAGTTGCACTGTTGGAAATCAAAAGTGCGAAAATCCCAATAACAAATAAGGAGTGGTCTCCACTCTCTTTTTTTGGTGATTAAGTTATGAAAGAAAGAATCCACAAATTTTACTTAAACGGAGTCTATATCGTTCTTGATGTAAACTCTGGTGCGGTTCATATAGTGGATAAAATAGTATATGATATAGTTGATGATTATTATGATTTAAGCGCAGAAGAGCTTGAAAGAAAATATGATTATTCAATTAAAGATATCAAAGAGGCACGTGAAGAAATTGAAGTTTTGGTAAAAGAAGACTTACTTTTTACAGAGCCAATTACAATTGATCTTGTGCCATTTAAGAATCAAAATATCATTAAAGCCCTTTGCTTGCATATGGCCCATGATTGCAATTTAAAATGTGAGTACTGCTTTGCCTCGCAAGGTAATTTTAAGGGAGAAAGAGCTTTGATGGATCTTGAAACTGGCAAGAGAGCCCTGGAATTTTTATGTGAAAACTCAGGCAATAGGGTAAATCTCGAAGTTGATTTCTTTGGCGGAGAGCCACTTATGAATTTTGAGGTCATTAAGGAATTGGTAAAATATGGTCGTGAACTCGAACCAAAATACAATAAGCATTTTAGATTTACTTGTACGACTAATGGAGTGCTATTATCTGGCGAAGTAATGGACTTTTTAAATGAAAATATGGACAATGTAGTCCTTAGTTTAGATGGCAGAAGATCTGTCAACGACAAAATGAGAAAGACCTTAACAGATAAAGGCTCATATGATATTATCACTCCTAAATTTCAGGAGTTTGTAAAAAAACGTGGGGACAAGGACTACTATATCAGAGGGACTTTTACCAACCAAAACTTGGATTTTTCAAAAGATATTATGGATTATTATAAACTTGGATTTAAAAAAGTTTCTATGGAACCAGTAGTAACCGATCCCAATGAATATTATGCTCTACGATCAGAACATTTGGATGATATTTTAAGAGAATATGAGGAACTGTCAAAGGAATATATTGATATTAAGAAGAATGATAATGAATTTATGTTTTTCCATTTTATGATCGATCTAAATCAAGGGCCTTGCATTATAAAACGTGCATCAGGCTGTGGTGCAGGCAATGAGTATTTGGCGGTAACTCCCAAAGGAGAATTATATCCGTGTCATCAATTTGTTGGTGAAGAGGAGTTTATTATGGGCAATGTCTGGGATGGAATAACAAGACCAGATATTAGAGAGGCATTTAAAAATACCAATGTCTTTACTAAAGATGAATGCTCAAGTTGTTGGGCGAGGTTTTATTGCAGTGGTGGCTGCCATGCAAATGCATGGTATCAAAATCACGACATTAATAAAACTTATAAAATGGGTTGTGAGATGGAGAGAAAGCGTATTGAATGCGCAATATCGATACTTGCAAATCAAGAAGAAGCACCAGATGAAACCACATCTGATGCAAATTAGAATTTAAGGAGGACGAAGTGAAAGGAAAATCACTAGCAATCTTTTCATTGATCGTGGTCATAGTTCTTGCTATTTCATTGGTAGGAGTTTTTGGATTAAAGATCGGTGATTTTGAATTGACGAATGCAAAAGATGCAATCTCGCTTGGTCTCGACCTTCAAGGTGGAGTATATGTACTTCTTGAAGCAGAGACAGATGCAACGGGAACGGATCTTCAAAGAATTATGGAACAAGCTAAGGCTGTCATACAACAAAGGGTTGATGGTATGGGCTTAAGTGAACCAAATATTGCCATTGAAGGTGGCAATAGAATTAGAGTTGAACTAGCTGGAGTTAAAGATGCTGAAGAGGCCATGGCATTAATTGGTAAGACTGCACAGCTTTCTTTTGTGGATCCAGATGGAAAAGTTGCCCTTACCGGTAGCAATGTAGTTGAATCTATAGTTCAATTTATGGACGACCCGATAAAAGGACAAACTCCAGTTGTAAGCCTTGAGTTTGACAATGAAGGCGCACAAAAATTTGAAGAAGTTACAACGAGATTATCTCAAGAGACAGATGCTCAAAAGAGAATATTATTTATCATCTTAGATGATGAACTTATCTCTGCTCCAATGGTACAAACTCCAATCGCAGGTGGACAAGCTCAAATCAGAGGTGAAAATATGACCATTGAAGAGGCAACCAGGGTTGCTACATTGATTAAAGCAGGTGCCTTACCAGTTCCAATGAAAGAGTTGACTTCATCGGTTATTGGACCAACATTAGGACTTGATGCATATGATAGATCTATTACTGCCATTGGAATTTCTCTTGCGGCAATCATTGTATTGATGCTAGTTCTATATAAATTGCTTGGAGTTGCATCGGCAATTGGACTTATTTGCTACACTATAATATTAGTGGCATTCTATATTATATTAGGAGTTAAGTTAACTCTTCCTGGAATTGCAGGATTGATACTTTCGATTGGAATGGCAGTTGATACTAATGTTGTTATATTTGAAAGAATTAGAGAAGAGCTTAAATCAGGCAAGACTCCAGCAGCTGCAATATCAGCTGGTCATAATAGAGCTTTGACATCTGTTATCGATTCAAATGTTACCACATTTATTGCGGGAATAGTTCTTTATGTATTTGGT
Organism: Ezakiella sp.; assembly: GCA_022766605.1. Lineage (GTDB taxonomy): Bacteria > Bacillota > Clostridia > Tissierellales > Peptoniphilaceae > Ezakiella. The sequence goes on from JALEOH010000030.1 coordinate 125,544, forward strand.
GTAGCAACTATCAAGGGCTTTGGAATAACTCTAATGCTTGGAATTGTAGCTTCGATGTTTACAGCAGTTATATTGTCAAAATGGATATTAAAATTGATGCTAAACTTTATTGGCACCAAAAATCCAAAGGCATGGGGAATGTAGGAGGAAATTATGGATTACGTTAAAAATAGAAAAATTTTCTTTATTATTTCAGCCTTGATTATCTTAACTGGCGTAGTATTTTATTTTATAAATGGCTTTAATTATGGCATAGATTTTACTGGCGGTACAGTTTTTGAAATTCATGCTGATAATTATATCGAAGAAGAGAAGGTAAGAGAGATATTTGAGGAAATAGATAATACTATATCTGTTCTTTATTCTGGCGATGACAAGAGCGATATTATAGTTAAATCGACAAAGGATTTTAATAGTGCAGAAATCGGAGAGATTAAAACGGCGATTAATGATAAACTAGGAGTTGAAAAAGAAAAAGTTTCAAGCGACTCCACTGGTGCTACTATGGGTAAGGAAATTCAAAGAAAGGCTATTATCTCAGTGTTGGTCGCTGGAGCATTAATGCTCTTATATATCACAATTAGATTTGAGCTTAAATTCGGCATTGCAGCTGTACTTGCTTTACTTCACGATATATTGATCACACTTAGTTTCTATGCAATATTTAAATTCCCATTTAATTCTAGCTTGATTGCTGCAATTTTAACCATAGTTGGTTATTCGATCAATGCAACTATTATTATCTTTGATAGAATTAGAGAAGAAAGAAGAAGTGCTGAGAAAAGATCAATTGAAGAAATTATCAATCTATCGATTAATAAAACTATAAGACGTTCGATAATTACTACAGCCACTACACTACTTGCTGTATTTACTCTATACTTTGTTGGAGTTGAATCGGTAAAAGTCTTAGCACTACCATTAATTATTGGTCTAACTGCTGGTGCATATTCATCAGTATGCATTGCTTCTAATTTGTGGTATGAATTAAATAGAAAGAAGAAGGCTTAAAGACTAGACTTATTTATTAAAAAATGGTAAAATGAGAGTGAATCTATATTGATTCGCTCTTTTTTTAATGGAGGACTTATGGAGAAGTGGTTTATAAAACAAAAGAATAGAGACTTATTTCCAAAGACAGATCTTGATTTATTTCAAAAGGCAAAGTTGAGTATATTATTTAATCGAGATATAGTTGATATCAAGGATATCTCAGATTACACTCTAATACCAGATACATTGCTAAATGATGCCAACTTATTGCCAGATGCTGATAAGTTTTTTGATTTGATTGATAGAGCAATAGAAAATAAAGAGAAAATTTATATAGTAGGGGATTATGATTGTGATGGAATAATGAGTACGTCTATTTTTATAAAGACCTTAAGGCGAGTTGGAATTGATGTAGACTTTAGAATTCCCAACAGAATTGAAGATGGATATGGCATTAACAGCGATATAGTAAGTGAAATATATGATAGTGGTGCGAGAATTATAATTACATGTGACAATGGTGTGCAGGCCTTTGATGCATGTAATAAGGCAAAAGAGCTAGGGATGGATATATTGATTACCGACCATCATGAACTAAAGATAGAAGATGGGAAGGATATTTTGCCTGAATCCATTGGGGTTATTAATCCACATAGAAATGATTCTAAATATCACTTTAAAGAACTCTGTGGGGCAGGGGTTGTGTACAAACTATGTATAGAGCTTTTAAATAAAAATAATATTACAGATACTATTTTAAGAAGAGAGTTAATTGCCTTTGCAGCCATTGCCACAATATGCGATGTGGTCGATTTGAAACATGAAAATAGATATATAGTTAAGCATGGGCTGTTAGAGCTAAGAAATACCAATAATATTGGCTTAAATAAATTAATTGAAGTAAGTGGAGTTAAAAAAGAAAAGATAGATACTTATGCTATTGGATTTATATTGGGGCCTAGATTTAATGCAAGTGGTAGGCTTGAAGTTGCAGATGCCGGTATAAGTCTATTGCTAAGCGATGATGAGGATGAGGCAAATAGTATTGCAAATCATTTAAATGAATTAAATGAAGAGAGAAAGTCTCTGACAGAAGAAGGATACAAGAAGGCTGTAGATATAATTGAGAATAAAAAATTAGGCGATGATCTCTCTGATCTTGTTATAGTTGAATATATAGAGGACACTCATGAATCAGTCGCGGGGATAATCGCTGGAAGAATTAAGGAAAAATACCATAGGCCTACTATAATTTTGACAGATGGTAAAGAAGGAGTAAAAGGTTCTGGCAGATCGATAGAGGGATTTAATCTATTTGAAGCTATAAGTCCAATATCGGATATGCTAGTAAAATTTGGAGGTCATGAAATGGCTTGTGGATTGAGCATTGAGAAATATAAAATCGATGTTTTTCGCGATAAATTAAATGAGAGGGCAAAGCTGATGAATATAGATCTTGATAAAAAAGTCGAGGTGGATATGATATTTCCAATAGCAATGGCAGATATGCGACTGCTCGAGATGATAAATTCATTTAAGCCATTTGGAAAGGCCAATCCTGAGCCACTATTTGCGGATGTAAACTTGATTGTTAAAGGCATAAGAGTTTTTGGGCAAAACAGGAATGTTATTAAGATAAATTTTATTGATCAAGCAGGTGGCTCTAGAGAAGTGGTTTTATTCGAGCCTGAGGATGTTTTTCTAGATAAATTAAATAAATTAGGGTATAAAGATATAAATAGTCTTATAAATCAAAATAAATTAGTGATGGATATAGTCTATTATCCAAAGGAAAATGATTATAGAGATATAAAAACAGTCGACATAGTCGTTAAGCATTATAGATTTAGGGGGTGATTATGTGATAGATAGATTATTAAAATTAATTGAGGGATACAATCCAAATTTTGATAGAGAGTTAATAACTAAGGCATTTAATTATGCAGATAAGGCTCATGAAGGTCAGTTTAGAAAAAGTGGAGAAAAATACATTGTCCATCCAGTAGCAGTTTCTGAGATATTAGCTGAATTAAATATGGATATGGCAACGATTTGTGCTGGACTATTGCATGACACCATCGAGGATACTGAGGTAACTTATGAGGATATTAAAGAGGAATTTAGCGAAGATATTGCAAATATAGTCGACGGAGTTACAAAGATAAAAAAATTAACTTCACAAACTGGCGAAGAGACTCAAGCAGAGAATATAAGAAAGATGGTTCTTGCAATGAGCAAGGATATAAGAGTCGTCATTGTGAAGCTCGCCGATAGACTTCGTAATTTACGCACACTTGAATATATGACAGATGAGAAAAGGGTTAGAATATCTAAAGAAACCCTTGATATCTATGCACCTCTAGCTCACAGACTTGGTATTTCAAAGATTAAATGGGAACTTGAGGATTTATGTCTTAGACATTTAGATCCTGATGTATATTACGATTTAGTTGAAAAAGTAAATAAAAAAAGGGCGGAGAGAGAAAGCCAGCTTCAAGGAATTATTTCAGCTCTTAAATCCAAACTTGAAGAAGCTGGGCTAAAGTTTGAGATTGAAGGACGCCCAAAGAACTTCTACTCGATATATAAAAAGATGAAAGATCAAAATAAATCATTTGATTCCATTTATGATTTAACTGCAGTTAGAATAATAGTAGATACTGTAAATGATTGCTATGCTGCACTTGGAGTAGTTCATGCCAATTGGAAGCCAATCCCCGGAAGATTTAAGGATTATATAGCTATGCCAAAACCAAATATGTATCAGAGTCTTCACACTACTGTAATTAGTGGAGATGGAGATATATTTGAGGTGCAAATAAGGACTTATGAAATGCATAGAACAGCTGAATATGGTATTGCAGCTCACTGGATGTATAAAGAAAAAGGCAATAGCAATAAATTTAATACTAATCTCAAGTGGCTGCAACAATTAATGGAGTGGCAATCCGATATTTCAGATCCGAAGGATTTCATGGAGACATTAAAAGTAGACTTCTTCAACGACGAGGTTTTTGTTTTGACGCCGCTTGGAGATGTTATCGATCTACCTGCAGGATCAACTCCAGTTGACTTTGCATATAGAGTTCATACCGATGTTGGAAATAGATGTATTGGAGCAAAGGTAGATGGTAAAATAGTTCCACTTAACTATGTTTTAGAAAATGGTAATATTGTAGAGATAACCACTACTAAAAATATAGTCGGCCCAAGTAGGGATTGGTTGAAGTTTGTAAAAAGTACAAGAGCTAAGAGTAAAATTAAAAGCTGGTTTAGATCGATTGACAAAGAGGAGAATATAGCTCTTGGCAAAGAAATGTTAAGCAATGAATTAAGAAGACTCTATATCAAGCAAGAGGATGCATTTAATAAAGAAAATTTAGCAAAGCTTCTAAATTATTTCTCAGCAAATGAACTCGATGATATTTATCATTCATTGGGCTATGGAAATTTAAAGCTTAACAATGTGGTAAATAAAATAAAATCCTTAGTCGAAGAAATGCAAGTAAAAGAAAATAAGGACGAGGAATTTATAAAAGAGGCACCTGTTATTAAGCGTAAGGGGCCGACATCAGTAATTGTAGATGGTTTGCCAGACTTAAAAGTTAGATACAGCAAGTGTTGCAATCCACTCCCTGGGGATAAAATAGTTGGATTTGTAACCAAGGGTCATGGAGTGAGCATCCATCGCAGCGACTGTCCAAATGCAACGGCATTAAATAAGAGATTATCTCAAATAGATGTTAGATGGTCAGATGATATAAGAGATGTATTTTATAGTGATATAGAAGTGCGTGCAACTGATAGAGTTGGACTTATAAGTGAAGTTGCAGGATATATGAGGGAGCAAAAGGCAAGGCTTATTGGACTTAATGCCAAGGTGGAGGATAATTCGATGGTGACAATTACCCTTAGCGTCAAAGTGGACAATAAGGGCGAGATCGCTGATATAATTCGCGACTTGAAACAAATACCATCAGTTTTAAATGCCTATAGGAGGATAAATTAGTGATAGCTGTTTTGCAAAGATCAGATGGAGTAAAATGCTTTGTTGATGATAAAATTACTTCCAAAATAGATGGTAAGTGTTTGCTAATACTCATTGGTGTTCATAAAGACGATACTAACGAGGATATAGAATATATTGTAAGAAAAATTCCAGAGCTTAGAATATTTGAAGATGAGGATGGTAAGATGAATCTCTCTGCCAAGGATGTAAATGCAGGATTATTTGTAGTTAGTCAATTTACATTGTTTGCAAGATGTAAAAAAGGCAAGCGTCCAAATTTCATGGATGCTGCAGGAGCTCAAAAAGGCAAAGAGTATTATGAAAAAATAGTTCAAGAACTAAGAAATACTGGTCTAGAAGTAGGTACAGGTGAATTTGGCGAGCACATGAATATAGTATTCAATAATGATGGACCAGTTACTATATTATTAGATTCGCGAGAATAATGGATTTTTTTATCGATATTTGATATAATATAAATTAGGAGGATGAGATGTTAATAAATAATTTTTTAAGTTCAAGAAAAAGCGTCAGATCTTTTAAGTCGAGAAAAATAGGCGCAAGTGCATGTGAAAAGATTAGAGAAATGCTCAGAATTTACAATGCGGATAAATCCGATAGCAATATATTCTTCTTTCATGAAAATGGTGAAAATATTGCACAATCCCTTAATGGATATGCTGGCTATAATGGCGTCATGATCGATGCACCTAGTTACATATCTATTGACCTTGGATCTAGCAGTGATAGAGAAAGAGTCATGGGAATGTATAGGGCAGAATCTTTAATATCCTTTTTAGAAAACGAAGGACTTGGAAGTTGCTGGGTTGGTGTTTTTGACACCCCAAAAGAAGTACTTGACAAAGTATTTGGATCAAGTCACACTCCAACTATGCTTCTAGCAATTGGTTATCCTAAGCCTGCAAATCCTTTTGTTGTAAGCGAGGCAAGTGAAAGAAAGCCAGTTGATGAAATTGTATTTAAAGATGAAATTGGAAATAAAATCGAGTTACAAGAACTTGAAATGAGAGGTTTAGATGATTTATTTTACTATGTTAGATTTGCACCCAATACACTAAATAGTCAAACATGGAGATTTGTCCTAAAAGGCAATGAAATAGAATTATATCTAACAGATCATAATGGCAAGTATTATTACGAGGATGCTGGCATTATCATGTATTATTTTGAAAGAATGTATGAGCTTGCTGGATACAAAAAGAATTGGAAAGTCTTCGATGAGTTTGAAGATGTAAATGGCTATAAAAAAATAGCAACTATCAGTTTATAGGAGAAGTATATGTATTTTTTTATCGACACAGCTAATATAGACGAGATCAAAGAGATAGCTAAGTGGGGAATTTTAAGTGGAGTTACTACTAATCCAAGCTTAATTGCAAAAGAAGGACGCGATTTCAAAGAAGTTGTAACTGAAATTACAAGTATAGTAGATGGTCCAATTAGCGCAGAGGTTAATTCCTATGACGCCGATGGCATGATTGAAGAAGGACGTGAGCTTGCAAAAATTCACGAAAATATAGTCGTAAAAATTCCGATGACAGAAGAAGGCTTAAAGGCAATTGCAGTTCTTTCAAAGGAAGATATAAAGACCAATTGCACACTAATATTTTCTGTCAATCAAGCACTTTTAGCCTCGAGCGCAGGGGCTACATTTGTTAGTCCTTTTGTTGGTAGAATTGACGATATCGGATATGAGGGACTTGATTTAATTCGCGATATTATGAATATATTTGAGAAAAATGCAATTGAAACATCTGTTATTGCAGCATCTATTAGAACACTAGGACATGTAAATAAATGCGCTGAGGCAGGATGTGATATTGCAACAGTTCCGTATAAGATCTTTAAGCAAATGCTAAAGCATCCACTAACTGATCGTGGAATTGAAATTTTTATGAATGACTGGAATAAATTTAAAGAGGGAAGTAAATAATTAATGGATAGAAATCTTGTAATGAACCTTGCCCGAGTAACTGAGGCGGCAGCTCTCCACTCGGCAAAATATCTAGGACGAGGCGATAAAAATGCAGCTGATCAAGCTGCAGTAGATGCGATGAGAGCAATGTTTGATACAGTAGATATCAAGGGAACAGTAGTAATCGGCGAAGGAGAAATCGACGAGGCTCCAATGCTATATATTGGCGAAGAAATTGGCACTAGAAATGATGGCAATCTCGAAGTTGATATTGCAGTTGATCCACTTGATGGAACTACGGCAATATCAAAAGGAATGCCAGATGCAATTTCAGTTGTAGCTGTTGCTCCTAAGGGATGCTTGCTTCATGCGCCAGACATGTATATGAATAAAATTGCAGTTGGATCAAAGGCTGCTGGAAAAGTATCGATAGAATATCCAATTGAGAAAAATCTAGAGATATTAACCGAAGTTTTGAACAAAGAGATGTCTGATATTACTGTAGTTATGTTGGATAGGCCACGTCATGAAGAGCTGGCAAATAGAGTTAGAAAGTGCGGAGCAAGAATTCGTTTTATACAAGATGGAGATGTACTTGGTGCAATTTCAACCTGTTTTGATCACGTAAGCGGCGACATCCTAGTTGGATCTGGCGGTGCACCTGAGGGAGTACTAGCAGCAGTTGCTTTAAAATGTCTTGGAGGACAATTAGAGGGTCAACTCTTACCAAGAAATGAAGAAGAGATAAACAGATGTGAAAAGATGGGGGTTAGTTGCGACAAAATATATGGAATTGACGACCTTGTAAAGGGCGATGAAGCTGCCTTTTCTGCAACTGGGGTAAGTCATGGTGAATTGCTAGGTGGAGTTAATTTCATAGGCAAAAATATTGCATCGACTGAAACTCTTGTATTGCGTCAAGAAACTGGCACAGTAAGATTTATAAAGGCCATCCATTATTTGGATAAAAAACCAGAATATGCAAAATAGGGCTTGATTTTTTGCTCTAAAAGTTGTATAATAAATAAGTGAAAAATTTAGCATTGACAAATTGAAATGAGGTGAAATAGATGAAGAAGGATTTACATCCAGAATTTAAAGAAGTAACAGTAACCTGTGCATGTGGAAATACATTTACCACTGGTTCTACTAGAGATGAATTAAAGGTAGACGTTTGTTCAGAATGTCATCCTTTCTATACTGGAAAGCAAAAATTTGCTGAACGCGGCGGTAGAGTCGAAAAGTTTAAGAAGAAGTACGAAAAGAAGGAGAAATAAACCAGCTGCATCAGTGCAGCTCTTTTATTTTAATCTATGAAGATCAAAGAATTAAAGAGCATTGGAGTTGAAAAATTGTCTGAAATAGAAAATAAATTCTATGAAGTCAATCTCTTTTTGTGTGATATATTAAATTTAAATATAAAAGATATTTTATTGGATCAAGATAAAGAGGTCTCTATCGTGGATGAAAATAGATTTTTAGAAGCCATTTCAAGACGTGCCAAGGGTGAGCCCTATGCATATATAATGAATTATAAGGAATTCTACGCTAATAGATTTTATGTTGATAATCGTGTTTTAATTCCAAGACCTGAGTCTGAATTTATAGTAGAATATGCTGTTAATAACTATAAAAATAAAAATATAAAATATCTTGATATGTGCACTGGCTCGGGTGCTATTGGTATTAGCATTGCAAAAGCCTTAAATATCAAAGCGGATTTATCGGATATATCATCTGATGCACTTGAGGTTGCAAGAGAAAATGCGAATTACAATGATGTCAAAGTCAATATAATTAAAAGTGATCTATTTTGCAATATAGAAGATAAATATGATCTTATAACAATTAATCCGCCGTATATTCCAAGCACAAGAAAAAACTCACTACAAATTGAAATCGATTACGAGCCTGAAATCGCTCTTTTTGCGGGCGAAGATGGACTCGATATTATAAAAAAAATTATAAATAATTACGAGAGCTATTTGCTTCCAAGTGGCAAAATAATTATGGAAATAGATGAGAGCCAATCGGAAGTTATAAAAAAAACTGTAGATTGTGAAATTATAAAGGATCTAAATGATTTAGATCGTTTTGTAATTATTAACAAGTAAGAAAGGAGGATAATATGCTTGAACAGTTAAAAGGGATTGAAGAAAGATATGAGGAACTCAATAAAAAAATAATGGATCCGGATCTAGTAAATGATAGAGAAGCTTATCAGCAAACTATGATAGAACATTCTAATTTAACAGAGATTGTCGCTGTTATAAATGAATACAAAAATTGCTTATCTGAGCTTGATGGTGCTAAGGAAGTATTGGAAGATGCTACCGATGAAGAATTAAAAGAGATGGCAAAAGAAGAGCTACGTGAGCTAGAAGAGAAAAAGGATAAACTTGAGCTTGATATTAAAACTCTATTGATTCCAAAAGACCCAAATGACGATAGAAATGTCATTGTGGAAATTAGAGCGGGTACGGGTGGAGATGAGGCTGCACTTTTTGCAGGTGATCTTTTTAGAATGTATTCTAGATTTGCCGAACGCCATAGATGGTCTATAGATATAATGAGTACTAACGAGATTGGAATCGGCGGTTTTAAAGAGGCCATATTTATGATAAATGGTAAGGGAGCTTATTCTAAGCTAAAGCATGAATCAGGAGTGCATAGAGTTCAAAGAGTTCCAGAAACTGAAAGCGGTGGAAGAATTCACACATCTGCTGCAACCGTTGCGGTTTTACCAGAAGCGAGGGATGTCGAAATATTTATCGATGAAAAGGACATTAAGGTTGATGTATATAGATCAGGAGGTCATGGTGGCCAGTCGGTTAATACTACTGACTCTGCAGTTAGAATTACTCACTTGCCAACAAACACTGTTGTAACTTGTCAGGATGAAAAAAGTCAGTTAAAAAATAAAGAAAAAGCGATGAAAATTTTAAGATCTAGACTATATGATATGAAATTACAAGAAGAGCATGAAAAAATGGCTGATATGAAAAGGAGTCAAGTTGGCTCTGGAGATAGATCCGAGAGAATAAGAACCTATAATTTTCCACAGGGGCGAGTAACTGACCATAGAATAAATAAAACTCTATATAAATTACAAGATTTTCTCGATGGTGACTTGGATGAAATGATAGAAGCACTTATAACCTTCTTCCAAGCGGAAGCATTAAAAGCTAGCGAAGAATAATGAAAATTGCAATAATCGGAGCTGGAGTTTCTGGAGTAACTTGTGCAATCGATTTAAAATCTAGGGGATATGATGTTAAAATATTTGAAAAAAATGACAGAGCTTTAAAAAAATTGCTTACCACAGGAAATGGTAGATGTAACTACTTCAATAAAGTTATGAGCCGCGATAATTTTCACGGAAATGATGCATTTTTAGATGCTTTTTTTAAGGCGTATGAAGATAGTGACTTCAAAAAAGGATTATTTTTTTTGGAGTCTATTGGCATGCAATCAACTATAGATAGTAGGGGAAGATATTATCCTATGAGTCTTCAAGCCTCATCAGTGGTCGAAGCAATGCTAAATATAATCGATAATCTAGGCATTGAAATAGAACTAAATAGCGAGATAGTGGATATCGAATACTCAAATGGCTTTAATATATTTACTAAGGACAGAGGATATTTTTTTGATAGAGTTGTATTAGCTGCAGGATCTCAAAGTTATCCAAATCTAGGGACAGATGGTGGTAGCTATAGACTTGCGGATAGCTTGGGTCATAAAAGAACTAAAATTTTACCAGGGATTGGCTCTTTGATATGCGATGTAAAATACAATAGGGAATTAAAGGGACTTAGGCTGGAGGGCAAGATAAATTATGATGGATTAAATTCGCCGGGGGATATATTATTTACTGAAAATGGCATTAGTGGAAGCGCGGTATTTGAATCATCGTCTTATATTCTAAGGAACAATATTAAAGATATCAATATAGATTTCATGCCGCAAGTATCAAAAGAAGAGTTAGGTGAAATTCTATATTCTAGAGTAGAAAAATTCAGTACTTTATTTGAAGTTTTTAACGGGCTCGTCCACAAGAGATTATATCGGGTTATTTTAAAGATGATGCAATTAAAGCCGGAGATGGATTCTAAAATTTTAAATATAAATCAAGCGGTGAATTTATTAAAATCATTTCCGATTGGAAATATTAAGGGTGGCTCATGGGCTAATTCTCAAGTTACAGTTGGCGGAATTGACTTTAAGGATATCGATTACACTTTGGAATCAAAATTGATAAAGGGTCTATACTTTTGTGGAGAGTGTTTGGATGTAGACGGTGATTGTGGAGGATATAATATAACATGGGCGCTGATTTCAGCTCTAAATGTATCTAATAATATGAGGTGATTATGCAAATTTTATTAAAAAAACTACATGAGCTAAAGAAAAGTGGGAAAGCTATAAATGTATTTGTAATTGGCGCTGGATTTATGGGAGGCTCACTTATTTCTCAGCTAAATAATATAGATGGATTTAAATGTAATATTGCAAGCTCAAAAAGAAATGAATCTGTTGTTGATGTCTTTAATAAAATCGGCGGAAGAGAAATAAGAACAATCGAAGAAAAAGTTGAATATAATTCAGACGATGCTTTTTTTGTTGCGGGTAATCCATATGAGTTTATAGATCACGAAAAGATAGATATCGTAGTTGACGCAACAGGCTCGACTTATGAAGGTGCAAAAATTGCTTATCAAGCAATACTTGCTAAAAAAGATGTGGTTAGTTTTAATGTGGAATGCGATGTTGTAATTGGGCCATATCTATCAAAGCTAGCTAAGAAGATGGGCGTATGCTATACGGGAATTGCAGGAGATGAGCCAGGCAGTGTAAAAGAAATGTATGATTTTGCGGAGTTTCTTGGGTTTGAAGTCGTAGCAATTGGAAAGGGAAAAAATAATCCATTGGATTTTTCTGCTGATTATGAATCATGTCATGAAGATGCAATTAAAAAAGGACTCTCACCAAAGATGTTAGCTACATTTGTAGATGGATCAAAGACTATGGAAGAGTTAACTATGATGTGCAATGCAACCGGATTTATTCCGGATAAAATAGGCGCTCATGGAATAGAGTCTGATATCAAAACTCTGGATGAGAAAATTAAACTTAAAAAAGATGGCGGCATACTTGAAAAAGAAAAAATTGCCGATTTTGTATTTGGAATTGCACCAGGAGTATTTATTGCGGTTAGAACAAATAATGAGGTAATAGATCATGAGATGAGATTCTTAAAGATTGGCAAAGGACCAAATTATATATTATATAGACCTTTTCACTTGACTAGCATTGAGGCACCAATAAGCATTGCACAAGCTTATTTTTTTAAGATCCCTACCATTGCTCCATTGAGTGACAAGCCGTTTGCTGATACTATTGCTGTTGCCAAGCGAGATTTAAAGGCGGGAGATCATCTAGATTTTGCAGGTGGCAAAACCATTTATGGTACTATAGTAGAATATAATTATGCAAGGGACAATGATTATCTTCCATATGGTTTTGTATCAGAAGAAGTAATCCTAAAAAAAGATGTGAATAGAGGAGAACTATTAAAATATTCTGATGTAATTTTGCCTGAATCAATTTTACTTGAATTGAGGCAAAGAATGGAAAAAGGGCTTGACTAATAGAAAAATATATTGTAGAATAATTGTAGAGACCGCATATAATTATAAATCTATAAAAGAGAGTGGATTCTTGGGCTGAAAAATCTATATAGATTATTTATATGGTATCAACTCTATTTTACCTTCGGGCGTGAGTTAAGCGATAATTACAAACGAGTGTGCTTTGAGCAAACGAAGGTGGTACCGCGGAGAAATTCGTCCCTCGATATAGAGGGATTTTTTTATGATTATTTTTATAGGAGGAAGAATGGAAAAATTTTCACCATTAAGTAATGAATCGGTCAATGATCGTGAATTGAAATTGATTGATTATTGGAATGAGATTGATTTATTACATGAAACATTAAGACAAAGAGAAGATGGTCCACGTTTTAATTTTTATGAAGGGCCACCAACAGCAAATGGCAAGCCGGGCATCCACCATGTTGTCAGTAGGACGCTAAAGGACTTGACTTGTAGACATAAGGTAATGAAAGGATATTATGTTGAGAGAAAAGCAGGCTGGGATACTCACGGACTTCCAGTTGAGATAGAAGTCGAAAAGAAATTAGGGCTTCATAATAAAAAAGATATTGAGGCATATGGCATTGAGGAGTTTAATAAAGAATGCAAGGAATCGGTCTTTCAATATGAGTCGCTCTGGAGAAAGATGACAGAGAGAATGGCTTATGAAATTGACCTTGATAATCCATATGTTACTTTCCACAATGATTATATAGAATCAGTATGGCATATAATAGATAAGATGTTTAAGGATGACTTGCTATATGAAGGACATAAGATATTGCCATATTGTCCAAGATGTGGGACTGGTCTTGCATCGCATGAGGTTGCTCAAGGCTATGAAAATATTACCACGACCACTGCATATGTAAAATTCAAAAGAAAAGATAGCGATGAGTATTTTATTGCTTGGACTACTACCCCTTGGACTCTACCATCAAATGTAAGCTTAACCGTAAACAAAGATGTTAAATATGATTTGGTTAAAAATCTAGATAATGGCGAACTCTATTGGATGGCAAGCGAACTTAAAGAGGCTGTGTTAAAGGGAGTTACCGAAAATTATGAAGTGGTAAAATCAGTTATGGGTAGCGAACTTGAAGGAATTTGCTACGAGCAATTGATTCCAATGGTAAAGCCTGATAAAAAAGCCTTTTATATAACAGTTGCCGATTATGTTACTACAACAGATGGTACAGGAATAGTCCATACAGCACCAGCCTTTGGGGAAGATGACTATAACACGGGCAGAAGATACGATTTGCCAGTAATAAATCCTGTAAATGAAGAAGGGAAATTCGCTCTTGGTTTTTGGGAAGGGATGAGTGTTTTTGATTCCGATCCAAAAGTTCTGGATTATTTAAAAGAAGAGGGTAAACTATTAAGAAAACAAAAAGTTGAGCATAATTATCCACATTGTTGGAGATGTCACACCCCACTTATCTATTATGCAAAGCCATCATGGTATATAAATGTAACCAGTTTTAAAGATAAGCTAATCGCCGCCAACAACGATGTCAAGTGGTATCCTGATTTTATTGGAGAAAAAAGATTTGGCAATTGGCTAGAGAACTTAAATGACTGGGCATTATCAAGGACTAGATATTGGGGAACTCCGCTACCAATATGGAGATGCGACAGTTGTGGAGAGACCACATCTATTGGAAGCATCAAGGAATTGGTTGATAGGTCGATAGAGGATATTGACGAGAATATAGATCTTCACAGACCATATGTCGATAATTGTCATTTAAAGTGTGAAAAATGCGGTGGAACGATGACAAGATACAAGGATGTAATCGACGTTTGGTTTGATAGTGGAAGTATGCCTTTTGCTCAAAGACATTATCCATTTGAACATGCTGATGATTTTGATAAATATTTTCCAGCCGATTTTATTTGTGAAGGAATTGACCAAACTCGTGGATGGTTTTATTCATTAATTGCCATTGCGACTTATATGACTGGAAGAAGTTCATTTAAGTCAGTACTGGTAAATGATTTAGTACTAGATAAATATGGCAAAAAGATGAGTAAGCACAAGGGCAATACCCTTGATCCATTTGAAATATTTGAAAAGTATGGAGCCGATGTAGCCAGATTTTATGCAATTTATGTATCAGTTCCGTGGCTACCAACTAAATATGATGAGGATGGTCTTCGTGAGGTTGAGTCTAAATTCATAAGATCCCTTAGAAATATCTACACTTTTTTCCAACTATATGTAAATAGTGAGGATATGAAGCCTGACGAATTAGATGTTCCGATTGAAGAAAGAGATGAACTAGATCGTTGGATATTAAGTAGATATAATTCACTTGTTAAGAGCGTAGAAGAAAATATTGAAATATTTGAACTAACTAAAATATCCAAGGCAATAGTGGATTTTGTGGTAGAGGATTTTTCAAACTGGTATATTAGGCGCTCAAGAAGAAGATTTTGGGGTGAGGCTTCGCGCGATAAGGATGCTGCATTTAGAACTAGCTATGAAGTTTTATTGAGCTTAACAAAGCTAATTGCACCTTTTACTCCATTTATTGCAGATGAACTATATCTAAAATTAGCGGATGGAAAATCCGTACACTTAGAAAATTATCCAGAAGCAGATCTAAGTTTAATAGATCTTGAGTTAGAAGCTAAGATTGAGCTTGTAAGAAAGATAGTTAGTCTTGGTCGTGCTGCACGTGAAAAGGAAAATATAAAAGTTCGTCAGCCTATAGAGTCAATTGTCATTGATAAAAAATATCAAACAAAGATAGATGATCTTGAGGATTTGATTAAAGAGGAATTAAATATAAAGAAGATTGACTATGTAGATGATGTCAGTGAGTATATGAATTATGAGCTTAAGCCGAATTTTAAAATAGCAGGACCTGTTTTAGGTAAAAAGGTTGGCGAATTCTCTAAATATTTGAGCTCACTAGATAGAGCCGCTTTTATAAAAGAATTAGAAGATGGCGCAGTTGAGATCGAGCTTTCTGGTGACAAATACAGCATTACACCAGATTATGTGGATATAAGAGTAAGTGCGAAGGAAGGATATGATGTCCAACTGGAAAATGGGCTTTATGTACTTCTAAATACTCAACTCACGCCAGAACTTATAGAAGAAGGATATAGTAGAGAATTCACATCTAAAATTCAACAGGAAAGAAAGAGATTGGATTTTGATATTTCAGATCGTATTGAAATATACTATTCAGCTGATGAGGAATTTGAAAAGGCTATTGATTTGCACGCTGAGGAAATAAAAGATGAGACGCTTGCTCTTGTACTTCAAAAGAAAGATCTTGTAGGCGAAAAGATTGACATGAACGGTCATGACGTAATTGTGGAAATAAGGAGGATATAATGGAATCAAAAATTATTGCAAAAGTTGGGAATAAGGAGCTTACTAATGAAGATTTTCAATTATTCTTAGCAAGTGTGGATCCTAATATAGTTAGACATTTTATGTCACAGCCAAATGGCTTTGATACAATGATTAATGAATTTATCAATCAAGAGCTTATGCTACAGTTTGCCAATAAAGAAAATATGAGAGAAGATGCCGAGTTTAATGATATACTTGAAAAAACAGCGGAAAATCTTTTAAAGAGCTATGCTTACCAAAAAGTAATAAGCGAGGCGAATGAGCCAACAGAAGATGAAGTTAAAAATTATTTTAATGAAAATCTTGATGAATTTAAAAAGACTTTTGTAAATGCATCTCATATTTTAATTGAGAGCGAAGAGCTCGCTAATGAAATCTATTCTAAGTTGCTAGATGATAATAGCAAATTTGAAGAGCTCGCTATGGAATACTCGACATGTCCCTCTAAGGAAAAGGGAGGAAACCTAGGTGATTTTACCCAAGGTGAAATGGTTAAGGAATTTGATGATAAAGTCTTTAGCATGAAAGAAGGGGAAATCTCAGAGCCAATTAAGACAGAATTTGGCTGGCATATAATAAAATTAAATAAGATAAATTCTGTTCAAGAGCCGGATTTTGATTCCGTTAAAGGGGATATAAAAAAAGAGCTGCTAAGAAGAGCACAACTTGATAGATATACAAAAAAAATCGATGAGCTAAAAGAGCTCTTTCCAGTAGAAATTAGCCTCTAATGCAACTAGAATTATTTGATTTTGTCGAAGAGTCATCTAAAATACTTGAGCAAAATATCGATAGATTTAAGACAGCTGAGGAGTCAATAGATTTATTTTTTACGCAGGCTTTTTCCACCAAAGATCATTTCATGGATGTGAAAAGCCGCGTAAAGGAAGTCGGCAGCTTGAAAGAAAAGATTTTAAGAAATAATCTTTTCATGGAATATCAAACTCCGGAGGCACTTATTCACAACCTATCTGATTTAATTGGAGTTAGGATCGAGTGTAGATTTATCGATGATGAAAGAAGAATTTACCGCGAAATAAAAAATCTATTTAGAGTTAAAAAAGATGATGGATATTATTCTAGCTATGTAAATGATGCGATTGAGTTAAAGATGGATGAAGAACAACCTCAACGTCAAAAAAATGGTTTTGAGATCTATAAAATAGATGGACGTTATGTCGATGGGGACGAATCCTTTAATTTTGAACTTCAAATAAAATCACTCGTAAATATTTTTTGGGGAGATATAGATCATAAAATACTCTATAAGAATTTCAGCTATTCGACAACCGAAAAATTTTTAGCAGAAGTTATGAGCTCTATTAAAGAAAATTTGGAGATGATAGATAGAGAGTTAATGATATTATACAATCATATTAATGAATTTACTTCAAATGTCAGCGAAAACGTAAAAAACGAAATAAAAGTAGCACTCTCGAAGAGCTTAAATGAGGTCTATTATAACAAAGTAAAGTCAGAGCTTGGATTTGCCGTTGATTTTAAAGAAACATGTGATACTATTATAAACTATCTATTTATGAAAATTCCAGACAGGGATGAGTCATATTTAAATGAATTCATTAGAATAATAAATAGGCTTAAATTTTTAAGTTCAAAATATATCGACATTAAAGAGACGATTGATTTTCCGCTTGATTTATCTTTTCAAGATAAATTCACCAATACAATTGGAGCGAAGCTCTCTGAAATCGTCAATAAGGATTTTAATTGGAATTTATTTTTTAGAATACTATTCGACCTCGAAGAGGGTAGTATGGAGGAGATTATATCCAATTTGATCTCTTTTTTGAGAAATAGATATAACGAGGTTATAATGGTTGCGGTATCTAATTTTGAAATATCCGATAAAATTAGATATGACATTCTAAACTACACTATGAATAAAATTGCAAATAAATTTGAGATTACTTCTTCGATTAAATTAATCTCGGATGAGGCTTTGCTAGAGGTGCACAATATTGTTAAATCATCTCTTGCAAATGCGCTTAACATGTGGGATGTGGAAGAAGTAAAGCAATTAATAGATGAAAAACTTCTTAGTTTGTAATTTTTTTAGATAAATAGTTGGTATTTTAGCACATAAACTGGTATAATATAAATATAGAAGTGGAGGTAATTATGGAAGATAAACATAATCACGAATGTGGTTGTAACCACGAACATCACGGTGGCGATGATTGCAGCTGTCATGATCATGAACATGAAACAGAAGAATATCCGGTAATCACTCTTGATTTTGAAGATGGACCACAAGATTTTGGAGTATTGGAAGTCTTTGAATTTGAAGATAAGGAATATATAGTCGTAATGACACTACCCGAAGATGAATCCGATTCGGAAGTATATATCTTTGAGTATGAAGAAGTAGATAGCGAAAACTTTGAAGTTTCAGAGATTGAAAGCGACGAAGAATATGATAGAGTGGCAGAATATTTTCAAAAATTGATAAGTGAGAATTAAATAGAATATCTATTTAAGACATAAAACAATGTGGAGGTATAATATGGTAAAATTTATTTTAGGCAAAAAGGGATCTGGAAAGACCAAGTGGTTGATTGAAGGAGCAAATGAGGATATAAAGCAAGGAAATGGCAATATTGCATTTCTAGATACCGATGACGAGCATATATTCTCACTTGACTACAATGTAAGACTTATAAATGTCAAGGATTTTGGAGTAGAAACACTTGCTGGATTCTATGGCTTCCTAAGCGGAATGCTAGCAATGGATTATGATCTAGAAAAAGTCTATATCGATAGCATTTATAAGCTCATTGACATCAAGAAAGAAGATTTGGCAGCTATCTATCAAGAAATAAATAAGATCGCTGAAAAATCTGGATGTGAAATTTATCTCAACCTTGATTTTACCAAGGAAGAAGTTTCTCCTGAGGTAGGGGAAGTTTCTATAGAGGTTCAATAGAAAGGATATCTAGTGATTTACACTAGTAGTAAGGGTCTTTTTGAGAGATTTTTTGAAAATAGAAGTTATCTTATTCATCAACTAGATAACGGAGATATGAGTAAAGCTCAATTTTTAAATGCAAATTATGAATATCTTCAGGCAATTGGTGCTAAGCCTTTTGTTAAGATCGACTCTATGGAAAAGGGAATGTTTAACTATCAATACTATAATATCATGGCTAAATATTTCATGTCGACAGCAGAGGATATTGAAAGGCGTGGAAAACATCTAAAGATTGCAAATAGTTTTAGAAATAGAGCAAATGATCAATATCATAAAAAAAATCTAACAATAGCAAAGATGCTTCGATTAGTCGACTATGAGAACGTCGATGCATATTATGTAAAGAGTAAGAGCAAAAAGCTTAATGATCTCTTATATGAAATTGTATTTTACGATACCAAAGAGGCTATATTTCATTCAACAGCCCCTTGGTTGGTTGATATTTTAAAAGAGCATGGATGCTTTATTGAAGGCAAGCATAGATCGCTAATTGATTCATATATAAATACAAAATATTAATGCTCCTTTAATGGGGCATTTTTTGTAGTAATGTTAAGGAGATAAGATGAAGAGATTAAGTCTAATTATAGCAATTTTATTTATTTTAAATATTTTTACATTAAACTTAAGCGCACAGATATTGACGGAAAATAAATCCGTTGCTGGAGTAAATGTAAATATGGTTAAAGTTAAGCTTCAAGATGGAGTAAAGCTTCGTACGGCAAAGGCAAATGATAAGTTAATTGGATCGAAGGCATTTGGTGCAATGATAAATGACTATGGTGCAAAGGCCGCAATTAATGCCAATTATTTCGATGCATATAAGACGCTTGAGCCAATGGCAACTATTATCAAAGGTGGAAATGTAATTCATATGGTTGGAAATTCCGCAAGCCTAATGGTATATGATAATAATAAGGTTCATATGGATACTGTTACTCTAAAATATTTTGGATTTTTAGATGGCAAAAAGGAAAACAAATATATTGTTGAGACCAATAAGATGGAATTTAATACTTTTAATATTTGGTATGTTAATACGCCCATGAACGATACTAGCGGAGTATATATGTATACTAAATATAGAAATGCGGATATAGTATTAAATGAGGGGACCGTTATTGAGGTTGTAAATAACAAAGTATCAAGGACTTATAAACCACAAGGCAAGGTCATAATTCCAGACAATGGATATATAATTTATTACGGAAAAGACGCTGCCGATAGCGAGTATATCAATGCGAGATTTAGAGTGGGAAGAACTGTTGGACTTGAATTAATTGATCAAAATAATTCAAAGACTTTTAAGGCAGGAGATAAGGACATTCCTTATTCTAGTATAACAGATATGATTGCGGCAGGCCCGATGCTAGTTAAAGACGGCAAAAATGTTGTTAAAGATAGTAAGGCTAGCTTTAAAGAGGAGAAGATCTATAAAAATGCAGCTCCAAGATCTGCAATTGGAGTGACTGCAGATAATTATCTTATAATGCTAACGACATCTGCAACGGTCGACAAACTAGCAGAAGTTATGCTTAGTCTTGGCTGTGTAAATGCGATGAATTTAGATGGAGGAGCATCTTCTGGATTATATGCAAATGGAAGAATGATAAAAACTCCAGGTAGAAATTTAAATACAATATTTATGGTTCAATAAATAAGCGAAACTTTAGAGAGCAGCTGGTAATTTGCTCTCTTTTATGTTATAATAAACTTGTATATATAGGAGGAAAGATGGAGAAGATATTTAAGACCGACCTGGCTGGTCGGGAACTTTCCGTATCGATTGGTAAGTATGCAGAACAAGCGGCAGGCGCTTGTTTTATAAGATACGGAGACACAGTGTTATTGGTCACTGCAACGAGTTCAAAAAAACCAAGAGAAGGAGTGGATTTTTTCCCTCTTAGTGTTGATTATGAAGAAAAATATTATGCAGCAGGAAAAATTCCTGGTGGATTTATAAAACGTGAGGGTCGTCCTAGCGAACATGCTATTTTAACCAGTAGACTAATTGATAGGCCGATTAGACCTCTATTTCCAGAAGGATATAGAAATGATGTACAAGTAATTGCTGAGCTTATGAGCTATGATCCCGATTGTTCAAGCCAAGTAGCAGCTATGATTGGCGCCTCAATTGCGCTTAGCATTTCTGATATTCCTTTTAACGGACCAATTGGGGCTGTTCAAATAGGCTTTATCGATAAGAAATATATAGTTAATCCAACTGTGGAAGAATCGGACAAATCCGATATCAATCTAACAGTTGCAGGAACACATGATGCAATAATGATGGTAGAAGCTGGGGCAAATGAAGTAAGTGAGAGTGAAATGCTTGAAGCTATTATGATTGCTCATGAAGAAATAAAAAAAATCACTGAATTTATCAATGAAATTGTAAAGGAAGTGGGCAAAGAAAAACAAGCCTATACTCCTTTTGAAATAGATCCTGAAGTTAAAGAAAAGATCAATGCAGAATATAAGGATGCCGTTGTTAAAGCTATGAATCATGCGGATAAAATGGCTAGGGTTAAGGAGACCGATGAGCTTGTCGATAAGATAAAGACAGAGATGATAGAACTTTTCCCTGAAAAGATGAATAGTATTGCTGCTGCAATTGATGAGATGGAATATAATGAAGTAAGACGTCAAATTCTCGTAGATGGTGTAAGACCAGACATGAGAGATTTTGATGAAATTAGACCACTTTCCGCAGAGGTAGCGTTACTTCCACGTACTCATGGTTCTGGACTATTTAAAAGAGGACAAACTCAAGTATTAAGCATTGCAACGCTTGGAGTTGGTGATGATGCTCAGGTGATAGACGGAATGCTTGATGAATATGAAAAAAAATATATTCACCACTATAATTTCCCTCCATTTTCAGTTGGAGACACCAAGCCTTTAAGATCGCCTGGAAGACGTGAGATTGGTCATGGTGCACTTGCAGAAAGAGCGCTTGTGCCAGTTATACCATCACAAGAAGATTTTCCATATACTATAAGAGTTGTCTCAGAGGTCTTAAGCTCGAATGGTTCGAGTTCGCAAGCCTCTATTTGTGGTTCGACTCTTGCCCTTATGGATGCTGGTGTTCCAATTAAGAGACCAGTAGCTGGTATTGCAATGGGGCTTGTAAGTGGAGATAATGGAGAAAAAGTAATATTAACTGATATTCAGGGACTAGAAGACCATCTTGGAGATATGGATTTTAAGGTTGCAGGCACAACAGAGGGAATTACCGCTCTTCAAATGGACATAAAGATTTCGGGAATTGATAGAAATATACTTGAAGAAGCACTTCAAAAGGCTAAAAAAGCAAGATTTACCATATTGGATGTGATAAATTCAGCAATAGATAAACCAAGAGAAGATATTTCTCCATATGCCCCTAGATTGATTCAAATGCAAATAGATCCAGAAAAAATAAGAGAAGTAATTGGCACTGGTGGTAAAGTCATAAATGCCATTATCGCTGAAACAGGAGTTAAAATCGATATCGAAGACGATGGATCTGTTGTAATAGCATCAGTTGATTCTGCTCAGGGATTGAGGGCTAAGGAGATAATTGAAAACATAGTAAAAGATCCTGAAATCGGTGAAGTATATGAAGGTAAAGTCACTAAAATAATGAATTTTGGCGCATTTGTAAGCATATTAAATGGCAAGGAAGGGCTGCTTCATATTTCACAAATAGATCATAATAGAGTTGAAAAAGTGGAAGATGTATTAAAAACTGGCGATGATGTAACAGTTAAAGTAATAGGAATCGATAAGGATGGCAAGATCGATCTTTCAAGAAAAGCTCTTTTACCGGTTCCAGAAGGATTTGTAGAAGAAAGACCACGCGATAGAGGTGGAAGACGTGAAAGATCCGATAGACCTGATAAGCCACGCCATAGACGTCCAGGAAGAGATAATGATGGAGACAATTAAAGTTAAAATTATAAATAAGAGCAATAATCCGCTTCCAGAATATAAGACAGAAGGCTCAGCTGGCATGGATTTAAGGGCTTATTTAACAGAAGAAATTATACTAAAACCAGGTGAATATAGAGTTGTTCCAACGGGAATTTATGTTGAAATCCCCGTTGGATTCCAATTAAATATTTTAGCAAGATCTGGCTTTGCTGCTAAATACGGCATAAGTTTGGTCAATGGAGTTGGTCTTATAGATTCCGACTATCGTGGAGAACTCGGAGCTATTTTAATCAACCACGGCAAAGAGGATTTTAAAATAGCTAATGGCGATAGGATAGCTCAAATGGTTTTAAATAGATATGAAAAGATGGACCTAGAAGAGGTTGAAATATTAAGCGAGACAGAAAGAGGGGAAGGGGGCTTTGGCTCCACGGGCAAATGATAGAAATTTTAAAGATGATAATACTTGGAATTGTACAGGGGATTACAGAATTCCTTCCAATTTCAAGCTCAGGACATTTAATAGTATTTGAAAATCTATTAGGACTAGAAGAACCAGGATTATTTGTTGCTCAAATGCTACACTTTGGTACTTTTTTATCCGTATTTATTGTTTTCTGGAAAGATATAAAAAATATAATTATTGAATTTTTCAAGATGATAATAAGTATCTTTAAGAGAGAAAAATTTAGTTTAAATGGAACTCAAAAAATGGGTCTTAATATCATTATTGCAAGTATTCCAACGGCGATTATTGCCTTTGGATTTGAGGATAGCTTTAAAGTTTACTATGAGAATTTAAAGTTTGTTGCTATAATGTTTTTGGTAACAGCATTTCTTTTATTTATTATCGACAAAGGTAAAAAGGGTCATAAATCATCTGAGTCGCTTTCTTATTTTGGAGCCTTTGCGATAGGATCAGTCCAAGGCATAGCCATACTCCCTGGCATTTCTCGCTCAGGTTCTACAATATTTGCCGGCTCGCAACTTGGACTTAAGAAATCTGAAGCAGCTAGATTTTCTTTTTTAATGAGCTTACCAGCTACATTTGGTGCATTCATATTTGGCATAAAAGATGTGGTTGTTGCAGGAGAAGCCATAAGCTTTTCTTTTCCACTTATCATTGGAATGGTTGTAGCAGCAGTTGTTGGAATTGTTTCGATCAAATTTTTAATAAATTTGCTAAACAAGAATAAGATGAGTTATTTTTCAATTTATTTGGTAATTATTGCATTAATTACCTTTGTTATGGGATAGTTATGGATAGAAAGACTAATAGAAGCACAAGAAATACGAGAAGAAAATCAAAAAACAAATTTAATAAAGAGCAAAAACTGATATATTTTGGAATTTCACTTTTTCTTTTAAGTCTTTTTTTGATACTCTTTATGATATTGCCATGGACGGGCTTTTTAGGAAAATTTATCAATAGCTTCCTAAAGGGCTCTTTTGGCATGCTTGGAAGGATCTTTCCATTTTTGATATTATATATATCTATAGTTTTTCTATTCGCTGCATTAAGGTCGGATAGAAGAAGATTGATAATTCCTGTTGTAATGATATTTGCAGCATTACTTATTGTCTTTGATGTGCTTCATGTTAAGACGGGTGATATCTCTATTCACTATCAAAACACAATAGAAGTAGCAATTAAATTTAGAGGTGGTGGAGTAATTGGTATGCTTTTATCTCACCTAATTCGGGCTATTGGAGGTAGTTTTGGCGCATATTTATTTGCTGTTATAGTTATTGTGTCGGCTATTTTTTTAAGTTTAAAAGTAGAGAAAAAGGATGTTATAGAAGGCACCCAAGTTATAACTACTAAAATTGAAAAATCCATAAAGACTGGCATGATTAAAATGAAAAGCAAAGAAAAGGCTCGCATAGTAAAAAATCCTAATAAGGCTCTTGAAATTGATGAAAAGAAGCCGGAAGTAGTTGATATCGATATAGAATTTGACGATTATAATACAAAGACAGCTCCTCCGGTAGAAAGCAACATAAATAATGACAATTTATCAAATAAAGCTAACGATCTTCCACTATATACGAAAAAAATCAAGCAAAAGGGTAGCGAGGATATAGAACAATTTTCTATACTAAAAGAAGATGAAAAGATTGGCGATAAATATGTCTTTCCGCCAGTAGAACTCCTCAAAATACCAAGTGGTAAGACCGCGGTAAATAAATCTACAATACAAAAGAAAGCTCGAATAATAGAAGATACTCTAAGGAGTTTTGGAATAGAGGCAAGTGTTGAGAGTATCAACAGAGGTCCAACTATTACATGCTATGAACTAAAGCCGGCTACCGGAGTTAAAATTTCAAGAATAGTGGGTCTTAGCGATGATCTATCTATGGCGCTTGAAAGTAAAGATATTAGAATAGTTGCTCCAATCCCCGGCAAAAACAGAGTGGGCATTGAAACTCCAAATGATGAAAAAGAAACCCTTTATCTACGTGAAATTATAGAGTCAAATGAATTTAAATCATGCCAAGATGAGCTACCAATGGCTCTTGGAAAGGATATTACCGGAAAGACCATAGTGTCGACAATATCGAAGATGCCACATCTTTTGATTGCAGGAGCAACTGGATCTGGTAAATCAGTATGTATTAATTCGCTCATAGTAAGCATACTTTATAAATCAAGTCCCGATGAGGTAAAACTTATATTAATTGACCCTAAAGTTGTGGAACTCTCAATCTATAATGACATTCCACATTTGATGATCCCAGTTGTGACCGATCCTAAAAAAGCCAGTACAGCTCTTGATTGGGCAGTTACCGAGATGGAAAGGCGCTATGGATTATTTGCAAAAAGAGGGGCGAGGGATTTTAAATCATATAATGAAAAGATTAAAAATGGAGAAGGAGCCGAGGGTGAAGAAGTTTTAAAAAAAATAGTTATTATAATAGATGAGCTTGCTGATCTTATGATGGTTGCAGGAAAGGAAGTTGAGGAGTCGATAGCTCGCCTTGCACAAATGGCAAGAGCTGCTGGTATTCATTTGATAGTTGCTACTCAAAGACCATCTGTTGACGTTATTACAGGCACGATTAAAGCAAATATTCCTTCTAGAATATCTTTTGCAGTATCATCACAAATCGATTCAAGAACAATACTTGATATGTCAGGAGCAGAAAAACTTCTTGGCATGGGAGATATGTTGTTCTTGCCATCAGGGCAATCTTCTCCAATTAGAATACAGGGAACTTTTGTATCCGACAAGGAAATAGAAAATATCGTTGATTATATAAAATTAAATAATAAAAAGCACGAGTATGAAGAAGAGGTTGAAGAGCAATTAAATACAAACTCAACTATTGCGGATAATAGTGATTTCTTTGATGAATTATTTGACGATGCTGTTTTGTTGGTTGTAAAGGACAATCAAGGCTCGATTTCCTATCTACAGCGCAGATTAAAGGTCGGTTATTCACGTGCAGCAAGAATGATAGATCGAATGGAAGAGCTGGGAATAGTTGGGCCAAGCGAGGGAAGCAAGCCAAGAAAAGTGTTGATTGGACTTGATGAGATAGATGAGATTTTATACGGAAAGAAGGAAGTAATGGAAGATGGAATATAATATTTATTTTCTGACATTGGGATGCTCTAAAAACGATATCGATACTGAGTGTATGATGTCTTTATTGAATCAAAAATATAAAATCGTAGATGATATAACTATTGCCAATATAGTTGTGGTAAATACTTGTAGTTTTATATTGGATGCAAAAGAACAATCTGTCGACACCATAATGGAGCTTATAAATTTAAAAGGAGAAGTATTAAAGTATATAGTAGTTGCAGGCTGTTTGGGACAAAGATATCCAGATGATCTTATGAATGATATACCAGAGATTGATGCAATTATTGGAACCGGTCAGTTATCTAATATAAATAATATATTAAACGATATGATAGAAGGTAAGAGATGCGCATACACTTCCAATGTAAATGATCCATATCCCGAAGATAGTAAGAGAGTTGACTTTAAAAGAAGTCAATATATTAAGATCTCTGAGGGATGCAATAATCATTGCAGCTATTGTATAATTCCAAAATTGCGCGGTAAAATGAGATCTAGATCAATTGAAGATATTGTGCGAGAGGCAGAGTATTTAAGTCAAAATGGAACGAGAGAATTAATATTAATTGCACAAAATACAACGGAATATGGCAAGGACAATTATGGTATGCCAATGCTTGATAAATTGTTAATCGAGCTAAATAAAATTAGGAACTTAACATGGATTAGGGTATTATATATGTATCCTGAAGGATTCTATCCAGAGCTAATAGATGCTATAAAAAAATGTGAAAAAGTTGTAAATTATGTAGATATGCCATTGCAGCATATATCAGATCCCGTTCTTAAATCTATGAACAGGCATTCTACAAAAGAATCCGTCTTAAAATTAATCGATGATTTAAGAAAAGAAATTCCAGACATAATAATAAGATCTACTTTTATAGTTGGCTTTGCCACTGAAAGCGAAGGGGATTATAATGAGCTAATCGACTTTATTAAAGAATATAAATTAGATAGAGTTGGAGTATTTTGCTATTCGCTTGAGGAGGGAACACGTGCATATAAGTGGGGATCTCCAATTAGCGAAGAGATAAAAGAGCAGAGACGAGACAGATTGATGAGCATTCAAGCTGACATCTCATATAATAAACTCAAAGAGAGAGCTGGCTCAACTATGATGGCGCTTATTGAAGACTATCAGGATGGAAAATATATTGGGAGGACATATATGGACTCACCTGGCGTCGATGGAACTGTTATAATAGATAGTGAAAATCCACTTAAAATCGGTGAATTTTACGATATTTTAATAACAGGAGCTGACTATTATGATTTAGAAGGAAAAGAGGTAGGAATTCATGAATTTACCAAACAAAATTACAGTCGTTAGATTATTATTAGTACCAGTATTTATTGCCTTATTTTATTATTATCAATATAGCTATATAGCTGGAATTATTTTTACAATAGCAGCACTCTCTGACTTTCTAGATGGATATCTTGCTAGAAAAAACAATCAAATAACCACTTTTGGCAAGTTTATGGATCCGCTTGCAGATAAAATCCTTGTTGTATCAGCGCAGGTGCTTTTACTTGAAGAGGGAGTAATATCAGCTCTTCCTGTAATAGTTACTGTTTATCGCGAATTTGCAGTTAGCGGTTATAGGTTGATAGCAGCCACTCACGGCAAGACAATAGCAGCTGGCATATCCGGTAAGATTAAAACAGTAACACAAATGATTGGAATAGTAATAGTATTATTTACTAAAGGCTTTCCAGCTCTTGATAATATAATGAGATTTGGCGTAATATTAATTGATATATCGGCGGTAATTGCTGTTATTTCACTTATAATGTATATAAAGCAAAATTCTCATGTCCTTAGTTTTGACTGATATGAAAGACGATAATATAATTGAAATTTGCAGTGAAATTTTAAACATTTGCAAGGAAAAATCCTACACCATTTCCACATGCGAAAGTTTTACAGGAGGACTTATTGCTTCTAATATCACTAATATAGCTGGATCATCGGATATATATTATGGTGGTTTTGTGACATATATGATAGATGCAAAAGTGGATATACTCGGCATAGAAAGAGATTTTATAAACGAGTATGGAGTAGTTAGCCATGAGGTTGCAAGAAAAATGGCTATAAAAGCTAAAGAGATTTTAAATACTGATATATCAATCTCTTCAACTGGATATGCAGGACCCAATAATGGAGATGAAAATGGACATTTTTTTGTGGCTATTGCAATTGGAGATAAGATATATTCATTTGAAGAAAGAATAGAACTAGATAGAATTGGAGTAAAAAATGCTGGTGCAAAAATTGCGCTTGCACATTTATTAGAATATATAGATAAGTAAAGGAGATAGTATGAACGAACAAAGACAAAAAGCACTTGATAAGGCTATGGCAGATATTACCAAACAATTTGGTAAAGGCTCGATAATGAAACTTGGGGATAAGAGTTCTATGCAAGTTGAATCTATCCCAACTGGAAGTATTGATTTAGATATAGCATTAGGCATTGGAGGAATTCCAAAGGGAAGGATAATTGAAATCTTTGGCCCTGAGAGTTCAGGAAAGACAACGGTTTCTTTGCATATAATTGCAGAAGTTCAAAAAAGAGGTGGCATTGCAGCCTTCATAGATGCGGAGCACGCCCTTGATCCAACATATGCAAAAAATCTCGGGGTCGATACTGATAATTTAATCATATCTCAACCGGATTTTGGTGAGCAAGCTCTCGAGATAGTTGAATCACTCGTTAGAAGTGGTGCCGTGGATTTAATTGTAGTAGACTCGGTTGCAGCGCTTGTTCCAAAGGTTGAACTAGAAGGAGAGATGAGCGATTTACAAGTTGGAGCTCATGCTAGACTAATGTCAAAAGCCATGAGAAAGCTTGCTGGTGCAATCAATATCTCAAAGACCACTTGTGTATTTATCAATCAAGTTCGTGAAAAGGTTGGAGGATATGGAAACCCTGAGACGACTACAGGTGGACGCGCATTAAAATTCTATGCCTCTGTACGTCTTGAGATAAGACGTAAGGAGCAGATTAAAGATAAAGAGGACTTTATTGGAAATAAAACCACCGCAAAAGTAGTAAAAAATAAAGTGGCTCCACCATTTAAAACAGCGGAGTTCGATATAATGTATGGGGAAGGTATTTCTAAATCGGGCGATATATTAAATATGGCTGTGAAAAATGACTTGATTAAAAAGGCTGGAAGCTGGTTCTCATATAATGGTGAAAATATTGGGCAAGGCGCTGAAAATGCAAAGGCATGGTTAATAAATAATCCTGAGATCATGGATCAATTGGATAAGGAGATTAGAACTATTTACAATCTGCCGATCGTTGAATTCGATGAGAATAGAGAAGTAAAAGCAGCTCCTAAAAATGTATAATTTTTAATGATTAAATTTTTATATTTCACAGACACTCATATAAGACAAAATAATCCTGCGGGAAGAATTGACAATTTTATGGAAAGTCTCTTGAAAAAATTTGAGGAGATATCTTATATTGTTAAAGAATATAATGTAGATTTTTGTGTCCATGGAGGAGATATTCTAGACCGCCCCGATGTTTCTATTCCAACGATTAGGTCTTTTAATAAAATTTTGATGGATTTTGGAAGACCTATTTTTTTGGTGCCAGGAAATCATGATATATTTGCATATAATTTGAATAGTATACAGAGGACTGTCCTTGCATTACAGGAAGATTTGGGAGTTTTTAATATGATGATGGGTGAATTTCCAATCTATATGTCAAAGGATGGTACGAGCGTTGAGTTGCATAGTGCACCTTATAGCTATGAATTAGATAATCCTGAAGGCAGAGATGGATATATAGTTAAAGAGAAAAAAGCGGATTTTGCAATCATGTTTGCACATGGCATGCTTATGGATAAGCCATTCCCTATGATTCGGCATACTTTGATTGAAGACATTAAAGATACCAAAGCAGACCTTACCTTGTCAGGTCACTACCATACTGGCTTTCCTCTTACCAAGATAGATGATAAATTTTTTTATAATCCAGGAAGCATTGCGCGGATTTCAGCGACGGAGCCTGATATTAAAAGAGTGCCAAAGGTGGTTGTAGTTACACTAAAGAAAGATAATGAACCAATTATTGAAACAATTGAATTAAAATCTGCACAAAGCGGCGATCTTGTATTAGATAGGGCATATCTTGAAGAAAAGAAGAACGAAAAACTCCATTATAGCTCTTTAAAGACCATGATTGAATCCAATACCAATTCGGATTATATCAATGTAAAAAATATTATTGAGTCAGTAGCCAATCTTCAAAATATAGATCAGGATGTCAAAGACTATGCTATATCCCTTGTTGAGGAGGTTCAAAGTGAGCTATAGAAAGATAGTTAAGCTTAGAATTAAAAATTTTCAGTCTCATGATGAAACCCTTTTAGAACTCGATCAGAGGGTAAATGTAATAGTAGGGCCATCTGATGTGGGTAAATCAGCTATAATAAGAGCGCTTAGATGGTTGTTTTTTAATGAACCGCGTGGGGACGCCTTTATTAGAAGAGGAGAGGATATTGTTCTTGTCGAGGCCATATATGATGATGGATATATAATAAGACGAATTAGAGAAGCTAAAGCTGGTGGAGTAAATGCCTACGAGATAGAAAAAGATGGTAATATTGAGCGTTTTCAAGGATTTGGGGTCGAACCACCAGAGGAAATAAAAGAGATAACGGGTGTTAGAAAATATAAATTATCCGACTCTGATCAAGTAATAGTAAATTTTCAAAATCAACATGATAGTGCATTTATGCTAAATGATTCACCTGCTCAAAAAGCTAAGGCGATAGGATACCTTTCAAATGTAAATGTAATAGATGAAGCAATTAGACGGGCAAATAATAAAGATCAAAATGCAAAAAAAGATGTAAAAAAATTAGAGTCAAGAAAAGAAATTTTAAATAATCAGTTAAAAGAATATGAAGGACTCGATGAAGAGTTAAAAATATATGAATTAGTAAAAAATAAAAGAGATGATATCATAATAAAAAGAAATAGACTAGATATGCTTAGCTCACTTTATAGTTCATATTTAGCCAATAAAGAGTCAATCGCAAAAGGAAATAACTATATTAAACAATTTAGAAATCTCGATCAGATCTTAAAAATTTACAAAGATGCAGATGAAAAATGGAAGCAAAAGAAAAGCTTAGAAAAGATAAAAAAAGATCTAGTACTAGTTAAAAATGGCATTAATTCTGATAGATTTGTGCTTGAAAGAACAGAAAATTTAAATGAATTGAAAACTAAAATCAGTAATATCCAATTGATAAATTCAAAGAGAGATGGTTATATTTTATTAATAAAGAAATACAACGAAATCAATGCTAAAATTAATGAAGTAAAATATCGGATTTCATCTATCGATATCATTTCAATAAAAGAAAAACAAGATAGGATCATGTGTAATTCTAATTTATTAAATTCAATGAAAAATTTTAGAGATAGACTTTTTCAAATAAATACCATTTACAAAAATGAAAAGGAAAATTTAAAAAAAATTGAAAAAGAGATTGATTCAAATTTAGCAAGATATATAGAGCTAATACAAAAAGGCGAAACTTGCCCATTATGTGGGTCAAAAATCGATGAAAGCCATTTAAAAAATATTAAAGAGGAGTATTATGGACTACGATAAAGAAATTATGGAATTAAAAAATAAATTGGACGAGGCAGAAAAACTTCGTGCAATGTCTCTAGCTCGTCTTGAGGTCTTGGAAAATCAAAGAGATGATTTAATTCGTCAAATAGAGGAGTCAGGGTCAACGACAGATAGCATTGACGAGGATATTAATAAGCTAGAAATAGAAATAAAAAAGTTACTTGAGGAGTGCTTTTCATTAATGCCGAAGGTAAAGTAATGATAAATGAATCTATATCTCAATTGAATAATTTTATCGATAATAAAAATGAATTATTGATAACTAAAAAAATTAGAAGAGATGAGCTTAATAGACAGATTGGGGAGATAGATGATGAGATAAATTCATTGCAAGAATACCAAAAGTTAAACATGGAGGCTTCTATATTACTAAAAGCGGCTTCTAAAAAAGCTCGTGTACATGCAATAGATGTATGTGAAAAAATCGTAACAAGTTCTCTTCAGTTCGTATTCCAAAATAATATTAAGTTTATTATTGAAGAAAAGGAAAGTGGAAAGAATCCGCAGATCGAATTCTTTTTAACCGATGAAAATGGCAACGAGAATTTTTTAACTAATCCAACAGATGCAAGAGGCGGAGGGGTTGTAGATATAGTTGCGCTCGGGCTAAGAATTGCAATCAATCAATTATTATATGGAGAAAACAACTTTGGACCACTTGTTTTTGATGAGCCGGCCAAATATGTAAGTCGTGAATATATTGGCAATGTTGGGATATTTTTAAAAAACTTTTCCAAGGATTTTGATCGTCAAATAATAATGGTTACTCATGATGAATATCTATCAAACATCGGAGATTGCGTATATGCAGTTGACAAGGAGGATGGAAAGAGTAAAATAATAAATAATTTTTCAGATGAATATATTGAATTTAAAATTGACATTTAAGATAAAAAAGGTTACAATATAGGTGGAACCTTAAAAATTTAATAGAGAGGAGAGTTTTATGCCATATTATATTGTTATCATATTACTCGTCCTTTTTTCGATAGTTTCCTTTTTTCTTGGTTTTTTAATTCGCAAGAAGAAAGCTGAAAAGACCATTGGTTCTGCTGAGGAATTTGCTGCAAAGATTAAAGAAGATGCACAAAAAGAAGGCGAATCCCTACAGAAAGAAATGGTTCTAAGTGCAAAGGAAGAGATCCAAAAGTCAAGAGATGAATTAGATAAGGAGATCAAAGATAGGCGTGCTGAAATTACTGCAAGTGAAAAGCGTGTTTTGAAAAGAGAAGAAAATCTAGATAGAAAACTTGATTCATTATCGAAAAAAGAAGAAAAGCTGAATAACCGATTAAAAGATGCTGAAGACAAAAATAAGAGAGCTGACGAATTGGTACAAAGCCAAGACGATGAATTACAAAGAGTAGCAGGGCTAACGAGGGAAGAAGCAAAGGCTGAGCTTGTTGCAACACTAGATCAAGTTATGATCACTGAAAAAGCTAATAGAATTAAGTTGCTTGAGCAAGAGCTAAAAGATGAAGGTGAGGATAAATCGCGTGAAATTTTATCTCAAATCATGCAAAGAATTGCCTCAGATGTGGTTAGCGAAGGAACAGTAACAGTTGTAGATTTACCAAATGACGATATGAAAGGTAGAATCATTGGTAGAGAAGGTAGAAATATTAGAATTCTTGAAAGTTTAACAGGAGTTGACTTAATAGTTGACGACACTCCAGAAGCAGTTGTTTTATCGAGTTTCGATCCAGTAAGGCGTGAGGTCGCAAGGCTTGCTCTTACCAAGCTCGTTCAAGATGGACGCATTCATCCATCTAGGATCGAAGATGTGGTTGAAAAATCAAAAAATGAGGTCAATAAGATAATTGTTGAGGAGGGAGCAAGAGCTGTTCAAGAAACTGGAATCCATGGTCTTCACCCTGAACTTCAAAAATATCTTGGTAGACTACGTTATCGTACAAGTTATGGACAAAATGTACTTCAGCACTCGATAGAGGTAAGTCATCTATGTGGGCTAATGGCTCAAGAAATTGGTGCAAATGTAAAGATTGCTAAGCGTGCAGGTCTTCTACATGATATTGGTAAATCAGTTGATAGAGAATTGGAAGGAACTCATGTTGAATTGGGAGTGAATCTCGCAAAGAGATTTAAGGAATCAAAAGAGGTTATTCACTGTATCGAAGCTCATCACAATGATGTTGAGCCAAGTACACCAGAGGCATTTATTGTTCAAGCTGCAGATGCTATCTCAGCTGCTCGTCCAGGAGCAAGAAGAGAGGCGCTAGAAAGCTATGTAAAGAGATTAGAAAAGCTTGAAGAGATAGCCAACTCATTTGATGGAATTGAAAATGCATTCGCAATTCAAGCCGGTCGTGAAGTTCGCATAATGGTTAAACCGGAGAAGGTAACCGATGATGAGATGACTGTAATTGCCAATGATGTTGCTAAGAGAATTGAAGAAGAGATGCAATATCCAGGTCAAATTAAAGTAAATGTAGTCAGAGAGGTTAGGAAAAACGCAATTGCAAAATAGGTGTCTTTTATAGATGCCTATTTTTGTTTAAAAGATATATAAACTGTGGTATAATTTATATAAGATATGAAGGAGGTTATTTATGAAGAGAATTGTTAGCGTTATTTTAGTAACAGCAATTATATTACTAAATGCAAATGCATTTGCAAGTGCATCGTCATTTAAAATTGAGATAATTGAAGGCAAGAGTGACAAGACCATTGCAAAGCCAGGTGAGACGATTACGATAGAGGCGTATAAAGATCCTATTAATCCATTTTTTGCCTGGACTGTTGTTGAAGGTGAAGTAGAGTTAAGCGATCATTCTTCATCTAAAACCACTTTTATAATGCCTAGCCACGATGTTAAGATTGAAGCTGTATTTACTATGAAACCAAGCACTGTTTTGGTTCAGTTAATAGGGGATGTGGAACAAATTTTTAATAAAGCAGGCATAGCTATTAGCGAAAAGATGGAATCAATTTCAAAAGAAGCTCGTGAATTGTATAATAATCAAAATGATGAGAAAAGGGCATATGAGCTTTCTAATGAATATATTTCTGAGGTAAAGTCAATACAAAGCAATAATAAAAAACAATTGGATTTAGAGACAGTAACTTATTCTGATCCTGAAGATGATTTGAAATTATTATCCTCATCTGCAAATATTTATTTGGATCAGTTATTTGCGGCTTCTGATATTGTTTTAGCAACTTCTATAAAAAATGCAAAGGAACTATCTAAAGAGGCTTTTGATAAGCTTAAATCGGACTATGACTTTGTAATAGAAAAGGCAAAGGTATTATATGATCAGATAAAAGATAAGTCAAAAGAAATTGCAGATGAACTAAAGGTAGAAATTGACAAGCTGGAAACTAAGTTTAAAAATAGCGAAGAATATGATGAAATTAAATCTGCAGTTGATGAGTTGAAGCTAAAACTAGCAGAATTCATTAGCAAGGCCGGAAAAGAAGTAAAGGATGCGGAGGTAATAAAAAAAATAAGCGAAGTAAAGGATGCTCTTATGAATAAATTTGAAGAATTAAAATCCATGGATAAAAAAAGTGTATTATATAAGCATTTTATGGATGGAATTGGCATTAGATTTGAGCAAGAAAGACCTCTTACTAGAGCAGAGGGTGCGCAATTAATTGCCAATATTTTAGAAGAAGAGGGTTATAAATTAAAACAAGATCACTTTTATAGTGATGTCGACAAGGATAAATGGTATTATGATGCCATTAACATGGTTACCGATGCAGGAATATTTGAAGGTCACAATAATAAATTTAACCCACAAAAAGAGTTGTCAAGAGCCGAGTGGATTACTGTGCTTACGAGATTTGTAGGCCTTGATCCAGTAGAAGAAGCTGATATTCAACTTATAAATGGAAATCATTGGGCAAAAAAATACATCTATGCTGCTAAAAAGGCAGGCTTGATCGATGCTCTTAAATTAGATCTATTTGATGAAAATATTCCAATTACAAGAGCAGAAGTGGCAGCTATTTCCAACAAAGCCTTTGGTAGAACTATAAATGACTCTATTAAAAAAGCAGTTGATGAAAAGGGTAGTCGATTTATGGACAATGATAAAGATTCTAATTTCCATTATGAAATTGAACTTGCAACTAATGATTGGTTGGTAGAAGATGGAGTTTGGAAGATGTATGATGCTTTTGACGATAAATATGATAGCGTAGCGGGATTTAGATAGTGGAGGAGAGATGAAGAAGATTATAGCAGCTCTAATTGTAGTTTTAATACTAGTTGCACTAGGATATGGTATTTATTACTATGTTGTCATGACAGGTGAGAAGACAGCTATATTTAATCTAACAAAAGTCGAGGATTATAATTTATTTGCGATGGATCAAAAATCTGTCATTGAACAGAATGCAAAGGAAAAGGGACTGTTAAAAACCGATCAAGAAAATGCAAAAAAAGCGATAGAAGAGCTACTACTCTTTGATAATTATATTAAAGAAAATTATTCAAATGAATTTAAGTAGGTGTTTATGGATACTGATTTGTATTTAAAACTCGATAAAAGAGAACTCGTTTGTTTGATAGAAAAGATGAGCGAGGAGCTCATTGCCAAAGACAATATCATAAGTGAATATAAAAGTGAGATAGCAAGCCTTGAATCAAGACTTAAAATGCTTGACGATATTCTCGTATTTAATTCGGATGATGGCAATAGCGTAAAAAGAGAACTTAATTTCAATAATTTAATTGCATTAGAGGCTCTTGGGCTAAATGATGATGACGACGAATTATATTAAAGGCAGATCTAAATGACCTGCCTTTTTCTTATGATTATTTTGATATTATCTCCAATTGAGTAATTGCTTTCATTGTTTATTACAAAAGTCTCAATTGTTTTTCCTTGATATTTTAATTTTAAAATAGATAATTCACCCTGATAAATTATATCTATGATTTTAGCATCTTCACCTTCATTTGTAATGGCTATGTCTTCAGGTCTTATATATGAATTATCTATTATATTGGACTTACCAATGAATTCCAATACAAATCTATTATTGGGCTTTTCATATAATTCTCTAGCTGTGCCTATTTGCATAATCTCACCATTATTTAAAAGCATGATCTCATCTGAGATTTCAAAGGCCTCCTTCTGGTTGTGAGTGACAAAAATAGTAGTAATATTAAATTCATGCTGAAAACGCTTTATTTCTCCTCTCATTTCTTCTTGTAGCTTTGCATCAAGGCTTGAAAGAGGCTCGTCTAGCAGGAGCAGTTTCGGTTCGATTATTAAAGAGCGTCCAAGCGCTACTCTTTGCTTCTCGCCGCCCGATAATTCATTTATATATCTATTTTGATATCCACTTAAGCCCATTTTATCTAGCATTTTTAGACCTTTTTCTTTGATAATAGCTTTATTTTTCTCTCGGAATTTAAGACCATATACTATATTTTCCAATACATTCATATGCGGGAAAAGTCCAAATGACTGAAAAACCGTACTTATTTCTCTTTCTTCGGGAGGGAGATTATTGATCAATTTTCCATCTAAATAAATTTCTCCACTTGATTCAATAAATCCTCCAATTACCTTTAAAATAGTTGATTTACCACATCCCGATGGACCTAAAAAGCACATCAGCTTTCCCTCATCAAGAGAAAAATTAATATCCTTAATTGCATATTTATCTTGATATTTTTTACTTAAATTTTTTACTTCTAAAAACATTTTTCCTCCTGTTAAGATATAGATTAAATGAAATATTTACCACTAAGCATATTACTATTATAAATACGGCAATGACTGATCCTATATTGTATTTACCACTTTGAATGACGTCAAACATTACAAGCGTGAGGACTTTTTGGCTTGGATATATTAAAAATATTATGGAGCCAATAGTTGTCATGGTTGTTGTAAATGCATTTATAAAGCTAACGCTTAAAGAATCTTTTGACAATGGTATAATCGCGTCTTTTATTTCATCAATCCTAGCTCCGCCGAGATCTCTTATGGAATTAAGAGTATCGGAGCTTATATTATCCATTGCAGATACTCCCATTCTAGTAGAAAAGGGAAGTTGCTTAAAAGTGACATTTAATACCACTATAAGAGCAGTGCCTGTGAGCACGAGTGGTGGGTGCTTAAAGAATAATAGATAGCCAAGCCCAAAGAAAGTACCGGGAATTATATATGGTAAATTTGAAAAAAATTCTATATATTTCATTGCTTTAAGCTTTCTTTTTTTCAAATAATATCCAATCATCAATCCCATAATGCTACCTGTAATAGCAGAAATTAAACTATAAATTATTGATCTTATGGCGGTGCCTGTAATATAAGGCTTGGTTTCAATTATATTGTCGAGAGTAAAATATATATTGCCTTTGTACATCTTTGTTATAGAAGATAAAAATATCTGAGAATAGAGAATAATTAGTGCTATGGTAAAAAAACCAGCGATTGATAATATTAAATAATAAAGCCATCCTTTTTTCTTTATTGGGATTTCTGACTCGTATTCAAATCCTTGGGAGGTTGATATAGTATTTAATTGTTTGCCATATATTACAAAAATTATAAGTGATGGAATTATAAGAAGAATGTTAATGGCTGCAGCTTTTGATAGATTGCCTTCAGCGATAACCGCAAAATAACTCTCAAGGGCAAGTACATTAAAATTTCCCCCAATGATGGCCGGTGTTCCAAAGTCGGCAATACTTCTGAAAAAAGATAATAACAAAACTGCTTTAATTCCTGGAATAGAAGCTGCCAGCAAGTGGTCTTTAATTATATTATTGGTGTTAGCTCCAAGATTTCTTGCAGAATTGATTATGTCTTGGTCGATATTTTTTAAGAAACTATATATTATAAGAGTATTTAAGCTTATATCGCTTATTACTTGCATCATAACAATACCCCACATTCCGTAAGGATTGAGTTTTAGTTTTAATAGATGATATGTTACAAGGCCGCGCCTTCCAAAGAGATTAATAAAACTTAAACTAGTTACGAATGGTGGACTAATAAGAGTTATCGAAAGAATTAAAAGCCATATTTTCTTTATTTTTCTATTAGAAAGATATAATGCGCATGCAGTACAAAAACTTACTATTGACGATAAAATTGAGGTAGATAGTCCCATTTTAAGTGTGTTTAATATGGTTTTGGTATTGCTTTTAAATATGCTTGTAAGTAAATCGATGCTAAATCCATCGCTATTAAAAAATGCCTCTTTAAAAACTGCTAAAAAGGGAAATAGAATAAAAAAGAGAACAGCAAAAATCAAGAATGATATAATTGTATAATCTATGATTTTTGCAACTGTTCTCTTAGTCATTTTAGCTCCTATTTTTTTAAATTATTCGGTCTTTCCACTTGAAATTTCTGCAAATTTTGCTAGAATTTCATCTCTTTTAGAGCCGAATGTTGAAAGATCTTCTTTGATGAGCTTGTCTTCAGGTAGACCTAAGTCAAGTCCATCTACATCTGGTTTAATAATTTGAGCACTGTCTTTTCCATCTAATTCTGCGATCATTTGTTGAGCATCCTTTGTAAGCATAAAGTCTACAAATGCCTTGGCAATGTCGGTGTTGTCACTGTTTTTAAATATTGCAACTCCTTCTGGAACCCAAGGAATACCATCTTCTGGATAGACCACGGTTAGATCTTGTTCGGTTGCAACGTCAAATGCAGATTTATCAACTGGAATAATACCAATTGCGAATTCACCAGCAGCTGTCTTTTCTTGAGGATCTTTGCCGCGTTTGCCGTAGAAGTCGATATTATCATTTAGTCTTGAAATATAATCCCATCCAGCTTCTTCGCCAAATAGATCCAATAGCCCTTTGACTACTGCATAATTTGTTCCAGATACAGCGGGATTGCTCATGATTACTTCGCCCTTATATTTAGGATCTGCGATTTCTTCCCAAGTTTTTGGAATTTCAAGACCCTTTTCTTCTAAGATTTTGTGATTTACTAAGAATCCGGCAACAGTTAATCCTTTTGCAATCCAGGCGCCATTTGAATCTTTATATGCCTCATTGACATCGCTTGCATTGGGACTAATATAATGTTCCAATAGTCCATCGCCATCAGCTGCCATAAAGGCGTCTAGTCCACCGCCGAACCATAAGTCTGCCATGGGTTTTCCCTCTGCTTTAGTGCGAGCGATTACCTCACCCGATGACATTGAAAGAAATTCGACTTTTGCACCAGTTTCTTTTGTAAATTCATCAAACAATTTTACATATTTGTCGCTTGTGGCAACTACATTTAAAGTGCGTCCATCAAAGTTTGGCTTTTCTTCACTTACAGTTTCCTTTTCATCTTTGATCTCTTCATTTGATTCTGATTTCTTTTCGTCTGCTTGCTCTGTATTTGTTGTAGCTTCATCTTTATTTTCTGCTGGCTTTGCACAGCCGATAAATAGTAAGATAGTAGCCATAAGCAAACTAACCAATCTTAATAAGTTTTTGTTCATAATATCCTCCTTAAACTTAATAGATGATCTTCATCATCAATAATTTATTTTACCCTAAATTAACAAAAATAAACAATCATATAATTTTTTAAAAAAATAAAATTTATACGATTTAATGTTTGTTAATATAATGATAAATTTAATTGCAAAGGGATAATTTTATTTAAATCTATTGAAAAAAGAGCGTTTAAGTGATATTATTTAAGTGGGAGGAATAATGAAAAATACTAGCTCTACAAATACTTTAATATTGATAGTATTATTGGTAATATTAATTGTTTCGATGACAATTTTAGCCCGTTTTAAGCCTGAGATCATCGCCTCTCTTATGATATTGCCTGTATTAATTTATATTGCGGCTTTTATTCTAGACCCGATATATCTATTATCGTATTTAGTAATCTCATTTTCATATATAATGCTATTCAATATATTTTCTTTAGATGATATTAGATTATATATTCCATATTTAACTGAAATTATTGTAGGATCTTTGTTAATATATTTTTTAAATAGGAGACTCAATAATTACAATATGATAGTCATTATATTTGCAGTATTTTTTGGAAGACTTTTTTATTACTTGTCGAGTTATTTAGTGCTTGACTTTTGGCTAAATATTATGAGTATTAGTGATTTTTTTCTAAATACTATTTCTAAAGAAGTCTTTGGAGTGATTTTAAATATTATTTTGGTTCCTCTTGTAATCTATGGAATAAAAAAGAATACGGTGGTGAGAATATGATTTATAATGATATATCTATTTACAATCAAGACGCTGGAATTTTTGAGGTGAAAAGTGTTGAAATAAGAGATGGAGTTTTTTATAAAATAGAAGACGAGTCTATCGCAGGTGGAAAAAGTTATAGTGGCTTTTTTATGATGCCAGGATTTGTCAACTGTCACACTCATCTTGCCATGACTATTTTAAGGAATTATGCAGATGATTTAAAATTGATGGAATGGCTTGAAAATGAGATATGGCCCGCCGAGGACATATTGTCGGACGAAGAATTGTCTTGGGGAGCAGTGCTTGCCATGGCTGAGATGCTCTCTGGCGGTACAACTTGCTTTAATGATATGTATACAAGCGAGGATAGGCTAGCTCGTGATGCTTATAAAATAAATATGCGTGGAGTAGTGGCTCAAGGAATTACCGATTTTAATGAGGAGGTAAATAGGACTCAAAAAAATAAGATAAAAAAACTATATGATGCCGTGGATGATTTAGAAGACGATAGAAAATTAATAAAAATGGGAATAACTCCGCATGCAATATACACCATGAGCGCAGATGGTTATAAGGAAATGAAGGCATATGCTAGGGAGAATGAGCTTTTATTTCACACTCATTTATCTGAAACAGAAGGAGAAAATAATGACTCCTTAAGGGATCATAATATGACTCCGACTGAATACTTGGATAGTTTGGGAGTAATTGATGAAAATACTATACTTGCTCATTGTGTTCATTTAAATGATAAGGACAGAGAGATAATTGCAAAAAGAGGAGCGAGCATTGCGCTTAATCCATCGAGCAATTTAAAACTCGCAAGTGGAATCCCCGATGTATTAAAGATGATCGATAGTGGGATAAATATATGCCTTGGAACCGATGGGGCTAGTTCTAATAATAGACTTAGCATGCTGTGGGATATGCAGCTTTTAAGCAAGATTGTAAAGGGAAGTAGCAAAGATCCACTTGCTCTTCCTGCAAAAGAGATTATTAAAATAGCTACAAAAAATGGCGCGAAGGCACTTAAGTATGAAAAATTGGGCGAAATCAAGCCTGGATATATAGCTGATTATAGTATATTTGATCTCGACTCTTTGAATAATTGGCCAATAAATAATCCGGTATCTGCAATTTGTTACTCTGCAAATGATAGCAATATTATAGAAACAGCTGTTGCGGGGAAAATTTCATATAAAAATGGAGAATTTCCAGGAATAGATATAGAGAGAGTCAAATTCGAAGTAAAAAGAATAAGCGATGAGTTAAATTATAAAAAACAAGGAGGCATTATATGAAATGGCAAGGAAGAAAGGGTAGCAGCAATATCGAAGATAGAAGATCGTCGGGAGGATCAATGGGCTTAAAGCTAGGACTTCCTGGAGTTCTTATCGTAGGATTTATTTATCTTATGATGGGAGGCAATCCCATTAGTTTAATTCCAATGCTTGGTGGTGCAACAACCCAAGAATATGTTGAGAGTGAAGGCGATCAAGAAAAAATGGAATTTTTAAGCGTCATGTTAAAAGATACTGAGGATGTTTGGACTCAAATCTTTAACGAATATAATATGCAATATGATCCAGCTAAGCTTGTAGTTTTTCACGCTGGAGTAAAATCGGCATGTGGGCAAGCAAGTGCTCAAATGGGGCCGTTTTACTGCCCGCTTGATCAAAGTGTATATATCGACTTGGATTTCTTCGATGAACTAAAACACAAGTTTGGAGCACCAGGGGATTTTGCAATCAGCTATGTACTTGCACATGAAATCGGCCATCATGTACAGGATCTTTTAGGTATATTAGGCGAGAAGCAACAATTAAGAGGAAAGTTATCTGAGACAGAGTATAATAAAGTTTCAGTTGCAATCGAGTTGCAAGCGGACTATCTTGCAGGAGTTTTTGCAAGCAGAGTTGAGGAAAAGGGATATTTAGACGTCGGCGATATAGAAGAGGCGATAAAAGCAGCTGAAAGCGTTGGTGACGACGTACTTCAGAAAAAATATCAAGGAACAGTTGTGCCAGATAGTTTTACTCATGGATCGGCAGAAGCTCGTAAGAGATGGTTTATGAAGGGGTATGAAGCAGGAGATCTATCTCAGGGAGATACTTTTAGTTATAGTTATGATGATTTATAGAGGTGAAAATTGAAGAAGACGGTTTATAGTGCAATTCAACCATCGGGAGAATTGACAATTGGAAATTATTTAGGGGCATTAAAGAATTTTAAAGAATTACAGGATGAGTATAGATGCTTATTTGCGGTGGCAGATATGCATGCCATTACAGTTAGGCAAGATCCGCAGCTTTTATA
The DNA here is from genome assembly GCA_022766605.1 of Ezakiella sp. GTDB lineage: Bacteria > Bacillota > Clostridia > Tissierellales > Peptoniphilaceae > Ezakiella. The sequence goes on from JALEOH010000030.1 coordinate 169,172, forward strand.
TGAGCGATCGTTAAAACTAATTGCTGTATACTTGGCTTGTGGAATTGACCCCAAAAAGAGCATAGTTTTTATAAACTCTCATGTAAGCGAACATACCGAACTTGCATGGATATTAAATACTTATGCTTATATTGGTCAGCTAAAGCGCATGCATCAATATAAGTCTAAGATAGCAGGTAATGAGGAAAATGCCAACGCTGGATTATTTCTATATCCGGTTTTGATGGCTTCCGATATATTGCTATATGACACCAATCTTGTTCCAGTAGGAGAAGATCAAAAGCAACATGTTGAGATTACAAGGGATTTAGCTGAGAGATTCAATTCATATTATGGCGATACCTTGATAGTGCCAGATCCGTTGATAAAAGAAGACGGCGCTAGAATTAAAAGCTTGCAAGATCCAAGCATAAAGATGAGTAAATCGGATTCCAATGAAAAGGCATATCTTTTGTTGCTAGAAGATGAAAAATCACTCAGAAATAAAATCAATAAATCAGTAACAGATTCGGTTGGAGAAATAAATTACTCTGACGATCAGCCGGGAGTTAAAAACTTATTGGATATATATAAAGCCTTCAGTGGAGAGAATATGGATAAAATACTATCTGAATTGGAAGGAAAGGGCTATGGGGAGCTTAAGAAAAAAGTATTTGAGGTGACCAATGAAACACTTAGTCCAATAAGAGAAGATGTTGCAAGATATATGGATAATACGGAGTATCTTTTGGAAGTAGCAAAAGATGGAGCAATTAAGGCAAGAGAGATTGCAAATGAAACTCTAAAAAGAGTATATGAAAAAGTTGGCTTTGTTTGGAGGTAGATATGAAAGTTTTAATTGTTGGTAGTGGGACGCGTGAGTATGCTATTGGTTGGAAGATAAAAGATCAGAGGGAAGATGATGTTGAGCTTTTATTTGCGCCTGGAAATGGCGGCACTTCTTTACTTGGAAGAAATGTAAATGTGCCTGAAACGGAAATTGCAAGTCTACTTAAACTTGCACAAGATGAACACGTCGATTATACTATAGTAGGCCCAGAAGCTCCGCTTGTATCTGGTATCGCTGATGCTTTTGAACTTGCCGGACTTGAGATCTTTGCACCATCAAAGAAAGCTGCAAAGATTGAGGGATCAAAAGAGTTTTGCAAGGAAATTTTAAAATCAAAAAATATTCCAACAGCAAAATATGAATGCTTTAAATCACCCGAGGCAGCTATTAGATTTGCAAAGGATTTAAGAGATGCATCACCCGAAAAGAAAGTTGTCCTAAAAGCCGATGGTCTTGCAGCCGGAAAGGGTGTTATCATTGCATCTACAAATAGAGAAATTGAAGATGCATGTTATGCCGTACTAGAGGATAAGAAGTTTGGAGATCAAAAACTCTTGGTTGAGGAGTTTTTGGTTGGATTTGAGACATCTTTAATGGGATTTTTAGATGGAGAGTCCATTAGATTATTTAATCCAGTAAGAGATCATAAAGCGGCATATGATGGCAACCTTGGTCCTAATACTGGTGGTATGGGAACATTTACCCCAGATTTGGAAGCGCAAGTTTATGAAAAGGAAATAAGAGAAGAGATAGTTGATCCATTTATAGAAGCACTTAAGATCAATGATATAGATTATCGTGGGCTTGTCTTCTTTGGACTTATGATTACGACAGATGGCCCTAAAGTTCTAGAAATCAATGTTAGATTTGGTGATCCTGAAACACAAGCAGCCCTACTGACCCTTGAGAGTGATCTACTTCATTTAATGTTAGCAACCTCAAGGCGTGAGCTAAATGAATGCTATATAAAAATCAATGGCAAGCATGTAGTAAATGTAGTATTGGCAAGTGGTGGCTACCCCGATAGTTACAATAAAGGATATACGATTTCAGGCCTAAATAAAGTAAAAAACTCAACTATATTTATTGGTGGCGTAGTTTATGAAAATGACACATTCTACACCGATGGAGGTAGGGTGCTATCTATCGCAGGTGCAAGAAAGAACTTTGATTTAGCTTCAAGAGATGCCTATAAGGATTTAAATAGAGTAAAATTTAGATTTTCATATAATAGGACAGATATTGGCCCAAAGGTTAAAAGAGTATATGTATGGAAGAAAGAAGAGTTCGATATTTTCTCAAAAGGGATAATCTCTGAGCTAAAAGAAAATGGAGTCGATGTTGAAAGTTGTCAACTATATAAGAGATATGATATTGAAGGTTTAGATGAAGAAGAGCTTTATGAAATTAAAGACACAGTATTAAGAGAGCCTCCCGTTGATAATATTGCAATGGATTTAGATGCATATGAGTTGCAAAAGAATATGACTAATGCAATTGTAAGACAATATAAGGCAGGTCAATTTGACCAAAGGGAAAAAGGATTGATAGATGCTATTAAATCCAATTATCCAGATGCCGAGGTCTCTGCTAAAGTATCTGAGGTAATTGAATTTAAAGGCCTAAAGGAAGGGGATTTAGAAAAAATAAAATCCATTTTAATAAATCCTGTTGACCAAGAGGAGGGAAAGCTTCTTGAGGTGCCATCTTCTATTATGGATAATGCTAAATCAAACGATGATGTAGAAATCTATAATGGATTCATTAAATTTAATAGAGATGAATTATATGATTTTTATGATGAACATTCTTTTGCAATGAGCATAGAAGATCTTATAGTTGTACAAGATTATTTTAAATCAGAGAAGAGGAATCCAAGTGATGTCGAAATTTCAATTATTGACACATATTGGTCTGATCACTGTAGGCACACGACATTCAATACTGAATTAAATGAAATTGTCTTTGATAAAGCCAATAATTCACGTGATGAAAAGCTTTTAAAGAGCTATGAGGATTATCTTGCCATGAGAGAAGAAATTGGCAGGAAAAAAAGTGTATCGCTTATGGATATCGGAACAATTCATCAAAGATATATGAGAGCGAAAAATGAATTAAACGATGTTGAAGTGAGTGATGAAATCAATGCCTGCACTCTTATTGTAGATGCGGATGTAGATGATAAAAAAGAGGAATATCTGCTCTTTTTTAAGAATGAAACGCACAATCATCCAACTGAAATTGAACCATTTGGAGGCGCACAAACATGCCTTGGAGGCGCAATTAGAGATCCGCTTTCTGGTCGAGGCTATGTCTATCAAGCAATGCGAGTAACTGGTGCAAGCGATCCATTAAATGACTATGAAATAAAGGGCAAATTAACTCAAAAGAAAATAATACGCGATGCTGCTAAAGGCTATTCGTCATATGGCAATCAAATTGGGCTAGCAACGGGATATGTCGACGAGTTATTCCATCCAGGATATAAGGCTAAGAGAATGGAAGTAGGAGCTGTAATAGCTGCTGCACCAAGGGTAAATGTGACTCGCAAAACTCCTACGCCAAATGAGGACATAGTTGTATTATTAGGTGGAAGGACTGGACGCGATGGCGTCGGTGGTGCTACTGGTTCCTCTAAAACTCAAGATGAAACTAGTGCACAAAAATCGGGCGCAGAAGTTCAAAAAGGACATGCTCCAACTGAAAGGAAGATTCAAAGGCTATTTAGAAATAAAGAGATCACCAAGATGATTAAAAAGTGCAATGACTTTGGTGCGGGAGGAGTATCGGTTGCAATTGGAGAACTTGCAGACTCTCTTGATATTTATCTTGATTTAGTTCCATTAAAATACAAAGGACTAAGTCCTCGTGAGATTGCAATTTCAGAATCACAAGAGAGAATGGCGGTAGTAATAAATAAAAAGGACTGGGAGAGATTCCAAGAGCTATCTCTTGAAGAGAATTTAGAAGCAACTCATGTAGCTGATGTTACCGATAGTGGTCGCGTTAGAATGTTTTATAAGGAAAAAGCAGTTGTAGATATGTCTCGTGAATTTTTAAATTCAACTGGTGCAAGAAGAGAGCAGAAGGTAGTCGTTTCTTCAAGTGAAAATATTAAATTTTTTGACAAAGATAGACTTGAAGGCGATGATCTTAATTGTGCTTTAGCAAAAGAACTCTCAAGCATCCATCATGCTTCAAAAAAACAATTGATTTCAAACTTTGATTTTTCAGTTGGCAGAAGCACAGTGCTTGCTCCACTAGGTGGTAAAAATGAACTTACTCCAATTAATGCAATGGTATCAAAGTTCCCATCAAAGACTGATTCGACCATAACCGTTAGCTTTATGAGTTATGGATTTAATCCCGAGCTAATGGAAGAAGACCAATTTGTTGGTGCATATATGTCTGTTTTGCTTTCAGTATACAAGTTGGTTGCAACAGGCGCACCTCTTTCGACAATTAGATTATCGCTTCAAGAGTATTTTGAAACTCTCGGAGTAGATGAAAAGACATGGGCAAAACCATTTACTGCTCTACTTGGCGCATTAAAAGCAAGTCTTATTACCAAAACTCCACCAATTGGAGGCAAAGACTCTATGAGTGGGACTTTTGAAGATATATCGGTTCCACCGACTCTAATTTCCTTTGCGGTTGGATATGGCGATAAGAAGAATGTTGTATCCACTGAATTAAAAGGTGGATATCACTTAAGTATAATTAAAACCAATTTAGATAGATTTGGATTTGCAAAAGATGAAGATATTCTTGAAAATCTTGAAATCATACAAAGAGAGATTGAAAAGGGCAATATTAAAACAGCGATGGTCTGTGATAACTCTAGCGTACTTTTATCTCTTCTTAAGATGAGCTTTGGTAATGACAAGGGATTTGATGTTAAGTTAACAAGCGATGATATTAAAAGAATAAATCCACTTAATATTGTAGTTGAGTCAGTTGAAGCGATTGAAGGAGCTATTTCAATTGGAAAATCAACTGATGAGAATATAGTTGTAAACGGAGAAACTCTAGACTATAAACTCCTTAAAAATTCATTTGTAAATGGATTAAATGAAGTTTATGGAACTCATGATGATAAAGAGGCAGATGATTTATATTTTAGCGAAAAAAGCAATCGTAGAATGAAATCGAAAAAGCCAGTTGACCAAGTTCAAGTTGTCATTCCAGTATTTGAAGGAACAAATAGTGAATATGACTCAAGGCTTGCTTTTGAAAAGGAAGGCGCTGTAGTTAAGGAGGTATTGATTAGAAATCTAACTCCTGAGCTATTAACAGAATCCATCAAAGAATTTGCAAATGTTATTAAAGAGTCTCAAATACTCTTTATTCCTGGAGGTTTCTCAATGAGTGATGAGCCCGATGGATCTGCTAAATTCATTGCAAATATCTTAAAACAAAAAGATGTTCAACCTGCTATCGAATATCTATTAAGCGAAAAAGGTAATGATGGCCTAGTCCTTGGTATATGCAATGGTTTCCAAGCATTAGTGAAATCCGGCCTGCTTCCCTATGGTAAATTTAGAGATCTTAAAGAAACCGATCCAACTCTAACCTTTAATACCATTGGCAGGCATATCTCGAGGATAATTACAACTAAGCCGGCAACATTAAACTCGCCATGGTTAAAGTATATCGAGAACAGACAATACAATGTTCCAATCTCTCACGGAGAAGGTAGATTTGTATGTAGTGCTGATAGTTATGAGGAGTTTGTTAAGAGGGATCAAATTGCATTCAAGTATGTAATAAATCCCAATGGCTCTTCTTATGATATTGAATCATTGATGGATGAGTCAGGAAAGATACTGGGTAAAATGGGACACTCTGAGCGTGTAAGCGATGACACTTATATCAATATACCAGATATGGATATAATGAATTTATTCAAAGCAGGAATAGAATATTTCAAATAAATTAATTTTAAAGGGGTATCTAATGGGGATGCTCCTTTTTGATGAAAAATATTCTCATATATGATATAATCATAACAGGTGATGACATGGACAAGTTTTTAATTATAGATGGATCGAGTCTAGTAAATAGGGCATTTTATGCAATTAGACCACTGTCAAATAAAAAGGGAATTCAGACCAATGCAATATATGGTTTTATTAAGATGTTTAATAGATTGATAAATGAATATAAGCCAAAATATGTGGCAGTATTATTTGACCCAAAAGGGCCTACTTTTAGGCATGAATTATATGATGGATATAAGGGTTCTAGGAAGAAATTTCCGCCCGAGCTTAGTTATCAAATAACTATATTAAAAAATCTTTTAAATGAGATGGGCATTAAGACATATGAGAAAACTGGATTTGAGGCAGATGATCTTGCAGGATCTCTATCAAAAAAATATGAAAAAGAAGCCGATATATTTTTAGTTACTGGGGACAGGGATTATCTTCAATTGGTCTCGGATGCAATAAAAGTGATTTATACGAAGAGGGGGATTTCTGACACTACTATTTACACTCCCGAAAAAATTAAAGAAGAATATAATTTAGATGTAAGCTCTCTTATAGACCTTAAGGCGATTATGGGCGATAGTTCGGATGATATTCCCGGCGTTAAGGGTATTGGTAAAGTTGGAGCCACGAAGCTACTAAATGAATATGGTTCGCTTGATGCTGTCTACAATAATATTGACAATATGAAAGCCAATAAGACTACGGAAAAATTAATCGATGGCAAAGACATGGCATATTTATCGAGAGAACTTGGCACTATTAATAGAGATGTTGAGGTTGATGAGCTGGAATCATTTATTATAAATAGTCCCAATGAAGATAATTTACAAGAGATATATCGTGATTTGGAATTTAAGGAATTTATCAATTCGGATTTAAATACAGATTCAATAGATATTAAATATGAATTAGTAGATGATTTATCAAGCATAACAAGTGAATTAAAAGAGGGAAATATCGTCTTCAAATTTTTCTACACTGCTAATTATCAAAAGACAGATCCATTTATTGCTGGACTTTATGATGGAGAAAAGCTATTTCTCTCCAAAAATATCGAATCAGCCATAAGCGCAATGGAGAGCGTAAATGATATTATTGGAGCAAATATAAAAGAGGATTGCTACTATCTAATAAAAAACAATAGAGAAGATCTTTGCAAAAAATATATTTTTGACGTAGTACTTGCCGATTATCTATTGGATCCAACTATAAATGGAGATAGTATTGGTTCAGTGTACTCTAGACATTTTAGCAGCATTTTAAACTACGAAGATATTCTAAAAGAAAATAAAAATAAAATTGAAAATATCGATGAAGGTGAATTAAATAAGGGGTTATCATCTGCACTTGTTCAAATTAGCAAATTATATAAAAAAGAACTGGAAATGCTTGAAAATTATGAGATGATGGATTTATTAAATGATATTGAACTGCCTCTTGCAACAGTACTTGCGAAGATGGAGTTTAAAGGTGTCAAGGTCGATAAAGATATGCTAATAGAAGCAGGTAAGACTTTCCAAAAGGATTTATCCTTAATGGAAGCGGAGATTTATAAGCTTGCAGATGGCGAATTTAACATAAATTCTCCAAAGCAATTGGGTGAGATATTATTTGAAAAATTAAATCTTCCAGTAATTAAAAAAACTAAAACTGGCTATTCGACCGATCAAGAAGTACTTGAAAAACTAAGTGATAGTCATCCGCTACCAAAGCTTATTTTAGAATATAGACAAGATAGCAAATTAAAAAGCACTTATATCGATGGCATGATTAAGGATATAGATGAAGATAATAGACTACGATCTACTTTTAATCAGATTAAGACAGCGACGGGAAGGATATCATCTACCGACCCCAACCTTCAAAATATTCCAGCAAGAACCGATAAGGGCAGGGAAATTAGAAAAGCTTTCATAGTAGAAGATGGTTACAAATGGCTTGACCTTGACTATTCTCAAATAGAACTAAGAGTTCTAGCTGCAGCCAGCAAGGAAAGCAAGATGATAGAAGGATTTAAAGGAGAGCTTGATATTCACAAAAAGACTGCAAGTGAGGTATTTAACACTCCCTATGACGAGGTAACAAGCCTTGAAAGAAGTCATGCCAAGGCAGTCAATTTTGGAATAGTATATGGTATAAGTGACTATGGATTAAGTAGAAATCTAAATATTTCACGTGATGCTGCCAAAGAATATATTGACAACTATAAAGCTCAATTTCCAAATATCGACAAATATATGCGAGAAATCGTAGAAGAAGCTAAACAAAATGGCTTTGTTAAAACTGCTTTTAATCGTAGAAGATATATTCCAGAATTACAAGATAAAAATTATAATATCAGATCTTTTGGGGAAAGAATTGCACTAAATACCCCAATTCAAGGAACTGCTGCAGATATAATCAAAATAGCAATGGTAAGAGTAGATAAATATTTAAGCGAAAATAATAGTAAAGCAAGTCTAATACTCACAGTTCATGACGAGTTAATACTTGAAGTTCCCGATAATGAAGTAGATGTGATAAAAAAAGCAGTTGAAGAGATAATGGTCAATGTCTGTGATTTGGGAGTTGACTTAAAAGTGGATTCAAATGTAGCTGATAATTGGTATGATGCAAAATAAAATTGTAATTACAGGCTTAATGGGATCCGGCAAATCAACTGTAGCTAGATTCCTAAAAAAAAGAGGAGAAAGAGTCTTTTTTGCAGATGAAGACGCAAAGAATCTAATCGAAGGCGAACTGAGGGATGAGATATTATCATTAAGTGGTGGAGAAGACTATAAGAATATTTTTTTTCATGACTTAAAACTAAAAAAAAACATAGAGAAAATAGTGTATAGCAGATTATATCAAGATTATGCAAGCTCTAGTGGTGGATATTATGAAATTCCTCTTTATTTTGAATCTCAAAATATAGCTAAGAAACAGGGGTTTATTCCAGATAAGATAATATATATTTACACTGATGAGTCGCATAGGCTAGAGCGTCTTAGAACAAATAGAAATATTACGATAGAAGATATAAAAAGGAGAGATAGTTTTTTTATGGATCCTGCAAAAGCCATACTTCTATCGGATGTGATAATAAAAAATAATGGATCGACCAAAGATCTAATTGAGAAAGTGAAATTATTATGAAGGCTTTAAAGAAGATTATTAGTTTATTACTATGGTTATTTATATTTTATATAATATTAAATTTTTTAATTATTCATTTTTTTCCTATTCGATACGAAAAGGAGATCGATAGGGTAAGCGAAGAATTAAATATGGATAAATCATTGATACTCGCGGTTATCAAGACCGAAAGTGGATTTGATAAATCAGCTGTTTCATCCAAGAGGGCTATGGGTCTAACTCAGGTAATTCCGGAGACGGTTTTATTTGTGAGCCAAAAATATAATATTGAGGTTGGAGTAAATGAGATTTTTGAGCCATATACTAATATTAGAGTTGGCATGCTCTATTTAAAAAATCTTATTGAGAGATTTGGCTCTACAGAAAGAGCAATATTAGCTTATAACGCAGGTCCAAGCGTGGTAAAGAAGTGGATAGATGAGGGCTTGGAAAAGTTTGGAGATAATTATGATTGGGTGCCATATAAAGAAACCAGAAATTATATAAAAAAAATAGAAAAATCGAGACGTGGCTATGAAGCTTTGTTGAGTATTGATTATAGGGCTCCAGAGATATTTCATGATTATTATAAAAAAATAATAAAATTTGCAAAATCAATAAAGTCATTAGATTTTATTTCAGATAAAGGAGAAAATAGATGATTAAAAAATTATCGCTTATTATTGCATTTTTATTATTGACTATATTTCCATTATCATCATGTAATAAAAATACTACCAATAAAAACGAAGAAGAAAAATACAATTATCTTCTTGCAGAAGCAGGCGAGATAACAGTGCCACTTACTCCATTTGATTCTTTAGATCCACTTACAACTGAAAATCTTAGTTATTTTTATCTATGTGGACTTGTATATGAAGGTTTATATACTTTAGATAAAAATTATAGACCAAGGCCAGTATTGATTCAGGACGAGTTCGTCGGAGATAAAACTATTAGGATTAGACTAAAAGATGGCATAGTATTTCATGATGGGCAAAACTTGAGAGCAAGCGATGTGGTAGATTCATTAAATAGAATAAGAACTATTGGAAAAGGGCCATACTATAATCTTATAGTCAACAATATAACTAAGAAATTTGCATTAAATGCAAGAGCCATTGACGATAGGACTGTTGAATTCACTTATGATGGCGACGGTCCATTTTTAAAAGAATATCTTATTTTTCCCGTTGTAAAAAGTGATAATGTAAATTTAAAAACGACCATGCCCAGTGGTACTGGTCCATTTAAATTTGCTTCATATGAAAATAAAAAAGAATTAAATCTGGAGAGATTTGATAATTATCATGATGAAATTTCGAGTATAGGAAAGATCAAAGGAATAGTTCATGAATCCGAAGATCTAATATATACTTCACTTGAAACTGGAAGAATTAAAGTTTCGACGGCATGGGATTTAAACTATTTTAAATTCTTTAACAATGACAGATTCAATGCCAAGACTTATTTGTCCAATGAAATGTATTTTTTGTTTTTAAATCCGAGTGGTGTGCTTCAAGATGCACCACTAAGAGAGGCGATATATTCATCTATCGATAAGGATAAGATAATTAAAATGGCACTTAATGATCAAGCATATCCTTCAACCGGATTTATAAATCCAAATAGTTATTTCTATAGACTAAATCAAGATGAAAATAGTGATGACAAAGCAAGAGAAATACTTGGAGATCGGCATGAAACTTTAAATCTATATTTTTACTGGAATAATGAATATCATGTAAAAATTGCAACGCAGTTAGCGGAGGAGTTTAGAGGAGTTGGATTTAAAGTAAATTTAGTAGGAAGTACAAATGAGAGTTTTGATGACTACAAGAATAATTTAAAAGCTGGGGGCTATGATATTGCTCTTGTAGGAATGAATACCAATTTAATTCCGGATTACGCATATACTATTAATTCTATATTACCATATCAATCAACTGCAATTAACGAGGCGCTATCAGAAATAAGTGATGCTAAAGATGAAGAGGATTTAATAAAAATTACCAATAAAATTGATTTAATTATTCAGCATGAAAGAATATTTGTTCCACTAGTCTACAAAGTAGATGCTCTTATCTATTCTAATTCAATAGTTGGTGAAATTGAACCAAATGCAATATTTCCATATAGAACATTAAGGTCAGCATATTTTACTACAAAACAATAGAAAACTCCCTAATTGGGGGTTTTTTCACTTGAAAAATAATTCTTTATATGTTACAATAAATCTGTAAAATTTTTCGAGAGGTGAGAATATGAAATTAAAGAATCTTACCTTCAAGGGTGGTTTACATTTACCTGAATTTAAAGAACTTTCAGAGCACTGTAAGATCGAGGCGGCTTTGCCTGTTGAGGAGCTTATAATACCGCTTAGTCAGCATGTTGGTGCTCCTTGTGAACCAACTGTTAAAGTTGGGGATGAAGTGAAAGTTGGAACTGTAATTGGTGATTTGGATGTTAGTTTATATGCACCAGTTCATTCTAGTGTTTCGGGAACTGTTACCAAAATAGAAGATCGTTTTACCCTTGATGGTTCAGTTTCAAAATGTGTAATTATTAAAAATGATTTCAAAGATGAATTGGCATATGAAATTGTCAATAAAAATCTGGAGGATATTAGCGTCGAAGAAATCATTGAAAGCGTAAAAAAAGCCGGAGTCGTGGGCATGGGTGGGGCAGCTTTCCCTGCACACAACAAACTAGCTGGTGCAACTACTGGTGTTGATTCGGTTATTTTAAATGGAGCTGAGTGTGAGCCTTATTTAACATGTGACCACAGGATGATGCTTGAATGGAGTCAAAAAATTATTGATGGATTAAGAATCATAATGAAAGTTACAAACGCTAAGCATGGCTACATAGGTATCGAGGATAATAAGAAAGATGCAATAGAGCATTTGACTAAGGAATTGTCCTCTTATGAAAATCTACATGTGGCTGAACTAAAGACGAAATTTCCACAGGGAGATTCGTATCGTATGGTAGATTCTATATTAAATCGTAAAGTGCCGATGGGTGGAAGAACGGGCAATGTAAATGCTCTTGTAACAAATGTTGGTACTGCTGCGGCTATTGCCGACGCAGTTCTTCGTGGCATTCCATCTTATGAAAGAGTTGTAACCGTTACTGGGGATGGGATTAAAAATCCTCATAATTATATTGTCAGAGTGGGCACTCCGATAGGAAAATTAATTGAAATGGCAGGCGGTTTTAATGGATCTCCTAAGGCAATAATTGGTGGTGGTCCAATGACAGGATTTTCGCAGTTTGACATGTCCACACCAATTCAAAAGAATAGTTCGGGATTACTTGTAATAAAAGAAGATCCATCGGCTATCTATGAAATGACGCCATGTATCAGATGTGCAAAATGCGTAGAGGCATGTCCAGTTCATCTTATGCCACTTAATATAGCTCGCTTAGCAAGTGTTGAAAACTTTGAAGAAACAGAAAAATATAGAGTATCAGCATGTATTGCATGTGGTTCTTGTTCCTATATTTGTCCAGCACATAGGCCACTTACAGAACTTGTAACTGCTGCAAAACGTGAGCTAAAGGCTAGATCGAGAAAGGCGAGGTAATTATGTCGGAAAAAGATATTAAGAATGAAAATTTAAATGACAAGTCGGCTAAGAGCATTTCTGAGATGAAATTTCCAAAAGCTAGTGACGATCAACCTGTAAAGGCGTCAAGCTCTGATAAGCCTGAAGTTAAGGGAGAAATGCCACAAAAGGCCGACAATGTCACTCAAAATAATAAAATCGTAGAAACTAAAGTAGACAATTCAAATGTTGATTTTGAGTCTTTGAGTCTTGAGGAACAATTTGAATATAGAAAATCCAGCTGGTCGGTAGCACTTGCACCACATTTACGCACTAATAATACTACTCAAAAGATTATGCTAAATGTAATAATTGCATTAATGCCTCAGATGCTATTCTCCGTTTATAAATTTGGTTTTAATGCAGCATTGTTGATAATATTATCGGTATTAAGTGCTGTTTGTTCAGAGGCTCTTATACAAAAAGTTTTCCATAAAAAAATTATGGTTAGTGATTTATCAGCTGTAGTAACTGGTATACTCTTAGCATTTAATATTCCAGCAAATGCTCCATTTTGGTTACCAATAGTTGGATCGGCATTCGCTATAATAATTGCAAAGGAATTCTTCGGAGGTATTGGATCAAACTTCGTCAATCCAGCTTTAGCAGGACGTGCAGTTTTAATGATGAGCTGGCCTACCATTATGACCAACTATATAGGTCCAGATGGCATAAGCGGTGCAACTCCATTACAAATAATGAAATCTGGAGAGGGAGCTTTACCATCTATTAAAGACATGCTAATCGGTAATATTGGTGGAGTACTTGGAGAAACTGCAAGTATATTAATCTTAATCGGATTTATTTACTTGGTAATAAAGAAAATTGTGGATTGGAAGATCACTTTCACATATGTATTAAGCGCAATGCTCATGCTATTTGTATTAGGAGTAAGAGGAGAATTTTTATTATATCATTTACTTGGTGGAGGATTATTGCTAGGAGCTTGCTTTATGGCAACAGATTTTGTAACGGCTCCACTAAGTTCTACAGGTAGAATAATTTTTGGCATCGGTTGCGGAATATTAACTGCCCTTATTAGAATCAAAGGCGGAATGGCAGAGGGAGTTAGCTATTCTATATTGATAATGAACTCAGCCGTACCATTAATCGACAGATTGACAGTTCCTAAGGTATTTGGGGAGGTAAAGAAGAAATGAAAGAAACAGTAAAATTAGGAATAATATTATTAGTATTCTGTTTAGCATCAGCTGGAATTCTTTCATATGTAAATGGAGTTACTGCTCCAATTATATCTGAACGTGAAGAACAAAATGCCAAAGAGGCTTATCAACAGTTGATTCCAGAGGCAGATGAGTTTGAAGCACTCGATGCAAACGAGTTATCACAATTAAAACAACAAGTCTCAAAGTTAGATAGCGTTATATTGGCTAAGTCAGCGGGAGATACCATAGGATATTTATTTACTACTCGTGGTGGTGGATATGGTGGGGATATCAGTGTTATTACAGCAATTGTAGACAATGCGGTTAAGGATATAACCATATTAAAGATGTCGGAAACACCAGATATCGGAACTAAAGTACTTGAAAGATCATTCCAAGAACAATATGTTGGAAAGATTACAACTGAGCCAATAGCTGTAAAGAAAGAAAATCCTGGAGATCAAGATATTCAGGCGATATCTGGCTCTACAGTTAGTTCAAAAGGCGTAACCGATGCAGTGAATATTGCATTAGAGGTAAGTGAGGTGCTTAATAAATGAATTATAAAAAAATAATTAAAGATGCTTTGGTCGATAACAATCCTGTATTGGTACAATTAATTGGATTATGTTCAGTACTTGCTATATCGATTAATGTACAAAATGCGCTGGCAATGACAGCGGCGGTAACATTTGTTACTACTTTAAGCAATGCTTCGATTTCACTTGTAAGAAAGATCGTTCCAGACAAGATAAGAATTCCGATATATGTTGTAGTTATTGCAACATTTGTTACTCTAGTAGATATGTTTTTAAATGCTTTTGCACCTGATATCTATGCATCACTTGGACTTTTCATTCCACTTATTGTTGTAAATTGTTTGATTTTAGCTAGGGCAGAGAGTTTTGCAAGCAAAAATACACTATTTCCATCCATGGTTGATGGCTTCTTCAGTGGCCTTGGATATGGTGTTGCAATTACAATACTAGCAATTGTTCGTGAAATAGTTGGATCGGGCAAATTAATGGGAATCACTTTAATTGAAGGATTTCAGCCAATGAGGCTATTTGCCATGCCACCAGGAGCATTTATAGTTCTTGGAATAATGATATTTATATTTAAAAATATAAATGATAAAAGAACCAAAAAATCAAGCAAATCGGATAATGAGTTGATAAGTGATGATGTCATTACTACGGAGGTTCAATAATGAATTTATTTCAAATTATAATATCGACTGTATTTGTAAATAACTATGTTTTTAGTCAATTTTTAGGAATTTGTCCTTTCTTAGGAGTTTCAAGCAAAGTTGAAACGGCAACAGGTATGAGCATTGCCGTAACATTTGTTGTAACTCTAAGCTCTGCTCTAACTTATTTGATTCAAAGATTTTTGCTAGATCCGCTAAATCTTGGATTCTTACAAACTATTGTATTTATACTTGTCATTGCAAGCTTAGTACAATTTGTTGAAATGTTTCTTAAAAAGACAAGTCCATCATTATATCAAGCCATGGGTGTTTTTCTGCCACTAATTACAACCAACTGTGTTGTACTTGGCGTTGCAATTGTAAATATTCAAGCTGATTATAGCTTAATTCAAACTCTAGCAAATGCCTTAGGTGCTTCTATTGGATTTGGTCTTGCACTTATCTTATTGAGCTCGCTAAGAGAAAGACTAGAATTTGCAAATGTGCCTAAAAATCTTAAGGGATTTCCAATGGCATTAATTGCAGCTGGACTAATGAGCATTGCCTTTACTGGCTTTGCAGGATTAGTATAGGAGGTAATAATGGAAATATTATATTCAATACTCGTACTTGGCGTTATGGGATTGATATTTGGAATATTGCTTAGCATTGCATCTAATATATTTGCGGTTGAAATGGATCCGCTAGTAGGTAATATCCTAGGAGTTCTTCCAGGAGCTAACTGCGGTGCATGTGGTTTTCCAGGATGTGAAGGACTTGCCAATGCTATTGCTTCTGGCAAGGCTCCAACAAATGGATGCACTATAGGAGGCCCCAGCGTTGCAGCTAAAGTAGCAGGTCTTTTAGGAACAGAGGCTATTGAAACTGAAAGGGAAGTTGCGGTTGTAAGATGTAATGGTAAATGTCAATTTGCAAAGAATAAATATGAATACTATGGAATAAAGGATTGCAGATATATGGCTCAAATTGGCGGAGGCAATAAGGCATGCTCTTATGGATGCTTAGGATGCGGAAGCTGCTTTGATGTCTGTGCATTTGATGCAATTAAGATGATTGATGGCGTTGCAGTAATAGATAAAGAAAAATGCGTTGCATGCCACAAATGTGTAGATATTTGTCCTAAAAAAATAATCGAGATGATGCCCTATAAGAGACATACTGTTATTAAATGCGCTTCATTTGATAAGGGAAAAACAGTTAAGACAAATTGTTCGGTGGGATGTATTGGTTGTCAGATTTGTGTTAAGAAATGTCCAAAACAGACTATAAAATTCGACAACAATTTAGCTCATATCGACTATTCGGGATGCATTGACTGCAAAACTTGCGTCAAGGCTTGCCCAACAAAAGCAATTCACGACGATAGACCAGAGCGTCCAAAAAAAGTTATTGCCCCAAAGCCTGAGGCAGAAGAGACAGTAAGTATTAATTAATTAATTAAAAAAGCAACTTTAATGAGTGTGAAATTCACCTCAAAAAAGTTGCTTTTTATTTTAACTAATAATTTTCGACAAAAAGCTCGAAATGGGCTTGTGGATGATCACATGCAGGGCAGACCTTTGGCGCAGTCTTTCCCTCGTGTAGATAACCACAGTTATCACATTTCCAAATATAGACTCCATCTCTTTTAAATACTTTTCCCTCTTCGATATTTTCAATCAATTTTTTATATCTGTTGAAGTGGGCTTTTTCAACTTCGCCTATATTTTTAAATACAGCTGCGATTTCATTAAATCCCTCTTCTTTTGCAATTTTAGCAAATTCAGGGTAAAGGGTTGTATATTCTTCTTCCTCACCGTAAGCTGCAGCTTTAAGATTGTCTAGAGTTTCACCAAATTCAATTGGAAAATTTCCACAAATGTCAACAGTTTCTCCTTGCATGACATCTCTTAAAAACTTGTAGAACCTCTTTGCGTGTTGTTCTTCATTTCTTGCTGTTTCAAGGAAGATGTTTTGTATTTGAACATAACCATCCTTCTTTGCTTGACCCGCATAATAAGTATATCTCATTGATGCTTGTGACTCATTGATGAATGACTTCATCAAATTTTCTGCTGTCTTTGAACCTTTAAGTTCCATAAAATACCTCCTAAATCAATTTGCAACAAGTGCTATAACTATTCTACATCAACTGGAATTTTTTTGCAAGTAAAAAGACTTGTAGCTTTATACAAGTCTTTAAAATTAATTAGCATCGCTATTTTTTTCCATATTTGCTTCGATATTCAGATGGTGTCATGCCAGCCACTTTTTTAAAAGTAAGAGAAAAATGTGGTTGATTAGCAAAGCCACAAATATCTCCGATATAATCCAGAGAGTTATCTGTTGTTTCAATGAGTTTTTTTGCATGTTGAACTCTTAGAATATTTACATATTCTATGAATCTATATCCAGTTTTCAGTGAAAACATTCGAGATAGATAGTTGGGACTTACATTCAATTTTTTTGCAACTTCTCCCAAGCTTATCTTATTCGTAAATTCTTGCGATATGATATCAATTGCTTGTCTTATGAGTCTATCTTCAATTATCATATCTTGGTCGATAGACTCAGTATAAGATCTCATTATATAATGAGCGGTGTCGATGATTTCTCCATAAGTGGTAGCAGATTTAATTAGATCCTTGTTGGCATTAAATATATCGACTAAATTCCATTCATACTTCGAAAGATAGTGTCCATAGACAAATGTATTTAGTTCAGATAGAAAAAATTTTTGATCCTCAAAATCCTTGCATTCATCTAAGGCCTCGTCGATCTTAAGTAAGGCTTTTTCAAGGAGATGAGGTTTTTGAAGGTCCAGAAATTCAAGATAATTCATATTTCCTCCTTAATAAAAATTACATCAAAATGGTATAAACCATCTCTGTCTATTTATATTATAATATAAGTGGCGTGAAATGTCAAAAATAAAAATTGGAGGTAATTTATGACAGTTAATGTAATTTACTGGACAGGCACAGGAAACACTGAGGCTATGGCTAATGCTGTCCTAGAAGGAATTAAGTCAAAAGGAGTAGAGGCTAGACTTATCTTTGTTGATGAAGCAACAATTGATGATGTTATCAATGCCGATGCAGTTGCTTTTGGATGCCCAGCTATGGGAGATGAAGTACTGGAAGAGGATTCTTTTAGACCATTTATGGATGAGGCAAACAAAGTGATAAATGGTAAGAAAGTTGCGATATTTGGTTCTTATGAGTGGAAGGAAGGACAATATATGGAAGATTGGACAAATGAGATTAAAGCGACTGGCGCAAATCTTGTAGCTCCTGGTCTATTAGCATACGACTATCCCGATGAAGATGCTTTAGAAAAATGTAAGGAGCTTGGAAAAGCACTCGTATAAAAACGGATTCTTTATTGCAAAAAATTAATATTTGTGATAGAATATACTCAGTGGAGGTTCAGATGAAAAAATTATTTATCTGTCTAATACTGAGTTTTTTCTTGTTCTCATGCAGCAATAAAGAACCATTATATAATTATACAAATATAGATGATGATAATAGCAATATCAGCGAAAATACCGAAAATAATTCAAGCAAAGAGAAAATTAGTGTTCATATATCTGGAGAAGTTAAGAGAACTGGAGTATATGAAATGGAAAAGGGAGATAGAGTAATAGATCTTATTTTAAAGGCGGGAGGCTTTACACCTGATGCTAATGAAGATGCTGTTAATCAAGCTGAAAAATTAAAGGATGGACAAAAAATATATATTCCAAAGATTGGCGAGACCGTCAAGCTAGACGATGTAAGTAGTAAAAATACTTTAGTCGATATAAATACAGCCAATAAAGATGAGTTAATGACGCTTCCTTCAGTTGGCGAGAAGACGGCTCAATCGATTATAGATTATAGAGAAAATAATGATTTTGAGAACTTTGAAGATCTGTTAAATGTACCAGGAATTGGTAAAAAACGTTTAGAGAGTTTTAAAGGGCTGATTTCTATAGGAGGTAATGTTTATGAGTGATATTAAACTTACAAAATTTGCAAAGACTAGTGGGTGAGCAGCTAAAGTCGGACCCGACATATTGTCTCAAGTTTTGAGCGGAATTACTACAAATAGAATTAATGACGATAGATTAATTGTTGGCATTGAAACATCGGATGATGCTGCAGTATATGATTTGGGGAATGGAGAGCTTTTAATTACAACGCTTGATTTTTTTACGCCTATAGTTGACGATCCATATCTTTTTGGACAAATTGCAGCGGCTAATTCACTAAGCGATGTATATGCTATGGGAGGATATCCCAAGATGGCGATGAATATCGTATGCTTTCCATGCCACTTAAGTCCAAGCATATTGAGTGAAATATTGCGTGGTGGATATGATAAGATAATGGAGGCCAATTGTCTTGTGGTTGGAGGTCATACTGTTCAAGATGACGAGCCAAAATATGGTCTATCAGTAAATGGATTTTGTAAGAAAGATGAATTGCTGACTAATAGGGGAGCTAAAGAGGGCGATATATTAATTATGACCAAGCCTCTTGGCGTAGGCATATTAAATACTGCAATTAAAGGTGGTATTGCTACAGAGTCTGAAATAAATGAAGCTGTTAACTCGATGAAGACTCTTAATGAGGCAGGTTTAAATGCGATAAAGCATGGAGGTGGAGCTAATGCTCTAACCGATATTACAGGATTTGGAATGGGTGGACATCTAATAGAAATGATGGATGGAGCAGATTTATCATGTGATGTTGATCCTAAAGGGATGGCTATATTTGAGTCTGCGATTAATTATGCTAAGATGGGATTGATTCCAAAGGGAGCATATGATAACAAGAGATTTTTCAAAGATCGCTATGAGTCTAGCTATAATAATTTTATCGACGATATAGTCTTTGACCCTGAGACTTCTGGAGGACTTTTGATGTCAGTGCCAGAAAAAAATGTAAAGAACATTATAAAATATTTGGACGACACTCCGTATAAAGGCTCTGTAATTGGTCAAGTAACAAAGAAAAGAGAAAAGAGAATATATTTAAAGTAGGTGAATATGTATAGATTAATCCCTAAAATGGATGATCTTCTTAGTAATGAAGATATAAAAGCATTGGAAATGGAGTATCCAGTTGGTTTAGTGCGTGATTTTATTAATCTGGAGCTTCAAAATATTAGATCGAGCATAAAAGATGGGAAAAATAAAGAATTTATTTTAGCTAAAATAGAAAATATTCCAAATGAAGTGAGGAATAATTTGGCTAATTATTTAAAACCACAATTAAAAAGAGTTGTAAATGCAACTGGAACTGTTATTCATACCAATCTTGGTCGCTCGCTTATCAATGAAGAGATGGCAGAAGAAATGGTAGATATTTTGGTGCATTATTCCAATTTAGAATATGATTTAGAAAAAGGAGTAAGAGGATCAAGATATCAGCATATAGAAGAACTTATAAAGGATATCACAGGGGCTGAGGCCGCGCTTGTAGTTAATAACAATGCGGCGGCAGTTTTATTAGTACTATCCACCTTTGCTGAAGGTGGGGAGGCAATAATAAGCCGTGGAGAATTGATAGAGATAGGAGGCAGCTTTAGAATTCCCGATGTAATGGAATACAGTGGTTGCACTCTTCATGAGGTTGGGACTACCAATAAAACTCATCTTAAAGACTATGAAAATGCAATCAATGAAAATACTAAAGTAATGCTCAAGGTGCACACTTCAAATTACAAAGTGGTTGGATTTACGGATGCAGTTAGCAATACTGAGCTTAAAGAGCTTTCTGTTAAAACGGGAGTTCCACTTATCGAGGATTTAGGTAGTGGAGTACTTGTAGATTTAGAAGACTATGGACTCGATCACGAGCCAACTGTACAAGAGTCTATAAGATCTGGAATAGATATAGTTACTTTTAGTGGAGATAAATTGCTTGGTGGTCCTCAAGCTGGCATTATTATTGGTAAAAAGGAAATGATAGATAAATTAAAGAAAAATCAACTTACTCGTGCTTTGCGTGTCGACAAGATGACCTTAAAGTTACTTGAGGAAGTATTAAAAGTCTATTTTGATAAGAATAGTGTTGCAGATAAAATTCCCACTTTAAATATGATCACTAAAAAAACCGAAGATATAAAAAATCATGCACAGGAGCTTAAAGAAAAAATAGATAATTTAAATCTCAATTTTACATGCGAAATAGTTAAAGATTATTCAGAAGTTGGCGGAGGCAGTCTTCCAACTGAAAAACTAGAGACATATGTACTTGAGATAAATTCTAAAGAATTTAGTGAAGATAAGATAGACAAATTCATGCATGAATGCGAATTGCCAGTTGTAGGAAGAATTAGTGATAAAAAATATATCATCGATCCTAGGACTTTGCTTTCTGGAGATGATGATATAATAATAAACAATCTAAGAAAATTGGGTGAAAAAATATGAAGCATTTTATATTAGGCACTGCGGGTCATATAGACCATGGCAAGACCAGCCTTGTTCGTGCATTGACCGGAAGAGATACCGATAGACTTCAAGAGGAGCATAAAAGAGGAATCACGATTGAGTTGGGATTTACCTATTATGACGATCCAAGCGGAGTAAGGGTTGGTATAGTAGATGTACCAGGACATGAGAAATTCGTTAAAAATATGCTTTCTGGGGTACACGGAATGGATCTTGTAATGATGGTGATCGCAGCTGACGAGGGAATAATGCCTCAGACTATTGAGCATATAAATATCTTAAGCTTAATTGGGGTTAAAAGAGGAATAGTTGTAATCACTAAGATTGATATGGTTGATAAGGATTGGCTAGAGCTTGTGGTAAGTGATATTAAAGATCAATTAGTAGATACTTTTTTAGAGAATTCTACAATATTGATGGTTAGCTCTAAAACTGGCGAGGGAATTGATGAGTTAAAGAATTATATTTCGGATGAAATAGAAAAAGCTGATTATACTGAGTCAAATGACCCGGGTATATTACCGGTAGATAGAGTTTTTACCTTAAAAGGCGTTGGTACAGTTGTAACTGGCACGCAAATTGAGGGAGTTTTTAAAACTGGAGATGACATAGAAATCTTCCCATATGGCATATTAAGTAAGATTAAATCGATTCAAGTTCATGGTGAAGATGCAAGTGAAAGTCATAGTTCGCAAAGGGTTGCTTTAAATCTTACAAAAGTAAAAAAAGAGGATTTTGATAGAGGGGCTGTAATATCTACTCCATCTCATCTACTAGTATCCAATCTAATAGATGTTAAGCTAAAAGTATTAAAGGATTCAAATTTTTCTATAAAAAATAAATCTAGAGTTCGCTTTCATGTAGCAAGCAAAGAAACTTTTGTGCGCGTTAATCTTCTTGATAGAGATGAATTATTGCCTGGTGAGGAATGCTATTGTCAGCTAAAACTTGAGGAAAATATCGTCGCAAGACGTAAGGATAAATTTATTGTTAGATTTTTTAGTCCAATAATAACTATTGGCGGCGGGGAAATAATTGAGATAAATCCCAATCGTAAAAAGAGATTTAGAGAAGATGCTCTTGCTCTCATAGAGTTAAAAGACAATGACGATCTATCAAAAGCAATAATTGGGCTATTAAAAGAACACCATGGCGAGATGAATATAGATAAACTATCCAAGAGCTTAAATAAGGATATAAATGCTCTAGAATCATATATCGAAGAACTTGAGGATAATGCTATATTGGTAAGAATAAATGATATCTTAGTTTTAAGGGAATTGATAGATAGGCTTACAAACGATATAACCAATTATCTTAAGGCTTATCATAAAGAAAATCCTCTAAGACTTGGAGTGCCAGTTGAAGAGATTAGATCTAAATTTTTAAATAATATTTCTACAAAGGAACAAGATCCTCTTTTGACCTTAATTGTAAATGAAGGCGAGATAGATTTTAATGGGGATTATTTAAAATTATCTAGCTATATAAGAGAATATAGCGTGGAGCAGTTAAAAAAGATCGAAGAGATTAAAAAGCTACTTTCTAGTGAGTTTAGAACATTTAAAAAATCTGAATTGGATAGCGATGGTGAACTTGTAAGCGCTCTTATATCAGATAAATTATTAATAGATATCGGTGGAGAGTTAATGCTATATGATACTTTCTTAAAAGCGCAAGATATACTTCTTGGTGCATTTAAAGAAAAGGATACCATTAATGCTAAAGATTATAGAGATTTACTAAATACTAATAGAAAAACAGCCGTCGGTCTGTTAGAATATTTTGATGCAAAAAAAATTACAAAGCGCGTTGGCGATGAACGTACTTTGATTAGAAGGAGTTAAAATGAAAGTTTTAATATTGGATAAAGACAATATAAGCAGTTCAAATATTAAATACTCGTTGGAACAAGAGGATTATCAAGTTGAAATTGCTCGCTCTTTTAGTGATTCAATAGCTAAATTAAAGAAAACTGAATATGATATGATGTTACTAGATACGGATGTGGATGAGAAAAATGGAGTATCCATTATTCAAAGGCTAAGAAAGCATTCTAATGTGCCACTAATTGTAACATCCTCTACACAGGAGCCAATAAATAGAATACTTGCACTTGAATACGGTGCAGATGATTATTTGGAAAAACCATTTAATATACTTGAATTAAAAGTTAGAATTAAAGCCATTTTAAGAAGAATTAAAAATGTAGAATATGAGCATGATCGTGAAATAACTTTTGGAGATTATAGGCTTAAGACAATTGGTCGCATACTAATTAGAGGCAATGAGGTTGTAAATCTCACTGGAAAGGAATTTGATCTATTATATGTATTAGCATCTAATCCTGGCAAAGTCTATTCAAGAGAAGATCTAATGACAGAAGTTTGGGGCTATCAATACTTTGGAGATTTAAGAAGCATTGATGTGCACATAAGACGCCTTCGTGGTAAATTAGAAGCCAGCGGAGGGGGATCTAATTTCATTTTAACTAAATGGGGAATAGGATATTATTTTAATGAAAAAATTGATGATGCATATGAAGGTTAGCTCAATCTCATTAATCTTAGTATTTTTAATTTTATCTACGAGCATTGTAAATGCAAGTCAATATACTAAATATGATGAGCTTTTACCAACTAAAATAAATAATAAATATAGCAATATCGCCAAGGGGAAAAATATTATTTTATTAGAAGTTGAAGGGCTTCAAAATATATTCATCAACGAAAAATATAATGAAGTGGAAATAATGCCAAATATAAATAAATTGATAAAATCAAAGGGATCGATATACTTTTCTCAATTTTATAATAATAGCAATGTTAACGATATGCGGACATTATATAATACTATTACGAGCAATTATAATTTTTCTTATGGAAATTCCTTTGATAGGATTGGGGATAATGCAATGACTCTCCCAAGGATATTTAAAGCAAATGGATATCAATCCATGATAATTGAATCGGGAAGACTTCAGACCGACCAGGATCGACTGATATATAAAAAAATAGGATTTAATAGATATCTATCTGATGATATAGTGGATTCATATGCTTTAGCCTTTGATAGAATACGCGAGTCGACAAATTCTCCTAATTTTATATATGCGAAATTTCATTTAAAATCTGGTATCAAAGACGATATTATTGGACTAGATTCATTAGATTCTAAAACAGCACTTGGAGTTAATTTAAAATCAATAGCACAATTTGATAGGGATTTTGGAAGATTTATAGATAAATTAAATGCTAACAAGAATATAATAATAATCTATGGCAGTAGAGGTCTTGATTATCGTGATCCAAATGTGCTTAATTCAGTTTCAAGATATAAAGAAGCATATAATATCTTGGATATGATAAATATGCCACTTATTATTTTAAATTTAAATGATGAAAATCGACTAGATGTTGACATGCCGGCAAGCAATGTCGATATAATGCCCACCATTTTAAATATAACGGGTCTAAAGGACCAAGCAGAGCTTACTGTGGGATCTGACCTTTTATCCCTAAAAAACGACAATAGAGTCCTTTTTGAGGGGGTGTTAAAGAAAGGCTCTTATCTAGATAAAGATCATTTTGTCATGACTGATGATTATGGGAAAAATATTTTAGCATATGACAGAAATTTAAATCCAATAGATTCCACTCAATTTAAAAATGAAATAGAGGCAAATATTAAAAAAATCGATTTATCTAATGGCTTGATGGAATTAGATATTGCAAGGCAAATTAAAAATGCAAATAAAAATAAAAAAATAATGCAAATAGATAATAGCAAGAGTATAATGCACGCTGGCGGTGAATTAAGCGGCATGACTTATACAAATATGCTCGAGGCGCTTGATGAGAATTACAAAAGAGGCAAGAGATATTTTGAAATAGATTTTGAATTTACGACGGATAATAAGCCTGTTGCAATTCACTCTTGGGATGGTTTTTTAAGTAAATTTTTTGGAGTTACACCCAAGGATTGTCCGTTTGAGAGTGAAGAGTGTACTATTAGTTATTCATATGATGAATTTATGGCATTTGATGAGCTACATGGATATACCCAAATGGATTTGAATATACTGCTAAAATGGATAAAAACTCATAAAGATGCTTATATTATTACTGATGCTAAGTCTAATAATAACTCTCTGGCAAATATGATAAAAAATACTGCACCCGAGTTAATGGATAGAATTATTATTCAAATTTATAATAGATCTGAATATCCAGAAATTAAAAATCTCGGTTTTGATAAGATAATCTATACTCTTTATCGCTCGACCGATAGTGAGGATACTGTTTTAAATTTTGCGAAGAACAATAAGCTATATGGGGTTACCGTAGAGCATAAGAGATTTAAATCGGGTTTTGGTAATAGACTTTTAAAAGAAGGAATAGACTTATTTATTCATACAGTTAACGATATAGATGAGGCCAATAGATTGATTCAGCTTGGTGTAAAAGGAGTTTACACAGATGTATTATAGTTCTATTAATTCTGCAGTTTTTCAAAAAAATACTGTTATTTGCTTGTCAAAACACTATAAATATGATATAATAATATTAACAAGAAAGAGTGGCCAGCCACTCTTTTAATTATTCTAAGGGGGATGATGATGGATAGAGAATTTTTAGATGCGCTTGACGAGATTGAAAGAGAGCGTGGAATTAAAAAAGAAGTCATTGTAGATTCTATATGTCAAGCTTTGGTTTCAAGTTATAAAAAGAACTATAATACTTCAAATGCAGTTAATATTGAGATTGAAATCTCAGAAATGGACGGTTCAGTTAAAGTATATAGAGTGAAAAACGTGGTTGAAAATGTTATAGACGACGCTACCGATGTAAGCATAGATATGGCGAAAGTATATTTGGCAAATCCTCAAGTAGGAGATGTGGTTAAAATTGAAATCACTCCAAAGAATTTTGGGAGAATTGCTGCTCAAACTGCTAAGCAGGTTGTCGTTCAAAAACTAAAAGATGCTGAACGTGATGTCATTTATCATGAATATATCGATATGGAAAATGAAATAATAACTGGTCAAATAAATCGCATAAGAAATGGAAATTGCTACATTGATTTAGGAAGAATTGAAGGAGTGCTTCCATCTCAAGAGCAAAGTCCTGGAGAGACTTATGCAGTTGGAGATAAATTAAAAATGTTAATAACAGAGGTTAAAAGAACTGGCAAGGGTGCCCAAATCGTCCTTTCTAGGTCGCATCCAAATCTAGTAAGAAAGTTATTTGAATTAGAAGTCCCCGAAATAGCAGAAGGGGTTGTAGAAATATACCACATTGCAAGAGAGGCGGGTTCTAGGTCGAAGATCGCCATATTTTCACGCGATCCAGCTGTGGATCCGCTCGGGGCATGTGTTGGTTTTCATGGAACGAGAGTAAAAAATGTAGTTGATGAATTAAATGGAGAAAAAATAGATATTATAATCTGGGATAATGATATTTCTACTTTTATAAGAAATTCACTTGCTCCATCAACTGTTACAGAAGTATTTATAGATGAGGACGACAGGAGTTCTACTGTATTTGTTCCTAATGATCAACTCTCACTTGCAATCGGCAGAGAAGGTCAAAATGCGAGATTAGCAGCAAGACTTACCAATTGGAAAATCGATATAAAAGGTGATGATGAGCTTGATAATTTTAGGGATGAGCTGGAAGAAAGTAGCTCACAATCTCATGAGATTAGCGAAGAATTGGACGAAGTTTATGATGATTATGATAACGAATTTACCGATACAAATTACTTTGATGAAGATGAATATGAATTTGACGAGATCGAGAATTACTATGGATATACTAATGACGAAGGAGAAGATGATATAGACTCATATGATGAAGAAGAATAGAGAAGTCTTAAGAACATGTGTAATTTGTCGTAAACAATTTGAAAAGAAAGATCTTATAAGGCTGGTTAGAACAAATGACAATTCTATCGTAGTTGATCCAACTTTTAAAATGAATGGACGCGGAGCATATGTATCAAAGGACATTAAATGCATTGAGAATAATAAACTAAAACAAAAGCTACAGCAGTCTTTTAAGATAAGCATTAGTGATGAGGACTTTGAAGCTTTGTTAACAGAGATAAGGGAAGGAGTACAGTGTGACTAAAGTGAGAATATATGAAATAGCCAAGGAGTTAAATATTTCTAGCAAAGATATGATCAATATGCTTTCGGCTTTGAATATCGAGGCAAAATCCCATATGGAGAGCATCGATGAAAGATTGGCAAAGAAAGTGGTAGAACAAGTGGAACTTGCTAGAAAAAAAGTTTATGAAAAGAGGCTAGAAGAACAACGTCAAAAGCAAAAAAAATCCAATCAAGATAATCGCAACAACGATAGATCTAGACGTAATGACAGAGGTCAAAGAGATCGCAACCGTGATGAGCGCGATAGAGATCGCAATCGTGACAACCGTGACAATAGAGACAATCGTGACTATAAAGATCGCAATCGCAATAATACTCGCGATTTTAATAAAAACAGTCCAAATGATAAGAGAAATTTCTATAAAAAAGATGAGGACGATAATAATTCTAGAAATAATCATAAGAAGGTCAACAAGCCACGCAAGAATAACGATGAAGAGGTCTTTATTCCTGCCGAAAAACCAAAGATTAATTTAAATAATAAATCTAGAAAACGCGATGATTATAAAGATAAGCGATTTGAAGACGAAAATATAGATTTCTTCGAAAAAACAAGGCAACAAACTAGAAAAAAGAAAAAACAACAAAAGAAAGAAGGCAACGAAATCAGAATAAAAGAAGGCGAAATTGTTGAAATCCCTGAATTAATCACCGTTGGTGACTTTGCAGAATTGATTAATACTCCCATTAATCTGGTTATGGGAAAATTGATTTCGCTTGGAATGATGGTAACTCAAAATGAAAATATCGATTACGACACTGCTGAATTAATTGCTGGAGAGTTTGATATAGAAGTCTCAAGAGAATTAAGCAACGAGGAAGTGATCTTAGATGAATTCGACCTTGACTTTGAGGATGATGAGGATGATCTAATGCCACGTCCGCCAGTAGTTACTGTTATGGGGCATGTTGACCATGGTAAGACAAGCCTATTAGATGCAATTAGATCTACTCGCGTTCAAAAGACTGAAGCCGGCGGCATTACTCAGCACATTGGGGCTTATACTGTTGAGATCAAAGGTAAACCAATTGTATTTTTAGATACTCCAGGGCATGAGGCATTTACTGCAATGAGAGCAAGAGGAGCTCAGGTTACTGATATTTCCATTCTAGTAGTTGCGGCAGATGATGGAGTCATGCCTCAAACAATTGAAGCTATTAACCACTCTAAGGCAGCTGGAGTTCCAATTATAGTTGCAATTAATAAGATTGATAAAGACGGAGCAAATGTAGATAGAATTAAGCAAGAGCTTCTTGAACAAGGACTTACGCCAGAAGATTGGGGAGGTAGCACTATTTGTGTTCCAGTAAGTGCTAAGCAAAATAAAGGCATAGATGAACTTTTAGAGATGGTTATACTAGTTGCAGAAATGGAAGAGTTAAAGGCAAATCCTGATAGATTAGCTGTCGGAACTATTGTAGAAGCAGAACTTGACAAGGGTAGAGGTCCTGTTGCAACAGTACTCGTCCAAAAGGGAACGCTTCGCGTTGGAGATGAAATTGTATCTGGAATTGCTTCAGGACGTGTTAGAGCTATGTTCGATGACAACAATGCAAGTATTAAATCGGCAGGCCCAAGTACTCCAGTAGTAGTTTTAGGCTTATCAGATGTACCGGATTCTGGAGATCTAATATATGCTTGTGAAGACGAAAAGACTGCAAGAGCAATTGCTGAGAGAAAAAGAGAAATCATTCGCGCCGAAGAGCTACAAGATAAAACCAAAGTCAGTCTGGATTATCTATATGATCAAATTAAAGCTGGTGAGTTAAAAGATTTAAATATCATTATTAAAGCTGACGTTCGTGGTTCGGTTGAAGCTCTTAGCTCCTCTTTGACCAAGATATCAAATGATGAAGTTAGAATAAATATCATTCACACAGGAGTAGGTGGTATTGTTGAAAGCGACGTAATGCTTGCAGAAGCTTCCAATGCTGTAATTATTGGATTTAATGTAAGACCTAATCTTCCAGCAATTGGAATGGCTGAGGAAAAGAAAGTCGATATTAGAACTTACAAGGTTATATATGAAGCAATAGAAGATGTTGAAGCGGCCGTAAAAGGAATGCTAAAACCAGATATAAAAGAAGTTATGCTTGGTCGTGCTGAAGTTCGTGAGACATTTAAATTACCAAATAATACTATTATTGCTGGAGTTTATATCCAAAATGGCAAGATTACAAGATCTGCTAAAGTTAGAATATTGCGTGAAGATGTTATGATTTTTGATGGAAATATCGGATCATTAAGGAGATTTAAAGACGATGTTCGTGAAGTACAATCTGGTTATGAGGCAGGCATGAGCATTGAAAATTATAATGACATTAAAATCGGCGACGTATTTGAAGCCTATGAAATGGTAGAGGTTGCCAATGATTAAAAGAAGACAGGAAAGAATTAGCGCTGAAATAAAAAAAGTATTATCCGTTGCTTTATTCAACATGAAAGATCCTGCTATATCTGCCATGACAACAATAACCGAAGTTCATGTCACAAATGATCTTAGTTTTTGTGATGTGTTATTTTCAGTAATGGGAGATGAAAGGCAAAAAGAGGAAGTAATGAATGCATTAAAAGGCGCAAGTGGATATTTTAAAGGCTATATAGCTCGTGAGATGGATTTAAGGCAAGTTCCTGAACTCAGAATAAAATTGGACGATAGACTGGAATATCAAGATAGAATAAATTCTATTTTAAATGAATTAAACATCGATCATGAAGATGGAGATTTGAATGAGTGATTTAAAGGATAAAGCTTTTAAATTAAAGGATTTAATAGATAGTGCAAACTCAATTGCACTATCTAGCCATGTCTCTGTGGATGGTGATAATCTAGGCTCGAGCTTAGCACTATATATAGCCTTAAAAAATATGGGCAAAGAGGTAATCGTATATAAATCAGATGAAATTCCAAATGCATATAATTTTCTCCCGTCAATAGATGAATTTGCCATTTGGAATGATCTGGTATCGCACGATTTATATATAAGTCTTGATTGTGGCGATCTTGAGAGACTTGGCAAGAATAAAGAGCTATTTACTATTGCTAAAAATAAAGTAGTAATTGACCACCACAAAACCAATCCGGGATATGGTGATTTAAATATAATTGAATTTGAAAAGAGTTCTACTTGTGAATTGCTATTTGAATTATTTATGCTTATGGATTTTAATATTACTCCAAATATGGCAACAGCTTTATTTAGCGGAATATCGACAGACACTGGAAGATTTTTATATTCCAATACAAGCCCTAGAACATTTGAAATTGCAAAAATATTACTTGAATATGGTGCAGATAAAGATACAGCCTATTTAAATTTATTTATGAATCGTCCAAGGAGAAAGCTTGAAGTGTTGAAAATTGGTCTTGAAAAAGCAGAATTTATAGATGACTTTTTAGCAATTTCTACGATATTAAAAGAGGATTTAAAATCATCTGGGGCAAGCATTCATGAGCTCGATGAGATTGGAGATTTTCTAAGAGATACCGAGGGAATTGAGGTCGCTGCACTTATTAAAGAGGCCGATGATGGAATATATAAGATATCATTAAGGTCGAAAGAATATCTAAACGTAGGTAGTGTGGCATATGATTTAGGTGGAGGCGGACATATAAAAGCCGCTGGTGCTACAATGAAGGGAAACCTTGATGAGGTTAAGGAAAAATTAATAAATAGAATTTTAAATGAAAGAAATTAATGGCATTTTATTAATCGATAAAGAAGAGGGAATTACAAGCTACGATGTTATAAGAAAGATTAAAAAAATTCTTAGGGAGCTTGATATAAAAACTAAGATCGGTCACGCTGGGACACTTGATCCTTTCGCAACCGGTCTTTTAGTGGTGTTATTGGGAAAATACACTAGACTCTCCGATTATATAATGGATGGTAAAAAGACTTATACTGGTACTATAAAGCTTGGTATTTCTACGGATACTGGCGATTATACTGGGAAAATTATTAAAAAATGCGAAATAGATGATTTTGATATAAATATATTAAAAGAAAATACAGAGCTTTTTATTGGTGAAATAATGCAGACTCCACCGAAATTTTCAGCATTAAAAATCGATGGAAAACCGATGTATAAATATGCTAGAGAGGGGATTGAGGTATCTAAAAAAGCAAGGGCAATAACTGTATATGATTTAATTATAGGAGATGATATTCCATCGTTTAAGGCTACTGTAAGCAAAGGGACATATATTAGAACGCTTATAGAGGACTATTGTAATCATTTTCATATACCAAGTCATCTACTTTCTCTAAGAAGGATTCAATCTGGCAGTTTCAATGTTGATAATGCCATTAAATCAAGCGAGATTGGCGTAAATAATTTTTTTGACAATATTTTATCGATAGATGAAATCCCTTTAAATTATGAGATTATAGATGTTTCATGCGACGAGGAAGTTAAATTGAGAAATGGAATTAATATAATTGTAAATAGTGAAGATCAATCTCCAGTATTTATAAGATCAGATGGTATTTTTGCATTGGGGAAAATTGTCGATAATAAACTTTCAACAATTTGTTTTTTGAGGAATTAAAGATGAAATATTTTGTAACTATTGGAAATTTTGATGGTTTTCATATTGGCCACCAAAATATAATAAGTGAATTAAAGAGATTGGCAAAGAAATTTGATGCAAATACTAGACTATATAGCTTTGACTTTCATACTAGAAATCTATCTTCTTTGATATTAGATGAAAAAAACAAGGAAAGCATGGCTTATTCACTTGGAATTGACAGCTATGAATTATTGCATTTTAGTGATATTAAAGACATGAGTCCAATTGAGTTTTTAAATTATATTGATAACGATATATTGGGAATTGTAGTTGGAGAGGATTTTAGATTCGGCAAAGATCGTTTGGGATCAGTAGATGATATTGTTAAATATGCAAAGGACAATAATCTAATTGCAAATATAATTCCAGATGTAATAATAGATAGTGGAGAAAAAATATCCAGCTCAAGCATTCGTAAATTGATAAGTAATGGTGATATAAAAAAAGCCAATGAACAACTAGGATATAATTTTTTTGCAACTGGTATAGTCGAGGAGGGATATAAAAGAGGTCGTGAGATAGGATTTAAAACGGCAAATATATCTTGGAGCGACGAGCAGATAAAGCCTAAGGATGGGGTTTATTATACTAAGATTATAGTAGATGGCAAAATCTATGACTCAATGACTATGGCTGGAATTGCAAAGACTTTTAATCATAGTTTCTCTTGCGAGACCAATATATTCGATTTTGATCGATTTATATATGGACACGAGGTCAAGCTGATATTCTTAGATTTTATTAGAGAAAATAAAAAATTTAATTCAATTGATGAAGTTAGGGCTCAACTGGAGAAGGATAAAATAAAATGTCTAGAATTAGCAAAGGGCATGAGATAGTCATGCCCTTTTAAAATACATATTTTATTCCATAAATGCTTTATAAGCTTTATAGCTCATATATGTGTCAACTTTACTTGAGATTTCGTGTGGAGAGTGCATCGATAATACTGCCGGTCCACAGTCGACAACTTCAGCACCATATTTTGATAGCAATAATGCAATTGTACCGCCGCCACCTTGATCAACCGCACCTAACTCGGCTGTTTGCCAAGTGACCTCTGCATCATCAAAGACTTTGCGAACTTCATTTAAAAACTCTGCATTTGCATCATTAGAACCACCTTTTCCACGGCTTCCTGTATATTTATTTATGCAGACTCCATTGCCAATATAAGCTGAATTTAGTTTATCAAAAGCATATGCAAAGTCTGGATCATATCCAGCACTAACATCTGCAGATAAGACTTTTGAATCACGTAGAGCGCGCATTAGTCTAAGATGACAATAATCACCGCAAAGGTTTACAACTTCAGCAACTGCATTCTCAAACATATGTGAATCCATGCCAGCATTTCCAACTGATCCGATTTCTTCTTTATCGGCAAAGATTGCTAGAGCAGTTCTCTTTGGGTTTTTAACCTCAAGTATTGCCTCTAGAGTAGCAAATGCACAAATGCGGTCGTCTTGACCATAGGCAAGAACCATAGAACGATCAAGTCCAAGCTCGCGAGCTTTAGTAGCAGAGACGACCTCGAGCTCAGCAACTTTAAAGTCCTCCTCTTCAAAATTATATTTTTCCTTAATTAGCTTTAGTATATTTGCTTTTACAGCGTCTTTTTCTTCATCTTTAAGTGGCATATTGCCGACAATGACATTCATCATTTCTCCAGTTATGCCATCGTTCATTGACTTTGAAAGTTGATCCTTAGATAGATGGATTAAAAGATCTGATACACAAAATACCGGATCATCTTCATCAAGACCAATATTGATCTCGATTTTTTCTCCTGACTTGTTGAAGACAATGCCATGAATTGCAAGTGGAATGGTTGCATATTGATATTTTTTAACTCCACCATAATAGTGAGTTTTAAGCATTGCAAGTCCGTCAGATTCATATAGCGGATTTTGTTTTAAATCCAGTCTTGGGCTGTCGATATGTGCACCAACGATATTTAAACCTTCATCAATTGGATCGCTACCAATTACAAACATTAGCACTGCTTTTCCTTTTTGGTCAACATAAACTCTGTCGCCAGCTTTTAATTGTGTTTTTTTTGCGATTAAATCTTCAATATCTACGAAGCCGTTTTCTTTAGCTTGTCGAATAATTTCACGATTTGCAAGTCTTTCAGTACGAGAGACATTTAAAAAGTCAATATATTTTTTGTTTAAATCCATGACTTTTTGTTTTTCATCGTCTTTAAGATTTAACCAAGCGTTTTTATTTTTACTCATAATACCTCCTTAGCTGTAAGCTAAATTCAGTATAGCACAAAAAGATATCAATAGTCAAATTGATAAAAACTAAATAATAAATTGGGTATAAAACTAATTGGAGGAAGATATGTTATTAAAAAATGCTCATATAATGGATCCTGTAACAGGACTTAATGAAATAATGGATGTTGAGATTAAAGGAGAGAGAATCTCAAAGATAGATAAAAATTTACCTGATGATAATATAAATTATGATCTTAAGGGTGGAGTGTTAGCGCCGTCTTTTTTTGATCCACATACTCATTTTAGAGATTTTGGAGAAAGTGAAAAGGAAACTTTTGAAACGGGAGCTCTTGCTGCACTAAGGGGAGGCTATACTAAGGCGGTTGCAATGGCAAATACCATTCCTCCAATCGATTCGGTTGAAATGGTAAGAGCTGCTAAAGAAAAGGTTTTTGATTTGCCAATTGATATTATAATTTCTTCTAATCTAACTAAAAAAATGGAAGGAAAGGAATTGGTTGATGTCGATTCAATCGTAAAGGAGGGAATTAATTCCTTTACTGATGATGGCAAACCAATTACAGATAGTGAGATAATGATTGAAGCATTAAAAAAATCCAAAGAATATGATTTTATTATCAGCCTTCATGAAGAAGACCCGAGTTTTATCGATCATGCTGGATATAATAGTACCGCTCCAAGAGAGGCCGAAGCTTCTATAATTAAAAGAGATATAGATCTATTAAAAAAATATGGAGGAAATATTCATATACAACATCTATCTTCTAAAGAAGGCGTAGACATAATTAAACAAGCAAAGCACGATGGATTAAATATTACTTGTGAAGTTACACCTAATCACTTGTTCTTTACTGAAGATGATGTCGAAAAATATGGAACTCTACTAAAGATCAATCCTCCTATTAGGACTAATGAGGATAGACTCGCTTTAATAGAAGGGCTTAAAGATGGTACTATCGATATGATTGCAACTGACCATGCACCACATACTTCAGAAAATAAAAAAATGGGCAAGTATGAATCAAAATCAGGCATAATATCTCTTGAGATATCATTTTCAATGCTCGTTATGAAATTATTAGACGAAGGTCATCTGGATTTGATGCAAATTATAAAAATATTAAGTAGTAATCCAAGAAAATTATATAAATCAACAAGTCCGATTGCAGTAGGAGAATACGCTGATTTTGTTTATCTGTGTCCAGATTTAAAATACAATTATATTCAGAGTTTTAGCAAATCGAAAAATACTCCACTACTTGGCGAAGAGTTAAAGGGATCAATTTTATTTACAATGAGACGTGGAGTAATAGAATATTCAGATATAAAATACTTTACTATATAGGAGGAATCATGAAATTAGGACTAATTATCAATCCGCTTGCAGGAATTGGTGGAGCGGTTGGATTAAAGGGAAGCGATGGAGAACAAATCGTCCATGAAGCATTTGAAAGAGGTGCAAAAGAACGCGCAAATCCAAGGGCAAAAGAAGTTTTTAAACTAATAAAAGAAGACAATAAAAATTTTGAACAAATAGAAATACTATCCGCTCCTGGAATTATGGGCTCAGATATATTAGATGAACTTGATATTAAGCATGAAATAGTTGGGAAAATTGGAGAGAAGACAAGTGCGGAGGATACAACTCGAATAGCAAAAGAAATAATTGATAGAGGAGTTGATCTATTGATTTTTGCAGGAGGCGATGGGACGGCAAGGGATATATATGATGCTGCTGGCTCTACTCAAGCTTGCCTTGGGATACCAGCTGGAACGAAGATGCATTCTTCAGTTTTTGCATATACTCCAAGTAGTGCCGCTTTAGTGGTAGATAGATTCTTGGCTGGAGATGGATACGAGATGGTATTAAGAGAAGTGATGGATTTAAATGAAGAGGCATATAGAAAAGAAATCATCGATACTAAATTATATGGATATTTAAATGTGCCATATGTAATTAATTTGATGCAGGCAAGCAAGAATCCATTTAGTAGGGGAGAAAACAACGATATTGAAAGTATATGCCAATATGTAGTGGATAGTATGGAAGAGGACACTCTTTATTTAAAAGGGACGGGCTCGACAGTTTTGCCAGTTATGAATATACTTGGACTAGATGGTTCTATGTTGGGGGTAGATGCAATCTATAATAAAGAGCAAGTTGGAAAAGATATATATGAGAAAAATATATTAGATCTACTTGATAAATATGATAAAGCTAAGATTATAATTACAATAATCGGGGGGCAGGGATATCTATTTGGAAGAGGCAATCAACAGTTTTCTCCAGAGATACTAAGAAGAGTAGGCAAAGAGAATATAATAGTTATTGCAACTAAGACTAAGTTAAAAACCATCGATGGACCGCTTAGAGTCGATACTGGAGATGCAAAACTAGACGAAGAATTAAGCGGTTATTATCGCATAATAACCGACTATGATTATTACACTGTTAAAAAAGTCCAATAAAAAAACCGCCATTTGGCGGATACATAATTAATCTAATTTTACATTTAATATATCTTTTAGCTTAAGAGTAGAGCCTTGTCTTTCTGTATTTAAAGCATTTACTATCATTTTTGACAATTCACCTCTATTAATTGGCCTATTGTCTTTAAATTCAAGCCCATCTAATAATCCTACCGAAGCGCTTAGAGTTTCTATTATATTCCAGTTTTTTGCTTGCTCTTCATAGCCTAATATGCGGAGTAAAATGACTTCAAGCTCTTTAACAGTAACATCGGAATCAACACCAAATTCAGTATCGGATATTCCAGTAATAAGCTTGCGTTCAAGTGCCCATGCAATATAATTATAATAATAGGCGTCTTTTTTAACATCGCTAAAGGCAAGGTCGGTTGTTATTTTTTTGACTTTATCTTCTTCATTGTATAGCCGTGAGATAACAACAACTAAGTCCTGTCTTGTAAGGGTGTTTCCAAGCATAAGATTACTATCTTTGTCACCACGAATAATGCCAGCTTTTTCAAGCAGGCGTGCTTCATTTATGAAAAAAATATTTTTTTGACCCTCATCTTTAGCCTTGAGATTAGGCGATATGTGCCAAATCATCAGTAACAAAACAAAGAGGACTATAATCAATCGCTTCATAACAAACTCCTCATCTATATAATACTATTTTTTTTACGTAAAAGCAAGCCCCAAAGATCAAATTTAATACAACCGTAATAATATCAAAAGCATATAAAATAGACAGTGTAAAAAATATGTAATATAAATGTAATTGTATTTTGCGCGGATTTGATGTACAATGTAGGTAGATCCTAACTTTGGTAATAATACAAAGTAATTGCTATCTTAAGGATAGAGAATGGAGGTTATATATGAATAAGAAAATTAGTTTGTTATTGGCTTTAATTATGCTCTTTAGCATGTGCCAGCCAATAAATGCAGCGAATTTTAAGGATGTTCCTGCAGATCACTGGGCAAAGAGTTATATAGATAGATGCACGAGCGAGGGCATTGTAAAGGGATATGATGACGGTACATTTAAGCCTAGTAAAAATATTTCATTCACTGAGGCTACTAGTTTATTAAGTCGTGTAATTAGCGTGTCTCCAAGTGAATTGCAAGCTGCAAATCAAGTCTATGGTGCACAAGTTACTGATATCTTAGACAATATAGTAAAAAAAGACAATCCGGGAATTGATTGGGTTAAAAATGATATTTTAAAATGTCTTCAAAAAGGTGTTTATACAGTTACCAATCTTAAAAAAGCGGCTGAGTCTGGCATGCTTAATGATTTAGATAAACCAGCTCCCGTATCGAGGTCTAATTTTGCAATATTTTTAATTAATGCAATGGGCTTGCAATCGGCAGCTGATGCAAAGGCTTTTAGCTTACCGTATAAGGATGCTAATGTCATTCCAGTAAATGCTCTAAAAAGCGTTGGAATGTTACTTGAAATAGGAGTGCTAAATCCACAAGGAGATGGAAATGGTAATTTTTTACCAGATAGTCCTATCGATAGAGCAAGTATTGCTAAGATGATGACAACAGCACTTGATTATTTAAAGGCCAATCCAAATAAATCTACAAGCAGCAATACTCAAGCTCCAATTGTAACACAAATAACGTCAACTGTTACTGGTAAAGTTACTGATGTTTCACTCTTTGGTGGAAAGACCTTACTATTAATTCAAAGTGGCAATAATGCGACCGCTCAAGCTTATACTATTTCAGAGCCAACAACGCCTTTTATGATAGATAATCAACTTGCACTTTTTGATAAGATTGAAAAGGGAATGGATGCTACAATTAAAGTCAATGCTAATAAGGAGGTAACCGAAGGAAGCTTTAAGACCAATCTGACGACAGTTGATGGTGTAATTAAAGAAGTAATTTCGACATATAAATATGGCATAGAATACACTAGTGGATCTGTTGTTAGGACTTCCACTTTTGATCTAACCGATGCAGAGATTACAATTGATGGTAGCAAAGCCTATGCATCTGATTTAAATGTCAATTATGAAGTAAAGCTAACCATGGCAGGAGATAAGGTAAAAAAAGTAGAGGCCAAGAAGAAAAATGCAGGCGATGGTACTTTTGATAGCTTTGGTAAATATCGTGGTGAATATTTTGTAGAATTTTATATCTCAAATTCAAGAAGTTCAAGAGATAAAAGATCAGCTAAACTTGCTGCAAGATATGATACAGATACAATCTATATTGACAATAGAAGCTATAAGGTAGGAGATCTTACAAGAAGTGGATATGGACGTTCATATATTAAAGAAGGAACTCCCATTAAATTAAAATTCAATAATTATAATGAAGTTACCGAAATTACAACAGCCAAGAGTGACTATAGCACTTATAATGGCACTGTTTATGGTTATATTCAAACAAGTCCATATAATAATGATAGCTATATTAAAATTGCCGAAAAGAAAAATGCATATAGAAATGATGTATATGAGTTAAAATTAGATAGAAATGTAGATGTAAGAAAAGGCAATTCTTCAAGATCGTATTATCTTCAAGATATTAATACTGATGACTATGTTGAAGTTGAAATAAGAAATGGCTATGTTACAAGAATAATCGTAACTACAGAAAGCTCGTCTAGATATAATACGAAAGAAGCGTATGGAAAAATAATTGAGATGGACAATAGTGCTACTAATGTGGTTGGAATTGAAATAGATAGTAGTTACCATTCAGATTTTGACTATGCACAAAGTTTGGACATGCTATTTGATTCAAGTTGCAAATACTATTACAAAGGTAGTAACTATTATGATGCAAAAGATAGAATATATGAAGATGTAAGATACAACCGTAATAATCGTATTAAATTTGAGTATTATAAGAGTGGTAATAGATATTACATTACCGCCATTGATTTATACTGATAAAAAAAGAGCCGCATGTGCGGTTCTTTTTTACATAATTATTCTTTAAACTTCGCGTTCTTTGCTAGTTTGTCAACTCTTTCATTGAGTTCAACTCCAGTATGTGCTTCAACTTTAATAAATACTACTTCTATTTTATCCTCAATAGTATTAAAAAAATCACGATATTTCATAGTGAGTTCATTGTTTGCTTTCCATTC